>CALMYQ010000091.1 GCA_937873655.1 uncultured Lewinella sp. | reverse complement strand
CGGGCGGCCGGACAGCAGTGACCGAACATTCGCGGGCTTGGTCCAGTGGACCAAAAGCGCAGCCAGAGTTTGCTGTCCTGGCGTTTTTTTGGTTCCTTTTTTGGGCAATGCCAAAAAAGGGACAAAGATCAGAAGCAACAATCAGAAAATCAAGACATCATTAATCAGAAGATAAAAAGCAACCCTTGATTTAACAAGTCAAGCATCAAATACCAGCTATCACCGAAAACCTTGATTGATGCTATCAAGCGTCGCCGCTCCCGGACAAAGATCCTCCTCCTTCAATTCATTCAAAGGGGTATCAACGGTATTGAGCAGGCCGTGCAGGTTGCGGCTTTCCGGCTGCACGTAGAGCAGACCGGTCAGGATCTCGTTTTTGGCGCGCGCTTCATTGAGCGCCACCAGCGCGCTGTCGCGGTCCATCGGATCCCAGTTGTCGGCCAGTTTCTGGAGCTGGATATAGGAGCCGTCGTGCAATTTGAGCCGCCTGGAGGTTCCCTCGTCATAATCCACCGTGATTTCCTTTTTCTCCGGTACAAAATCGACGGTAGCGGTAGCTTCCATATGGGCGCGGACGAAGTCGTAGGACTTGGTTGATCCCGGGTTGTTATTAAAGGTTACGCAGGGAGACAATACGTCGATCAGGGCAAATCCCGGGTGGGAAATGGCCGCTTTGATCAGGGGCACCAATTGGGTCTTATCCCCGGAAAAGCTGCGGGCGACAAAAGTAGCGCCCAGTTCAAGGCCCAGGCCGACCAGGTCGATCGCCTGAAAGGGGTTGGCCGATCCGCTTTTATTGATCGAACCAGCATCCGCGGTGGCGGAATCCTGGCCTTTGGTAAGGCCGTAACAACCGTTGTTCATGACGATATACACCATATTGAGGTTGCGCCGGACCGCATGCACAAACTGCCCCATCCCGATGGAGGCCGTATCGCCGTCGCCGGAAACGCCCAGGTAGATCAGGTCCTTGTTGGCCAATAATGCGCCGGTTGCCACGGAAGGCATCCGCCCGTGCACCGAATTGAAGCCGTGGGATTTCCCCAGGAAATAGGTCGGCGTTTTGGACGAGCACCCGATGCCGGACAACTTGGCCAGCCGGTGCGGCTCGATGGACATTTCATAACAGGCTTGAGCGATCGATCCGCTGATCGAGTCGTGGCCGCATCCGGCACAGAGGGTCGAAATGGCGCCTTCGTAATCGGCCCGGGTAAATCCCACTTCGTTCTTGGACAATGAAGGGTGCCGGAAAACAGGTCTTTGATAACTCATGATTTTATCCTTGTCGGCGCCGGAGGTTACCCGGCCGGCGCCAGGTTTTTAACAATTGGATCAGGAAACCAGAATGCCTTTCTGGATTTGCCGGGCAATGGTATCCGCTGTGATCGGAAATCCGTCGTAGTGGAGGATCCTGACCAGTTTCTTCGGGTTGATCTCCAGCTCGTTGATCAGCAACGACCGCATCTGGGCATCCCGGTTCTGTTCGATGACAAAGACGATTTCGTGGTCGTCGATGAACCGTTCCACCTCTTCCGTGAACGGAAAGGATTTGATGCGCATGGCATCTATGCCGTGGCCCTCAGCTTGCAACAGGTCAAGGGCTTCAAGTGCGGCATAGGTGGAAGTACCGAAGAAGATCATGCCGAAATTGCTCTCCGTTTTATGCTGGTAGAATTCCGGTTTGGGCACCAGTCTTTTGGCCGTATGCCATTTTTTAACCAGCCGGTCCATGTTCCGCTGATAAGGCGCCCCCTCTTCCGTGTATCTGGCGTACTCGTCGCGGGACGTTCCGCGCGTGAAGAAGGAGCCCTTGTCCGGGTGCACTCCCGGAATAGTGCGGTAGGTGATGCCGTCGCCGTCCACATCGAGGTAACGGCCGAATTCTTTGATATTGTCCAGGTCTTCAGCGGAAAGGACCTTCCCGCGGTCGTACCTTTTTTTGTCATCCCAGGAAAAGGGCGCCGTCATATGTTCGTTCATACCCAGATCCAGGTCGGTCATCACCATGATCGGGGTCTGAAGCCGCTCAGCCAGGTCAAAAGCCTCCGCCGTCATGTCAAAACACTCGGTAGGCGTGCTGGGGAAGAGCAGTACGTGCTTGGTGTCCCCATGGGAAGCATAGGCTGCCAGGATCAGGTCCGACTGCTGGGTGCGGGTCGGCATGCCGGTAGAGGGCCCGCCCCGCTGCACGTCGATCAGTACTGCGGGGATCTCCGCGAAGTAAGCCAGCCCCAGGAATTCGTTCATCAGGCTGACGCCGGGGCCGCTGGTGGCTGTAAAGGAGCGGGCCCCGTTCCAGGAAGCGCCGATGACCATGCCGATGGCGGCCAGTTCATCTTCGGCCTGCACTACAGCCACCTTCATTTTGCCTTCAGGGGTTGCCCTGAGCCGCTTGGCGTATTTTTCAAAAGCGTTCACCACCGAAGTGGAAGGCGTGATCGGATACCAGGCTGCTACCGTTGCGCCGGCATAGATCGCGCCAAGGCCGCAAGCCGTATTGCCGTCGACAAGGATGCTGTTTTGTACGTAATCCCGCTTTTCTACCCGGATCGGAAGCGGGCAATCAAAATGCTCCCGGGCGTATTTGACCCCCAGTTCGAGGGCGAGCAGGTTATTGGGAATGAGCTTTTCCTTCTTTTTGAACTGCTCCCTGATGATATCCCTGACCACTTCCTCGTCCATGTTGAGCAGGGCCGTCAAAGCGCCTACGTAAATGATGTTCTTGTACAGCAATCTGCCCCGGGGGTCCTGGAAATGCTCCATGGTGAGCCGGGTCATCGGTATGCCGAGGAAATGGATGCCTTCCCGGAAAAAGTCACTGTGGAGGGGCTTGGAATTGTCATAAATGAAGTAACCGCCTTCACGCACGGACGCCACGTCCTTGAGCATGCTTTGCGGATTGATGGACACCATCAGGTCGATGCCTTCCCGGCGGCCGAGGTACCCTTTGTCGCTGATCCGGACCTCATACCAGGTCGGCAGGCCCTGGATATTCGACGGAAAAATATTTTTGGGCGATACGGGAATCCCCATCCGGAAGATGGACTTTGCAAACAGGTTATTCGCGCTGGCGGACCCGGTTCCGTTCACATTGGCGAACCGGATCACCATGTCATTGACAATGACCGGCCCCAGATGGGATTTACCGTTGACGGGTACCGGCATTTCGTTCGAAGTTTCAGAATTTTTCATCCGTGTTTATTGCCTGGCTGACGCCACATCTTGATTAAACCAATATTTTAGTCGCTTTTGTCACAGCGTAGAGGTATTGCTGCATATCCCAGGCGGCTGTCGGGCACCTTTCGGCGCATAAGCCGCAATGGAGGCAAACGTCTTCATCCTTGACCATCACCCTTCCGGTCGGCAGGTTGTCCGAAACATACAGATCCTGTTCCAGGTTGATTGCCGGAGCGGTGAGCCTGGTTCGCAAGTCTTCTTCCTCTCCGTTGGCGGTAAAGGTGATGCAGGAGGTCGGGCAGATATCCACGCAGGCATCGCATTCAATGCAGCGCGATGTATTGAACACCGTCTGGACGTCGCAGTTGAAACACCGCTGGGCCTCCTTGAAGCCGGTGGGTTGATCGAATCCGAGTTCCACTTCCATTTTCCGGTTGACCAGGGTGACCTCCTTAACGGCATGGGGCACCTTGTACCGTTGATCCGGCACCACGGCGCTGTCATAAGCCCATTCGTGGATGCCCATTTTCATATGGATCAGGTTGGTGGTCGGCGCCGGCCGTTCGAACAGGTCCTTTTCCCGGCAATAGAGGTCGATGGAGATGGCTGCCTGATGGCCGTGCGCAACCGCCGTGATGACATTCTTGGGCCCCAGGGCCGCATCGCCGCCGAAGAAGACCTTGCTGAGGGTCGACTGGAAGGTGGTCTTGTCCAGAACGGGCATATCCCATTTTCCGAATTCGATCCCAAGGTCCCTTTCGATCCAGGGGAAGCTGTTTTCCTGGCCGATCGCGACCAACACGTCGTCGGCTTCGATCAACTCATCGGGCTCCCCGGTGGGCACGAGGCTGCGCCGGCCGTTCTCGTCATAAACCGCCTTCACCTTTTCGAAAAGAACCCCTTTGAGTTTGCCGTTCTCGATGACGAATTCCTTCGGCGGCATGCAGTTGAGGATCGGGATATCTTCGCGCATAGCGTCTTCGATTTCCCAGGGAGAAGCCTTCATATCTTTGAACGGGCTGCGGACGACCACTTTGACCTCTTCGCCGCCGAGCCGCCTGGCGGTCCTGCAGCAGTCCATTGCCGTATTTCCGCCGCCCAGGACGATAACTTTCCTGCCGATCTTGTCGGTATGGCCGAAGGCGACACTGGACAGCCACTGAATGCCGATATGGATATGGTCGGCGGCGTCCCATCTGCCGGGGAGTTTGGGCAGGTCACCGCCCTTGGGCGCCCCTGTTCCTACAAAAACCGCATCGTAGTCCATTTCCAGGACCTCCTTCATGCTGCTTACGTAGGTTTTGAAATGCGTATGGATGCCCAATCTCAGGATATAGTCGACTTCCTCGTTGAGCACCGATTCCGGGAGGCGGAATGCCGGGATCTGGCTGCGCATCATGCCGCCGCCGAGTTCCTGATCATCGTAGAGGTGGATCTCGTAACCCAGCGGGGCCAGGTCACGTGCGACGGTCAGGGAAGCCGGGCCGCCGCCGATGAGGGCGATCTTTTTGCCGTTGGGCGCAAACGGCCCTTTGGGCATATGCATCAGCACATCATCGGTTTTGTTGTCCGCAGCAACCCGTTTGAGCCGGCAAATGGCAACGGGTTCTTCCTCTACCCGGCCGCGGCGGCAGGCAGGTTCGCAGGGGCGATCGCAGGTACGCCCCAGAACGCCCGGAAACACATTGGATTCCCAGTTGATCAGATAGGCATCAGAGTAGCGACCGGCCGCGATCAGCCTGATGTACTCGGGTACCGGAGTGTGGGCGGGACAAGCATACTGACAATCCACTACCTTATGGAAATACTCCGGGTCTTTAATGTTTGTCGAATTCACATCTTTGGCGTTTAATAATCATTGCCCTGCAAGATATGCCGGAATTCAAAAAATGCCAAAGAAGAATTTTATTTTTTGCGATCCGATAAAGTTAATTGCCCAGAAACGGCAATTTGGCCATGTCGACATTGCCTCCTGTCAGGATTATGCCCACTTTTTTGCCTGCGAACGGCCCGGGATTCGCCAGGATTGCGGCAAAGGGTACGGCACAGGACGGCTCCACGACAATTTTCATCCGCTCCCAGATCAGGCGCATGGCGTTGACGATCTCCTCCTCCGACACGGTAAAGATGTCGTTGACGAGCCGGTTGATGATGTCGAAGGTCTTTTCGCTCAGGTTGGTTTTCAGGCCGTCGGCAATGGTATCGGTGGAGGTATTCAGTTCGATGTGTCCGGATTTTTTGGATCGCCAGGCATCGTCCACCGCCTTGGGTTCGGCGCCGTATACCCTGGCTTCGGGCACCAGGTAATGCGTTGCCAGCGCCGTTCCGCTCATCAATCCGCCGCCGCCGATCGGGGCGATAACGGCATCGAACAGCGGCCCTTCTTCAAAGAGTTCCCTGGCTGAAGTGGCCTGACCGGCGATCACATCGTAATTGTCAAAGGGGTGGATAAACGCCGCTCCGGTTTTTGCAACGACCTCGTTCAGGGTCGTTTCCCGGGCTTCCAGGGTAGGTTTGCAGAAGATGATCTCTGCGCCGTACGCCCGCGTACCGGTCTGTTTGACCTCGGGTGCATTATCGGGCATAACGATATAGGCCGGCACGTTGAGGATTTTGGCTGCCCTCGCTACTGCCTGGGCGTGGTTGCCGCTGGAATGGGTAGCAAGCCCTCCGGCTTTTTCCGCATCTGTCAGGCGAAGGGCCGCACTCATGGCGCCGCGCATTTTGAAGGCGCCGATCTTCTGAAAGTTCTCGCACTTGAAAAAAAGCCTGGCGCCGCTCAGTTCGTCGAGCGACTGGCTTGTCATCACCGGCGTCCGGTGGATATAGGGCTGAATAGCCTCATGGGTGGCCAGGATATCGGCAAGCGTAGGTACGGACTGAATTTTTTCCATTGGACTAACCGGCATTGATCAGGGATTCGGCCTGGTAAACTTCGTTGGTCTCCCCCTGGTACAGTGAATAGGAAAAGCCGTTGACGAGGGAATAAGCGCCGTGTTCGCCGGCCTTGTTGACGGCAATGAACCCTACCTGCGGGATATCTTTCCCGCCGTCAGCGAAATATTTGTCCCGGATCCGCCGGACAGCCGTTTCGCAGGCCTCCTGCGGGGTTGCGCCGTTGCGCATCAATTCTACGATCAGGAAAGAGCCCACGGTTTTCATCACCAGTTCCCCGAGGCCTGTCGAGGTTGCCGCCCCGACTTCGTTGTCGACGTACAATCCGGCTCCGATAATGGGAGAGTCCCCTACCCGGCCGTGCATCTTCCAGGCGGCGCCGCTGGTGGAGCACGCACCCGAGATCCTGTTCTGGCGGTCGATGGCCAGGATGCCGATGGTATCGTGGTTTGCTTCTCCGATCACCTTGTTCTGCATTTTTTCGCGGTACCTGTTCCAGGCCATCCGGCTGGAGTCGGTCATCAGGTCCTGGGTCTTAAATCCTTCTTCCAGGGCGAATTGCAGCGCGCCTTCGCCGCTGAGCATCACGTGCGGCGTCTTTTCCATCACCTTCCGGGCAACAGAAATGGGGTGCAGGATATTTTGCAGGAAGGTAACGCTGCCCGCGTTGCCCTTATCGTCCATGATGCAGGCATCGAGGGTTACGACGCCGGTCTTGTCGGGCAAACCGCCGTAGCCTACGGAAGAATCGCCTGCATCTCCTTCCGGCACTTTTGCGCCTGCTTCAACGGCATCCAGGGCCGAACCGCCGAATACGATGGCCTGCATAGCCAGGTCTGTTGCACGGAGGTTGGGCCAGGTGGCGATGGCAAGGGGAATGCCCGGATGGGAATTCGGATTTTTCTTGGAAGTTTTTTCGTCCTTTGGTTCAACTGCGGAGGCCGTACATCCGGCGACACTGACGGCAGCTGTCGTGATCAAAGCGTTCTTCAGGAAGGTTCTTCGGCCGTTCATGATTTGTAAAAGTTGGATTCCAACGGCCAAGGTAGTATTTTTCTCAATTTTAGCGCCTATGCTTCTATCTGCGCCGAAAGGCCGGGGCCCGACCGACGCCGGCAATTCCGGCGCCGGGGTATTGTTTAAGGCCTGTTACAATCGCATTAGCGGTACCGCGTACCGAACATGAGCCTGCGCCGGCCGCAGGAAGCCTGGGCAACGCCGCCTACGCCGAAATTGAGCTCAATCCCGATGGTGGCCCGCACGGGGTGGGTCGGGGTGTAGGAGCTGTAGGAAGTATACGGTGCGGGCTGGCCGCTGTCCATACCGGCTTCGTTGACAAAGTCCTGAAAGGCGTATTCCAGCCTGATCCCGAGTTTGAGGGTAAAGATATCGGTACCCGCCAGAAATCCGCCCAGCCCGAGCGCCGCCGAAAGGTATTGGTCTTCGTACAGGTCCTTGACATCGGAAAGGCTTTTTTCCAGGGTCTGTTCAACGAGCTTCACCTTGGAAAGCTTCGGGCCGATCTCAAAGTAGGCGCCGCTTTCCGAATAATAGCGGTAGAGGAAATAAAGGTCGAAGGTTTCCCACTGGAGCACGTTGTCGATATCGGCAAGCAGATCCCGGTAGGACAGTTTTTGCTGGGAGGTGGCCTTCAAACCCTCAATGTTGAAGCCGTGGTAATCGCCGATATTCAACCCGATAACGCCGCCGTAGGCCAGGCCTCCGTTGAGGGAGAAATCGTGCTGCCGGTCATTGATGATGTTCTTGTTGTAATAGCCGGTCAGGCCGTAATTGGCTTTGCCGCCGATCTCCAGCCAAAGCTGGGCCTTCAGGCCGGCGGCCAGGAACAGGAGAGAAAACAGCAGTGCATGTCCTTTCATCATAGCAGTTTTAAATTATGATTAAGAGATCGGTGAACGGGTAAAAATGCTGCCTGAGAAAAAGTTTAAGGCAAAAATTCACAAAAAACTTTTTTGAAATGCTAAAAACGTCTAAATTTGCGCTCCGATTTTTACTACGATCTAAACAAACTGAGAATTATTTTACGATGGCGCACCATAAATCTTCTTTGAAGCGTATCCGTCAAGACGCAAAGAAACGTCTTCAAAACCGTTATTACAAGAAATCCACCCGTACGGCGATCCAGAAGCTCCGGGAAATGAAAGATACCGACGAAGCGGAGAAATTCCTGCCCAAGGTGTTGAGCATGGTGGACAAACTGGCCAAGAAAAACACCTGGCATGCCAATAAAGCATCCAACCTTAAAAGCAGTCTGACCAGGCACGTCAACGCTATGGCGCACTGATTGGAATAAAGGTCTTTCTTACAGGCCTGGGCAACGTGCACTTCGAAGATTTCGGGGTGCACGTTTCTTTTTTCCGGGAATCCCTTATTTTTGGCATTCGAGCTGAAAAAAAAATGGACGTCAAGGACAAATCACTTCAGTTGTTTTACAACCACGCCATTCACCCCGAGTTGATCCGGATGGAAAGGCGCCGGCGGCGTCTGGTCAGGTTGCTGCTGGGGTCGGGCCTGCTCATCTTTGCCCTTTTCATTTTCCAGCTCTACCTCGGCATTGCGGCCCTGGCCTTGTTCATTATGATCCCGGTCGCCTTTTATGGCGTTCAGCTCTACCTGAGCGTCAAGCGGTTTGTGAAAACCTACAAACCCGCCATCGTCAAGCAGATCCTGAGCTATATCCAAACGCGGCCCAATGTCGGCGAACTCCATTACGACCCTGAGAAGTCAATCGGCAAATCCGAATTCAAGGCCTCGGGGCTTTTCGAGGGAAAGTTCGATTATTATGAAGGCGAAGACTACATCGCCGGCAAGATCGGTGAAATGCCGTTCGAGCTCTGTGAATTGTCGGTTCGGGAAGTCTCCAGTGTGGCCAACCAGCTCCGGGTGGTTTTCCAGGGCATCTACGTACTGGCTACCTTCAACGAGGAAACGAGCGGATCGGTCCGCGTATGGCCCCGCCGGCAGCGACAACACCTCACCCGCGCGATGAAGAATTTTGCCTGGAAAGAAGGAAAAGACGTAGCGGATGAGATCGAATCCGTCAAATTCAGGGACAACTTCATCGTCTACGCCACCGAGGAAACCGTTGTGCACGATGTGTTGACCAAACCCATGCAGGACGCCCTCTACGAATATTACAAAAAAACCGGTCACGACCTGTATATCGCGTTCGAGGACCGAAAAATATATGCAGCGCTCGGCACTTCCGAAGACCTTCTCGAACCGGAGATCTTTTATTCCAATCTGGGTTTCGACCAGGTCAAGAAACACTACGACGACATCTGGCAGGTGCTGGAGATCGTGCGGGTGTTTGATCAGATGCATTGATTCGATTGATTCGATTGATTCCACCGCCCGCCGAAGCTTCAGCGTAGGAGGGGATTGGTTCGATTGATTCCACCGCCCGCCGAAGCTTCAGCGTAGGAGGGGATTGATTCGATTGGTTCAATCGAATCAATTTTATGGTTTTCCGGATCCGTCTGCCTTCAAAAGAATCTGCCGGGTATTATGCTTACATTTGGCATTGGTACCTCAAATAAAAACCGGACTATGAAACAACTGATCGCAGTACTGACCTCCGCCGTGCTCATCGCTTTGATTGCCTGCCATCGCGACCCTTCCGACAACTGGAAAAAGCTGGACCTGCTGGAATACGGGCTCCCCATCACCATCCACGCGCCGGACAGTGCGGTGGTCAGGTCCAAAAAGATGGGGTTCGTCCAGGACGTCACCGTCAAAAAAGGAGATTTTTATTCGATCCAGATCCTGTCTTCTGCGGCCAGAACCAACGACATTTCCAGTATCAAGGCCGAACAGCTCGACCTGGTCAGGGACGCCCGGTATTTCAGCAAAGTGGTCGAGGAAACAGAGGACGGGTTCATCTATCAGAACAATATAGAGGGAGCCGAGTGCTACGGTTTCCGGTATGTTTTCGTGCAGGGCGACGTGGAATACGTGCTGGCCTCGGGCTATGCCGATATATTCAAACTGGAAGAGATCAGGCGGATGTTTGATGCGGTGAGAAAGAGATAGTGGTCAGTGGTCAGTGGTCAGTGGTCAGTGGTCAGTGGTCAGTGGTCAGTTGTCAAAAACAGGCGTGCCTGACCCTGAATAATCAAAGCCAGGCACTGTCGTTTCGTGATAAGATGTCAAAATCAGTCCTAAGCAAGAAAACTCAACATCTTTCAGAATCGCGAGGAAGCCCGGTTTACCAGGTCAAGCCTGACCAACAGCAGGGCTGCCAGAAAGATTAGCATAATGATCATGGGAAGCTATTTAAATGAGTAAAAACGGGTTCAGATCAATACCTTCGATAGTCGCAAAGTCAAGGTTTCATTCAGTTCTCCGTGTAGCGTAAAGTCAATTTCACAGGGACAAAGGTTATTACGCAAATATTCTGACGATGTTCATTAACCTGCAATTTAAGATTTTTTGAGGGCATTGTCAAGCGGATCGGCGATTTTATGAAAACTTTCACACTGGTTCTTCCCTTCTTCAGGCGTCGAAGCGGTGCGGCAAGGAATGGGATAATCCTATGGATAAAAAACCGGGAGGGACAAACCTGACGGCCCCCTCCCGACAACTCCAAATTCCTACTATTTACTACTTTAATGCCTTTCTAGAACCGCCACTTCACGCCGGCGCTAACCCCGATGAGGGTGTAACTTTGGCGAATACCGCCCGGAAAATCCTGCAAAAAATGAGTCGGATAGGCGCGGATGGCCGGCGAAAACGTCAATCGCAAATGCGGGGTGACCGCATATCCCAACCGAAGGCTGCCGAAATAGCTCAAACCTGTTTTCGGACGCAGCACCCCGCTCCCTTCCAGCGATTCGAAACCTCCATCGGGCCCCAGAATCTGCCCGCGGGTTCGCAGCATCAGGTTCACCGCAATCCCTGCCTCCGCCGCCAATGACCAGCGGTTACCCTCCCATTCAAATCCGGCCGCAATGGGCAGGTCTGCCAGGATATAGCGATTATAGGTCCGTTTGTGATAGATGACCGTTTCAGAAACCGCCACCGGACCGTATATGAAAGTTGTATCGCCGTTTGCTCCGATGATGATGTCCGTAATGCCGTTCGGGATGGTATCAACGGTCGTGACGCTGGTCTGGAAATCGAACCGCTCATTGATGCGGGTATACGCCAGTCCTGCTGACAAGTACCACCCTGACGGATGTTGAGCGCCCACCATCAATCCGGCATGCACCGCCTCCAGCGGCTTTTCAGTTTGCCTGCGTTCATTGAGCAATGCGGAAACGGTATCCTGTTCCAGGGATTTGAAGGCACCGCTTAAACCGCCTTCCGGGCGGACAAACCAGCGCAGGCGGCGGACACGCCGAAATTCCTGCTGAGGCGGATTGGTTGTGCGGGGGGGCACCAAAATTTCCTTTCGGGAAAGCAGCCGGAAGAGCGGAGGAATCCCATCGGTAATCCCCCACCTTTCCGGTAATTTTCCGGACGCATCCACCGGATCGAACGCAGATGACCCTTGCAGTCCGGAAAGTGCATTTTCGACATCAGAGAGACCGGGAAGATCGCCTTGTTCGGGACTGCCGGTCAGCGGCCTTCCTACCGGTTTATTATCCTTTTCCCCGTTTCCGGCTATCGGACTCAACCCAGGTTGACGAGCCAGGCCCTGGTTTCGGGCAGACGACACGAAAGCCTCAAAGGCGCCGTTTGGTCTTCCTCCGGTTGGAGCCGTCTGGGAGGGAACAGGTGTCATTTCTACTTCCTCACAAGCGGAGCTTTCATTTCCCACAGGTATTTCAGCCACAGCAAAGGCAGAAAGGCCGGCAGTTTGATGTCGGAAGGAATGGAACCACCCATTTGCCGTCAGGACGATTGCCGTCAAAAAGCCAAGGCCGAACCACCACCAAATAAGCGGCGGTCTCTTTTTTTTCTTCCGGGCTAGATCGGGCTCCAGCTCTTTCCACAGCGCATCGGTATCCAGCGGAGAGGGATAAGGCTCCAAAATCTCCCTGCATCGTCGGTCAAAATTCTGGTTATCCATACCCCGCCATTTTACTGTTCCGCCACTGATTAAATTTCATTTTCAGTCAGGTTGATTCTTTTTCAAATGGTTGCTCCTTATTGATCCCTCAGCACGGAAAACTCCCCGCTGATGGGATAAGGCGCCTCTTCATGGGAAAGTACTCCGGTCAGCAGGACTGTACCGGTGAAAGTACCGCGGATATACTCTCCGATGTGGCCGAATTTGGTCAAAGTTACCGTCAGATCACAGGATGGCGGCAAGCAACTTCCGTTTGCCAGTTCCGGCCAGTAACCCATGGTCGCAAAAGAGATACCGCTGGTTATCGGTATGTTGGGAATGGTGTCCTTTGTGGGTATGCCGAAATGAAACAGTTCGGTAAAGACGCCGACAGGGGCTTCATAGGAAAAATAGTGCCCTTCAGACGGTTCGAAAAAGTACTGGATATACGGATAAACCCGGACTGTCTTGCCGATACTGACCAGCAAATAGTTATCTAATGGGTTCCCGCATGCTGCCAGGGCCACTGAGCTGACCTCCTGGTCTGCTGGTAAGGTCAAGGGGTCGCTTTCCAGGTGTGCATCCAGGTCTATGCCCGATACATGAAGATCTTCCTGGGAATTACAATACAGAAAAGTGATCTCAAAGGTACCGTCGCTTTGTGCCAGGAAAACCTGACAATAGTTCCCGGAACATACCCGAACGATACCATTTTGGATATGATTCCCTTCACAATCCACCAGACCTCCCTGGAGCAGGGTGGTGTAATTGTTCGCTTCAATAACAAACTCGCCTAAATCGGCATTTTCGTCAAAGGGACCGATCTGTTGTTCCACAACCACTTCCGAGCATTTGTTCAGGATTCGGAGGATCAATGGCTGGCCTTTCGGTATGGGGCCACCAAAAAAACCTTCAGCATCCGAGTACGCGAATGCGCTCAATCCCAGCGATTCCAGCACAATTTCTACCCGTAAATTCGATAATGGGTTTCTTCCGCTGGTGACCACCCTCCCCGTAGCGTTGACAAAGTCAAAACCAAAATCGCAATTCCAGAAGGAAAAATGGGAAACCTCCCCTATATATTCATCCCCGCTTCGCAAAGCCTGTCCCTCTTCGCGCCAGTATCCGGTATCTTCATCCATATGCCATAGGGCGATCTTTTCCGGCGCGCCGGCCTTTAACCCGGCAGGTATCGGAAAATGCAGCGTTGCTTTTACCCCTTCTGCCAAAGCGAGCTTTTCCCCGGAAGAAGTCGTCAATTCAACTGCCAGCATGCCATAGGACAACAAGGCAACTTCTTTGCCATCAGTGCTAATGCCCTGGAGACCGCCGGGCATGATCTGTCCCAGGTTTTCAGCAGTCGGATCCAGCCAGCGGGCGCTGATCCGGGCTTCAGCGGGGATAGTCCCATCAGGATGCACAATTGCGTTTGCCGGTATTTCGATCCGCGCTCCTCCATCCAAAGTAATCCCCCCCCCGGCGCCGACATTTATCAGCTCGGTCTGTTGGATGGGCATCAGGGTGAGTGTTACATAATTGGTTGAATTTTCCCTGGGGTAAATCCGTTTTGAGCCATGGAAATACCCCGGCAGATCTGCTTTGACCAGGGTTCCGTTGGCATTCAAGTCAATATCCCTGAATTGGAGGACTCCTCCCGTTCCGGTCACCCCGCTTTCATTATCTACAAAAACCGGCGCGTTTTCAATAGGGTTTCCCGCTTCATCCTCCACCTTTAACATAATGTTGCCGGTGACTCTGACGACAGACGGCGTGTAATCGGATTTAATGATCACGGTTTCTTCGAAATCCTTGCGGCATGCCCAAACGGCGGCAAGACCAAACACCAGAATTAAATAACGCTTTTTCATGGTCTTCATTTTTTAATTTATGTTCCGCTCCAGGCTAGGATGCGGATTTTCTCCTAAATCCTATTCCGGGGTTCAACGCTGCATGGAAACCTGATTTTTTAAAAAAAACTTGGGGAGAACGACACTTTCGCCGTCGCCCTTCCAAATCTGAATTCCTTTACATTTAATCTTTGGTGTCCGGGTTCAGAATCGCCACTGAACCGCGGCGCTCCACCCCGGCAAGTTATATCGCTGGCGCACCTCGTTAAAAGCAGACAGCATGAAATCAATCGGATAGGACCTATAATCAAAGCCTGCGACAAACTGCAGGTGGCGGTTGAAAGAATACCCTAGTCTGGCGCTACCCGAATAACTGAAACCGGTCCGGGGTTTGAACAGTCCCTGGCGGTCCAGCAGTTGGATTTGCCCTTGTTTATCCAGGATTTTCCCGCGGGCCCGCAGGCGTAGATTGATGGCGACCTCGCCCTCCAAGGCAACCGACCAATGGTTGAAGTTAAACTCGTAACCTAATTTGACCGGAAGGTCGTACAGTTTATAATCATTGTAGGATCCCCGGCTCAACACCAGCGGCAGGCTATCGGTTGCAGATCCGTATGTGAAGGTGGTATCACCCCGCGGGCTGATATGGATTTCGATTATATTGGCATACATGGAATCGGATGCCGTAATGATTTCTTTCTCCGTAAATTCTTCCCGGATCCGGGAATAGGCCAGGCCACCCATCAGATAAAACCCGGACCACTCCTGGACTCCTGCCAGGAATCCGGACCTGAAAAATTCAAGCGGACTTTCGGTTGCCTTTCGGGCTTCGAGGTAAGCATCCGCCGGGTGCTGACCCAGGAATTTACGGGGTCGGCCGGCGCCGTATTCCACCTGGGCCAGCCACCGCAGTTTCTTCAAAAAGCTGGTATTGGGTAAAAAGCCGCCCGGCAAGCGGTTCATCTCCCGGTTTTGTTTTGCTGAGGTCAGGTCAAGAACTGTTGGAATCCCGATGATCCGGGTCCATTTATCCGCTGCATTAGGGCCTGACAAAGGTTTTTGTGCATGACCGGAACCCGGGGTCTGATCGTAAGTGGAAGACAGGTCGGGGAGGCCGTTTTTTGTGTGGGCGGCGTTGGTTTCCTGCGGGCCCGGCTGATCGGTTGGCAAGCGATTGCTGGAAGTGGAATCGCCAGGTAATTGTTCCGGGAGGTACCCGATGGTCCCGGTTGCCGGATCTTTTTTGGTATCATCGGACGCCAGGGTATTTTCGCGCGTAAAATCGGAGGATACCGGTACAGGCAAACCGGTTTCCCCGGACAGCGCCTGGGCTTTAGTCCGTTCTTTGCCTCCCCGGTCATCCTTTGCCCCGGGGTTTACTTCCGGTCCGGCTGCTTTTCCCGGAACAAACTCATTGATCTCATTTTCTCCGGCTTTTAATGGCGGCGGGGTATTGAACAGGAGGCCACGCCGGGGCTCGATCCGGGTATTTGAAGCCGCTTCAGTTAAAGGCTCCCCTTCCCGTACCGGCAGTTTCCTATCGGTACGGGATTCAGGGGAGGCACCCAGAGGTTTCATGGTTTTTTGTCCCTCTCCAGGGAGATCTTTTTCATGGTGTGGCCGGGTTTCAACAGCGGGTTGTTCTTTCCAATCAACGCCTTTAAAGAAAAGGCCGCCAAGGAGCAGGGTCATCGCCAGCAGGCCGAAACCTAGCCAGCCTCGTGATTTCCACGCTGCCGACCGTTTGACTCCATTCAATTTTGGGCCGAGCTCCAGCCAAAGCGACTCCGTATCCAGTTCGCTGTCGTACCCATTCAGGGTTTTGCGCACGTGCCGGTCAAAATCCTGGGTCTTCATATCCTGATCTTTTCCCGGTTTGCAATCATGGTTTGCAATTGCCTTCTGGCGCGCACCAGTTGCGACCGGGAAGAGCTTTCTGAGATACCCAGCATCCCGGCGATCTCGGCGTGGGTGTACTGTTCCATCACGCTCAGGTTAAAGACCTGCCGATACCCTTCGGGCAACCTGGCGATCAGTTCGAGCAGGTCTTCCGCCCCCAGCCGACCGTAGATATCAGGCATTTCCAGCGGCTCGTCGTTGTTATCCAGATTATTGAACTCCTTTCTCATCCACTTTTTATTCAGGTATTGCAGCGCAGAGGTGGCTACAATCCGGCGCATCCAGGCTTCAAACGAACCGAACGGCTGATACCTGGGGATGGCCTGAAATATCCTCAAGAGCGCATCCTGAAGAATATCCTGGGCGGTTGCCTGGTCGCGCGCGTACCGCCGGGCTACGGTCAGCAACATAGGCGCGTACCGGTCTACCAGTTCTCGCTGGCAACGCGGAACGCCTTCCTGGCAACCTGTTATAATGTCCTGTTCAGTCAAGGGAATTCGGATTGACGATTTACTGCCTGTATAAGCCCTCAAATGGAAATGTGTGACAAACATTTATTCGTTGCGGCGTACGGCAGTTGACATTGATTTTGGGTTAAATCAGATCAGGATGACATTCGCTGCACGACGAAGGATTTTTTTCATTTTTCTATTGCCCGTCGGAAAAATGACGGGGGTTTCTAATTCTTCAAATTCCAAACCGTTAAAATTCCTGAAATTCGCCCTACCTTTTGGTCCTAAACCAACCCACATGAGCTGGCAGACCCTTTCCGCACTCGGCGTGCATGAAAACACATTATCAGATGAGGAAAAAACTTTCCTGGACCAAAACGGCTACCTCAACCTGGGCCGCCTGCTCAATGACGATGAAGTGCAAGCCATCCGCGACCACCTGGCGAGGTTGATGCAGGAAGAAGGCGAAAATGCCGGTTCCGAGCTGCTGGACTCCAAACATATCCGGCACCCCAAGGAGGCCGGCGCCGACCGCCTTGCAGACCTGGTGAACAAGGGACAAATATTTGATCAGTTCTATACCCACCCCAAAGTATTGGCCGCTGTTGCCCATGTGGTGGGCTCCGATCTTCAACTCTCGTCCCTCAACTATAGGGCGGCCAAGCCGGGTATGGGTCTGCAAAAACTGCACGCCGACTGGCATGAAGCCGTTAGCCCCGGCGACTATAAAGTCTGCAACTCCATCTGGCTGCTCGATGATTTCACCCCTGAGAACGGAGCCACCCGGATCGTCCCCGGAACGCATTTAAAGGGCAACCTGCCCGAGGTGGAAATGCAGGATCCTATGGATCATCACGAGCAGGAGATCCTGATCGAAGCGCCGGCAGGTACGGTGGTTATTTTCAATTCGCATACCTGGCACGGGGGTACCACCAACCGGACCCTGGCGCCAAGGCGGGCCATCCACAGCTATTTTTGCCGCGGCGACCAACCCCAACAGATCGAACAGGCGCGGTATCTCCGGGCGGAGACACGCGAACGGATAGGTGAAGCGGGCGTTTGGGTATTGGGGGTGGAGAGGGACGGTTTGAGCTTGCCTGCCGGTAGGCAGGGATGAGAGGATAATCAGGCGGTTAAATGTAGGCTGTTCAATTTGACCGCAAAACCGTCCTGCGTTTTTTTGTATGGGTGAAG
>CALMYQ010000090.1 GCA_937873655.1 uncultured Lewinella sp. | reverse complement strand
CATCATCATGCGTTCCATTTATGACAAAGCGACGCATCATCATGCGTTCCATTTACGACAAAGCGACGCATCATCATGCGTCGCTACTAAATAACTAACCATGGAATACGACGCAATCGTCATCGGCTCAGGCATCTCCGGCGGTTGGGCCTGCAAGGAGCTCACCGAAAAAGGCCTGAAGGTCCTCTGTCTCGAACGCGGCCGCCCCGTTGAGCACGTCAAGGACTATCCCACCGCCATGAACCCGCCCTGGAAGGACCCCTACCGCGGCATGGATACGGAAGCCACCCTTGGCGACTATCCGATCCAATCCAAAAATTACGCCTTCAACGAAGAGACCAAACACTTTTTCACCAAAGATACCGACCACCCTTACACCCAGAAACGGCCCTTTTACTGGATCCGCGGCTATCAGACCGGGGGCAAGTCCCTCATCTGGGGAAGGCAGTGCTGGCGGTGGAGCGAACGCGATTTCGAGGAAAACGCCCGCGACGGCCATGGCGCCGACTGGCCGATCCGGTATGCGGACATCGAACCCTGGTACAGCTATGTCGAACAATACGCCGGCATCAGCGGCCTGGCTTCGGGCATTCCGCAGGTCCCCGACAGCCCTCACTTTCTGCCCCATATCCCGCTGAATTGCGTAGAGGAACACTTCAAAACCGAGATCGAGAAGAAATTCCCGGGCCGGCGACTCACTCCCGGCCGCCCCGCCCACCTGACCGACGATACCCACAAGGAACGCGGCCGTTGCCAGTTTCGCAACCTCTGCACCCGCGGATGCCCCTACGGCGGCTATTTCACCAGCGTAACCTCCACCATTCCGGACGCCCTCAAAACCGGCAATCTCACCCTCCGCAATCACAGCATCGCAACAGAACTCCTCTTGGATGAAACAACCGGCAAGGCGACGGGCGTCCGGGTTCTGGACGCTGAAACCGGCGAAATGCACGAATTCCGGAGCCGGATCATCTTCGTCTGCGCAAGTACGCTGAACACAACCTGGCTATTGCTCAACAGCACCAGCGGCAGGTTCCCGGACGGATTCGGCAACGACAGCGGCGTAATCGGAAAATACCTTATGGATCACCATTTTCAGGTGGGGGCCACCGGCGAGTTCGACGGCTTTGAAGACCGGTACTATTACGGCCGGAATCCCAGCCTCTTCCTGATCCCCAGGTACCGCAACATCGGCGACGACGTACAACCCAATTACCTCCGCGGATTTGGCATGTTCGGCAGCGGATGGCGGCAGGGATGGGGAGAAATTGCGGCCATGAAGGAAGTAGAACTGGGCTTCGGCGCCGAATACAAGGATGCCGTCAGCAAGGCCGAAAACGGGAAATGGGTCATCCAGATGTTCCCCTTCGGCGAGTGCCTGCCCTATGAATCCAACCGGGTATTCCTGGATTCAGACAATAAGGACAAATGGGGATTGCCCACGCTCGCCATGGATTGCGGCTTCGGGGAAAACGAACGGGAAATGACCAAACAGATGCTGTCAGACAGCGTTGAACTGCTCGAAGCAGCCGGCGCCAAAAACGTGGCCACCTACCAGGGGGATACCGCTATAGGGTTCGGCATCCACGAAATGGGAACCGCCCGCATGGGAAAAAACCCGAAAACCAGCGCGCTCAATGCACATAACCAGCTCTGGGCCGCGCCCAATGTATTCATCACCGACGGTTCGTGCATGGCCTCTTCCGCCTTCCAGAATCCGTCGCTGACCTATATGGCGCTTACCGCAAGGGCTTGCGATTACGCCGTGAAAGAACTGAACCGGCAGAATATTTAACAATCAGGAAAATTCATCCTCCAAAAACAACATATCGCCACCCGCATCAATCACGCCGACCGCGGCTGCTTCAGCGAACAATCGCGTTACGGCCGATTTCCCCCGGTCGCCCAGGTCCCGGGTAAAGTCATTGACGTACAAGCCGATATGCGCCATCATGACCTCATCGTCCATAGCCTGGGCGTATTGCCGCACGTAGGGCATCGGCGCCTCAGGATGATCCAGGGCATGGGCCACCGAACGCGCCATTACCCGGTTGATCTTTTGCCGCAGTTGAGGTTCCAGATCGCGCCGGACGGCAATCCCCCCGAGCGGGATCGGCATGCCCGTCCGGGATTCCCAGTATTCCCCCAGGTCGGCAATTTTCACCAAACCCCTTTGCCGGTAGGTAAACCTGTTCTCGTGGATGATCAGCCCCGCAATCACCTCTCCGTTCAGAACGGCATCCTCGATCCGGGAAAACAGCATTTCCACCTTGTTCAACGCTCCGGGATAAGCCAGCCCCAACAGGAAATTGGCAGTCGTCCAGGCGCCGGGAATAGCAATAGGCCCGGCATTGATCTCCGCGCCGGTCAGCGGTTGCCGCGCGATGAGCAGCGGGCCGCAATTGTTCCCCAGCGCGCTGCCGGCATCCAGCAGTACATACCCCGACCGCAAATGGGCGAAGGCATGGTAACTCAGCTTGGTCATATCCAGCCCCCCCCGGGCAGCCAGCTTGTTCAATTCCTCCACATCCCGGATGACGGGCTCAAATATCAGCCCCTCGGTGTCGACCTTGCCGTGCAGCATGGCGTCAAAAATGAAGGTGTCGTTCGGGCAGGGCGAAAAGCCCAGAGAGATTTTCATATCTTTGCGGTCTTTTCGACTTAACACGCAAATGCAGATAACAGTTTTATACGAAGACAATCACCTTATCGCCGTCAACAAACCGCCCGGATGGCTGGTGCAGGGCGACGCCACAGGTGACCGCACCCTCGCCGATTGGGTGAAGGCCTATATCAAAGACCGGTACAACAAGCCCGGCGACGTATTCCTGGGCATCGTTCACCGCATCGACCGGCCTGTGAGCGGCGTGGTGGTCTTTGCCCGCACCAGCAAGGCCCTCGAACGGATGAATGCCCTTTTCCGCGACCGGGAGGTGGAAAAGAATTACCTCGCCGTGGTCGAAACCCGGCCGGATCCCATTGTCGGTAACCTGGTACACTACCTGGTCAAGGACGAAAGCCGCAATATTGTAAAAGGGTACGACAAGATCCCCAAAGGGGTGAAGGATACCAAAAAAGCGGAACTCTCTTACGAACTGATCGGTGAATTGGGAACAAAACGCCTCCTGCTGGTCAAGCCGCTGACTGGGCGCCCCCACCAGATCAGGGTACAGCTCTCCAAAATCGGATGCCCCATCCGCGGAGATGTGAAATACGGATTTGACCAACCCAACCGGGACGCGTCAATCCACCTGCATTGCCGAAGCCTGAGCTTTGTACACCCGGTATCCAAACAACCCGTCACCATTACCGGAGACCCGCCGGACGAACAGATCTGGCGGCTGTTCACGCTGGAGTGAGGGGTCAGGAGTTCTGATAGATGAAGTAAAGCAGGATCAACAGCGCCAGTGTGGCAACAACGACAACTGTCATGAACTTCTTGCTGTCGCGTTTGTCGAGGCGTTCATAACGCATTTCTTTTCTAGACTTCTTGGCCATTGTACTGAGTTTCGATTAACCTAATATCCTGTGTCGAACGCGGAATGTTCGATTACAAAATTAAAAATTCCCAGGATTTAATACCCTTACCTTAGAAATTTCTTTCATAAAATTCCACAACCCGCTGATCCACAAGTATGTCCGAGTACCGGAGGGGCTGCCGAAGCACGATGCCCTCCAGGGTCCGGCAACGGCTGAGGGCCACATAGGTCTGGCCGTGTTCAAAAGCGCCCTTTCCCAGATCGATGATGACCTTTTCGAAGGTCTGGCCCTGCGCCTTATGGACGGTGACCGCCCATGCCGGCTTGACCGGGAACTGCACGAAGGAACCCACCGCTTCGGCTTCGATCCGGTTGGGGTCTTCCGGATGCAGGCGATAGCGGAGAATCTCCCATTCCGCCTGTCCGACCTCCACATTGCGGCGGCTGCCGTCCGATTCCTCCACGGTCACGGTGATCTTGTCCGTTTCCAGCTTCACCACCCGGCCGATGGTGCCGTTGACATAATTCTTCTCGGGGTCGTTCCTGACGAGCATCACCTGCGCATTCAATTTCAGGGCCAGCGCCGGGTCCACCGGGTATTGGTTGGCCGGGAAATCGCCTTTTACGGTTGCTGTATACACTGCCGGCGGCAGGGGGATCTTGTCCATCTCGGCCCGGTTAATGGCGTCCACCCGGGCATTCCGCGCAGAAAGGGTAATGAAGAATTCCCCCGCCTCAAAATCCGGAATGCACCGTTCATTCAGCTCCGTCAGGTCGTCCTGATCGATCTGGTTGAGCCGGACGGCATCCAGCAACCGGAGGAAACGCCTGTTCTCCTGCCGGTACACTTTCCTGAGTTCGACCATTTCCATGGCAAAGGTCGGATCGTTGAAAACCTGGGCGGAAAAAAAATACGGGGATTCGTAAAAAGAACTGAACAACCCGGATTCCACCTCCGAAGACACGACCGGCGGCAATTGGAACAGGTCGCCGAAAAACACCACCTGCACCCCGCCGAACGGCATCGGGTTTTCCCGGTTGATGCGCAGGAAATAATCGATACTGTCCAGCAGATCCGCCCGCACCATCGAGATCTCGTCAATCACCAATACCTCCACCCGTTGAAACAACCGGCGGTTGGCCCTCTTTTTGATATCCTGCCGGGTGAGCGGCCGCGGCGGGAAGCCGAAAAAGGAATGGATCGTTTGCCCTTTGACGTTCAGGGCAGCAATCCCTGTGGGCGCCAGCACCACCGTTTTCTTTCGGGTCGTATTCCTGAACAACTGCAGCAGGGTGGACTTACCCGTCCCTGCCCGCCCGGTAATGAACAGGTTTCCCTTCGTGTTTTCCAAAACATCGAGGATATACTGAAAATCGGCATTCAGCTCCAGCGGCGGTCGGTCCAGGCTCATGCCGGCCAATATCGGGATTTTTGGTTTTGCAGGGGAAAAAGTTGGGTGAAAGTTCAAATGGGAAATGCAGAAGTGGAAATTCGGAAGTACGCGTTGCGCCGGGTCTCAGGGCCGGTTTTTGCCTTCGCCCTACTTTCA
This sequence comes from uncultured Lewinella sp., assembly GCA_937873655.1. Taxonomy (GTDB): domain Bacteria; phylum Bacteroidota; class Bacteroidia; order Chitinophagales; family Saprospiraceae; genus JACJYC01. The sequence goes on along the minus strand of CALMYQ010000090.1, from coordinate 10,470 downwards.
CATTTCCCATTTTTTCTTTTACATTTTGCATTCCTTGCCCCCGGATACAACCAATCAACCTTCCCCGCTATCTTTTGTTTGTTCAAAAAAGGCATAAACCGCCGAATGCAAATGAAGCAATTGCTGTTGATATTGATCCCGGGCTTCTTCATGATAATCGCCCAACCGCTCCGGGGTCAGGTTTTTGCGGAGGAATGGAAGGAATTCAAGTCCGTTGAAGGCGCTTTTCGCGTGATGGCGCCGGGTGAGATCACCGAAAAGAACGATACCGTACCTACGGCGCTCGGAGAATTGATCTACCACACCCTGTTCAATCAAACGCCGGGGATCCCGGAAGGCAACCTGATCTACATGGTCAGCTATTGCGATTATCCTGAAGGCGCCGTCAGCTCCGATTCCACCGATCTGCTCAAGGACTTTTTCGACGCCACGGTGGCCGCTGCGGCCAACAGCGTAGCCGGCGAAGTGGTTTACCAGGCCAGGGATGAGGTCCAGGGGTTCCCCGGGCGCCGGTGGCGCATCGACTACATGGGCGGAAAAAGTACCATCCGGACCCTGGCATTCGTGGCCGGAACCCGGTATTACGCCATTCAGACGGTAGCGCACCTGCAGCGCAACACCAATGTCGATACCGAACAATTTTTCAAATCCTTCCAATTATTACCGGTCAAAGAATAAACCTGCTCTTCTTATCTTGGTCGTCGTTTAATCCCCCGATCGGATCAATGGAGGAATTGAGGAATCGAGGAATTGAGGAATCGAATCAATCGAAAAATCCTATATTGAGGAACTGAGGAACTGAAGAATCGAGGAACTGAGGGCAAGACCAATCGACCACGCCGCGGCGTGGCGAATCAATCGAACAATCGAAAAATCGAAAAATCGGATCAATCAAACAATCGAATCAATCGAATCAATTGAAATAATTCCCCGACTCCTGTATCTTTGCACCTTCATAAAAAAAGTGCAGCATGCCGCTCGTATCAGAAAGGGGGCAAAACGCCCCTTTGTCACCATTCAGAAAACTGGCGCCCCTTGCCGAAAAAGCCAAAGCTGCCGGTAAGAAGGTATACCACCTCAATATAGGCCAACCGGATATCCCAACCCCGCCCAGTGCGCTGGAAGCCGTTCGCAATTCGGATAAGACCATCCTGGAATACAGCCCGGCGGAAGGCTACCTGTCCTACCGGCAGAAATTGACCGCCTATTTCCGGAAATTCCAAGTGGAGACCCACCCCGATGATATCATTGTCACCACAGGCGCATCCGAAGCTTTGCTGCTGGCGTTTCTGGCCTGCCTCAATCCGGGCGACGAAGTGATCGCCCCCGAGCCGTTCTACGCCAATTACAACGGTTTCGCCCTGATGGCCGGCATCCATATCCGGCCGATCACCTGCAATATCGAGGACGGGTTCGATCTGCCCCCCGTGGAGGCCATTGAGGCCGCGGTCGGTCCGCGCACCCGCGGGGTACTCATCACCAACCCCAACAACCCAACCGGGAGCTTCTATTCCAAAGCGTCGCTGGAAGCCCTGGCGGATGTCGTAAAACGCCACGATCTTTTCCTGTTTGCCGACGAGGTCTACCGCGAATTCTGCTTCGACGGGCAGGAGTTCTATTCCGTATTGCGGCTCCAGTCTATCCGCGACCACGTCCTGGTGGTAGATTCCATCTCCAAGCGTTTCAGCGCCTGCGGCGCACGGGTGGGCGCCATCATCGCCTTCAACCCGGCCATATTGGAAGCCATCAACCGGTTTGCCAAACTCAGGCTCAGCCCCCCGGGGTTCGGGCAGATCCTGGCCGAAGCCGCCCTGGAAATGGACGACGCCTATCTCGACGAGGTCAGGGAGGAATACGACCGCCGCAGGAAAACCGTATTCAACCGCCTCCGGAAAATGCCGGGCGTGATCAGCTACCTGCCCGGCGGCGCCTTCTATTGCTTTACCCGCCTGCCGATCGACGATGCCGAAATCTTCTGCCGCTGGTTGCTCGAATCCTTTGAATACCAGGGCGCCACGCTGATGATCTCGCCCGGTCAGGGCTTTTATGCCACCCCCGGCCTGGGCCAGCAGGAAGTCAGGCTCGCCTTCGTGTTGAACACCGCCGACCTGGAAAAGGCAATGGACTGCCTGGAAAACGCCCTGGCAACCTATCCCGGCCGGAAGGAGGCCGAAATAAAGGCGGCAAAAGCGGGCGCTACGACACTTTAATCCGGCGCTCGTCAGGTGCATCTCAACATAAGTCGAACAGAATTGCAATACCTTCGGGCAAAGTTGTAGCTTTGCCGCTGTTTTTGAATTATTAAAAATTGAATGGACAGGAATACAATAATCGGATTTGTCCTGATTTTCGTCCTCTTGATTGTGTGGCAGCGGTTTATGATGCCTTCCGCTGACGAACTGGAGCAGCAAAAACGGATTCAGGATTCCATCGCTATGGCGCAGGAAGCGCTCAATGCCGATACAGCCGCCAACACGGCAAATTTCTCCCCGGCCGCCGACACCCTGACCGCTTTGGATGACTCGACCAGTCTGGTCCGCCAAAGTGCAGCATTCGGCCCCTTCGCCCCCGCTTCAACCGGTTCGGAAGAGCTCATCACGATCGAAAACGACCTGATGAAACTGGTCCTGAACAGCAAAGGCGGCCGCATCAAGGAAGTTGAGCTCAAAAAATACTTCAAGATCCAGGAGGATACCGAAGGAAACGAACTGAAATCCAACCTCAAACTGCTGGAGGATGTCCACAACCGGTTCGACTATTTCCTTCCGATGGCCAACCTGCCCTCGGGCGGCGTCAATACCGGCGACCTCTATTTTTCTTCCGACAAAAGCGGTCAATCGGTTACGTTCAGGGCGCCGGCCACGAACGGCGGTTATTTCGAACAGAAATATACGCTGACCGACGGCACCTACGCCATCGATTACGATATCAAACTGGAAGGCCTCCAGCAAGTCCTGGCAAACGACGCCCAGAGCTTCAAACTGACCTGGCTCAATAACCTGGACAAACTCGAACGGAATACGCGCTACGAACGCAACTATTCCACGATCTACTACAAACCCGTTGAGGACTCGCCGGACTACTGCTCCTGCACCTCCAACGACGTCGAAGAGATCAATGACAAAGCCCTGAAATGGATCAGCAATACCAACCAGTTTTTCAATTCGTCCCTGATCGCCGAACAAGCGTTCAAATCGGCACGGATGGAAGTTCAGGTGCTCGACCCGACCCAGGATAACCTCAAAACCCTCCGGTCGGATATCGATATCCCTTACGGCCACAGTCCGAGCGAATCCTTCGCGATGACCCTCTATTCCGGACCGAACGAATTCAAGCGCCTCCGCGATCTCGGCTATGAGCTGGAAGATGTGATCCCCTTCGGCTGGAGTTTTTTCGGGACGATCAACCGGTGGATCATCCGGCCTATTTTCACCTTCCTGTCCAGTTTTATCGGCAGCGCAGGTCTCGTCATTCTGGCCCTGACCCTGCTGGTGAAAATGCTGCTGTACCCGCTCACGTACAGGATGCTGTACTCCCAGTCGAAAATGGGCGCGCTGAAGCCCCAGATCGAAAGCCTGAAAAACAGGTACAAGGACGACGCCCAGCAGCAGCAACTGGAAACCATGAAGATGTACCGCGAACACGGCGTCAATCCGCTCGGCGGCTGCATGCCGATGGTCCTGCAGATGCCCATCTGGTTCGCGCTGTACCGCTTCTTCCCGGCATCCATCGAGTTCCGGCAAGCCAGCTTTCTGTGGGCCACCGACCTTTCGTCCTATGACGTGTTCTGGCGGCTGCCCGTCGAACTTCCGCTGGGTTTCGGCTCGCATATCAGCATGTTCACCCTGCTGTGGGCCGTTACTACACTGGCCTATACCTATTACAACACCCAGCACATGGACTTCGGCTCCAACCCCATGATGAAATACATGCAGTACATCATGCCGGTCATGTTCCTCGGGTTCTTCAACAGTTTCGCCTCAGGCCTCACCTGCTACCTCCTGTTCAGCAACATCCTCAATATCGCCCAAACGGTCGTCACCAAGAATTATATTATCGACCAGGATAAGATAAAAGCTGAAATGGACGCCTTCCGAAAGAAACCCAAAAAGAAATCGGGTTTCCAGGAACGGCTGGAAGCCGCTATGAAGGAACAACAGCGGCAAAGAGACCAGAAGGACCAGGGTAAGAAGAAGAAATAATATAGTTGTTCAACAAAAAAACAGGGCTGCCCGATCACATCCGGGCAGCCCTGTTTATTTTTGTTTATTATAGTTTATTATAGTTTATTATTGTTTATTATTGTTTATTATTGCCGGCCCTCAACCAAAATAAACCACAACAAACAATCATTAACCACAACAAACAACCATAAACCACAACAAACAACCATTAACCAAAATAACCGTCAAGTCCTCGGCTGAAGCTTGAACCGTACCGGCAAATTAAAGATCACCCGTACAGGCACATTCCTTTGTTTTCCGGGCGTCCAGCGTTCGGGCAAGTCGTTCATCAGTTCCACTACCCGCATAGCCTCTTTGCCGCACTCGCCGCCGATATCCTTCAGCACTTCCAGGCCGGTGATCCGTCCGTCTCTTTCTACCACAAACTTGACCAGGACCGTGCCTTCGATACCGTTGTCCACCGCAACGTGCGGATATCGGATATTGTCATAAATGAATTCCAGCATCTTTTTGTCCGCACAGGATTTTTTCTCAGCTGCCGTGCCGGCCATATCCTCACAACCCGGGAAACGCGGGAATTCCTCAACGATCTTGAAGATCTCATCCACATCCACTTCTTCTGCGGGAGGAGGCGGGGGAGGCGGCGGAACGAATTCTCTTTTCCGCTCGACCACCGGCGCCGCGATCACCTCGGTTTCGGCATCTACCGACTGGTCGACAAAAGTCACCGGGTCCTCCAGGATCATTTCATCCGGCACTTCTTTGATTACGGAAGGCGGCGGCGGAAGCGGCGGAGGCGGAGGCGTAACGGTACTCCTCGGGATCTCGATCTCGATATCTTCATCGATGGTGGCGACAAAATTGCCGGCTTTGGCCGTTTTCTCGGTGGAAGTCCAGTTGAAGAACGTGACCGTCAAGGCCATCGCAATGGCCAACCCGAAATAAAATCCCGTTTTGGAAAATTGGAAGACGTCCACCTCCGGGTATTTATTGCGGGCCTTCAGCGCATAGCTGCGGCTCCTGCCTTTGTTCAATTCTGTAAGCGGCAGGTTGCTCTGTTTTCTGATGAACCAGCGGAGGGTATAGATTGCTGCAACGATCAGGACAAAGGCCCCACCCATGGCGGCCAGTATTGCAGCAGGACCGAAAGCGTAACCCGTATTCATAACTCTTTGGTTAAGGTGAATAAATAGTTCATGCTAGGTATTGCAATACTACCCTCTTTAAAAAACAAAACCAGCGACTTTCGTCAGCGGAAATCGCTGATTTTAATCAGAGGAACCATTATTTGACCGGAAACGCTACAGGCTTTGCATCCAGGATGAACTGCGGTAAAGGCCTGAGCTTGCGCGTAACCGTATCCATCAACAGCCAGCGTGTGGATGCCCAGGCCAGTAGCCCCCCGCCGAATCCGTTACGCAAAAATCGCGGAAGGTGAACAGGCGCTCGAGTCCCGAAGGGTAGGTGTATACCGTTATATCTTCCCCCAATACCGGCACCCGGTTCAATATCCAGGAAACACCTTTCGGGCTGAGGTCCCATACCGGCAACTTCAATTCGATCACATTCTGCATGGCGGCTTCCTGCATCAGCCGCACCAGCGCCGGCACATTCATTTCCTTGCGGCTGTCGATCTCATAGGTCCTTACTTTATACTGCTCCCTGAAGCCGATCGGCGAATCGAATATTTCCATTCCGGGAATTTTAAATAGAAAATTTCCAAGAAAAGGGATTTTTCGTGTAACCAGATGCGTTATTAGGATTATAATATTTATCTGTCACCTATTTTTCAACCTAAACCATCTCCTTATGCGGATTTCAACCCCTCTCCTTTCATTGGCTTTACTGGCGGTTCTGAACAGTTGCCAGTCCGGCAATCCGGATACCGCTCAAAATGCAACCCTCAATCCGGCCCCGGTACAAAAACTGGCTGTAGCGCCGCCAAGCCCCGGAATTGATCCGGCAAACACCTATTTCACCGTTTCATCGGATAAAGCCCACACCATTCAGCTGGACAACGGCGGGTCCATCGAAATTCCCGAAGCAGCCTTTGTCTATGAGAACGGCGCCCCCGTCAAGGAAACCGTCCAGTTGGCTTATCGCGAATTCCACACCCCGGCGGAGATCATCGGTTCCGGCATACCGATGAAGGTGCTGGCCGAAAACGGCGACCATGCCTGGATGCAAACCGCCGGCATGTTTCAGATCGAAGGATCCGTGAACGGCCGACCGGTATTTGTCGCCCCGGAAAAATCGCTCACCGTCAATATGGCCTCCGAAGTGGACGGTGCATACGATTTCTGGCGCTTTGAAGACGAACAAGGCAATTGGGCCAACCTGGGCAGCGGCAGCCCCGCACCCAATAAAGCCGCACTTTCGGACAAGCCTCAAAAGCAACCGCCGCCCGCCCCGCCGGGCAAACCGGCAGCCGTCGACAAGAACAAACCCACCCTGGATTTTGTGATCAATTACGACAAATTCCCGGAACTGCGCCGCCTGCGGGGAATCGTCTGGCAATACGCCGGCCAATCCAAGGACGATGATCCGGCCAACAATGCCTGGATCTTTACCGAACCCTGGGATGAAACCAGCCTGACCGCAACCGACCGGGAAGGGATCTACCAGCTGGCCTTGTCCAGCCAGGAAAAAGACTACAAAATCCCCGTCAAACCCTGCCAAAGCGGCAAGAACCTGGAAGAAGCCATGGCGGCCTACGAGCAAAAAATGGCCGAATACCGGCAATTCCTGGCCGCCTACCAGGAAAGGGAAGCCCTTGAAAAGCGCCAGGCTCAGTTCCTGCGGTCCTATTCCATCAACAATTTCGGCATCTACAACTGGGATGTAGTCTGGAAAATGAAGGAAAATATCCCCCTGGCCGCCGATTTTTCATTCGACGGGGTATCCATTCCCAAAGACATGATCACGGTTTACCTGATCACCGGCGAACGACGGGCCGTTGTCGCCTTTCCCTACAGCGATTGGGAAAAATTCAGCTTCAACCCCGAAGCGGACAACCGCCTGGTCGCACTGCTGCCCGGCAACAAGATCGCCGTCTTCACCCAGGAGGATTTCAAAACCAACCGCGAACAGCTCCTCAATGCCGGCAAAAGCGGCTTTACCTTCACGATGAAGGTCAGGGATATCGAGGTGGAATCGACGGCCTCCCTGAACAAGGCGCTGGCGGATCTTGGGTGATGTTTTTAGTCGTAACTCGTAAGTGGGGTTGGATTCTTAAGCCCGCAGCCGAAAGGCAGGGATTGAGCAGCCTTCTTTATGAAAGGATCCGGCTTATCAATCGGCCCGTGCTTTGGGCCGGGCGCGCTTAATAATCCTGCCGAACCACATACGACTTCAATATTTAACCCCAAATGAAAAAGATCCTCCCTATCCTCCTGTTCTTGATCCATCTCGCGGTGGCGCTCCCGGCTCAGGTGAAATACCTCTACCCGGTCAAGGTCGGGCATAAATGGGGGTATATCGACCGGAAGGGGAATATGGTCGTGGCGCCGCAATACGATGCGGTAGGGCAATCGGACCTGCCCCTGCACGGCGATTTCCATGCGCCCAGGTCCTCCGGTTTCCGGCTGGTCGAGGTGGATGGAAAACTCGGATTGGCGGGTCGGGATCGCCAATTGGTCCTGGCGCCGGATTACCGGCAGATCAGGGTCCTTTCCGGCGATTTTTTTGCCGTCAGGAAAGGGGATGACTTTGTTTTGATCGACCGGACGGGGCGCGAGCTCTTCAGTTCCGGTTATGAGGATATCCGGTTGCTGGACACCTCCGATGTGCGGACGGCGCAGTACTTCAAAGTAGGCAAAAACAACCTGTGGGGTGTCCAGGCCGCCGGCGGCGAGATCGTGCTGCCCATCCGGTACGCCAGGGTATTTCCGCTGCGCAACGGCAGCGCTCTTTTCAAGGCGAAGCTGCCGGGGCAACCATGGCAACTCCTGAAACAAGGGGGAGCGCCTTTGCTGCCGGGCTACTACCAGGATATCCGCTCCTACCACCCCGACTTCATCGCCGTACAGACCGGCCCGAAATCCTGGGAGGCCTACGACAGTACCGGCAAGGCGCTGTTCAGGGACTCCTGGGCCGTTGTCGAACCGCTGAACCGGTATTTCCTGGAGCTGAGGGACTCCGTCCGGTACAAACCGCGCCTATACAGCTTCGCCGCCAAAGACACTTTTTCTTTTGAGCTGTTCTATATCAATTTTTATCCGTTGGATGACCGGTACGCCGCCTGCGAACTGGGTCCCAACCGGGTCGGCATCATGGATAGCCTGGGATCGATCATCCTCCAACCCGCCTACGACAGCATTGCCCCGTGGACGAATTCCGTATTCAAAGTAAAAAACCGCTATTGGGGTTTGTACGATATTGATACCGGGGCCGAAATCCTGCCCTGCGAATATTCCTGGATTTCCGGCATGAACAACGGGCTGGCCCTCGTCCGGAAAAACAGGGAAATGGGCGTGATCAACCGGAAAATGGAAGAGATCATCCCCCCGATGTACGAGGACATCCGGATCGACAGCCTGACGGTGAAGGCTTACCGGGGGCGGGAAGTATCCATTTATCAGGTGGACTCGACAGGCCGGGTCGTCAACGTGGACGACTACGGCGGCGTTTTCACGCTGCGCATCGGTTTTGAAGGGCAAAACCTTGCCTGGCAGGAAGCCGGCCGCCAAAAATCGCGTCCGAAAGCAGCCTCGATCAGTTTCGTCGACCGGTACCCATCCATGGGAATCCCCGCCTCCAGATGGCTCTGGTCATTCGACAACCAATACACCCGGCTTTGGGGGTTGCGGCAAACCGGCAACCTGGCCGACAGCGCCTGGGTACTGCAGCCCGCGTTCCGGCAGGTGAAACATATACTCGACCCCGGCCTGACCATGGTGTTCAGCGGCGAGCAGTTCGCGGTCAACGACTTTACGGAAACCGTCGGTATGGCCGACGACCGCCTGTGTCTCCTGACCCTGTTCAGCCACGAAAAAGGAAAAATGATCACACCGTTCGGATGGCTCGGACTCCGGAGACACGATTTTGAACGGGGGTTTCCCAACGCCGCTTTCATCGGTCAGGATGGCGCATTCGGCCTCACCGACCGGAAAGGGCAGGCCAAAAAAGGACCGGATGGCAAGGACCTTCGCTTCTCCTATATCGGTGAATTTGTCAACGGATATGCGCTGGCCGTCACCGGCGGCAAAATCCGGCAGATCCGGGACGCAAACCAGCTCAAATATCAGCTGGAATCCATTTATAACCTGGCCCGGAAATTCTGCCTGACGTCCGTGACCAGCCAGACCTGGCGCGACAACCTCCTGATGCTTGAAGCCGATGACCGCGGCGCCCCCAGGTGGGGATTCATCGATACCAGCGGCAATTGGGTCATCCAACCCCAATACGATTTTGCCGAAAATTTCGACGACAACGGGTTTGCCGAGGTAACGAAAGGCGGGTTGTCCGGCATCATCAACATTGACAACGAGGTGATCATCCCGTTCCGGCACCTCAATGTCACAGCCTTTCACCATTTCTGGAAAACCACCGACCGCGGTCAGACCACGCTCCTGTTCAACCGGAAAGGCTGGGGGCTCAACAGTACGGCCTATGACCGCCGCGGCGATTTCCGGGAAGGTTACTGCAAGGTGATGAAGGATTCGCTGTGGGGATTTGTCAACGAACCCGGCGCAGAGGTCATCCCCTGCCGGTACGAACAAGTCCACGATTTTTCGGAAGGGAAAGCGGCCGTCTTCTACAACGGCCAGTGGCATTTTGCAGATACCCTGGGCAACCTGCTTTTCACGGCTGCGGCAGATACCTTAACCATCGACACGGTCTTCGATTTCCACGACGGCCTATGCCTGTTCAGGAGCCGCTACCATTACGGCTTCCTCGACGCAACCGGCCGGATCAGCATCGGGCCAGTCTACACCCGCGCCTTCGATTTCCGGAACGGCGTAGCCCGCATTGTGGACAAAGCAAGGACCGGTCTCATCAACATACAGGGGGAAGTCATCCTGAAGCCCGGCAGGTTTGAACGGATCTACCCCTTCAATGAACTGGGCGTGGCGCCTGCCATGGAAAGCTTCCGTTCGGGTCTGCGCTGCCTCATCAATAACCGCGGCGAGGCTTTGAGCCCGGTAAAATACCACGAGATCGGCGATTTCAGAGAGGGTTTTGCCGTAGTCAGAACGGGCAAACAGTACGGCTTGATCGACCGGGACGGCAAGGAGGTGATCCCGCCTGTATACGAAAGGCTCGGCGACCTGTCCGAAGGGCTGAT
>CALMYQ010000089.1 GCA_937873655.1 uncultured Lewinella sp. | reverse complement strand
TATTTTCACACACCCTTGCCCAAATAATATTTTCACACACCCTTGCCCAAATAATATTTTCACACACCCTTGCCCAAATAATTTTTCCATATCTGAGCCCATAATATCCCCACCGTTTCAAAACTGGTGCTGGCCAGCCCTTCAGGAATTAAATTTATCCTTTCCCCAATTTGAAGGGTTCTCCCTGATGTAATTTACAATATTGGCAAAGGCGCGATCATGACGGATTATATGTTCCCAATAATTACGTTGCCACAATTTTTTTCTGAACGGCGGCCACCCCAGATTTTTCACTCCACGGATATATTCTACGGTAACAATGGATTCAAAAGCCCCAATGATATCCCCAAGGGATTTTTTGCATGCGGACGATTCGGGGAAACCGCTTGAATAACTGGTCTCATCACTGGGGTCCGGAAAATCCAATACGTCAGGCTCGGGCAGATCAAGCGAGTTTGTCTCAACCGGGATATCAACCACCGAATCATTATTCAGATTTTGATGTCCCCCAATAATTTCAAGGATACCATGAAAGTGGTTCGGCATGATAACAAATTCATGGAGTGTTACAGTAGGAAAACGCTCAGGAATGGCCTCCCATTCGCGTTTTATCATTGCCCCAGCCTCGTTCAAAATCATTTCCCCGTTCTGGATTTCTCCAAAAAGCGTAAGCCGGTATTGGGTCACGAGGGTAATAAAATAATACCCCGGACGGGCATAATCGTATCCCTTAAGGCGGATACTGCGCCTGTGATGGATTTTAGGATCGTATTTTTTCATTTTCATCAGAGTAGCGGCAATCCTTGTGGTTGCCAATGATCAAAGCGCAGCGTCGCAGCGGCAACCCTTGTGGTTGCCAATGATCAGAGCGGACCATTGCAGCGGCAACCACAAGGGTTGCCTTCCAAACAAGATCGGGATAATCATTTCATCAGGGCAACCACAAGGGTTGCCCCAAATATACCATTGAATACGTATCCGTGCGAAAATCGGTCTGTTTTTCAGCAGATTAGATGATTTAAAAAAGATTTTTTTTCAAGAATCGCTTGTTTTTTGAAAGAGACAATGTACCTTTGCGCTCGCAATTTTGAAAAGGATATTTTTTATCACTAAAAACTCAAAAACGTGAATACGCTGAGTTACAAAACAGTATCTGCGAAAAAGGAAACTGTGGAGCGTAAGTGGTACGTGATTGACGCAGACGGCGAGGTAGTTGGACGCCTTTGTTCGCGGATCGCTCACGTGCTTCGCGGCAAGCATAAACCTTCCTTTACGCCCCATGTTGACACGGGCGACTTTGTCATCGTGATCAATGCCGACAAAGTGCGCTTTACCGGCGGCAAATGGGACCAGAAAGAATACCTGACCTACTCGGGCTATCCCGGCGGTCAGAAGGCCACTGTTGCCAAAGACCTGCTCGACAAGAAACCTTTTGCCATCATTGAAAACGGCGTTAAGGGCATGTTGCCGAAAACGAAACTGGGCCGCGCCATGATCAAAAAGCTTTTCATTTACGAAGGCGCTGAGCATCCGCACCAGGCACAGAAACCCGAACCCTTTAATTTTTAACGATTAAAAGTCTATCCAGAGCATGGAAATGATCAATGCCATAGGGAGGAGAAAAGCGGCCGTTGCACGGGTTTACCTCACCAAGGGTGAAGGCGCTATCCGTATCAACGGTCGGGATTATAAGGAATACTTCCCTCAACCGCATATCCAGAACAAGATCTCCGCTCCGTTCAATGAAGTACAGGTTGACAACATCTACGACCTGAACGTCAATGTTGCCGGCGGCGGCTATAAAGGGCAGGCAGAAGCCATCCGCATGGCGATCTCCCGCGCACTCGTCAAACTGAACGAGGACTTCCGCAAACCGCTGAAGGATCAGAAGTTCCTTACCCGTGACGCCCGCGCGGTAGAACGCAAGAAATACGGCAAACCCAAGGCGCGCAAGAGCTTCCAGTTCTCCAAGCGTTAATTTGGTTGTATCAATCGTTTATTTCTGCTTTTCCAAAGCATTATTCAATTCAAGAAAATGGAAAAACCTACCTATAAAGAACTGTTGGATGCAGGCGTTCACTTTGGCCACCTCAAGAAAAAGTGGAACCCCAAAATGGCGCCCTATATCTTCATGGAGCGCAAAGGCATTCACATCATCGACCTTAATCGCACGCTGGAATGCATCGACCGCGCAGCCAACGCACTGCGCCAGATGGCCAAATCCGGTAAAAAGATCATGTTCGTCGCCACCAAGAAACAGGCGCGCGAAATCGTGGCCACTGCCGCTCGCAGCGTAGGCATGCCCTATGTAACCGATCGCTGGCTGGGTGGTATGATGACCAACTTCACCACCATTCGCCGGTCAGTCAAGAAAATGCAGAACATCGAGCGCATGCTGCAGGACGGCACCTTCTCCTCCATCACCAAGAAGGAAAAGCTGACCCTGAGCCGCGAACTGAATAAACTGGAAAAGGTGCTCGGCGGTATCGCCAACCTCAACCGGTTGCCTTCTGCCATTTTTATCGTGGATATCCAGCACGAACACATCGCCGTTGCTGAGGCCCAACGCCTGGGGATCCGCACGTTCGGTATCGTTGATACCAACTCCGACCCCAACCTGGTGGACTTCCCGATCCCGGGCAACGACGACGCTTCCAAATCCGTTGCGATCATCACCAACTATATGGCTGAAGCAATCCGCCAGGGCCTGGAAGAACGCAAAGCCGCCAAGCCGGAAAAAGAAGCAGCCCAGGAGGCAGAAGCCTGATTTTACCGGAGGACCGGCAGAACCATGGAACCTTAACCGGTTTCATCGTGTTTTAACCACCAAATAAATAAGATATAAATGAGCGTTATATCAGCTTCAGATGTAAAAAGACTGCGCGACATTACCGGCGCCGGCATGATGGACTGCAAACAGGCCCTCACCGAATCCGGCGGCGATTTTGACGGCGCTATCGAATTCCTTCGCAAGAAGGGCCAGAAAATGGCCACCAAACGCGCTGACCGCGAAGCCAATGAAGGCGTCGTACTCGCTCTCGTTTCCGATGACCGCACCCGCGGCGTGATCGTCAAACTGAGCAGCGAAACCGATTTCGTGGCCAAGAATGAAGATTTCATCGCGCTGGCCCGTCAATTCGGCGAGATCGCCCTCGATAAATTCCCGGCTACCAAGGAAGACCTCCTGGCCCTCGATTTCGGCGGCATCAGCATCGGCGATAAAATTGTCGAACAAGTCGGCGTTATCGGCGAAAAGATCGAAATGGCCGCCTACGAAAAAGTGGAAGCTCCCATGGTTGCACCTTATGTCCATATGGGCAATAAAGCAGCCGTTTTGGTAGGCCTGAGCAAAGCAGCCGACGCTTTCTTCGAACCGGGCCGCGACGTCGCCATGCAGGTAGCCGCTATGCGCCCGATCGCCGTTGATAAAGACGACGTCGATCAGACCACCGTCCAGAAAGAGATCGAAATCGGCATGGAACAAGCCCGCAACGAGGGCAAACCCGAAGCCATGCTCGAAAAGATCGCTATGGGCAAACTCAACAAGTTCTTCAAGGAAAGTACCCTGCTCAATCAGGACTTCGTAAAAGATAACTCCAAAAGTATCCGGGACTATCTAAAGTCCCTGGATAAGGATCTGACGGTGACGACCTTCCGACACGTCGAACTGGGTTAAAAACTTCAAAAGGCGGATTAGTTCTCTAATTCGCCTTTTCTTTATCAACTAATTCCGCCTGAATACTATGAGCCTGAAATACAAACGCGTCCTGCTAAAACTCAGCGGCGAATCCTTGATGGGGAAACAAGGTTTCGGCATTTCGCCAGACAAATTGCACCATTACGCCGATGAGATCAAAGGACTCGTTGATCTGGGCGTCGAAATCGCCGTGGTCATCGGCGGCGGCAATATCTTCCGGGGGCTTCAGGCGGAATCCTCGGGGATCGAACGGGTACAGGGCGACTATATGGGCATGCTCGCGACCGTAATCAACGGCATGGCGTTGCAAAGCGTGCTGGAGGAAAAAGGCCTGTATACCCGCCTCATCTCCGCTATCGAAATGAAGGCTATTGCCGAACCCTATATCCGCCGTCGCTGCATACGCCACCTCGAAAAGGGCCGCGTGCTGATCTTTTCTTCCGGCACCGGCAGCCCCTACTTCACTACCGACTCCGCTGCCGCACTGCGCGCCAGCGAGATCAACGCCGAAGTGATCCTTAAAGGAACCCGCGTCGACGGGGTCTATTCAGCCGACCCGGAAAAGGATCCGACTGCCACCAAATTCGATACCATTTCCTTCGCCAAAGTCATCAGCGAAGGCCTCGCCGTCATGGACATGACCGCTTTTACCCTCTGCCGGGAAAACAATGTGCCCATTATCGTGTTCGATATTATTGAAAAAGGCAACCTGACCAGGATCGTCCAGGGCGAACGGATCGGCACCCTGGTGGAAGGTTGATCCATAATAGTATTCTATCCAATTCTGTTGATTTGTTGATTCGTTGATTCGTTGATCTGAATCGAATCAACAGATCAGCATATAAACAGATCAACAATAAATTAATGGATTCCAAAGCCCTCGAACGCGCCAGAAACGTGGACAGCATGAAGCTGCTCGTCTCCCAGATGAACCGCAAACTGGACGTCATCAAGGAAGGCGGCGGTAAAAAGCGGCTGGACAAACAGCGCGCTCAAGGCAAAATGACGGCCCGCGAGCGGATCGATTATCTCCTGGACAAAGACAAACCCTTCCTCGAAATCGGCGCATTTGCCGGCTATGAAATGTACCCCGAAGAAGGCGGCTGCCCGGCAGCGGGCGTGGTGGCCGGGCTGGGTTATATCCGGGGCCGCCAATGCGTGGTCGTAGCCAATGACGCATCGGTCAAAGCCGGCGCCTGGTTCCCCATAACCGGCAAAAAGAACCTCCGGGCGCAGGAAATTTCCATGGAAAACCGCCTGCCGATCATCTACCTGGTGGACAGCGCAGGGGTCTTCCTCCCCATGCAGGACGAGATCTTTCCCGATAAAGAACACTTCGGCAGAATATTCCGGAACAACGCGCGGATGTCGGCCATGGGCATACCGCAAATCGCCGCGATCATGGGCAGCTGCGTGGCAGGCGGCGCTTACCTCCCCATCATGTCGGATGAAGCCCTGATCGTAGAAGGCACCGGTTCCATCTTTCTGGCAGGCCCTTACCTGGTGAAAGCCGCCATCGGCGAAGAAGTCGACAAGGAAACGCTGGGCGGCGCCACCACCCAAACCGAAATATCCGGCGTTTGCGATTATAAAATGCCGGATGACCCCACCTGCCTGGATACCATCAAGGACCTGGTCGACAAGATCGGCCATTTCCCCGATGCCGGTTTCGACCGCATTGATCCGGTTGCACCCAAAGCCGATCCGGCGGAGATCTACGAGATCTTCCCCGAGGAGGGCGCCAAGCCCTATTCCTCCGTAAAAATCCTCGAACGCCTCGTCGACGATTCGAAACTGACCTATTACAAAGACGGCTACGGCAAGACCATTATCTGCGCCTACGCCCGGATCGACGGCTGGTCGGTCGGCATTGTGGCCAATAACCGGGAAGTCGTCAGGTCGGCCAAAGGCGAAATGCAATTCGGCGGCGTCATCTATTCCGATTCTGCGGATAAAGCCGCCCGGTTCATCATGAATTGCAACCAGAAAAAGATCCCCCTCGTCTTCCTGCAGGATGTGACCGGCTTCATGGTCGGTTCCCGGTCGGAGCAGGGCGGCATCATCAAGGACGGCGCCAAAATGGTCAATGCCGTTTCCAACTCGACGGTTCCGAAGTTTACCATTGTCATGGGCAATTCCTACGGAGCAGGCAACTATGCCATGTGCGGCAAGGCCTACGACCCCAGGCTGATCGTAGCCTGGCCGACCGCCAAAATTGCAGTGATGGGTGGAACGCAAGCCGCCAAAACACTGCTGCAGATTCAGGTGTCCTCCAAGTCGGAGACGCTCACCGAAGAGGACGAAAAAGCCCTGCTGAAAGAAATCCAGGATAAATACGACCGGCAAACGACCGCCTATTACGCCGCTTCCCGCCTTTGGGTGGACGCCATCATCGACCCGCTGGAAACCCGCACCTGGATCTCCGAAGGTATTCGCGCAGCGAACAATGCACCAGTTGAGCCATTCAACGTCGGCGTTTTCCAGGTCTGATCCGGATTCTTAAGCCCGCAGGGATTGAGAAGCCTTTATACCTCACCCGGATTCTTAAGCCCGAAGGGATTGAGAAGCCTTTAGTCAGGCTCGCTTAGTAATCCTTCATTTATTGGATTTCAAAAACCAATACCGAGATCGGCGGAACCTTTACTTTGAGCTTGTCGCCGCTCAGGACAAAATCCTCGTATTTCACCGGTTTGATCTTTTCCGGGTTATCAAAGGTGTTGTGATCCTGGATCTTTGCGGAAGTCAGGATCCGGCAGGTAGCCTTGCCGGCATTGGCCCCGCGGATATCGATAACCACCTGTTGCGGTGCGCCGGTAGCGATATTGACCAGTGAAATATGCATTTTGCCGGCGGCGTCGCGGGATGCGGAAGCCGACAGGGCCGGTAATTTTTGGCCGTCTATTTCAAAATCACCGGTCTTGAGGTCGAGTGGCAGCAAAGTGGCGTCCTGGTGCACATTGTACATTTCCATGACATGGTAGGTCGGCGTCAGGATCATTTTTTCCCCTTCCGTTAACACCACGGCTTGCAACACATTCACGGTCTGGGCCAGGTTGGCCATCCGGACCCGGTCCGCATGATTATTGAAGATATTAAGCGTTACCCCCGCGATCATGGCATCGCGCATGGTGTTTTGCTGGAACAGGAATCCGGGGTTTGTACCGGGTTCGACGTCGTACCAGCCGCCCCATTCGTCAACTACCAGCGCCACCCGTTTGTCCGGGTCGTATTTATCCATGATGGTAGAATGGCGGTTTACGAGCTCCTCCATCTGGATGGCCCGCTGCATGGTCGTGAAATACTGCTGCGTGGTAAAATCGGTAGCCGAGCTTTTATTGCCCCAGTCAATCACGGAGTAGTGGTGCAAGGCGACGCCTTCCAGCAGGTTGCGCGGGATGTTCTTCATCAGGACCTCGGTCCAGTTATAGTCACCGGAGCTGGCGCCTGAAGCGATCCGGAAGATGCGTTCATTGCCCCAGGAGGCATTCATAAAAGTGGCATACTTGCGGTATTCATCGGCGTAGTATTCCGGGCGCATATGGCCGCCGCACCCCCAGGCTTCGTTGCCGATACCCCAGAAACGGACCTTCCAGGGATCCGTTCTGCCGTTTTTGGCGCGAAGGTCCGACATCGGGCTGACGCCTTTGAAGTCGACGTACTGCACCCAGTCAGATAGTTCCTGTACGGTGCCGCTGCCGACATTGCCGGAAAGGTAGGGTTCGGTACCGAGCAGTTCGCACATATTGAGGAATTCATGGGTGCCGAAGCTGTTATCTTCCGTTACCCCACCCCACCAGGTATTCACGATGGTCGGGCGCTGATCCTTGGGGCCGATGCCGTCCTTCCAGTGGTAGGTATCCGCGAAGCATCCGCCCGGCCAGCGCAGGTTGGGGATCCTGAGCTTTTTCAGGGCATCGACTATGTCATTCCGGACCCCGTTGGTGTTGGGGATCTTCGTATTGCCTTCACCGACGTAGAAGCCGTCGTAGATGCAGCGGCCGAGGTGTTCGGCAAAATGACCGTAGATATGTTTGTTGATGGTGTAGGCGCCCTGGTCGGCGTTGATGATGATCTGGTTTTGCGCCAGACAATTGGCTGCAATACCGATCAGGAGCAGGAGTAGGGTGTTTTTGAGCATGGTTTTAAAGTTGATTTTTTGTTGATGTGTTGATTTGTCGATGCGTTGATTTGTTGTTCCGCATCAATGGATCAACCTTTCATCCCCGCAGGGCCCTGGCAAATATTTCCAGCGCTTCATCGATTTCTTCCTCCGAGACTACCAGCGGCGGAATCCAGCGGATGACGTTCTTATAGCTGCCGCAGCCCAGGAGCAGGAGCCGGTCGGCCAGGCAGGCTTTTTGCACTTTGGACATCGTGTCCGGATCGGGAGAGCCGTCCGGTTTGGTGAATTCGACGGCGGCCATCAGGCCGATCCCGCGTACATCGCCCATAGCAGGGTGGGCTCCCTGCAGCCGGCGAAGACCCGCCATCAATTGTTTGCCGCGCTGTTCTGCGTTTTCCACCAGGCCTTCTTCCCGGATCACGTCGAGGGTTGCGCAAGCAGCCGCACAGGCAATGGCGCTGCCGCCGCCGTAGGTGCCGCCATGTGAGCCCGGGGTCCATTTGGCCATCAGGGCTTCCGAAGCTGCGATGCCCGAGATCGGCAGGCCGCTGCCCAGGCCCTTGGCCATGACAATGATATCGGGAATGATCCCGGCATGTTCAAAACAGAAGAATTTGCCGGTACGTCCAAAGCCGGTTTGCACTTCGTCCATGATCAGCAGGATCCCGTATTGATCGCAAATGCGGCGCATTTCCCGGAGGAAGGCCGGCGGGGCGGGCACGTATCCCCCCTCGCCCATCACGGGTTCGATGATCATGGCCGCGGTTTCTTCGGGCGCCGTTTGGGTGTGCAGCAGGTGTTCGAGTTCTTTTACGCAAAAATCCACGGTTTCCTCTTCACTCCACCCGTAGTGATAGGCATTGGGCCATGGCGCCATCACAATGCCTGAAGGCAGCGGCTGGTAACCGGCGCGCACCATCGGGCGTGAGCTGGTCATGGCCATGCACAAGTGGCTCCGGCCGTGAAAACCGCCCTGGAAGACGATGATATCCTTGCGGCCGGTAGCAAAGCGCGCCAGTTTGACGCAGGCTTCGGTAGCTTCCGTCCCGCTGTTGGCAAAAAAGAAGCGGTCGATCCCGGCAGGCATGACTTCCGTGAGTTTGGCTGCCAGCTCCACCGCACGCGGATTGACGATGCAATTGATCTGCCCGAACAACAACCGGGTAGCCTGTTCCTGAATGGCCTGCACCACCCGGGGATGGCAATGGCCCGTACTGGTCACGCCGATACCGGAGGTGAAATCGAGGTACTTGTTACCTTGTTCGTCATACAGATGAACGCCTTCGCCGTGCGTGGGCTGAAGGGTGGTAAGGTGGGTCCAGACAGAAGAAAGCAGATTAACGGATTGCTGTGTTGTGGTTGACATGATTCGTTCGTAAATGCCTGATAATTGGATCGTTCCTGGCAAATATCTGAAAAATGTGGCTTATTTCTTATCATCGGCGGGTTGCATTCTTTGCAAATCCTCCTCTCAGAGCACCCATTCGAAATAAATGAGCGGCGCTTTCCGGTAAACCGCCCGCCCTCGTTCCTGCCACCCGCATTTCAGATAGAACCCGCCGGCGCCGGCGTCCGTATCGTATGCGTCCAGCCGGATAGCCTGAGCCGGCCAGTCGCGGGCCGCTTTTTGGGCTTCTTCCAGCAATCGCCGACCGACCCCTTTCCCCTGCATTTCCGGGATCACGGCCATATCAACCAGGTACAAGGGGCGTTTGCAGGGCGTAAAATAGGCCGGATCGATCGCCCAGGGCTTTTTTTGTACCAATCGCAGGACGCCGATAATTGTACCGTTTTGCTTCGCGGCCAGGAAGCGGGAAGTGTTGCCGATCCCCGGCAGGACGCCTTTTTCAGATACGAGCCGGCTCCAATGGCCGAGACCGAATTTGCCGGAAAGGTGCTCAGCAGCAGCATTCAAAACATTCGCAATTTCAGCTGCTTCTTCCGGTTTTGCCAGTTCAAAAATCAATTCCATGCAATTTATTTGACGGGGATCCAAACCTCTTCTTCCGAGTCGGGATCGTCCAATCCTTTATACCGATCGTCCATAAATTCAAAATGAGGCCGATGGTCCAGTTCATATCCCGATTGCGGCAGCCAGACGTCGTAAAAATAACGGGATGCCGCCAGAAATTCTGCCATGCCGCCGCGATAGGTAAACACAGCATACGTCCCGCCGGGCAGGATATAGGTTTCCATCCCTTCGGGGGGGCGGCCAAAATCGCTTACTTCAACAGCCGCCCACTTGTCGAACAGGGTATCCGGCGAAAAACTGTGGAATGCCGGAATGGACTCGAATACCTGAATGGAATAAAAATTCGCGTCAACCTTATCCCGGATCTCCTTTTGCCGGGATTTGAACTGCCGCCAAAGCGAGGAGGCGGCGTTTTCAGCCAGGCACGTACGGATGCGCATACCGATCATTTTTCTGGATGGCATGCGCCGGATATCAGGTTGAACGGGTAAATTTGGATTCATGGTACCTGCATTATAGGTTCTTGAAAAAATCCCGGATCACATCGCAGGCAACCATGTCTTTGCTGGTTTTCCCGTTCAGGCCTTCGCCGGGGTATTGCTTGCCGCCCGGCCAGGTATGCCCGCCGCCATTGACCAGGTGGGCAATTCGGATCCAATCATTCTTTCTCATAAAGCGCTGCGCCTTTTTACGGCTTCAATTTATAAAAAATTTGCCCCCTCTCGCCCTCTCACCCTCTCGCCCTCTCACCCTCCAGCTCCTCCCAATACTCCACCGCCCGCCGGGTATGCGGAATGCAGATGGAACCGCCCACGAGATTGGCAATGGCAAATACTTCAAAGACTTCTGCCCGGGTGACCCCCAATTCGAAACAGGTGCCCAGGTGGTATCGGATGCAATCGTCGCAGCGCAACACCATTGAAGCGACCAGCCCCAGCAGTTCCTTGGTCTTTTTGTCCAGCGCGCCGTCCTGATAGGCGTTGGTATCCAGATTGAAAAAACGTTTCAGGACCTTGTTATCTTCCGACAGGATGCGCTCGTTCATGCGGGCGCGATATTCGTTAAAGGATTGAACGATAGACATGTTTTTTGATTCAAAGGTAGCTGATTTGAAGAGGAATTCGTTTCTTTATTGGAGGTTGGCGGATTGGGGGCGGTGATTTACCTCCTTCGCAGAAGCTCCGGCCTCCTGACGATGAAGCCTCATTCGGCGGTCGGAGTCGGCGGTCGGATATTGATCAGTTGATCTGACGCCTTTACAGCAGTTATGGTTACCAATTGCCGTCATAATAAAATAATGGGAATGGCTTGCGCATGTCTCCTGGCCGTTCTGGTTACCGGACAGGTTACCGCGCAGGCTCCGTTAGCCTGCAACGGCGATTTTTATCTGGCATTGGGCGCCGGCAGCAGCGCTACCAGGATCTACGTCCTTGAGGTTGATGAAGCCGGCAATGCGGTCTTTAATCCGCTTTCCGACCATAATACAGGCCAGAGTCTGAACGGAATGGGATACCGGGTCACGGATAATTTGTTGTACGCTGTGAAATCCCCTCCGCTGGAATTGTTCTATATCGATGCGACCGGGATTGCCAAAAGCCTGGGTTTGCCTTCGGGTTCGGGCGTTGAGCTGGCCCAATACGACTTTTATACCGGAGCGGTTACGCCCGATGGGAAGTACCTGATCGTTTTCGGCACCAAATACGATGTGAACAAAATAGTGGTTCGGATCGACCTTACTAAGGACACCCACCCGATCACCGTGGATAACCTGACCGGTCCGGAGGTAAACTGCGCCGATATCGCTTTTGACCCCAATACCGGGACGGTTTATGGTTTTGACGCCATCAAAAACCGGTTGGTCAGGATCAACCTGGCTTATAACGAAGTCAGCGCTCCTTTCCCAGCGTATCCGGGTGCAGCCGTTATCGGTTCCTTGTTCTTTGACGCCTACGGCAATCTGTGGGGATACGGCCAGAAAACCGGCGAGAACAGCCAACGCACCCTGTACCGGTTTGATACCGAAACCGGCGCCGTAACGGAAGTCACGACAGGGCCGGAAGCCGCCAGGAGCGACGGGTGTTCCTGCCCGTTCACCATCAAATTGCGGGAATGGACGGCCACGCCCAATGCGGCGCCATGCACCCGGGTCCCTGTTTTCATTGAGATCGTCAATGCATCCGAGGTGGTCAGTTCCGGTTTGCGGTTGACGCATGATTTTCCCGAAACCACCCGGATCGTTTCCATCGATAATCCGCTGGACGGCATGCTGACGCAAGGCGGTCCCGGCTTTAATCATTTCACCCTTGAAGACCTGGATATCCCCCCCGGGGCCTGGCAGATCAGGTTGGAAATTGAATTGTTGCCGGATGCCGTTGGAGCTTATTCCCTGCAAAGCGAACTTGATTTGCTGCCTAAGTCACTGGGCGGAAGAACGGTTTCTGATAATCCCTTTACCATTCAAAGCGACGACCCGGCCATCATCAATGTCCTGCCGTTGCAGGTTGAATTCAGCCAATCCTCATCCGCCCTCTGTCCCGGTGAAGAAATCGTGTTGGATCCGGGCATTCCGGGGGTAACCTATCAATGGAGTACGGGGCCGACAGCGCCGTTCATTACCGTTTCGGAAGCAGGAGAATACGCCGTTACCGTTACCAGCGGTTGCGATGAGGCCGTCGGTGCGATCAATGTGGAAAGTATTGAGCTGGCTGTGGAATTGGGTCCGGACCTGACCTTACAGCTCGGCGACAGTCTGGTTTTAAACCCGGTGATCCTTCCGTCCGGGGAGACGCCCGGTTACCATTGGTCTTCTTCCAAAGGAAAAGGTTCAACATCCTGCCCCGCCTGTAAAATTGTTCGGGACCGGCCGTTTGAAGACGTTACCTACTTCCTGGACGTGGTCAACGACCTGGGCTGCCATGCCCGGGACAGCATCAACATCCGGGTGGATAAGACCCGCTTTGTGTATATTCCCAATGCATTCAGCCCGAACGATGACGGCATCAACGATCGTTTTTTCATCGGGAGCCAATCGCCGGAGGAGGTGGTCAGGTTCCTGGTTTTTGACCGGTGGGGGGCGCTTGTCTACCAGCGGGTCGGCGGCGTTACCGGAGCCCCTTCCATAGGTTGGAACGGTCAAATAAACGGCCGTCCGGCAGCGGAAGGCGTCTATGTTTACCTGGCAGAACTCCGTTTTCTGGACGGCGCGGTTGAGCGTTTTTCGGGGAGTGTGATGTTGGTCAGGTAATTTTGAGGAATTGAGGAATTGAGGAATTGAGGAATCGAGGAATTGAGGAATTGAAACCGCCGTTCCTTGATTTTTGCTAATATTCCACCTTGTCCTGCTTATTTTTCCAGGCTTCAAATACGCGTAAGCCTTCCTCCCGCATGGTCTGAAAGACGGGAATTTGCCGCTCTGAAACCGGGGTTTCCAACTCGCGATAGATAAAATCGTCGTCGAATCCGATGGCAGCGGCATCCTCGCGCGTGCAGGCGTACACCACCCGGCCGGGGCGGGCCCAATAAATAGCGCCCAGACACATGGGGCAAGGCTCACAGGAAGCATAAACCGTACAGCCGTCCAGTTGGAAGGAGCCGATATGGCGGCAGGCTTCACGGATGGCTTCTATTTCCGCGTGGGCCGTCGGGTCATTGGAAGAGGTTACCCGGTTGTAGCCGCGGCCGATGATTTGCCCGTCCCTGACAATAACCGCGCCGAAGGGCCCGCCTGCGTTGCGATCTATCCCGGTTTGAGCCAGCTCGATGGCCAGTTGCAGGAATTTTTGGTCTTCTTTGGAGATCATAGGATCGATTGCGTGATTTCAGGTTGCAAAGATAGATAAGGATCGGCAAGCGGCCCGTCCGGTAGCCGGATTAAAGTAAAATGCCTATTTTAGCCGCAATCTAACCGGAAATACTGTATGAAGCAATACCTTTTACCTGCTTTTCTGACCTTCACCATCCTGATGAGCTGCGGTTTCCTTTATGGCAACACCGGCCGGCTCAAGGCCCGGGTAGTCCCTGTCCGGGAGCTGGACGGCCTGACGGGCAACCACCAACGGATCACCCCGTTGAGTCAGGGCAATAAATTCTTTCTCGACAAGACCGACGGCTTTATTCTGGAGATCCCGTCCAGCGCCCTGCCGGATGACATTGCCGGAATGCAGGTCATATCCGGCCCCGATACCTTTAGCCTGACCACATCCGGTCCTATTGTGCTTGAAGGTTTCGTACCCGGTGAGCCGACCGTCAAGCTCATCCCCAGGGACCTGAACGGCGCCCCGTTGAAGTTCAAGGCGGGTTTCCCCGACAAGGTAAGCCTGAAACTGATCGGCAGGACGCCCGTTTTCAAAAATGACGCTATTGTATTGGGCATTCTCATATTGCTGCTTGCACTGGTATTCTGGACGGAGCGGCAGGCGGCTTTCAAGGGTTTTTACAAATACGTCCCTTCTTTGCTGTTGTGCTATTTTTTGCCCTCCATTTTCAATTCGCTCGGCATTATATCGGGTGAATACTCCGGGTTGTACACCATCACATCCCGTTACCTGTTGCCGGCCTGTTTGATCCTGTTGTGCATCAGCATTGATTTCAAAGGCATCCTCAACCTGGGTCCCAAAGCGCTGATCATGTTCCTGGCAGCCACATTGGGTATCATCCTCGGCGGTCCGGTTGCCATTCTGGCGGTAAAGACCTTTGCCCCCGGATTAATGGGCGACAATCCGCAGGATCTCTGGAAGGGCATGTCGACCATCGCCGGCAGCTGGATCGGCGGGGCGGCCAATCAGGCTGCAATGAAACAGATCCACAATGTGAGCGACAACCTGTTCGGCACCATGATCATCGTCGACGTGGTGGTGGCCAATATCTGGATGGGCTTTCTGCTGTACGGCGCCAAGATATCCGGCAAGATCGACCGGTGGCTCAAAGCTGATAACTCGGCAGTGGAGGACCTGCGCCAAAAAGTGGAGAACTATCAGGCCAGTGTGGCGCGCATCCCCGGCACCACGGACCTGTTCATGATGTTGGCGGCGGCGTTCGGCGGCGTTGCGCTGGCCCATTGGGGCGCCGCGGGCGTTGCCAACTGGTTGGGCAGATATTTGCCGGAGCTGGAAAAACTCAGGTTGGAATCCTTTGCTTCCTCATTCCTTTGGCTGGTGGTCATTGCTACTACGCTGGGGCTGGTTTTTTCATTTATGCCCAGGATCCGGCAACTGGAGGGCGTGGGCGCCTCTAAATGGGGCAGCGTCTTCATTTACCTGCTGGTAGCGACCATCGGCATGAAGATGGACCTTGGGGAAGTTTACAAGAACCTCGGATTGTTTGCGATCGGGATCATCTGGATGGGCGTTCATGTCGGTGTATTACTGGTGGCAGCCAAGCTGATCCGTGCGCCATTCTTTTTTGTGGCGGTCGGCAGCCAGGCGAATGTCGGCGGGGCGGCTTCCGCACCGGTGGTAGCATCTGCCTTTAGTCCTGCGTTGGCGCCCGTCGGGGCATTGCTGGCGGTTTTGGGTTATGCGCTGGGGACTTATGGCGCGATTGTTTGCGCGTTGCTGATGAAGTGGGTTTCCTGAATGGTGAGGGCACTCAGGGCACTTAGGTTGTGGGGTGTTGGGGGGGACCACTCAGGGGAAGGAAGGGATTTTGGGTGGGGGGGGGGGGGGAGGAATTGAGGAG
>CALMYQ010000088.1 GCA_937873655.1 uncultured Lewinella sp. | reverse complement strand
GTGAGAGAGTGAGAGAGTGAGAGAGTGAGAGAGTGAGAGAGTGAGAGAGTGAGAGAGTGAGAGGGTGAGAGGGTGAGTGTCCGGCTTCGCCTGAGGCTTCGTCGGATGGGAAGTGAGCGGGATTGCGTTCGCCTGGGGTTTCGGTCGTATAGCAAAGGGACCGTTCAGCATTTTGTATCACCTATAGCACCAGCTTTTTAATGGCCGGGCGGCTGCCGGACAGTCGAAACCTCGCCGTTCGCCTAACAGACCACTGCCAACTGTCAACTGACCCCTCCTCAGCTGAAGCTGCGGCGGGCGGAGACTGACAACTGAACTTCGGCTTCGCTCAGTTACCAACAACTGACCACTGACCACTGTTTAAGCCTCCCCGTTACTCGGCGCCAGCCGCTCGAAATGCGGATTGCCGCCTTCTATCGGATAGGGCCTGCGGCCTACCAATCTTTCGACATCGGATTTGTGGAGCACTTCCGTTTCCAGGAGGGCCTGGGCCAATTTTTCCAGGTCTTCGCGGTGTTCGGCCAACAATTGTTTGGCGCGGTCGAACTGGCGGTCCAGCAGGCGGCGTACTTCCTCGTCGATCATCGAGGCCGTTTCATCTGAGAACGGCCGCTGGAAGGCGTCCTGGGACAGGCTGTGGAAAGAAACCTGGCCTACTTTCTCATTCATGCCGTAGATGGTCACCATGGCGTAGGCCATTTTGGTCACCTGGTCGAGGTCATTCTGGGCGCCGGTGGAAACCTTTCCGAATACGATGGTTTCTGCCGCGCGGCCGCCGTAGGCCATGCAGATCCGGTCGAGGAGCTGTTCGGTACGTGTGATGTATTCTTCCTTGGGCAGGTATTGCGCAAAACCGAGCTTGTCGTTGCGGGGTACGATCGTCACCTTTACCAGCGGCGAGGCGTGCTCGAGGAACCAGCCGCAAACGGCGTGGCCGGCCTCGTGGTAAGCGATCACCTCTTTTTCACTCGGCGAGATCAGTTTGTTTTTCTTTTCCAGGCCGGCGATAACGCGGTCGAGCGCCGAGTTGAAATCATCCATATCCACCGCTTTTTTCGACCGGCGGGCGGCGATCAGGGCGGCTTCGTTGCATACGTTGGCGATTTCAGCACCGGCGAATCCGGGCGTCATTTCGGACAAGGCGGCGGCATCGACGCCGGGCGCTTTCTTGATATTCTTCAGGTGAACGCCGAAAATGGCTTCCCGTCCGTTGAGGTCGGGCAGGTCGATGCTGATGACCCGGTCGAACCGGCCCGGCCGCATCAGGGCCGTATCCAGCACGTCAGGGCGGTTGGTGGCCGCCATCAGGATGACGCCTTTGTCGGTGCTGAATCCGTCCATTTCCACCAGCAGCTGGTTGAGGGTATTTTCGCGTTCGTCATTGCTGCCCTGGAAATTGGCCCGGCCGCGCGCGCGCCCGACGGCATCGATCTCGTCGATGAATACGATGCAGGGCGCCTTTTCACGAGCCTGCCGGAACAGGTCGCGCACCCGGGAGGCGCCGACCCCGACGAACATTTCCACAAAATCGGATCCGGAAATGGAGAAGAAGGGCACACCGGCCTCCCCGGCAACGGCCTTGGCCAGGAGGGTCTTACCGGTACCCGGAGCCCCGACAAGGAGCACGCCCTTGGGGATCTTGCCGCCGAGGGCCGTATATTTTTTCGGCGTTTTCAGGAAATCCACGATCTCCATCACTTCTTCCTTGGCTTCATCCAGGCCGGCTACATCGGCGAAGGTAAGGTTGACCTTGCTCTTTTCGTCAAAGAGCGTGGCTTTCGATTTGCCGATATTGAAAATCTGGGTACCGCTCCCGCCGCCGCCGCCCGTGATCCGCCGCATGATGAACAGCATGACCAGGATCAGGATGATGATGGGCAGCATGACGCGGATGAAATCCTTGAGCAGGTCCTGCCGGGTTTCGTTGATGGGATACACCCAGGCGTCGCGCGGGATGTTGTTCTCGGCCTGTACGTCCCGGACCATTTCCGTAAAGCCCGGTCCGACTTCCATCCAGTAGTGAAAACCCTTATTGCTCCAACCGGGTTTGGCGGCGTCCTTGTAGGCCGGTTCCCCCAGTTTTTCCGGTTTGACGGTGATCTCCGCCTTTTTTTCATTGACGACAACGATCTTTTCGACGGCGCCGTCCACCAGCATGGCCACCAGATCTTTCGGCGTTTTTTTGGTCTCCTTGGATCCGCCCATGGCGAAAACAAAGGTCAGAGCCAGGAAACAGATGGCGATCACCCCGTAAATCCAGAAAAAGTTGAACTTCATTCCGCCACCGGAATTCCGGTTGTTTTCATTCTCCATTTAATGCTAAAATTTTAGGCCATGGGCTGTTTACAGCGTTTCGAATTCGGTGAAACGGGCGTCGCTCCACAAGTGTTCGAGGTCATAGAAGCCTCGGGTCTCCCGGTAAAAAACATGTACCACCGTAGAAAAATAGTCGATACAGATCCAATGGGCGTTCTTTTCCCCCTCGATATGGTTGGGCATCAGCCGTGCCTCCTCCTTGACCCTGCGGTGAATATTATCCGTGATACCTTTTACCTGGGTGTTCGATTCGCCCTCGCAGATGATGAAGAAATCCGCGGGGGCCTCTTCTATATGCCGAAGATCCAGTTGGACGATTTTTTTTCCTTTGATGTCCTGGATGCTGTCAATGATCAGATCATTTAATTTTGCCGAGTCCGCATTTGGCTTCGGCTTGCTCAGTCTGGCTTGCGTATTCAAAATTTCGCGCTAGTTTTGTGAACAGATACCTCCGTGCCGCCGGCGGCGAACCGGCTGACCGGGGAGTTTTACTCGATCTCAATAATTCAATAAAATTATAAAAAATTCCATTCTTGGCTGCAAACGATGCCCTTTTTATCGGAAAAGTTATCCACCGTTTTGAAAAACTGCCTTCCACCAACCTCTATGCTGCTGAATTGCTTGCAAAAAGCAGGCCAGCCGAAGGAACTGCCATATCGACCTTTGAACAATGGGACGGGCGCGGACAAATTGGCAGCGGATGGATAGCCGAACCGGGAAAAAACCTGACGTTAAGCATCATTTTGTACCCTGCCTTCCTGCCCGTCCGCCTGCAATTCCGGTTGAACCAGGCCGTTGCGCTCGCTGTTTATGATTGTGCCGAACATTTCCTCGGCCGTGGGGTCACCATCAAATGGCCCAATGACATTTATTGGCAGAACACGAAAATTGCCGGCATTCTCATCCAGAACGTACTGGCCGGCGTTCATATTCAAAGTTCGGTCATCGGCATCGGGCTGAATGTCAATCAACAGATCTTCCCGGACCACTTGCCGAATCCGGGCTCGCTGAGCCTGGCCCTGCAAAACCGGGAACTTGAGCTGGAAGCCGTCGAAAACCGCCTGTTCGGGGCGCTCGAAAAACGGTACCTTTCCCTTCGGGAAGGCCGCTTCTTTGCATTAAACGAAACTTACTGCCAAAAGTTATACAAACTGCAGGAACCCGCCCGGTTCGAAACGCCCGACGGCAAAGCCTTTTACGGCGCCATCCAGGGGATTGACGAAACAGGAAAACTGATCATACATACCGAACAGGACGGCGACCGCCATTTCGATATCAAACAAATCAGATTCATACACCATCCATGAATGTCCATATCATTACCGTCGGCGACGAAATCCTGATCGGCCAGGTGGTCGACACCAACTCCGCCTGGATGGGGCAACGCCTCAACCTGATCGGCGCAAGCATCGAGCGCATCATCTCCATCGGCGACGACCACGACACCATTGTCAGTACCATCCAAAGCTCCTTACGGGAAGCCGACGCGGTCCTGATGACCGGCGGCCTGGGCCCGACCAAGGACGACATCACCAAGAAGGCCATTGCCGGCTATTTCGGCGTGAAAATGACCTTCGACCAGGGCACCCTGGAGCGGGTCGAAAAGGTGCTGGCCCGTTTTAACCGGCCGATGACCGAACAACTGAAAGAACAATGTTACGTGCCCGAAAACGCCGTTCTGCTCCACAACAAGATGGGGACTGCGCCCGGCATGTGGTTCGAACAGGATGGCGCGGTGCTCGTGTCTATGCCCGGCGTACCCTATGAGATGCAGTACCTGATGGAGAACGAGGTGCTCCCCCGGCTGAAAGGCCGGCTCAACGGAAAGCCGATCGCCCACCGGACCGTCCTCACCTCCGGCGAAGGGGAGTCCTTTATCGCCGCGCGCATTGAAAAATTTGAAGCGGATCTGCCGGCCAATGTCAAACTCGCGTACCTCCCTTCCCTGGGTCAGGTGCGTTTGCGGCTCACCGGCCGGGATGCGGACGAGGAGCGGCTCAACCGCCTGCTGGATGACCTGCAGGCACAACTCGTTGCCCTGATTCCCGACCTCGTTTTCGGGTTCGGCAGCAATACCCTGGAAGCCGCCGTCGGTGAATTATTGCTGGATCGCGGGTTATCGCTCGCCACCGCCGAGAGTTGCACCGGCGGGTATGTGGCCCACCTGATCACCTCCATACCCGGTTCCTCCCGCTACTTCAAGGGCTCGGTAGTAGCTTATGCCAATGAGGTCAAGCAAATGCGGCTCGGGGTGAAACCGGCTACCTTGGCGGCCTACGGCGCGGTCAGCGAGGAGACGGTCCGGGAAATGGCCGAAGGAGCCCTGGATGCGATCGGGGTTGATGTGGCCGTATCCATCTCCGGAATTGCCGGCCCGGACGGCGGGACGCCGGAAAAGCCCGTCGGCACGATCTGGATGGCGGTAGCCGACAAAAAAAGGACGGAGGCTGTGAAAATACTGGCCGGCCGGGACCGGGCAAGGAATATCGATTATGCCGCGGTAAGGGCGCTGGACTTCCTGCGGCGTTTTTTGGCCGGGCATTACCCCTTACCTGGAAAATCTTTGTAAGGCTCCCGGATTTACGCTATTTTTGCAGCGAATTTCTCCAGGTGCCTTAGTGAACCCGGAGAAAATACAGGCCTGAAAGGGCCATTCAAGTAAAACCAAATTAAACGCGGACTGGTCCTGTACCGGCCCTGCACTTCAATGCAAAGCAATGGCTAAAGTAGATCTGATCATGCCCAAAATGGGCGAGAGCATAATGGAAGCTACCATCCTGAAATGGAACAAGCAGGTGGGGGATACGGTGGAAATTGATGAGACCGTATTAGAGATCGCTACGGATAAAGTGGATTCTGAAGTACCGTCGCCCGTCAGCGGAAAAGTGTTGGAGATCCTGCATCAGGAAAATGACGTTGTAGGCATCGGTCAGGTAATTGCCGTGATCGCCACCGGTAACGGAGAAGAGCAGCCCCTACCCTCCCCCGCCGTAGCCGAAACCCCATCCGCAGAACAGCCTGTGAACGGCCGGTCCAAGGCGGAGCGCCTCGAAGAGCCGGTGCATGAAGCCGCGCCGGCGGTGCAGTCGATGAGCGAAAGCGGCCGGTTTTATTCGCCGTTGGTGCGCAATATCGCCAAAACCGAAAACATCAGTATGGCAGAACTGGAACAGGTCAAAGGTTCCGGTCTGCACGGCAGGGTAACCAAAAAGGACATACTCGCCTATGTGGAAAGGCGGGAGGAAAAACCGGCGCCAGGCGCCCAGCCGGCTCCGGTGCAACAACCCGCAACGGTTTCGGCGCCCGCAGCGGTCAGCTTGTCCGGCAATACCGAGATCGTGGAAATGGACCGCATGCGGAAGCTCATCGCCGACCATATGGTCAATTCCAAGCGGACTTCCGCACACGTCACGTCCTTTGTGGAAGCCGACGTCACCAACCTGGTCAACTGGCGCAACCGGGTGAAAGACGAATACCAGAAGCGCTTCGGCGAGAAGATCACGTTTACGCCGATTTTCGTTGAGGCGGTTGCCCGCGCCATCCGCGATTTCCCGATGATCAACGTATCGGTTGAAGGCACAAAGATCATCGTCAAAAAGGACATCAACATCGGCATGGCGGCGGCCTTACCTAGCGGCAACCTCATCGTTCCGGTCATCAAAGGCGCCGACCAACTCAACCTGGCCGGCCTGACCAAAGTCGTCAACGACCTTGCGGACCGCGCGCGTGCCAACAAGCTCAAACCCGAAGAGATCCAGGACGGCACCTTCACACTGACCAACGTCGGCACCTTCGGCAATGTGATGGGTACGCCCATTATCAACCAGCCGCAGGTAGCGATCCTGGCCACCGGCGCCATCCGCAAAAAACCGGCTGTGGTGGAAACCGAGTACGGGGACCTGATCGCCGTCCGGCAAATGATGTTCCTGTCCCTTTCTTATGACCACCGCGTGGTAGACGGATTTTTGGGCGGGTCGTTCCTGCGCCGGGTAGCGGATTATCTGGAGGGGTTTGATGCCAATCGGCAAATGTAATTGACAAGGTTAAAATGTATAGGTTAAAGCGGGGGCAGACTTTTACATTTTAAATTTTTTCTTTTACATTTTGCATTTCAAACCCTGATCCACCGGGGCACCTTACCCGAATATTCCCGCCATTCCTCCGGAAAGCGCTTCCGCATTTGGGGTTCTTCGTAGTACAGCACCCGCAGGTGAAAGGCTGCCATCAGAACTAGCCAGTAGACCGTCATGAGCCAGTAGCTGGTGAGCAGGCTCCAGCCCAATACCATGATCAGGACCCCGACGTACATGGGGTTGCGGGTGTACCGGTACAATCCGACCACAACCAGTTTTTCCGGCGGCGACCAGGGCGCGAGCGTTCCCTTTCCGGCTGCGTAAAAATCGCGGACACACCAAAGGAGGACTCCCAACCCGCCCAGCAGCACCGACCACCCCCAGCCGAACGGGCGGATGGAACCTTCCGGGGCCAGCAGCCAGGGCACCAGGCCGGCGACAATACCGGGCAGGAGGAGGAAGGCGAGGAGGGATTTCAGGAAAAGCATGGGTATTTGATTGGTTTAATTGGTTTGATTTGGGGGCATATTAGTTTGATGTAGTGCAGGGGGCAACCTTAATAAAGTCAATAAGTACCGGTATCGTGTCCGCATTTAATGGTTTCCCTTTCATATCGGTCTGACCTTGAAAAGCGCCGATGCCGAGGTAGTAGGGTTTAAATGGGTAACTATAAATTGTTCCAGTAGTTTCTTTAAATCCCTGCCAATCTTCATTTTCCTTGAACTGGAATTCCATTTGCTGGTTTTTCAGCATTAACCTGAAATGAATCGTATCCGGGCATGGCGTTGATGCCTTAAATGCTGGAAAACATAAGTCTGAATTATCAAAAAATATGATCTCGCCATTTTTTTGAATAGCTACCTGAAAGCCTCTTACTTTATCTATCTCATCTATATCCCGGTTTTCAGGCTCCCAATATGTAAATCCTATTCTTAAATTATTTTTTTTAGGATTCACTTTATCCATCAATAAAATGGCAGCCTGCTGATATATTTGGCTGGGATAAAATTGCTTGAACTTAAACGTAATCACGCAACACTCACAATCCAGGCGCCTATACAAGAAGTTGGTGATATATGGCTCCTCGCCCGGTTTCACCCAGAAATCACCCTTCAAAGTGTATAAGGTCAAATAACCGGTATCCGCCAACTGCCTGGCAAAATAAACAGAGTCGAAATCCCAAAATTGCCAACCTGCCTTTTCAAGTCCGGCTTTGGAATTATCCCCGAAGTCTTCCCTCCATCTTTCATAAAGCTCATTGTCTTTCAAAAATAAGGAAATCAAGATGCCGATCGGGATCAATAACAATAAAAGAAGAAATTTTCGGTAAAACCTGAACCCTGTCTTCTTTCGAAGAAGGCGTCCTCCAACTTCCAGATTCTCGTTTGCAACATGGCCTTCCTCCAACTGACCGTTTAAACTATCCTCAGCAATATATCGCCTTAATGCTTCCAGAAAGTCTTTACCAAACGATGGATGTTTCATTTGACTCGGCGGGCAAACCGAAGGATCAGTATAATAAAACAGTTTTCGGAGGCGATCCAGGCCTAAAGAGCCTCCGGCATCCGGAACGACATGAAGGATGTCTAACCGAAGTTCTTCATACCCTTCTTTATAACTGGTTCCCCTTACCTCTCTCGAACCGGATGAAGCGCTATACTTATTTCTCACTTTGGTTCTTAGCTCAGCCAGTTCATTGGGTGATAACCTTGTTGTCCGGGACATGATCAGTTTTTGGATCGTTAAACTCAATATTAAAGGTAAGCAAAACGCCGGAATAAAAAAGGGAACAAATAAAGGAAGAGCGGAATTTCAAGCCTGAAAAACAAAAGAACTAAGTTCGCAAAAAAGCAAATTCTATGAAAGTTTCTACCGTTTTAACGTTCCTGGTTGTCTTGCTTGCTTATCAACTTTCAGGCCAGATTGAAGACCCGACATTCAGTATTCTTTTCAAGGTTAAACCTGCATTTCGACAGGATTGTTCTGCAAACCGGATCAATATTCCATCATTGGAAAAGGCTATAATGGGCTTAGCCCCCGTAGAAATCATCCGGAAATTCCCGAACGGATATCGGGTTAAAAATCAGGCAAACGATATTTCATTAATATACGAGGTGCGTTACACCAACCCACTGCCCCCTGAGATTGCTGCCGCTGCGATAATGGCCACCGGTTTGGTGGAATACGCGGAACCCAAACCTTCGCTGAGCACTTTTTATATCCCCAATGATCCCGAGATTGGGAAACAATACGCGCTGGGGTTGATCCAGGCGCAGGAAGGCTGGGATATTGAGCAAGGAGACTCATCTGTCGTTATTGGAATTGTTGACACCGGAGTGGACTGGGATCATCCTGATCTTGTTGATAACATCGCTTACAACAGTTCGGATCCAATTGACGGCCAGGATAACGATGATGACGGCTACACCGATAATTACCAAGGTTGGGACCTTTATTACAACGACAATGACCCGGTATCAGTAGGTTTCCATCACGGCACCTGGATTGCAGGGCTTTCATCCGCTACAACAGACAACGAAACTGGTATTGCCGGTACTGGTTTTCATTGCAGGTTCTTGCCCATTAGGGTTACACGCGATAATTCCGGGCTGACTACGATGGGATACGAAGGCATAGTCTATGCAGCGGATCACGGGTGTCAGATCATCAACTGCTCCTGGGGCGGTCCAGGTATTGGGAAATTCGGTCAGGACATTGTCAACTATGCCACTTACGAGCGAGGCGCCCTGATTATTGCCGCTGCAGGTAACGAAGGGAGCGATCAGGTCAATTTTCCGGCAGGCTTTGATGGCGTCATTTCTGTTGCTTCGACCGACCAAAGCGATAAGAAATCAATATCCTCCAATTGGGGCATTGGTATCGACCTTTGCGCTCCGGGGCAGGCTCTTCATACCACTAATTTCGGGGGCGACTTTACCGGCTTTGGAGACAACAGTTTTTCCGGAACCAGCCTCTCCGCATCTCTGGTGTCGGGCTGCGCAGGTTTGTTGCGAGCCCATTTTCCGGACTGGCTGCCAGAGCAAATAGGCGAACAACTCCGGGTCACTGCAGATAAAATTGAGGCTATACCCGCCAACCAACCATATTCCGGGTTGCTTGGCGGAGGAAGGCTTAACATATATCGGGCATTGACCGAAACCAGCCATACGTCCGTCAGGTTAAAAAACAGGTCATTTGCCGGAACAAATATCCCTTATTTCAATCCGGGCGACACCGTTCGCATTTTGGGGGATATAATCAACTACCTGGCCCCGGTTTCGGGAATGAAAGCCACCTTGTCCACAACTTCTCCGCATATCGAAATCCTCAACGCTGAGTTGGAAATTGGATCCTTAGGCATGCTTGATACGGTTCAGCTTTCTGGGGCTGAATGGCAGTTCAGGATTTCCCCGGAAGTCCCTCTTAAGAATACTATTCGATTCAAGGTCACCTATACAGGTGATGGTTATTCGGATCAGGAATGGTTCGAAATTGAAATAAATTCAGGGTTCAGAAATGTTGAGATCAATCGTTTAAAAATTTCTTTCGGTTCAGCTGGAAGAGTTGGTTTCAATCGGGATTTTTATAAAGATGGTATTGGCATGACGTTTGAAGACAGGCAGCTTATTTATTTCAGCGGGATGGGGTTGCTTCTGGGTACTGGGTCAACCCGCGTATCAGATTCATTTTACAATAATTTCAATACAAGTGAAGACTTTATCCCATCCGGGTTTATCGCAGACAACAGTGAAGGCTCTGTCAGTGACCTGGAGCTGATCACCCGCTTTGATGACAAGTCGCATGCAAGCGGCCTGCAGCTGAATGTAACCCTGAAAACCCATACCTGGGCTGATGATGGGTATGATAATTTTCACATTCTTGAATACATCATTCGAAATGACGGATCCACTAATATTTCATCTCTTTACGCCGGGATGGGTAGTACCTGGTATGTGGATAATAATTTCAACAAATCCTCGGCCGATCCGGGGATAAGCATGGGTTATGTATATTCAACTCTGTCAGATCCGCTTTATGCCGGGATTAGCATATTAAATGAAAATGCCGGTTTCCATCATTATGCTATCGATTATGAAGGAGACGGCTCGTTTGGCGGTGTGAACGTACTGGATGCGAACGGCTTTTCAACAGCGGAAAAATATAAGGCCCTATCTTCAGACCGGTACGAAGGGGGAGTACTAAATCCGAATGGAAATGGCGTAATTACAGTGACCAGTAGCGGCCCTTATGCCATACCTGCCGGAGACTCTATCGTTGCAGCATTCGCCGTGCTGGCCGGGAATGACCTTGAGGAACTACAACAGGCTGCAGGTCATGCAAAAGAAAGATATGACGGCTTATTTGTGGATACGGATGAGCCGATTGCACCAAAGACATCTTTTCAACTTTCTCCAAATCCGGGGAAATCTTTTCAGGTTTTGATCAATGCAACTGCATCAGGAAAACATGTAATAACTATAAATGATAATAGCGGCCTGCTGATTAAAAGGGAGTCCCTAAACCTTGAGGAAGGCAGATCCATTTGGGAGGGCCCGGGCCTTGAGTATTTACCAGCTGGAATTTACTTCATCTCCCTAAGAAGGCCAGATGGTTCCAGTGTAACAAAAAAATGGATCCGGCAGGAGTGATTGAGGATATTTATCGGTATTTCCTTTCATTTTAGCAAATGCGATTTATCCCGGTGTAAAAGAAAAATTAAAATTACTAAGCTTAGGGGTAAGAAATTCATCCCTAAAGGTATTCACTTGTTGATGCTAACCATTAGGCGGCAATGTTCTGATGGTTAAATGACAATTATTTAAACATCCACTCTAAAATACTTAAAATGAAATCTCCTGGGTTATGTATTATCCTACCTTTCCTGATCTCTTTGGTGCATGCTCAAAACAATTCATTGGATTTTGACGGTATTGACGACAGGGTAATTGGCCCCAGCAGCCCTGCATTTGAGCTGGAAGACGGCACGATAGATATCTGGGTGAGGCCGCAATCGAAACCTACAAGCCAAACCTTTCTTTGTTATCGGGATGCCACAGGTTTTCAAACAAGGTATTTATGGAATTTCCTCGGCAACCTTTCAGGACTGGGGTTTTGGAACGGAAGCGCCTATTCCACAATAAGCCATTCATTTACCCCGGGGCAGTGGGTTCGTCTCACCTTTGTAGATGATGGTTTTGAGACCAAAGCTTATGTGGACGGTAGCCTGGTCGGGGCTTTTCCAATCCAATTCGGAACGGCATCAGGCCCGGATCTGAACCTGGTTTTAGGGTATGACATTCCTGGTTCAGAATATTTTCTGGGGCAAATAGATGAAATCAGAATCTGGAACAAAGTTTTGACCCAATCGGAAATTCAGGATCAAGCCTATTGCGAGTTAAGCGGAACTGCTTCATGCCTGGTTGCATACTATCAATTCAACCAGGGGGCCGGCGGAGGGAATAACCCATCAGAAACTACTCTGACAGACAACTCAGGTAACGGGTACGATGGCTTTTTGGAAAATTTCACGCTCTCCGGAACTGCCTCCAACTGGGTATCTTCCGGCACCCCCTTGTTTAACACATGCCCGATTGATAACCCAGCTTGTGATGTTAACCATACTGTACAAGGGTTTTATCTGGTCACGTCGGATTATTCCCTTAGCACAGATGAGTA
Organism: uncultured Lewinella sp.; assembly: GCA_937873655.1. Lineage (GTDB taxonomy): Bacteria > Bacteroidota > Bacteroidia > Chitinophagales > Saprospiraceae > JACJYC01. The sequence continues at coordinate 3,374 of CALMYQ010000088.1, read as the reverse complement.
TGTCGCCATTGTTGATGCCATGATCGAAATCCAGGCATGGTATCAGGTTGCCACCGGAGGTAAAACTTTTAATTTATCAAATTCCGGAAATCCAATTGTAATCAATTTACCAAATAATTCAGCATACTACGAACCGGATTATTGGGGTAGGATAATCCCTGATCTGGCTGCCGCAGGTTATTCCCCATATTCAACCGGCACTATCAATCTATTATGGGTCAAAGGTGGAGGCGGGGTTGCATTGGGCGCCCAAGGTTGCGGCGGGAATTGCGGTCTTGCCATGGTAGGTATGGACCTTTTTCCTCAATTTAACACCGGTCAATATTTTTCATGTCCAAATGCGCCCGGGGGGGTTGCTGCATTTCCCTGCATACCAGTTGGCGCTGCTGCCCATGAATTGGGACATTGTTTCGGCCTGCCTCACCCTGTAGATGCGCCGGCAACCAGTATGGACGCGAACCATAGCTTAATGCAAACCCACTGGAATTATCCTTACACTTACGCTCCGGGAAATGAAAGCCCCTGGAGCTTGTTGACCCTCGAAAGGCAAACCCTGTTAAATAATCCATTCTTCCTCACCGATTTGGATATAATTCAACCCTTCGAGCAGATCCCCATTTTAAACCTGCCGGTTGCCGGACCAATGCCAACTGCCGGTTTTTCATATTCCACTAATGGCCTGACTGTCACTTTTACGAATAATTCACTTGGTAACGACCTAAATTACTGGACATTTGGCGAGTCCAATGTTTCAAATGAAACAGAGCCTGTTTTTACTTTTCCTGATTATGGTAATTATACTGTGAGGTTAAGGGTTTCCAATTCTGATGCCATGATGGATATGCAGGAAACGGCCATCTCCCTGTCACCGCCATTGCCTTTGGAATTAATCGGTTTTTCCGTTTCTAAAAAAGAAAAATTCAACCAATTAAACTGGACGACATGGAATGAAATTGATTTTGATCAATTCGAAATAGAAAAAAGTTTTGATGGAACAATTTGGTATACTTTGGGGTCAGTAGCCGCACAAGGGAATAATACTGGACAAAGGACAGAATATACGTTCAGAGATGAATTATCAGCTATGACCAAATGTTTTTATAGATTAAAAATGTGGGACATCGACGGATCTTTTCAGTATTCAAATGTTTTGGTAATTTATTCCGCGTCGCCGGAAGATCTCATTTCACTGACACCCAATCCTGGCAATTCTTTTGTGAAGATAAATGCTGATGGCGACCTGAAAATAAATACGATCCGAATTTTAAACTCCATCGGAGAGCCTATGTTTGTCACTTATTTGGATCAAAACACAATCGACGTTCACAGTTATCCCTGTGGAATTTATTTCATCGAAATTACTGCCTTCGGGAACAAAACTATAAAGAAGTTTATCAAATCCCGGTAAACCGGCCCTGGCGCAACTTGCCCATAAACGAGGGAAGTCTTATTTATGATCCTTTTCTATCTTTGCCCCAAAACCACCCAACCATGGATCAACTGGACGCCCTCAACCAGGTCGCCGAATTTCATCGCACGTTCCACCACCCCATCGAGCCGGAGCCCGTCATTCCGGCGGAAGACCGTTGCCGGCTCAGGGTCAACCTGATCGCTGAGGAGCTGAAAGAACTGGAAGAAGCCATCCAAAACAAGGACATCGTAGAAGTGGCGGACGCGCTTTGCGATATCCAGTACGTCCTGTCGGGCGCCGTCCTTGAATTCGGCCTTGGCGAGAAATTCCGGACCCTCTTCGATGAGGTTCAGCGCTCCAATATGAGCAAAACCTGCAAATCACTGGAGGAAGCCGAAGCCACCGCCCATTATTACAAAAAGGAAAAAGGCTTCGAGTGTTATATCAGGCAGTCCGGCGAACATTTCCTGGTTTACCGGGCAGATGACCACAAGACGTTGAAGTCGATCGCTTATTCTCCGGCAGATCTGGAAGGGATTTTGAGAGGGTGAGAGGGTGAGGATGGGCGTACCGGCTCTGTCATCATACAACATATCTTCGAATATCGGCTATCCCTGAGGCGGCTGAGCGGAGTCGAAGCCCCGGTTTTCCTTCCGCCACACGATCTTCAGTCCCGACCATTTGTCATCCACTGCGCAAACCTTTACGTCGACCAGGCCGTGCGCGAGGGCAAAATCCCGGATGATATCTTCATTCAGGTCCGTCGGGATCTTCGCACTTTTTTTGTACCAGGATATCCAGATCGTTCCGTTCTTCAGGATCAGGTCCTTTGCCTTCAGAAAAGTTTGCTCGTATTCCGCCGCATCCTTGCAAAAGAGGTGAATCCAGTCCACTTCCCGTGTTCCCATCGGCGTTTCGCGGATATCGTCCGGCATATCGCCCAGCAATTCGCCGTAATTGTCCGGCGGCTGGTAAATGGAGATCTTCATGCCCGGTTTCAGACCGAGCTTTTTGACGAGGGGAGTTCCGGAATATCCATGGGGCATGGGACAGGGTTAAAGGTTATGGAAACAAGGTTAAAGGTTAAAGGTTAAAGGTTAAAGGTTAAAGGGCGAGGTGGCGGGCGTACTGGTAGCCGGCATCCTCTTCAATACCCAACGTTCGGTACCCCAATTGCGCTGCGGCAGCGTCGCCATAAAGGAAATTCAGGAGGACGGCATAATTGTCCGAACCGGCGTTGGCCTGGTAAAAAGCGGCAGCCTCTTCCCGTCCGGAATAAATCTGGGCCGTACCCGCCATTTTAGCCACATAGACTTCCTGGTCGATATGGTCTTTCAGGGTTTCAGGATTGGGATGAGCTGACCGGTAGACCGTTCTGAAAACATATTCCTTAATCCTTGTCCGGATCTTGTCCGGATTGTAATCTTCCCCAGTCCAGAAAACCGGTGTGCAGAAATGCCTTTTCACCAGCGGGCCGATCCTGAATTTTGAGGCGTGGTCGGTGGTGAACCGGTTGGTCCAACCGCCTTTGAGGTCGTCGGCAAGCGAGAGGACCACTTTGAATCCGGTTGCTGTGCCGGATTGAAGCCGTCCATTGAGCTCAGTCAACACCGCAGCTGCAACGGCTTCCGCCTTCAACGCCCGGAGCTCATCCAGCTTTTCCAGCGCGTGCTCTTTTGCCATGGGGTTGAAATTACCGATCGGCAATTCCATATCGTCCCGGGAATCCCCCATCAGCAGGGCCAGGTATTCCTTGAACCGGTTGAAGTCGCGCGGCTTCTGGTACAGCTCGTACATTTGATCCAGGATGGGCAGTAGTTGAAAGGGCATGGGGTGATTTGTTGATTTACCGCCTTCGCTTAAGCTTCGACGGTCGGAGACCACCTTCGTAACGCCTGTGGCGTCATAATGGCGGCCGGAGACCACCTTCGTAACGCTTGTGGCGTCACTATGGCGGCCGGAG
>CALMYQ010000087.1 GCA_937873655.1 uncultured Lewinella sp. | reverse complement strand
ACTAAAGACTTACGACTAAAGACTTACGACTAAAGACTTACGACTAAAGACTTACGACTAAAGACTTACATCTACCCCCCAACCATCCCCTTCATAATCCCCCGCATGATCCGGATCCTGGCCCATTGGGGCGCTGAACGCAGAGACAATACCAGCACTTTGGACAGCAATCCCGGCAGAACGGATGACCGCCGACCCAACGCTTTGAGGATAGGGACACCGAAATTTGTCTTTAGTCTTGTTTGTTCTGATTTTGGGAGGTTCATTTTTTCAAGGTTGAATGGTGTGATGTGATGGCTTTATGGTTGAACTGCCGTTATCATGGCGACCTGAGACCGTTCAAAATTTTGTGTCAACCCGATTTTAAGCGCGCGCGGCGTGATGAAAATCAAAACTTTGCGTCTTCGTGTGAAAAACACTTTATTGAACGGCCTCGGCGACCTGGAGACTGCCCGCTGACGAACGGGAGACGGATGACCGTAACTTCGACATGACTTACAACCGACCACTAAAAATCGCTCTGCCCTGCAAAGCCTGCACAAGCGTCCAGATAGCCAGCAGGCCGTAGAGCATTGCCGCCAACAAAACGGCTTTCGTGTTCTTCAGCAAAAACCAGGAAAGGATCGGCAGGACCTGCAGGGCGTGCATGCCGATGAAGTGAGCAATGCGGGGGTCCCCGTAACGGGTGCTCCAATTGACCACCGGAAGTCCGGGATCGCCGTCTGGTCCGCCGATGGTATGCGACATCCGGGAACCCATCACGAACCCCTCCAGCGCAAAAACCGTAAAAATGACAATCCCGGTCCGGATGCCCCAGACATAGTGGTCCGGGAGTTCGGGAAAGTCCTTCCCGAAAAACAACAGGCCGATATACCCGGTCCACAGCGCAACTGCCGTAGCCGCGACGGCCATGGCAGCATACAAGCCTGAATATAACGGATTGCTGTCGTTGAAATGTGAAAGCTGCCCCCTGCCTGCTTGCAGGGCGATATAAGCCAGTTCGAAACCGAGCAGGATAACCATGGCCCAGGCGTAGGTTTTTAACCCTGGATCAGCGCCCAGGTATCCGGTATACCACCCCATTGTCCAGCAATAAATGCCGATGGAAAGGGCAAACTTGAAGGGTTTATACCAGGCATTCACACCCATGACCAGCGTATCGGTAAATCGCGTGAGGATCAGAAAGATCACTGCTGCAAGCAAACAAAGGGCCCCGAATAGGAACAGCACTTCGCTCCTTTCGTATAGGGTCGCCAGAAAGTATTTCATTTAAACTTATTTCGATCTGAGGACAAAATTAGGTAGACGCCGTGGCGGGAAACGATAACAAATGTTTACATTTTGGCTCTTTGCTGTTTTTTCAACCGGCTCAGGTGCACCGGCGTGATGCCCAGATAGGAGGCGATCATGTGCTGCGGCGCCCGGTTGTGGATTTCCGGGAAGACTTCTTCAATGGTATCGTAGCGCTCTTTGGGCGTGCGGGCGTACAGGTTCTTGATCCGGTTGTCCTGGTAAATGAAGTAGAATTCGGCGATAAGCCGACCCAGCCTGTCGCCTTGTGCCAGATTGCGGTATCCCCAATCGATGGCAGCGCGGGGCAGGACGACCGCCTCCGTCTCTTCGATGGCCTGGAGGGTATACAGGGACGGCTGCCGGAGGATATAGCTGGAATAATCCGCGATAAACTGATTTTCCATGGCAAAATGGATGGTATGCGCTGTCCCCTTGTTGTCGGTGACGATCACCCGGATCATGCCTTTGTTTAGAAAGAAGATCTCATTGGGCGTGTAATCCGGGAGGCTCAGGTTTTCCTGGCGTCTGAAGGTCCGCATCCGGGCATTTTCCAGCAGCCCCGCCATTTCCGTATCCGAAACAGCGATCATTTGCCGGATTGCCGCCTGTATCTGTTCCATTGCGCTTGTTTGTGCAGGGTACAACAAACGCAAATGAAAGGGGTTCATTCCATATCCTGGGTCATGGCCTTTTTCCAGGGGATCAGCTTGCCATGCGCGGTCAAAAACTCCTGTTCGCCAAGGTAAATAACGCAGCTGTCTCTGGCAGAATATCCAGTAGTCTTTTGCCACCAGGCCAATCCGGAAAAATGTCGTGTGTTAAAGGTTTTGGCAGCTTTGAACTCCACGGATTTTAACCCGCTGCCTTCTTCAATTAAAAGATCAACCTCATTTTCATTACTGTCTCTCCAAAACCAGAATTGCGGCCGCTTTCCACGATGACTCCTTCTCTTATACAAATCGGAAAGCAACATGTTTTCCATGATATTGCCGTAGTAATAATGGTTGTCGAGTTGTTCCATTTCTGTAATTCCAAGCAAGTGGCAGAGCAGACCGGAATCAAAAAAATACAACTTGGGGGTTTTAATCAGCCGTTTATTAAAGTTTTTATGATAAGGGTGCAGAAAGAACAAAACGTAGGATGCCTCCAAAACAGATAACCACGCCTTGACCGTATTTACGGAGATATCAGCGTCTTTTGCCAATAAAGACATGTTCAAAATTTGCCCCGCCCGTCCTGCACAAAGCCGCATGAACCGGTTAAATTGGTTTAGATCGCCTACATTTTGCAGTTGCCTGACATCTCGTTGAAGATAGGTTTCCATGTAGTTTGGAAAAACAAGCCTGGGCGGGGTGCCGCGATTATATATTACAGGATACCCTCCTTGCCACGCCCAACGTTCTGCCGTAAGTGTCGACCGGATCCCTTCCGGTACTTCCTCCCACCCGAAGGGCAACAAAGTCAGAATACCCACTCTGCCGGCCAGCGACTGGGTTATTTTTTCCATCATTAAAAAATTCTGAGATCCGGATAATATGAACCGAAGGCTTGGATTATTATCTACAAATCCTTGGAGATAAGAAAACAAATCAGGAACACGTTGGACCTCATCCAGGACTGCCCCTTTTTGAAAAGAAGCCAGAAACCGTTCGGGATCATCCTGCGCTAACAACCTGGTAGATGGATTTTCGAGGCTCGCATACGGCAGGTCAGGAAAGAGATATTGAAGTAATGTGGTCTTGCCTGATTGCCTTGGCCCGCCAATATAAATTACCGGAAAATATTTTTCCAGCTCGCGTACGCTATCGGTTAAGAGTCGAGGAATGATTTTATGTATATTTGCACTCATAATGCAAATATACATAAAATAATCAATTTTTCAACACCCTCGCAATCTCCCCCAAAATCCGCTTCCCTCTCGCTTTGAACCCGGCAGAACCATATTCCATCTGCCCTTCGATCACCTCGCGCAATTCACCCAGCAGGTCGGGTTCATCCCTGGAAATATTGAAAATGGCCTGCATGGCGTGCACCTGGATAGCGACCGCCGTTTTTGGATTGAGCAACAGGTCAAAACAGTGTTCGAGGGTATACCCCTGTAGTTCTTCGGGCAGGTCGTCGGTTTCGGCCAGCACCTTGACCGTACTGCGCACGATGGAATCGTCCAGGCCGGGCCTGGACAGGCTGTTTACCAGTTTTTCAAGCCAGGGTCGTACGAGATGCGGGTACCGCTCCGTACAATGGCCGATCACCCAGGAGGCGCGCCGGGCTGCCACAGGCTCGTCGCCGAATACAAGCGCCATCAGGTGGTCAAACCGGGCCTGGTCATTACCGATATAGCGGGCGATCCGGGGCATCAAACCGTTTTCGTATCTTTTTTCAAGTTCGCTGCGGATATCCATCTTTTGTTAGCTTTCCAGGATGAAAGATCTGTAATTGTCAGGGGTAACCATCTGAAAAACGGCATCCGGATAAGCATTGTGCCAGGCTACCGGTGTTTTGACGCGCTTCGTATTCCATTTCATTTCATAAGCAAAAAGATTGCCTTCCCGTTCTTCGATCCAATCGATCTCCTGTTGGTCGTAAGTGCGCCAGAAAAAATTATTCACCGTCAAATCCATGTAATGCTGATATTTCAACCGTTCCGCAAGCATATAATTCTCCCACAATAACCCGGCGTCATTGCGAATTTCGAGCGGATTCAGATTTGAAATGATCGCATTGCGGATGCCGTTGTCATAAAAATAGAACTTCGGACTCTTGGCCACTTCCTTCCTGAGGTTCATGCTGAACCCCCTCAATCTGTAAATTACAAAAACCTGTTCGAGAAGGTCAAGGTACTTGTCCACTGTTTTTATGTCGAGTCCGATTTGCCTGGACAACCCCTGAAGAGAAACCTCGCTTCCGACCTGAAAGGCAACCAGTCGGAGCAAATCCAGTATTTTTCCTGAATACCGGATGCCGTCCAGCTCCAGAATATCCTTGAGCAGGTAGCTATTGACCAATTCTTTCAGGTATTCCGATTTTTCATTGCGACTCTTGAGGTGGGACAGTTCGGGATATCCGCCAAAAACCAGTCTTTCCCTCATATTTGCTTCCCTGTAGATCGGATTTTCGTAATCAGCCCATTCCAACTCTGCTACGGGGAATATTTTTAAGGTGATTTTACGCCCGGTCAGGGGTTCGCCGAATTGCCGGGTGAGGTCAAAAGTGGATGAACCAGTTGCAATGATCTTCAGGTCGTCTATTTCATCAACCATTAATTTCAGGCTTTGGCCGATCTCCGGGATCTTTTGAGCTTCATCGATAATCAATATTTTGGCATTTCCCAAAAGTGCCCTGTAATGACTGACACTCCTATTGGCCAACTGCCGCTGAACGTCAAAATCCTCTCCATTCAAAAAAAGGATCGGTTCTCCCAGCGTTTTCGTCCATTGTTTCAGCAAATAGGTTTTGCCTGTGCGCCTGGGACCTAATAAAACCAACACTTTGCCTGGCTGCAAGCGCCTGGATAATTTATCCGATATAGCTCTTTGAATAGGCTTCATCTGAATATATCAGCTTTCATTCCACAAATTTAGCTAAATTTATGGATTTTATTCCACGAATTTAGCTAAATTTGTGGAATTTAGAAATGACGAGACCTTGGCGTCACCAATCGGGTAGTTAACGGCCAAGTAATTACTAACCGGATTCAGTCTTTTTGTGAAGCGGTCTATTCCTCCAGGTGATTCCGGATAAACCCCGTCAGCACTTTCAGCCCCATCTCAAAACTGTGGTTGTTGTTGATCACCAGATCGGCATCTTCGGTATAGGGTTGGATATAGCGTTCGAAGGTCGGCAGCACGTGTTTTTCATAGCGATACAACACGTCTTCCAGCGGATAATTCCGCTCGGTCTGGTCGCGTTTGATCCGGCGGATGACCTTGAGGTTTTCCTTGGCGTGAAGGAAGATCTTGAGATCGAGCAGGTTGCGGACTTTTTTATAGTGGAAGACAAAGATCCCTTCCACGATCAGTACGGGAGCGGGTTGAAAGGTGATCAGTTTCGGTGAGACGTTCTTATTGTTGAACGTATATTCGGTCCTTTCCACGACCTGGCCGTCGATCAGGCGAATGATATCCGCGTGGAAGGCTTTTTTGTCGATTGACTTCGGAAGGTCGAAGTTCTCGATCCCCTTGTCATCCCTTTCCTGACGCTGACGGGGGAAATAGTAGTCGTCCTGGGAGATGATGCAGAGTTCTTCCAGTTTGAATTGTTCGCGGAGCTGCTTGATGAAGCTGGTCTTGCCCGACCCGCTGCCGCCGGTAATGCCGATGATCAATGGTTTCATAAAGGTTTGCAAACTGCGCAAAAATAAAAAAGGGAGGGTGATAACGGCAAAAATATTTACATTTGGCCACGAAGCACCACCTTTAAGACAAGTAAACCATGGAATTGATTACCAATATTGCGCGCGGCGCTCTGGGTATAGCAGTACTTTTGGGAATTTGTTATGCGTTGAGCAAGAACCGGAAAGCCATCAACTGGCGGTTGGTTGGCGGGGGCGTTACGCTGCAATTGATCCTTTGCGTAGCCATCCTGAAAGTTCCGTTCATTTACACCTTTTTCAAGTGGATTGCCGACCTTTTTGTCAAACTGCTGGATTACACCCAGGCCGGGGCCACCTTCATCTTCGGCAGCTGGCCCGATGAAGCGTATATTCAGGCCATGGATTTCAGCAACGGGCAGCACATCATGTACAAGGTCGGATACATGTTCGCCTTCAAGGTATTACCCACGGTGGTCTTCTTCTCCGCTTTTTCTTCCATCCTGTTTTATTTCGGCATCCTGCAGCGGATCATCTACGGCTTTGCCTGGTTGATGAGCAAGTTCATGCGCCTGTCGGGAGCCGAGACCATGGCAGCTGCGGCCAACGTGTTCATCGGACAGACCGAGGCGCCGCTGGTCATCAAGCCCTACCTGGAAAAAATGACGCCGTCCGAGATCATGTGCCTCATGACGGGCGGTATGGCCACCATCGCAGGCGGGGTTTTCGCCCTGTTTGTGGCGCTCCTGGGCCCGGAATTCGCCATCCATTTCCTCACGGCGTCCATCATGTCGGCGCCTGCGGCCATCGTAGCGGCCAAGATGCTGTACCCTCAGGAAAACGCCGAAGCATTGAACACCAACCTGGAAGTGCCGCGCGACAAGGTCGGCAACAACCTCCTCGACGCTATCTCGCTGGGCACCACCGACGGGGTGCGGCTGGCGGTCAATGTCGGCGCCATGCTCCTGGTCTTCATCGCGCTGATCGCCCTGCTCAACGGCATGCTCGGCTGGGCCGGCGACATTTCGGGCCTGAACCTCTGGATCAATTACCAGAGCGCCGGCCAATTCTCCAGCCTTAGCCTGGAAAGCATCCTTGGTTTCGCTTTTGCACCGGTCTCCTGGTTGCTGGGCGTACCCAACCCCGACCTGATGATCGTGGGCACCCTGCTGGGCAAAAAAACGGCCATCAACGAGGTGGTTGCCTATACCGACCTGAGCGTGATCCAGGCGTCAGCCCATAAGCTCAATCCGAAATCCGTCATCATCGCTACCTATGCGCTTTGCGGCTTCTCCAATTTCTCCTCCATCGGCATCCAGATCGGCGGCATCAGCGCGCTGGCGCCCAGCCAACGCAAAACCCTGACCGAACTGGGCATCAAAGCCCTGATCGGCGGAACGGTTGCCTGCTTTATGACGGCTGCGGTGGCGGGGATGTTGGCTTGATGCTGGATGCTTGATGCTGCCCGACTTCGCTGACTCCGTCTGCTGCAGGCGACTTCGTCGTCTGAAGCTTCGCCGGACGGGTATACTTGATGCTCGATACTGGAGACTGCCAACTGAAAGACTGACAACTGACCACTGACAACTGACCACTGACAACCGCCTCACACCCCCGCAGGCCGCCGCCGGAATCCCAGTTTCCGTCGGAACCACCCCTTTAACCGCTTGTTCATCGGCACCTCCACAAAGTAATTGATCCCTGCAGAAATAACCAGCAGGACTGCCAGGGCGCCGAGGCAAGCCGGCCAGAATCCGAACCCTGCGTATTTCATCAGACCGGGAATGACGAAGTTGATGCTGATGTACAATTGGATGAGGTACAGCGGGAAGGATATTCTGCCCAAAAAGAGGGTCACCCGGTTGACGACAAAGCCCAGTTTGTTGTTGACGAACAGGATAAATACCAGGAAATAAAGCGCCAGACAGCAAAAGTATTGCCCGAAATTGATGAAATGCACGCTCTTCCCGCCGTTGTCGTACAGCAAGAGCGCGGCGCCGAAACAAACGGCCAGCGCACTGTACAGAAAAGGCTTTTCTGATTTGCCTTCCACTTCATTCATCAGTTTGTAGAAGATGATGCCCGACAGGAAAAGCGGAAAATGGGTGATCAGCGGAAAATAGTCGTGGACCTTTTGCAGGGCCGGATACCAGAATTCCATCGCCAGGTCCATCACGATGGTCGTTCCAACCACTGCAAGGCCGATCGGCAGCACGTATTTTATCCTGCCAAAGGAATTCAGTAACCCGATGCAGATATAGAACAGCATTTCCACGAGCATGGTCCAGTACGGGCCGTCCAGGTCCTGCACCCCGAAATAAAACTGGAACATGGTCATATTGGCCGCATATTGGTAGAACGACGGATGGCTTTTATGAGCGATAAACGCCACGGCGATCATGAGCAGAAAGGTCAGGGTCACACAAGCCCAGTAGGTGGGATAAAGCCGTGCAAAACGGTTGACGGCAAACTCCAGGGTAGAGGAGACCTTGTTGATGGTCATGAAAATAACGAACCCGCTGATGATGAAGAACAGGTCGACACCGGTTACGCCGAGCTCAAACCCGTAATCCGCCTCGGGACGCCCCAAAGTGAAGTGGAAAAAGACCGTTGAAAGGGCTGCAATTCCCCGGAGTGCATCCAACTCCCTGTAGCGCTGGTCTGATTTTTCAGGATTCATGGCAATGTACACGCATAGGGTTAACCGCCGGGGGGAGGGGTCGGTACTATAGTGTTCCGATTCAAAAATAGTGATTTTTAGAAATTTTTGGAAGCTTTTTACCCGGTTTCGTCAATCTTTTTTGATGGTATACCAGAAACCGGCCAGAAAAGCGGTCAGAACAATCACGGCAACTTGATAAAATTAATAACAGGAGGCTGCATCCCCTTTTCTCTCATGAAATCCTGATCCAACCCCGTAAAGTCATCAAAAAAGCCGCAATTCTTCAGGAAAAACCGATTCCCTTCCGGCCCGCCTGCATAATCCTTCCGGAAGTTTTTCCTGGCGGTATTGTCGCCGGTGAAGCGCATTTTTGTAAGCTCGTTCCAGGTCCCATGCCGGTTGCAGACCCATTGGTTGCCGTAAAAGGCCATACGTGTGGTATTGCCGGTTTCCGGGATGAAATTTTCCAGGAAGCCGTGCAGGTGTTTCAGCCAGGTTTGGGTTTGGGGTCGTTTGAAGGAAGCGATCAACCTCCAGGCATTTTCCTCAGGTGCAAAGAACCAGGCGGTGTAGGTGGTGGAATTGTCGGCAGCCGGCCGGCCGCGCAACAGGAATCGATACGTATTGCCCGCCTTCCAGGGAAACACCAGGTAACTTTGTCCGCCGGCGCCTTCATTGCCGAATTCGCCGGTATACACCCCATCTCCTTTTTTCAGCATCGCGATCCGCTGGTCGGCGGGTATGCTGGAAGGGTCATCCGTCTGGTACGGGCTCCACACCGAGAACAGGACCCG
>CALMYQ010000086.1 GCA_937873655.1 uncultured Lewinella sp. | reverse complement strand
GTCGGAAAAAGAGGCCGCGAAACTTGAGTGGTATCTAGATTTCGCGCCACTAGAGCAGTTGATACTATTCCAAAAACCGCAACAGCCCGATCAGCTCCTCATCCGAGTTCAGTTTGCTCTTGTTGGCGGCCATATATTCCTCGGCCTTGGACCGGTAGGTTTTCGGCAAAGCGTCCAGTATTGCCTTCTTTTTCAGTTTGACCGGAATCAGATCGCCGTTCAGCAAAAAGTACAGGTCTTCCTTGCTGGTAAAGCGTTTGATGTTGATTGTCCGGCCTACATCCTGCATGGTCTTTTCGGAGATGCCGGTTGAAAAATCCTTTAGGTACACGAAATTCTTTCCGGCATACACGATCAGGGCGTAGTGGTCTGCAAATTTGGGGTGGAATCCGGACATGAATACCAGCGTATCTGCAGTGTTGTCCTTAAAGCGGCCGGGATTCTTTTCTGCATAGATCTCAACCCGCTTGTGGATCCTTTCGTCCAGTTCGATGTATTTATCGCCGTTTTTGACCTCGAAATTCCGGGTATAGCCGTTGTAGTTGACCTGAACATCCTCAAATTTATCCAGGCTGCTGATTATGACGGTACCGACGACCCAATCATCAAAAAAGTAGGGATTTTCCTTGATGTCGGCATACCTTTTGTCATCGATCGGCATGCCGCCTTCGATAACAACCTTGGAAGATTGGGCGCTGAGCAGGAAGCTTATCCGGAGGAGAATAACGGCGGTCAGGATCGGTTTGAGCATAGTTTCAGCAATTTGAGTTTTCAAAAGAGAGAAAGCAATGAAGATTCCAAAGGTACTCAAATTGATCGGATTGCCGAAAAAGGGCCGGAATGCGGAAAGCGGCCGCATTTTCGGGCGACCGTTGTTGGAAAATATAAAAATCTTTGCAAAGGCGGTATTGCCCAAATTTCATTTTCTGAATGGCCGAAAGTTTGAACAGATTTGTTTGCCGCCCGTTCTCAAAATGGATTTTCTGCTACCGCCGCCTGCGTGACCGCCTGATAATGAATGAAAAAAACCTGCCAGATAACGATCCATTTCTTTTGATAATCAAAGCAAAAGCCTATTTTTGCACCGTTTTTCAGAAATCGCTTAACAATCAGCCTAAATCAAAGATACCTATGGCGAATATCGGTCAGGTCAAGCAGGTTATCGGACCTGTAGTTGACGTAAGTTTTTCGGCGGAAGGCGCCAAGTTACCCGAGATTTTGAATGCCCTCGAGATCAAGCGGGACAATGGAGAAGTTCTGGTCCTTGAGGTTCAGCAACACCTGGGTGAAGACAGCGTCCGCGCAGTTGCCATGGACTCAACCGACGGATTGACCCGCGGCACCAATGTAGTGGACACCGGTCTGGCCATCGCAATGCCTGTCGGCGAAGCCATCAAAGGCCGCCTGTTCAATGTGGTCGGTGAACCGATCGACGGCATCGGCCCCGTTCCCAAAACGGATGCTGCCCGCCCCATCCACCGCAAACCGCCGACTTACGAGGAACTTTCCACCGAGAAAGAAGTACTCTATACCGGCATCAAGGTCATCGACCTGATCGAACCCTACATGAAGGGCGGTAAGATCGGCCTTTTCGGCGGCGCCGGTGTGGGCAAGACCGTATTGATCCAGGAATTGATCAACAACATCGCCAAAGGCTACGACGGTATCTCCGTATTTGCCGGTGTAGGTGAGCGGACCCGCGAAGGAAATGACCTGATGCGGGAAATGCTCGAAGCCGGCATCATCAAATACGGCAAGGATTTCATGCACTCCATGGAAGAAGGCGGTTGGGACCTCAGCAAGGTTGACCACAACGAGCTGAAAGACTCCAAAGCGACCTTCGTATTCGGCCAGATGAACGAACCGCCCGGCGCCCGCGCACGTGTGGCCCTGTCCGGTCTTACGGTTGCCGAATATTACCGCGACGGCGATATGAGCGACCCCAACGGCGGCCGTGACATCCTCTTCTTTATCGACAATATCTTCCGTTTTACGCAGGCCGGTTCGGAAGTATCCGCCCTCTTGGGCCGGATGCCTTCAGCGGTAGGTTACCAGCCTACGCTGGCCACCGAGATGGGGCTGATGCAGGAACGGATCACCTCTACCAAGCGCGGATCGATCACCTCCGTACAGGCCGTCTACGTGCCTGCGGATGACTTGACCGACCCTGCGCCGGCAACGACCTTCGCCCACCTTGATGCCACCACGGTATTGAGCCGGAAAATCGCTGCCCTGGGTATCTATCCTGCGGTTGACCCGCTGGATTCGACTTCCAGGATCCTCGATCCGAACATCATCGGCGAAGAGCACTACCGCTGCGCCCAGCGGGTGAAGAACCTGCTCCAGCGCTACAACGAACTGCTCGATATCATCGCCATCCTGGGTATGGAAGAATTGTCGGACGAAGACAAGCAGGTCGTTCACCGCGCACGCCGCGTTCAGCGCTTCCTTTCCCAGCCGTTCCACGTGGCAGAAGCCTTTACGGGTATCCCGGGGGTTCTGGTGCCGATCGAAGAGACCATCCGCGGTTTCAACATGATCATGGACGGTGAGGTGGATCAGTACCCTGAAGCTGCTTTCAACCTGAAAGGTAATATCGACGACGCGATCGCAGCCGGTAAGAAAATGTTGGCGGAAGCTGCGGCCTAAGCCCGGCTCCTTAAACTTCTGGAACTATGAATATTACTGTTTTAACGCCGGACCGGGAGATCTTCAAAGGGTCGATCAATTCTGTGAAAGTACCCGGTACAAAGGGCCAATTCCAGGTGTTGAACAACCATGCGCCGATCGTCTCTTCCCTGGAAGAAGGCGAAGTAACGCTGGTGACGGCTGCCGGCAATCACCGGGTTTTTGACGAAGCCAGCGGTGCGATGCAGGAAAAGGAAGAAGCCGGAAGAAAGGTCACCTTCCAGATCGGCGGCGGATTTATCGAAGTGTTGAATAACGAGATTGCCCTCCTGGTTCAGGGGGTCAAGAATATCAAGTAAACATAGCCGTTCAGGCAGATTCAAAAAGGCAGGGCTTTTCACAGTCCTGCCTTTTTTATTTTTTCTACCTGCCTTTTATTGCTTGGTGATGCTGGCCAGGGTTACTTTCGGCACTTTAAAATCTTTGGCCGGGATATCGGTCGGACCGGGTTTTTCGACCCAGGCGCTGTCGGGGAGCTGAGCGCCGTCAAACAATACCTGGAGGCCGTCCTGCTTGAAGGCTTCCTCCAGCGGTTGATCGGGAGACAGCAATCTGGGGGAGGGGTCGTTTACCTGGATGAAATACTGGTAAACACCCCGGGAAATGACCACCATTTTGATGGTGGCTTCCTGATTGGTGAAATTGGTTTTGCCGGCGGCTTCTTTCTGGCACTGGGCTGCCAGCAACAGCACCCCGCCCAATAGAATAGATTTGATCATTTTCATGGCTTTTTAGAGGTTAGACCTGTTGCGGATATGACCGGGTTGGGTCGGCGCCCTAAGTTATGAATGTACTTTTTTGACGCTGTCCAGGAACCGGCTGCGCAATTCCGGGGTCGGCACCATGCAGGATTCCCGTTTGCCGAACCAGCGATACCGGTTTTTTGCCACCCAGTTGTAGATCCCGTCCCGGATGAATTTCGGGATGATGACCAGCGCGTAAGCCAGCGGCCAGAGGCCGTTCAACCGCCGCGCAACCCGCAGGCCGACATCCGAATGGGTATAGAACCGGTTGTTCTCATAAAGCACAACGGTATCCATGGAATGCGCCGGCAAACCGGCGGTTGCGGACAATTCCTTGCCGAGATCCGATTGAAGGGCGGCAAACCTGAAGACCGCTTTTTTATCTCTTTTGATGACAAATTGTACGAACCCGTTGCACAGGTTGCACACGCCGTCAAAGAGAAGAATGGGATGATTTTGGTCTTCCATATCAGAATAACAACTGAACCGGCCTTTTGCTCAATTTAAAGGGATATTCCTATTTTTGCCGATATCAAGTCCGAAAGATAATGCAAATACACCGAGAAGGCTCCCGTATCCTCATGATCACCATTGGCGGGCTGGTTTTGTTGAATGCGGCGGTAAAAGTGTTCTGGCCGGCAGCTGTTTTGGTCGCTTTGGGGCTTTCCGCAGTGCTTTTTCTGGTCATCCTCCAGTTTTTCAGGCACCCCGAACGAACGATACCGGTGATGGATGACAACACGGTTTACGCACCCGCCGACGGGAAAGTGGTGGTGATCGAGGAGGTGGATGAGCCGGAGTATTTCAAGGATAAGAGGCTTCAGGTTTCCATTTTCATGTCGCCGGTGAATGTGCACGTCAACCGGAATCCGGTCGGCGGCAAGGTGGCCTATGTCCAATACCACCCGGGCAAATACCTGGTGGCCTGGCACCCGAAATCCTCCACTGAAAATGAACGGACCACCGTGGTCATCGAGACGGAAAAACACCCGATCCTGATCCGTCAGATTGCCGGCGCTATGGCTAAACGGATCAGGACTTACCTGACGCCGGGCGAAACCGTCCGGCAGGGAGATGAGCTGGGATTCATCACCTTTGGTTCGAGAGTGGATATTTTATTACCTTTGAACGCGACCGTGGCTGTGAACATCGGCCAGACGGTCAGGGCCAACAAAACGGTCATCGCAAATCTGACCCCGTAAATCGACGACGAATGGAGCCGGAAAAAACAAATGTTGATCCCGACGATAAGCCGCCGATCCTGGGGGCATGGACAAATCTTTATGCCTTTGTATTAATCCTGCATGCTATCGTCATCACCTTGTTTTACCTCTTTACCAAGGTATATTCCTAACACAACCGCAAGTCAACAAATACCATGCACCCGATTGACTGGACTGTAATGCTGGGCACCCTTTTCGGAATTGTGGCGTTCGGCGTTTACAAGACCCGCAACATCGCCAGCGTTCAAAGCTATTTATTAGGCGACCGGGATCTGAAATGGTGGACCATCGGCCTGTCCGTCATGGCCACCCAGGCCAGCGCCATCACCTTCCTGTCCACACCCGGGCAAGCCTACGATTCCGGTATGGGATTCGCCCAGTTTTATTTCGGATTGCCGGTAGCGATGGTCATTCTCTGCATCTTTGCTTTGCCGCTTTTTTACAGGCTCAACGTATATACGGCCTATGAATATCTGGAAGGCCGGTTTGACCTGCGCACAAGGGTCCTTACGGCGATCCTCTTTCTCATCCAGCGGGGCCTGGCTGCCGGGATCACCATTTTTGCGCCGGCGATTATCCTTTCGACCATTCTGGACTGGAACCTCAACCTGACCATCCTGTTTATCGGCCTGATCGTAACCTTTTACACCGTTTTCGGGGGCTCAAAGGCGGTGAGTGTAACCCAGAAACAGCAAATGATCATTATTTTGATCGGCATGGTCGTAGCGGCCGTGGTTGTGGTGCTTAAATTGCCCAAAGAGGTCCATTTCACCGATGCCGTCAGCATAGCCGGCAAATTGGGCAAACTGAATGTAGTGGATTTCAAATTTGACCTTTCCGACCGCTATAATTTCTGGTCGGGCATGCTGGGCGGAGTATTCTTATTTTTATCGTATTTCGGTACCGACCAATCGCAGGTGCAGCGGTATCTTTCCGGGCGGTCCCTGGCGGAAAGCCGGCTGGGGCTGCTGTTCAACGGCATTCTCAAGGTACCCATGCAATTCCTGGTCCTTTTTGTCGGCACCATGGTCTTTGTCTTTTACCTGTATGTCAAGCCGCCGGTACACTTCAATTCCGCCAACGTCAAACTGGTAGAATCGGAACAGGCTTACCAGGACCTGGCCGATCAACACGCCCGCATATTCGAAGCCAGAAAAGCAGAAACGCAGCATTTGCTTTCGGCCATCCACCGCAATGATGAGCGGGGTATCGAAGAGAGCAAGGCGAAAATGCAGGGCCTTAAATTGAAAAAGGATACCATCGAGTCGAAGGTGGATAACCTGATCCTGGAAAAGAACCCGTCCGCAAAGGTGGAGGACCGGGATTACGTCTTCCTTTCTTTTGTGATGACGGCCCTGCCGATCGGCATTGTCGGGTTGCTGCTGGCGGTTATCTTTTCGGCAGCCATGTCTTCTACTTCTTCGGAACTCAATGCATTGGCCACCGCAACAGTGGTGGACATTTACCGCCGCTTGTACCGCCCGAACGAAACGGATCACCACTACCTGCAGGCCTCCAAATTACTGACGGTTACCTGGGGGGCAATAGCCCTGTTGTTTGCCGCATCCGCTCAATTTTTTGAAAACCTGATCCAGTTGGTCAACATTATCGGTTCCTTGTTCTACGGCCCGATCCTGGGCATTTTCGTGGTCGCTTTCGGCCTGAAGAAGATAGGGGGAAGAGCCGTGTTCTGGGGCGCCGTTTGCGGAGAAGCTGTTGTCTTAATGGTGTTTTTATCCAATGTGCTTGAATTCTCGGACATTTCGTTCCTTTGGTTCAACCCGATCGGCTGCATTGCCGTCGTCTTGTTCAGCCTTATGTTCCAGCAATTCAGGAATCGACCTGCGCAGGCTTAACCGGACAGCGTGGATGGGCTATTCCGGCTTTTGGGCATCCCATTCGCCACGCTGAACCGCCTTCCAGGTGGAAAACAACACCTCCTGTGACGGACGGTCTTCAGGGATCTCGCGTAACGGCTCGCAGGGTTCGAGGCTGTTCCGGCACTCCTGCGGCAGCATCTGGTAAAGCCGCGTGCCCTGCGACTTCCAGGCGATCATTTCATCGGATACCGCTTTCACGATTTTCCCCGGATTGCCGACCACCAGGCTCCTGGCGGGGATCCTTTCGCCTGCTTTTATAAAGGTCAGCGCGCCGACGATGCATTCGTCTCCGACCACAACCTCATCCATGACCACTGCGTTCATCCCGATGAGGCTGTTCCTCCCGATCTCCGCGCCGTGGATGACGGCCCCATGCCCGATATGCGCCCCGGCGTGCAGACAAACGGTAATGCCTGGGAACATATGTACGGTGCAGTTTTCCTGCACATTACAGCCGTCCTCGATCACGATTCCGCCCCAATCACCGCGGATAGCGGCTCCCGGGCCGATATACACATCGCGGCCTATGATGACATTGCCCGTCACCGCCGCCTGGGGATGAACGAACGCGGATGGATGAATGACCGGCCTGAAACCCTTGAATGCATAAATCATAAACCAAATGTTAAATTTTATTGCAAACGTCAATTTTGGCGTATCTTTTGGGAAATACCACATTTTTTAACCAAACAACCTCGTTACCCGCCGTGGCGCAATTCAATTGGGTCTATTTAAGTGATAACGGAAAACGTCACAACATCGGTCTTTTCCACGGCGACCGGACCGGGCACCTTATGGTCCACTGCAATATGCGGGTAGTACTGATCGATTTCAGCGTCCGCAGTTCGGCAAAATATAGTTTTTTCCTCGATGATGACCTTTGCGAGATCATTATCGAACAAAAAGGCGACAGGTTCTCCTATGGATTTGAGATCAACAAAGAGGTCGATACACCGAAAAACCGCCATCGCAAATCGGTAGACCGGAAAGAATGGCGGCAGGCTTTCCTGTTTTTCGGCATCTTTATTGCTCTTGTTGCGCTGACGGCTTTTTTTCTGGTCGGCAGCAATCGCGGTTTTGATAAAAAATCCAACCTTACCCTGACCGCCAATTCACCGCAAAGCGTCGCCAGGATCTTCATCCTGGACCAAAAAGGCGATACGCTCCAGATCAATTACAGTTTCATTGCCGGGGAAAGGCCCGTTGAATGCACAGCGAAGGTCATATCCCCGCTGGGGCCCGTTTTTCCGCTGGAGTCGGGGGATGAGTTCCGGGTCAGTTATTTGCCGCAACAACCGGCGGTCAATGCCATCGATTTCCGCCATCCGGTTGAGGAGCAATTGAAACGCTATTTTCAACGAACGCTCAAGCGCCATCTTGACCTGAATCCGAGTGTGACCCGGGATCAGGCCCAATGCCTGATCAATATTGCTTTTGAGTTGAAATCCCTGGAAGGTTTAGCGGATTTTTTCTTTCAGAATGCCGCTCCGGACGTCAATCCGATGCACAACGAGATCACCTATAAAAGACTAATTCGCGACATTCCCTTTACAGAACTCAAGGAAAAACGCTGTTGGTGATGGCGAATCCGTAACTTTCGGCCTGGTTTAAAAGCGCTTCCAATTATGAAAAAACTTCTTCTTTCTCCTTTGTTCATGCTGTTTATCGGATTTTCATTGATATCGTCGGCTGCCTTTGCGGGCGGTTGGCGGGATAAGGTCGATGCACAGCTTTATGAAAATGCCGTTCAGGGCGGCCGGCAGGAATGCCTGGTGGTAATGACCGGCAAAGCGGACTTTTCAGGGATCCGCCTCCCTGACAAAAAAGCGGACAAAGGCGCATTCGTTTTCAATCGGCTTAAAGCATTCGCCGAAGATAGACAACGCCCAATCCAGGAATTCCTGAGGGGAAGGCAAATTGCCTTTACTTCATTTTTCATTGTGAACGCCATATATCTCAAAGCCGATCTCGGGTTGTTGGAAGAGATTGCCCAAAGAGCGGATGTTCAACGCATTGATCCCAATCCATGGGTTGAGCAGGATATGCCGCGCGAAATCCCCGCGAACGCCCGGAATGTAGAGTGGGGCGTAGCGAAAATCCTGGCCGACAGCGTATGGAGCATGGGCATTACCGGGCAGGGCGTGATCATCGGCGGACAGGATACCGGTGTGGAATGGGACCATTCCCTCATCAAATCCCGTTATCGGGGCTGGGTGAACGAGACGCCGGATCACAACTACAACTGGCACGACGCCATCCACGCGCTGAGCCCGATCAACAACGACCCCGATACCAGCGCAACCAACAATCCCTGCGGATTGAACAGCAAGGTGCCTTGTGATGACAACAATCACGGTACCTATACCATCGGAATCGTTCTGGGAGACGATGGGGCGGGCAACCAAACCGGCGTGGCGCCCGGCGCTACCTGGATCGCCTGCAGGAACATGGATCGCGGGTCAGGCAGTCCGGCTACCTATATCGAAGGATTCCAGTGGTTTCTGGCGCCTACCGATGTGAACGGCAATAACCCGAATCCCGCCATGGCGCCCCATGTGATCAACAACTCGTGGTCGTGCCCCGAATCTGAAGGCTGCAATCCCGGCAATTGGGACCTGATGGAAGAAGCCGTAGAAAACCTGCGTACGGCCGGTGTGGTTGTGATCGTATCTGCGGGCAATGAAGGCCCCAATTGCCATACCATCGACGCAGCGCCCGCCATTTTCAGCGGCGCATTTGCCGTGGGAGCAACCCGGAGCAACGATACCATCGCCAATTTCAGCAGCAGAGGCCTTGTAGCAGCCGACGGCAGTTTCCGGCCCAAACCCGATGTATCCGCTCCCGGCGTAGGCATCCGCTCCGCCCGGCGCGGCAATAAGTTCATGACCGCAAACGGAACAAGTGCGGCAGGACCGATGGTGGTAGGTGTGGTGGCGCTCATGCTCGAAGCCAACCCGCTGCTGGAAGGCAAAGTGGAAACCATCGAATCCATTCTGCGCGCTGCGGTCGACCCGGCTTATGCCGACCAGACCTGTGACGAAATCTCCGGCGAAACCTTCCCCAATCCGATGGTCGGGTACGGGCGGATCAACGCCCTGACAGCCGTAGAAATGGCGCTGGATGTCAATATTTCGGACACTTCTGAAAACGTGTTGCCGGATATCAAGATCTCTCCAAACCCGGTCAGGGAAGAGGTGAAATTTGAAATCCCGGCGGCCGGAGAAGTTGCGCTTTCCGTATTCGATGTCAGCGGCCGGCGATTGACCGGGACAACTTCGAAAGCAGAAACATTCACCGTAAACCTGGGGCGGCTGCCTTCGGGGGTTTATTTTTACGAAATCCGGCAGCAAGGCCGCACCTGGACGGGGAAACTGGTTAAGTTGTAAGTTGTAAGTTGTAAGTCGTAAGTTGTAAGTTGTAAGTCGTAAGTTGTAAGTCGTAAGTCGTAAGTTGTAAGTCGTAAGTGGCCTGTATAGCGGCTTACGACTTATGACCAACAACTTACGACTAACCAAAACACCATGATAGGAAGAACCCTGTTTTCAGCCGAACCCATGTACCAGCGTCAGGGTGTCGGCATTGTACGCATGATCGTCGGCGCACTGATGGCTTATCACGGGCAGGAGGTGTTCAATCCGGCCTTGATGGCCGAGTACACGACGTGGGATACCTTTGCCGGCCCAAATGCCGGACTGATGGTCTATGCGGGTAAGACCTCCGAACTTGTGGCGGGGCTGTTGCTCTTGCTGGGGTTGTTGACCCGAGTCGGAGCGCTGCTTACCATCGGTACCTTATCCTATATTACCTTCTTTGTGGGCAGCGGCCGGTTCTGGTATGAAGACCAGCACCCGTTCATGTTTGTCCTGTTTGGGGTCCTGTTCCTTTTTACGGGCCCCGGCGCCTGGAGTCTGGACGGGCTTATCGCACCTGCAAAGAAAAATCCAAACCAGCTCTAAAAGAACGATCGGGTCGAATTTTCCGCTTTTGCCCGGCCGAAGACGGCGCTCAGTCCGATCCGGAAATTGGCGCTATGGCTCTTTTTGGGTTGGATGACCGTCAGGATATTGTCGGTGGCGGTCAGGATCTCAACCGGCCCAAGGGTGAACCGGGCATTCAGGCCCAGGTTGTCGTACCGTTTCTGGCGGATTCCGTAAACCGCCCCAGCGTCGAGCCAGGAAAGCAGTTCAAACCGGGCGCCCAATCCGATAGCCAATTGGTTGTCGTTGTGGATGTCGTGGTCGGTGTACGCCGTAACGCCGAGCGTCACCTGTTCGGAGAGGTCATAGGTTGCCGAGGCGTAATACCGGTTGAGCAGTTGAGTGGAGTAGGCCGCGCTCGTTTCTTCGGGCTGATAAATGGCCTTCAGGGAATCCAGTGCGGATCCCAGTTCGGCATTATCGTCCAGGATATTTTGGGCTACATCGAGGCCTTCGAAATCGTACACGCCGTTCAGCGTATAGTTCTTTACCTGTTTTTCCCATTCGATCTTTCCGCCGAGATCCAGGGCGCTGGCTGCAATAGTCAACCGGCCGAGTTCGAGTTTGGCGCCCAGGTCGTAGGCGAAACCGCTGTTGCCGCTGAGGAAATTTTCCGTTTTAAACCGTCCGAAATCATAATCGAGGGTCAGTTCGCTGAAGCCGTCGTAATCCAGGGCGCCGGCCGAATTGACCCGGTAATCGGCGTTGAGGGTCAATTGGTAGGCATCTTCGCTGGTATATAAGCGGAGATCGGTTCTTTCGGTCGACACGCTGGCGATCCCGTTCAGGTATTTGACCTTCCCGGCGAGGGTCAGGCCTTTGGCGATCTCATAGGCCAGGCCGAGGCTGAGCTCGTTGAAGCTGTTGAGTTGAACGTTGGGGCCGAAACCGACTTCCTGGCCGATGAACTGGGCATTGCCCTGCCAGATCAGTTGCGGCAGCGTTTTCGGGTAATCCAGGAATGCGTTGAACCTCACGGCATGGCTCAGGCTCAGGGCGACTTTCCCAAACCTGAGCCCGAGGCTCAGGGATTCGATATCCATGGATTCGTGGACCTGGTTTTGGTCGTCCAGCAGCGCAATGGCCTGGTTGACGTGCAAAACGGTTTTCCCTTCAGCAGAAGTTGAAAAAAGATCGTTGTAGGTAATGTTGGTGACCAGCAGGTTGTTGTAGATGCCCGGGCCGCCCACCACGATCTTGCCTTCGGGCCAGAGCGCGGGATTCAGGCGGTTGGCCGACCAGTTGTCGAATATCAGGGAGGTACCCAGTTCCTGTTGGGCAGATAGGACGGCTATCCCGCTCAGGAAAAGCAGCACAAGGCCAATTGTTCGTTTCATGTTCGTGTTTGGTTTTTAAGGTTACTGATCGCCGACCGTGAGGATGGCGCCGAGCCGGATGTCGATATTCTGATTGGCCAGGACTTTGACCGAGCCTTGCCCGTTGTTGGCGGTTGAAAATCCGGCAACGATCAGCAATTTTTTGGCCGGTTTGATGCCGAAGAACCGGTCGCCCGGGAAATTCACAAAGGTGACGGTTTGGCGGGGCTGGCTTACAATGCCGTCGGCATTGACTTGTCCGGATTCTACCAGTCGTTGCTGCCCGTTCATCAGGGAATCCAGCACAACCCCGTTCTCATCCAGGAAATAGCCCTGCACATCCACCGACAGCGGCAGGTGATTGTCGGCCACCAGTTTGAACTCGGCGGCGCGCACATCCGTAAAATTGGAAAAATCAATGGCAAAGGTATCCCGCGCTATGAAGTCGTTGGCACGTCCGTGCAATGGGAGTTCTACATCAACCCGCACCTTGTAATAACTGCTGTCGGTAATGAAGCCCCGGATGGTGGTATTGTTATCGGGATTGGTAAAGGCGTTGACATCGTAGTCGATGGCAACCGGTCCGGCGCCCAAAACGACGTCAATATTGCTGTTGTTCTTGGTGAATACAAATGCCGTTGATTTCACCTGGCCCACTTCTGAAAGGCTGGGGTAGGGGAAGTCGATGCCATCGGTGATGTACTCGCTTTCGAGGGGCAGCACATCTCCGCGGACGGTGAAAATATTGAAGACATTGATGATGGACCGGGTGGGGATGCCGAAGGAGTTTTCAAAATTGAAAGTGATCTTAGGGTTTTCGAAATAAATATCCCCTTTGATCCATTTTTCGAAAAAATCGATCTCAATGGTATCGCGGCCGCCTTCGTAGAGCTGGTTGCCCAGGTATCCTTCCGCGTAATAGAAAGACAGGTTTTCGATGCGCACCAGGAAATTGGACAGGTTGACGGAGGCGCCGGAGGAGGTCAGGGCCTCATATTCAATATACACGGAATCCTGGTCCGGTACGATCCGGTAATCCGCCAGAGAAGCCGGGATCAGGAAATTTGTGCCGATGGGTTGATTGCCCGAACCGCTGTAGGCCGGTACATTCACATGGAAGGACATCGGAACGCCGTCCTTTGTCACCTGCGGCAGCGTGATCGTTACGGATACCGGTTGCGTATTGGGGTTATTGAAGGCATAGATAAAGGTGCCCCCTTTCAGGTCGAGGCGGTCCATTTGCAAACCGTCGGGAGAGGAAAAGGGCAGGGCTTGTTTTTTGGAAAGCACCGGAATGACCGGATACTGGGCCAGCGTTTCGTTGATGGCGGCAAAGACCTCGTCGCTGGTCTTGGTGATCACATCGCCGCTGTATTTGAAGCGGATGAGCCCGTCGGGGTCGATAAAGATGACCGAGTTATCCTCCAGTTTGACCAGTATATCTTCCAGGGACAAGCTGGTATTGACCAATGGAATAGCGTATTCCGCTTCATAGTCGATACTGGAAATATCCTGGAGGTCATCAAACTGACGGCAGGAACTCAGGAGAAGCGCCGTACTGGCGGCAGCAAAAAGAAGAATTTTATTCATGCTTTCCGGTATTTCGTGGAATGGTCAAATAAGACGGCCATGCCAATTTTACAATAATCCATGTGAATCAACGGTTAAAAAATCCCGTAGGGATCAAATCCCGGTAGACGAATCGTGTAAACGAGGTTCAGCATGCCGTAGGTATGCGATATGATGACCTCATATTGCGTACCTACGGCACGCCAAAAACGCCTGATTACCATCATGCTACCGATGTTTTGTACCTAACGGCACATTTATGGCGGATTAACCATTGATTTACATAATCAGCAATCAATAGTTCGGTGGAAATCAAAGCTTACGGCGCTTAAACCGTTTAGTATCGGTCAAAAACCGACTTCCCTCTTTAGTTCAGTCGTTTAGCTTGAATAAGCTCATTGTCAATCGCTTAAATCTTTACTAAACGACTGAAATCGGGAAGTAATTATTTGACCGTTGCTCAGGAGGGTATTTTATTTTCTAAGGTGTAAAGATAGTGGCAGGGTTGCTATATCGTGAATTCGCTATGCAAATGTACGACAAAATGCGGTAAAAAGTTTTTTCGCACGAGCAGTTTTTAATGGCCATGCCGATTTGTTAACAAACTTTAACGTCCCCGCGGCGTTCCATCCAGGAATAAACAGCGTCAGAATAGCGTTGAATAACTTGTATTGAAAACCATGAAATACCATATGAGAAAGCAGATTTCATTCCTGGTTTTGATCACTTTTTGGGGGCTTACCGCCACCGGTCAGAACACCCAATACGTCAAAGCCAGCGAATCGGACCCGGAAGCCAAAACGATCCTGGACAAACTCCGCAAGAAATACGACGGCTATCAGTCGCTTGAAGCAGCCTTTAAGTTGGAGATCGAACTCCCGGAAAAGGACAAGGAGGTTCAGAAAGGTAAAATTGCCAGGCAAGGCGCCAAATATTGGCTGGAGTTGCCGGCTCAATCCGTTTTATCGGACGGCAAGGCCTTGTGGATGATTCTGCACGGCAACAAAGAGGTACAGATCAACGACCTGCCCGACCCGGAAGAAACCGCCGGCAGCCTGCTGACGCCGGAATCTATTTTTAACTTTTACCAGAAAGGAGAATTCGTGTACCAATTGCTGAATGAATACAGCAAGGGCGGGGTAGTCGTTCAGGAGGTGGAATTCAAACCGCTGGATAAGAATTCTGAATACGCCAAACTGCGCATGGAGGTCAATAAGGGTAAGAACGAGATCATGAGCGTCAAGGCCTTTGCCCGCGACGGATCGCGGTACACCTTCTCCATTGAGCAATTTACGCCCAACAAGAGTTTTGCCGCCAATTACTTCTCCTTTGATAAGAACAAGTACCAGGGGTACCATTTGGAGGATTTGCGGGAGTGAGATCAGTTGGAAGTCCTGCAGTTGGCAGTTGGCAGTCCTGGGGCCCGCCTGACGGTTGGCAGTATTTTAACGGCTGTTTCGCGAAACAAAAAACGGACCTCTCCGGATTGCATTCAAAATGCCGGTTTTTTCCCACTCTTTTTTGGATTGCCCAGCGGACCGCACGGCCGTTTTATGGACAAGGAGGAATTTCCTTTCCGTCGTTTGGTGAGTCTTCAGACTTAGGATGGCTATCCGGTAACTGAGCGGAGTCGAGTCAGGTAACTGAGCGGAGTCGAAGTTACTACTTCATTCCATGGAATGCAGGTAGATGTGATTGCCTTCAGTATCCTCGAAAGTGGCGAAATAGCCCAATTCCGGTGTAATAAGGGTTTTGGCTAATACCACTTTACCGCCGGATGCTTCGACACGGTCCAGGACGGTATTGAGGTCTTTGCCGCCGTTCAGGTATACTTTTGAGCCCGAACTTGAGGGTTTGTATCCTTCACCTTCCATGATGGCGCCGCCGACTCCGCCGCCGGGTTGATCATACAGCAGGATGCCCATTCTGTAGCCGGGCGCCATGGGAAACTCAGGCATTTCATAATCGTAGATGGCGCTGTAAAATTTTTTGGCCCGATCAAAGTTGGTGACCGGAATTTCAAACCACGCTACGGCATTGGTCAGCATTTCCATATTTCGCTTGTTTGACTTTGATTTCACTCCGTTGTTCCGGATCTCACGCAGGTGTTTCGACCTCGCTTCTGCTTAGGTAGGCGCCCGGAATTGTCCTCATTTGCTTTTATTACTTCGGCTGTTCGTCCCAATTTAATCATTGCAAAGATAATCTGGCGAAATCGAAATAATCGTCCGTGGAGATCAATTCAGGCTTATCAATCTTTGCAAGCTTAATAATGCTTAAGCGGCATCCAGCATAAAAGCCTGCAACTCCCGGAATGCATTGGCATTGGCTGTTGAGGAAAAGAGGTCCATCCCTTCGCGGTCGTCGGTGATCTCCAGGGCAAAACCTTTGGCAAAGGATTTGGCCAGGTCGCCCATCTGGCGGGCGTATTCCGCTGTTTTCCCGATGGAGACAAACAGGTCGATCACTCCGGCCCGCACCAATTCGTATTTATCGACGGATGCCAGGAGTTGCCGCTGGTTTTTACCCTGGGCGCTTTTGCCGTGACGGCGCAACTTATCCCGGAGTTCCTCGGCGGTATACCCGAGCACTTCTGCCCGGTAGGCCCACCAATTGTTGGCCTGGCCTTCATTGCGGGACTTGTACATGCGGAGGTGTTCCCGTTCGGCGGCTTCCTGGCAGGAAACCCGGCTCATGGCCTTGGTCAGTTCGGCGAGGTGGAGGGCCTGTTCCTGGCTCAGATTGCGCAGGCTGCCTTCTTCCATTTCCAGCCGGTCAAACCACTTGGCAAACCGAAGTTTGAACTTGCTCCTGGAATAGAGCGTGATCTTTTTGGCGAATTCTATTGAAAGGTAGTAATCGTCGAGAATGGGGTTGTCGCCGACTTTCCGGGGCGCAAAATCCTGCATCCGGACCGGCTTTCGGATACCGTCTTCAAAATCATAAAAGTCATTCAACCACTTTTTCACGTTCACCGAATAGTGGTGATTCGGCATTTCCAATGCCTGGTGCAGATCCGTTGCCGTGACAACTTTCGTTCCTTTTTTACTGACTAAAACTTGCAGTTCCATGGTCGTAGAAAGTTATTTCACAGCAAATATACATCAAATGTTTGTATTTGTCAATAGTTTAAACAAAAAATTTTCAACAAAATTTAAATCACACTCCCTTTGTTTTAAGGGGGTTGGGTGAAATGTATCCTGTAAAGAGGCCTTTTAAAACAATTTTTAAATTTTTTGTTTGAAATTATTACCCCTGATTGTTGGCTGTTTTGTGGGCCTTTGAGAGAGAGGAACTGAGGAATCGAGGAACTGAGGAATCGAGGAACTGAGGAATCGAGGAATCGAACTCAGTACTGCCGGCGGCATCCCGGGGGCCGGAGGAGGTGAGGATACGAAGACCTCAGTACTACCGGGCCAGATGAGGAGAGGGGGAGACTTAGTGAGGGGGAGAGTGGGTGAGCGGGTGAAGGCACTGCGTTTCACCCACTCTCCCCCTCACCCGCTCTCTCCATCCAAAAAACGGGGCAGCATAGAAGGGGCTACATCCCTGACCGCGCCAGCGCCACGATCTCCTGCTCCATCCGGTCGGCGGCTTCGGCCATTTCCTTTCCTTTGCGGAGCAGTTCGGCGGTATACGCCTTGTCGTCGAGGTCTTTGGCGTTGATCGTCACGTTGAGGTACGCGCCGTGAACGGCTGCCCTGGCGCAGAGCGCACCCACTGCCCCATCACTGATGGAGTTGGGGTTGCCCGTTCTGACCATTTGCTCCAGCAATTCAAAAGAAGAAAAGGCGAGTTCCATGGTCCGGTACGGCGTTTCGATGGCCTGTTTGGTGGCGGCCTGGATGGCCTGTTTTCGCGCTGCCTTTTCGGCGTCCGTCCCTTTGGGGAGTTGAAAAGCCTCCATGATCCCCTGGAAGGCCTGGGTATCTTCGTCCACCAGCCGGAGCAGGGCGTCTTTGATCTCCTGCCCTTTTTCAGCCCAGGCGGAGAATTCCTCCCAGCGGTCGTCCCAGCCGCGCTTGTGGCTGGAGAGGTTGGCGACCATCACCCCGAGCGAAGCCCCCAGCGCCCCTACATAAGCCGCGATGGAACCGCCGCCCGGCGCGGGACTTTCGGCGGCCGTTTCGTTGGCAAAAGCCCGGAGGTTCATATCCTGGAGCCGAGTAGATGCGGCGTCCCTGAGCTGGTATTCGATAATTTTCTTTTTGGGATCGAACGGGCCGAGTTCGTCGAGTCCCATCGATTTGACTGCGATCTTGATGATCTCCTCCTCGGAGACGCCGACCGACCGCTGTTGTTTTTTCAGGAAATGGCGCCCGGCGTCCAGGATCACTTTCAGGGGCATCAGGCCGACCAGTTCTGACCCGGTTACCCGCATGCCGCGACTATTGGCGCTTTCGCAACACGCTTCGAAGGCGGTATGGAGCGGGGTCTGATTGATGTTCGTCAGGTTCATGGAGACCTGTGCGATGCCGTACTCTTCGATATACCAGCCGATGGCCTTGACCGCCTTGCACATGCCGGGTTGCCGCACCGGTTCGCCGTCATGGTCCTTGATGACCGGCCCGGTGATCGGGTCGCCGTCCCGGAGGATGCGGCCCTGTTCCCGCACGTCGAACGCCACAGAGTTGGCCCGCCGGACGGAAGTCGTATTGAGGTTCACGTTGTAAGCGATCAGGAAATCTCTCGCTCCAATAACAGCAGCGCCTGCCCGTGCATTGAATTTTGCAGGACCAAAATCGGGTTTCCACTCAGCCTTGGTGAGCTTGTCCGGCAGGGCCTCGTATTCGCCCGACCGGATAGCAGCCAGGTTTCGGCGCTCGGGGCGGGCAGCGGCGCTTTCGTACAGGTACACCGGGATCTCCAGTTCTTTGCCCACGCGTTCGGCCAGTTTCCGGGCCCATTGTACGCATTCCTCCATCGAAATACCGGCGACCGGGATCAGCGGGCAGACATCCGTAGCGCCCATGCGCGGGTGTTCGCCCTGGTGTTTGCTCATGTCGATCAGGCGCGCGGCGGTCCTGATGGCGGCAAAAGCGGCTTCGATCACCGGTTCGGGCGCACCAACGAAGGTGACGACGGTCCGGTTGGTGGCCTTGCCCGGATCGACGTCCAGCAATTTGACGCCTTCGACGGCTTCGATGGCGTCGGTGATCTGTTTGATGACGGTCATATCGCGGCCCTCGCTGAAATTGGGCACGCATTCGATGAGTGGCAACATAGTTCGATTCGTTTAGGGTTGGCAAAAGTAGGGAAATTATGGGGAGGAAGGGAGGAGTCGAGGAATTGAGGAACTGAGGAATCACCTCCTTCGCTCCTGATGAGCTCCGGCGGTCGGGGGAGGAACTGAGGAACTGATTTCGGTGGTTGATTTGGAAAAATGGAGAAAATTCAATTTCACGTTTTCATTTATTTTGGGAGGCCGGATAAAAATCAGCGCGTTCAAGGCCGGCGATCGGGCCGTTCCGCAGGAGAGGACAACTTGAAGCCGAGCTGAAAAGCCGCTCGCTTTGTTTACCAATCACCTGGAATATAATGCGTGACAGCTGCCATGGTCCATCGCTTCGACTCCCTGTATAGGGGGTGGGCGTTCGGCCTCCGGAGGCCGTTCAATAAAGTGTGTTTCACGCGAAGACGCAAAGACGCAAAGTTCTGATTTTCATCACGCTGCGCGTGCTAAAAATCCTGTTGACACAAAATTCTGAACGGTCTCGGCCTCCAGGAGAGTTTGAAAAAGACCTGGCTGGAAGAAGAATAAAAACCGCGATATGGAATACCGCTAATTCATAATCTGCGGCATAAAAAACAGAAAATAACAAATGCCGAAAAGAAACAGCATAAATAGTACTCTAAACACATTGGACACTTTTTCCATTGTTCTATGGGTTTGTTCAATTCAATGCGAGGAATCGAGGAACTGAAGAATTGAGCCTGCATGCCAGGCAAAGAACCGGATTGGATGCTACTCAAACCTGATCAGCATCGATATGGATGCCTCATTCAAAAATGAAAATAGTTGGGCTATTATTCGGCAATGAAACAAGCAGATTTGCCCGCAGGTTCGATGGACGGGGTCAAATATAGGTCATTTTCAGACAAAACCAGGGTGGAAATCGATAAAAATCAGGAAAATTGAACCATTAAGGTGCTATGTAAAAACCCAGTTGCTATGAACAGGAAAATACTGCTGGCGATGATCTTTGCTCCGGTTTTGTTGGCGGGGCAGAATGAGGATTTTATCTGGTTACTTGGCTATGGGAGTAATCCAAAT
Organism: uncultured Lewinella sp.; assembly: GCA_937873655.1. Classification (GTDB taxonomy): domain Bacteria; phylum Bacteroidota; class Bacteroidia; order Chitinophagales; family Saprospiraceae; genus JACJYC01. Next base: position 57,838 of record CALMYQ010000086.1, on the reverse strand, counting down.
TCGGCTCAGTATGGGGAACGGTAATCGATTTCAATTACGATCCGATCGATATTTATTATGAATTCAGGGACTGTAATTTTTTTTTAACGAATGCCAGTATATCTGACACTTCAGGCCATTTGCTTTTTTATACCAATGGGATCAATGTTTATAACGTATTGAACGAAGTAATGGAAAATGGTAACGGTTTGAATCCAGGTCAACATGCCAATTCACAGCAAGAATATGGTTATCTTCTTGATCAAGGTGTATTAATATTACCTGTCTCAGAAATGGACTCAATATATTATTATCTCATTCATTTAGACAAGGAATTACCTGATGGTATTCACAGTTTCTATAGTAAAAATTTTTATTGTACGGTTATAAACCATAAGGGGTATCCAAATGGAAAAGTGATTAAAAAAAATAAAGTAATTCAACAGGATATATATGAATTAGGAAAAATAACAAGTACACGTCATGCTAATGGTCGTGATTGGTGGATTTTACTGCGCAAGTACAATACAAATAGATACTATCGCTTTCTGGTTACACCGAAAGGAATATTAAATTATGGGATACAATCTATTGGGATTCCTATTCCCTCACCAGGAGTAGGGCAGGCTGTTTTTTCACCGGATGGGACAAAGTTTGCCAATGTGCATATTGGTGGTGGAATAGGAAGCGATTTCCATATTGCTGTTTACAACTTTGATCGTTGCACTGGAGAGTTAAGCAGACCTGTTCAATGGACTTACGCCGACAGTGCCTGGGCAGGTGGAGTTGCCATTTCCCCCAATTCCCGTTTTTTATACGTGCCCTCCTTCAAATATTTATACCAATACGATCTTTGGGCAGATGATATTCCGGCATCCAAAGATACCATTGCCGTTTGGGATGGATTTTTTCAACCACCAGGATATTCTACCACGTTTTATCTTGCCCAATTGGCGCCTGACGGAAAGATCTATATCAATGACAGCAAAAGCGCTTTTCCGGCTTTTGGATGCGCAAGGCCGTGCGGTGGTGAACCAGGGTTTATCCGGCCGGGACAATGCAATTGAAGTGAGCCGCCTGCCGTCAGGTTTGTACTTTTATGAGGTTTGGGAGGACAGCCGGATAGTAGCGCGTGGAAAGGTCGCAGTTGAATAAAGGGGCGTAATTTAGGGGGATTTTTTGTAGGATGAGTCGGAGGCTTGCAGGTAGCCGCATGGAGGCAGAGCCGCTCGCGAAGGGGTGATGAACCAGTGCCGGTTCCATTATGATGATTGATCTTTTTCCGCAGATTTCGAAGATCTCGCAGACGGATTGATTCCCATTTTTCTGTATTGATCCCCGAAATCCGCGGGAAATGACTGTCAACTGACCACTGTCAACCGATCACTGACAACTGCCTTATTTATCCTGTTTGGCGAATACCTTCTTCAACAGTTCCGACGTACGGGCTGCCGGATTGGAACGGATATCCGCTTCCTTGGTCTCGATCATGCCGAAAAGGCCGGAAAGCGCCTTGCGGGTCACGTAGTCATCCAGTTCGGGATTGGTCTTTTTCACGAACGGGATCTTGTTGTAGGCCGTCACCGCGCCGCGCCAGTAGGTCCGGGCGTTCACCTTGTCGAGGGATTCAACGACCACCGGTTTGAAGGCGTTGTACAGTCCGTCGAAGGTGGTGCGCTCCAGGTAGCGGGTAGCCGCGTCCTTCTGGCCCATGAGTATGTTCATGGCGTCCTTGAAGGTCATTTGTTTGATGGCGTCCACAAAGATTGGGGTGGCTTTGGATGCGGCGTCTTCCGCTGCGCGGTTCATCTTTTCGATCAGCTGGTCTTCTACATCCGCAAAACCGGGTACCGACTTGAGCTTGCCGGTCACTTCCAGCACTTCCTCGGGCAACAGGATCTTGTACGCGCTTTTATAGTAGCCGTCAGGGGTGGACAAAAAATCTACAGCTTCTTTCACGCCCACATTCAGCGCTTCTTTCAGGCCCGACCCGGTTTCGTCGTCCGAGCCGCCGGTCAATTCCTTCTTCGCTTTATTCATCAGGTCCTTCAACCCTTGCGCAGGCAGCCCTACAACCAGGGTCGACAATAAGGCCAATACAGTCAATCTTTTGATCATTTGTTGTAATTTTGGTTACGCGTATCATAACGTCTGAAATTGGATTTTATACGTTAAGCGCTTGTTAAAGTTTTTCAATCAAACCAATTGAATCAATTTATTAATCCGATTAAGCTGATTGATCCGAATGTTCCGATTTTCCTAATCAACGGGCGTACTAATCGAAAAATCGAATCAATCGAACCAATCGAAAAATCGAAAAATCGAACCAATCGAATCAATCGAATCAATCGAACCAATCGAATCAATCGAATCAATCGAAAAATCGAATGAAATTCTCCATCATAACTTCCATCATTTTGACGATGACCTCCATTACAAGTCACGCCCAAAACCGCCCGCGGGACCTGGGCATTGTCATCGGCGTAATGCCGCCTGGCGCCCACAACGCGATTACGGATGTTGCCGGCGTAAAGGTCGGCCATTTTACCCTGATCGAAGGGGAGCATATCCGGACCGGCGCCACGGCCATCCTGCCTTACGACGGGCCGATCTTCCAACAAAAAGTACCCGCCGGCATCTACCTGGGCAACGGCTTCGGCAAGCTTGCGGGTTATACGCAGGTGGAGGAACTGGGCAACCTGGAAACGCCGATCATACTCACCAACACCCTCAGCGTACCTACCGCCATGGATGCCCTGATCGATTATACGCTGTCGCAGGAAGGCAATGATGACGTCCGTTCGGTCAACGCTGTGGTCGGTGAAACCAACGACGGCGGGCTCAACGATATCCGCGGCCGCCACCTCACGAAAGAACAAGTACTGGCCGCCATCGCCGCCGCCAAGGACGGACCGGTCCAGGAAGGCAACATCGGCGCCGGAACGGGTACCGTCTGCTTCGGCTTCAAGGGCGGTATCGGTACCGCCTCTCGCAAACTGCCCGCCAACCTGGGTGGATACACCGTCGGCGTGCTGGTGCAGACCAATTTCGGCGGCGTGCTCACCATCAACGGCGTGCCCGTGGGCCGGGAACTGAAACAATACGCCTTCCGCCGCCAGCTCGAAGAAAACGGCGACGGTTCCTGCATGATCGTCGTGGCCACCGACGCCCCGCTCGACGCGCGCAACCTCAAACGGCTGGCCAAACGCGCCATGCTCGGCCTCGGCCGTACCGGCGGCATCGCCAGCAACGGCAGCGGGGATTATGTCATCGCGTTTTCAACGGCGGAAGGTCTTAGGGTGCCCTATAACATGGAAAACCCGGTTTTAAACCAGTCCACCCTGCACAATGACGCCGTATCGCCGCTCTTTCTCGCCGTCATCGAAGCCACCGAAGAGGCCGTCATCAACTCGCTTTTTGCCGCCAAGACCATGACCGGGAACGGGCGAACTGTGGAGGAATTGCCGGTTGATGAGGTGCTGGAACTGATGAAGAAATATGGACGGGATTGAGGGGATGTAAATGCAAAATGTAAAAGTTGAAGCGGAGAGAAGCCGGTTTGCAAAACCTCCCTGGTTTTGTAAATCTCCTATCTCCAATTCATACTCAAACCCCAGCGGTTCTCAAAAAACGCAGGCAACTGATCAATAATACGCTTGTTTTTCAAACATAAAGATTGAAATTAATATTTTTAAACAAAAAAATTGTTTAACCCTTTCCAAAATCCAAATATTTCCACTACTTTTGCACAAATTCGCGCAACCCAGGTTAACCAGGTTTCTTTATGGCTAAAGGCAAAAGCGACGCAGGCGATCCCACGCCCCAAAACGGCAACGGACAGGATCATATCATCACCCTCGGCGGGATGTACGAGGAGTATTTTCTCGATTACGCTTCCTATGTAATTCTCGAACGGGCCGTACCCGGCATCATCGACGGATTGAAACCCGTGCAGCGGCGCATCCTGCACGCCCTCCGGGAAATGGACGACGGCCGCTTCCACAAGGTTGCCAACGTGATCGGGCAAACCATGCAGTTCCACCCGCACGGTGATGCCGCCATCGGGGACGCGCTTGTGAACCTCGGTCAGAAGGATCTCCTCATCGATACGCAAGGGAACTGGGGCGATATCCGCACCGGCGACAGCGCTGCGGCTTCCCGTTACATCGAGGCGCGCCTGACCAAATTCGCGCTGGAGGTCGCCTTCAACCCCCAAACCACCGAATGGCAGCTCTCCTACGACGGCCGCAAGCGCGAGCCCGTGGCGCTGCCCATGAAATTCCCGCTCCTGCTCGCTCAGGGTGCCGACGGGATCGCGGTCGGCCTTTCCACCAAGATCCTGCCCCATAATTTCATCGAACTGATCAAGGCCTCCATCAAGATCCTCCAGGGAAAGAAGGTCAAAATTTACCCTGATTTCCAGACCGGCGGCTCCATCGACGTGTCCGACTACAACGGCGGCAAACGCGGGGGTAAAGTCAAGGTCCGCGCCAAGATCGAAAAACTCGACAAGCAACTCCTCGCCATCCGCGAACTGCCCTACGGCGAAACCACCACCAGCCTGATCGAAAGCATCCTGAAGGCCTCCGACAAAGGCAAGATCAAGATCAAAAAGGTGACCGACAATACGGCCGCCGATGTGGAGATCCTCATCGAGCTGGCGCCGGGCGTTTCGCCGGATGTGACCATCGATGCGCTCTATGCCTTCACCAAATGCGAGGCGCCGATCTCGCCCAATGCCTGCGTGATCATCGAGGACAAACCCCACTTCGTCAGCGTGGAGGACATCCTGGAGGCCTGTACCTGGCAGACGCGCGAACTGCTCCGCCAGGAACTGGAGATCCAGAAGGCCGAACTGGAGGAAAAACTCCATTTCGCCAGCCTGGAAAAGATCTTCATCGAAAAACGGATTTACCGCGATATCGAAGAATGCGAAACCTGGGAAGCTGTCCTGCAGACGATCGACCTGGGGTTGAAAAAATATGTGGCCGGCCCAAGTGACAAGCCCAAACCTGACGATCAACGCCTGCGCCTGCTGCGCGACGTGACTGAAGACGACCTCATCCGCCTGACCGAGATCAAGATCAAGCGGATCTCCAAATTCAACTCCTTCAAGGCCGATGAACTGATCGCCAAACTCCATGAAGAACTGGAGCAGGTCAAGCATCACCTGGCCAACCTCACAGATTATACGATCGCCTATTACGAACGCCTCCTGGAAAAATACGCCAAAGGCCGCGAGCGCAAAACGGAGATCACCACTTTCGACGCCATCCAGACGACGGAAGTGGTGGCCAATAACGCCAAACTCTACGTCAACCGCGAGGAAGGCTTCATCGGCTGGGGATTGAAAAAAGACGAATTCGTTTGCGACTGCTCCGATATCGACGACATCATCGTTTTCCGCCGCGACGGCAAATTCCAGGTGTCCCGCATCGCCGACAAGGTTTTTGTGGGTAAGGATATCATGCACGTGGATGTCTGGAAAAAGAACGACGATCGCACGACCTACAACCTGGCGTATGTCGACGGCAAGAGCGGCCGCGCCATGGTCAAGCGGTTCAACGTTACCGCCATCACCCGCGACAAGGAATACGACCTGACCATCGGCACCAAGGGGTCCAAGATCCTGTATTTTACCGCCAACCCCAACGGCGAAGCCGAAGTGATCAGCGTGCAGCTCACCCAGGGTTGCAAGGCCAAGATCAAGCTGTTCGACTTCGATTTCGGCACCCTGGGCATCAAAGGGCGCGGCTCGCAAGGGAATATCCTGACCCGTTATCCGGTGCGCAAGGTAACCTTCAAGGAAGTCGGCAAGTCAACCCTGGGCGCCCTGGAAGTCTGGATGGACGAGGTCAGCGGCCGGCTCAATACCGACGAACGCGGCCTTCATCTCGGCGCTTTCGATACCGGCGACTCGCTGTTCCTGATCTATAAGAACGGCGAATATGAAATTACCGAAATGGACCTGACCAAGCGGTTCAACCCGGATGATCTGTTTGAAATCCGGAAATTCACGCCCGATCTGGTGGTCAATGCGGTCTATTTCGAAGGCAATAAATCCTGGACCATGGTCAAGCGGTTCAAAATCGAGACCACCTCCCTCAATCAGCGATTCAACTTCCTCAACGAGCACAAGAGCACCAAATTGCTGTATGCCTCCACACAGGAAACGCCCAAAGTGAAATATACCTGGAAGGTGAAGAACGAGAAATTCGAAGCCGACCTGGACATCGCGGAATTCATCGACGTCAAAGGCTGGAAAGCGCTCGGCAATAAGCTCGGCGACTTCAAAGCCCTCACCGTGAAGTCGCTGGAAACCGCCAAACCGGAGAAAAAAGCCGCTATCAAACCGGCTCCACCCGTCGAAGAAGAGGAAATGGAGGATGAAATGCCGGTTGAAAAAACCAAAGCTGCTGCACCGGAGAAAAAGAAACCGGCCGCTGAAAAAGCTGAAGAAACCGACTCACCGGAGAAAAAATACGGCCCCGGCGACAGCATCGATTTTGATATCGAGGACAACGGGCAGGTGAAACTATTTTGAAGAATGATGGATCTGGAAACCAAAATAATCGATTATCTGTCGGCAAACGTTACCGGGCTTAAAGGGATTTACCTCTTCGGTAGCCGGGCAGACGGTTCTGCCGGTCCGGATAGTGATATCGATATTGCGGTAATTACCGAATTCTCAAATCGCCTGAACCCCGTTGATTTATTTGACCACAAAATCAATCTGTCCGGTCAACTCGGCATACCGGTTGATTTGATCGACCTCCAAAATGCCCAAACGGACCTTCGGTTTGTGATTATCAGCACAGCAAATAGAATTTATTGTGCTGACCCGTATTTCTGCGATTTTTTTGAAATGACGGCTATCTCCATGTACCAAAATCTGGAAGAAGAACGGAAAGAGATTATTGAAGCGGTAAAAAAACGGGGGAAAATCTATGGCTGATTCCATCATGGACTTTCAGGAATTTGTGGGAATCGCCCTGAAGCAGGCCTGAAGAAAACTTTAGCCGAATTATCTACCCTGCCGAAATATAAATCAAAAAAAATCTAACGTTTAATAATCTCATCGGCAAAAGTTCAGACACTTGGCCACCTCTGTCGGGTTTTTACTAGGAGGATTCCCCGGCGTCGCTTACCTTTGCCGGATTATTAACTTATTATCCGACATGATTCACCAGCTCTTTGGGCAATTTCTGCGCGCTCTGACGATCAGTGCAATTGCCGTCTCCATTTTTGCCTGCAACACCCCGAAACAGGCAAGCCTTACGACCACCACGACCGGCAATACAGAATCGGACACCGAGTACAGACAACTCGATACGATGGTCGTGACCGGCGACCGCCCATCCGAATACGATGTAGCCGATACCGACCGGATCGAAAATTATTCGCTTCCGCCGTACAATGCCAGCCATACCCGCACCAACGATCTCCTGCACACCAAACTGGAAGTGAGTTTCGATTGGGAAAACGAAAAAGTAATGGGTAAGGCCACCCTCAAATTCAAACCGCAGTTCTACCCGGTTTCCACCCTGACCCTCGACGCCAAAGGGTTCAAATTCAACCAGGTCAGGATGGCCGGCGGCGGCCAGGACCTGAAATACGATTACGACGGCGAACAGATCACCATCCAACTCGGGAAAGAATACACCCGCGATCAGGAATACACCGTTTTCATCGACTACGTAGCCAGCCCGAAAGGCGACGGCGGCAGCGCGGCCATCACCTCCGACCGGGGCCTGTTCTTCATCAATCCGCACGGCGACGATCCCAATAAGCCGCAGCAGATCTGGACCCAGGGCGAGACCGAATCCAACTCCCGCTGGTTCCCAACCATCGACAAGCCGAATGAACGGACCACCGAGGAGATCTACATCACCGTCGACAAGCGGTTCACTACCCTGTCCAACGGACTCATGGTGAGCTCAACCGATAACCCGGACGGTACCCGCACCGATTACTGGAAAATGGATATGCCCCACGCCCCCTACCTTTTCATGATGGCCATCGGCGAATTTGCCACCGTCAAGGACCAATGGGAGGGCATTCCGGTTAACTACTACGTTGAACCCGAATTCGAAAAAGACGCCAAGGCGATCTTCCCGTATACCCCCGAAATGCTGAGCTTTTTCTCCGAAAAAATCGGCGTGAAATACCCCTGGCCGAAGTTCTCCCAGGTGGTCGTCCGGGATTACGTCTCCGGCGCCATGGAAAATACGACCGCGGTTATTTTCGGCGATTTCATGCAACGCCACGCTGAAGACCTCATCGACGAGCACACGAACGAAAAGGTGGTTGCGCACGAAATGTTCCACCACTGGTTCGGCGATTATGTGACCTGCGAAAGCTGGGCCAACCTGACCCTCAACGAAGGGTTTGCCAATTACAGCGAATACCTCTGGATGGAGCACAAACACGGCCGGGATGCCGCCGATTACCACCTGCTCGAAGAGTGGAGCGGGTATTACAATTCCGGTGATTTCCACCCGCTGATCAATTTCGGCTACGAGGATCGCGAGGATATGTTCGACGCCCACAGCTACAACAAGGGCGGCTCCGTACTGCACATGCTGCGCACCTACCTGGGCGACGACGCTTTCTTTGCAGGGTTGAAGTTGTACCTCACCAAGAATGCCTTAACGGCTGTCGAGGTGCACAACCTGCGGATGGCCTTTGAAGCGGTCTCCGGCCAGGACCTCAACTGGTTCTTCAACCAATGGTACCTGGATAAAGGCCACCCCGTACTGAACGTCGAAACGGGGTACGACGCCGATCAGAAGATGGCAACCGTTACCGTCGAACAAACCCAAACCGCCGATTCCGGACCGGCCATCTTCATCCTGCCGACCGCTGTGGACATTTACACAGCCGACGGCAAGAAAACCCGGCAGGCCATCAAGGTGGACGAAAGAAAACAAACCTTCACGTTCCCGGTCAACGAAAAACCTGCCCTGATCAATTTCGATCCGGAAAGGGAATTATTGGCTATCCGTCACGAGAACAAGAGCCAGGACGAACTCCTGTTCCAGTTCGACCACGCACCCCGCCTCCTGGACCGCCTGGAAGCCATTCAGCAACTCGAAGGCGAGGACAATGCCGGCATCAAAGCCATGTATCAGAAAGCACTGAACGATAAATTCTGGGCTATTCGCGCAATCGGCCTCCACAATGCCAACCTGGACAACGATGCCCTGACGAAAAAGGTCCGCGAGATGGCGGTCAATGACCCCCGTTCGGAAGTGCGCGCTTCTGCCTTCGACCGGTTGAGCGAGGCGGATGACGCAGAGGTGGTTCAACTGGCCAAACAAGCCATCGACAAGGATAAGGCCAGCAGCGTGGTCGGCGCCGCACTCAACGTATTGAGCCAGAAGGATAACGCCACCGCCCTGGAATACGCCGCCAAACTGGAAAACACCAAGAGCAGCGAATTGCTGTCTGCGATCGGCGATATCTACGCCGAAAGCGGGGATGTGAAATACCTGCCTTTCTTCGAGAAAAACCTGGCCGAAACCGACGGTTTTGCCGCCATCTCCTTTATGACCAAATACAAGGACCTGGTGATCAAAGCCGGTATCGACCCGACCATGAAAGCCGCTGCCAAACTCAAGGGAATGGCCATGGATCAGGGTGTATCGCCGTGGAAGCGGCTGGGCGCCGCCCGGGCCATTACCCAGATGCGCGACGAAGTGGACGATATGGCTTCTAACGCCAAGGACGCCGAGAAAAAGGCCGCCTTGAAGTACAACGCGGAAGAACTCAGGAAGATGTTCGAAGAGATCAAGGAAAACGAGACCAACGACCAGTTGAAGGCGTTTTACCGGCAGTTTTGATCGCCGCCACTGCCCGGAATAGATAGCCTGGGACTTAAGTCCCAGGCTATCTATTCCGGGGTCGTCTTCACCACCCTCACCACCCCCGCCCGCTTCCCATCTTCCATCCGGATCCAGTATACCCCCGAAGGCCAGTTACTGCCATCCACGGTAATTTGGGTATGCCCGCCGAGCCATTTAGCAGCATCTATCATTTTTCCATTCGTATCGAAAACCCGGAAGAATACCGGCCCATCCGGCTGAAAACCCCAATCCAGGGAAATGGTTGATCCGAACGGATTGGGATAAGCCCTGAAATCGACCTTTTCACTGCCCGGATCCGACGTATCGGTCAGGATATCTACGGTCGTCGTCGCCGTGCAATCTTCATTGTCGGTAACGGTAACGGTGTAGGTCCCGGGCTCCAGATCAAAAAGATCCTCGCTGTTCTCGCCGTTCGACCAGCTGTAAAGGTAGGGCGGGGAGCCTCCTTCCACTTCCAGGTTGATGAACCAAAGGCCGTTATAACTGGCGCTTTGGGTGCTCAGGCTTAAGGCTCTGGGCTCGTGAATGATGAAGGATTTGGAGCTGGTACAATAATGAATGTCGGTGACGGTGACGATATAGCTCCCCGCTTCCAGACTGTCGAGATTTTGGGAATATGCACCGTTCGACCAGGTAAAAGCCATTGGAGGGGTCCCGCCGATCACCACCAGCTCCACCGCGCCGTTGGCCTCTCCGTTGCAGCTCACGTCGTCGGTGGTGGCGAATACCAGGGGACCGCTCTCATTGGTCACTTGAGCCGTTTGCCCGGTTTGGCATTCGTGCTGATCGGTCAGGGTCAGTTTGTAATATCCTGCCGTCAGATTGGCGATATAGCTGTGCAGAGTATCGCCGGTACTCCAGATGAATTGATAAGGCGGCGTTCCGCCGGCCGGGGTGGAAAAAAGGAGCCCGTTCTTGTTCCCGCAGGTTTCGGGGACGATCGTCAAACCGGTTTCCAGCGGCATGGGCTCGGTGATTTGAGCCGGCTTGGGATACAAACACCCCAATGCGTCGCGCAGGATCAGGGTATGGTTGCCCGCTTCCAGGTCCGTAAACAGGCTGTCCGGTTGGAAGGCGCCCCCGTCAATCGACCAGGTATAGGGTTCCGGCGGGCCTTCCGCCGTTGCGATCAGCCTGCCGTCCGCGTAACCGTAACAGGTCGGCATGGTGATCGCCAGTTGTACCGACGGTTCTTCCGGTTCTCCGATGTTGAACGGATAGGGGAAAACGCACCCCAGGGCATTCAGCAGATAAAGCGTATCCAGGCCCGCTTCCAGGCCCGTAAACACGGGATCTTCTCCAAAATTTTGCCCGTCCAGGGAATACTGGTATGCCTCTTCCGGCTCCCCCAATACGTCGATCGTCAATTCCCCGTCCGAACCGCCGAAACAGGAAACCACGCTGATCATCAGGCTGACAGGCGGCGGATAGGACGCCGGTATGGTAAACGGAACGCCGGTAATGCAACCTTCCTCGTTCTGGATATACAAGGTATAATCACCGGGCGGCAGATTGCCAAAGACAACCGTATCCGGGAACGCCTGGAAGCCGAGCGTGTCCAATGAAAATTTGACCTCTCCGATGAACAATTCACCGGATTCGACAATGACGATACTGCCGGAACTGTCGTAATAGCAGCTCGCCGTAACGTCAAACGGCACTTCGGGCCAGGAATAGGCCAGTCCGATGTCAAACTCGGTGGAGTCCCGGCAACCCAGGCTGTCCCGCACCTGCGCCTTGTAATGACCCGGCGACAGGTTGGCAAAGACATTCTGATCCGTCGGCGAAGAGGTATTGCTGATCAGGTATTCATATCCGCCGTTTCCGCCCTCTGCGGCTAGCTCTACCTCTCCGTTATCCTCGCCTTCGCAGCTGGCATCCGTGGTGTTGGCCGCCATGAGCAACGGATCGGGGGTCCGGATCTTTACCTGCGCTGCAATGGGAATGGTACATGCATTATCGGTTTTGACGTAAACGACATAATTGCCGGCATCCAGATTTGCAAAGACCGGGCTGAGCTGTACCGGAGAGGCATCCGTGGAACTGGACAATCCCAGGGAGTACCCGACGACATCGACGGTTGAAGAGGACAGACTGGTGATGTGTATCCTGCCGTCCTTGCGGCCGAAACAAGTGACATCCCGGTTGTCGAAAGTGGCCGTCAGGGTAGGCAATGGGGCACAGGTTATATGTACCGAAACCGACGCGGAACATCCCTCGAGGTCGAAGACGGTGATGGTATAGGTACTGTCGCAGGGCAGGTTATAGAAAACCGGGCTGGATTGAAAAACGGACGGGTCGACGGAATACCAATAATTGCCGGAACCTCCGCTTGCCGTTACGGTGATGTCGCCGTTGCACGAACTTTGTCCGGTCACCTGGGCCGAGACCTCCAGGGGGGGCAATAACTGGGCGGAAACCAGCCGCGTGCCATTACAACCGTTTGAATCGGTGATCTTGACCTGCAGAAAAGAGGTGGTGTCCAGTACAACGAAGGGGCTATCGCAATCCTGGCAATTGACCACCGTTCCTTTGATGGTTTGGGCGGAGACGCTGTACGGACCGGTTCCGCCGGTTACCCCGTCCAGCAAATTCACCTCGGCCGTATTCGTGCAGAAGGTCAGGAAAAGGTCGGGAGCGACAATGGGATTGTTGACCAATGTATAGGAAAGCGTATCTGCACAATCGGCATTGCTGAGGGCAACCAGGTAGGTGCCGGCAGATAAGTTTTCGAGGGTGGGACTATCAGCCACATTGACGTTCAGCCAATCAACAGCGATATTTTGTGAAGCGTCCGTAAAAACCAGCTGGATGGAGCCGTCCGGGTTGCCGGGACAGGTCGGATTCGTCAGTGATGCGCTTACACCGAAGCCGCAATCGGTGATGACGGTTCCAACGGGAACTTGCGCCTGAACGGTGATGGTGATCAGGGTCAAAAGCAAGACCCAGCATGCTATTATCCCGCGGAGCCGCGGGCGTGATCTGTTCCTGAATTTTGGGATCATAGGGTCGCACCTTTTAAGGCATCAATCGGCCGGTTCTGCTCAAAAATAACGGCTCTCCCTTAAAAAAACTATACAAATTCACCTAAAACGTAGAAGTCCGATTGTATTTTTGTAGATATGAAAACGGTATCCGACGATCTTTTTCAGCTCATCCATTCCCTTTCCGGACAGGAAAAGCGCTACTTCAAGCTGTACGCCGGCCGGCACGTGATCGGCGAACAGAACAAGTACGTCCTCCTCTTCGATGCCATCGCGGCGCAACCGGTTTACCAGGAACCGGCGATCCGGCGGCAATTTGCCGGGGAAGCTTTCATCCGGCAATTGCACGTCGCCAAGCACTATTTGCATAAACTGATCCTGGACAGCCTGCGGTTATACCACGAAAATCAGTCGGGGGATCAGTTCAGGCGAAACCTGCGCAATGCCCAGTTGCTGTTTGAAAAAGGCCTTTACCGGCAGGGGGAAAAAAGCCTGGCGAAAGCCCGGAGATGGGCGGAAGAGCGGGAGGAGTTCCTGCAGGTGCTGGAGGTATGCCGCTGGGAACATCAGATCGCTCACCGGAGAAACGACCACGCCTGGATCGAAAACTACCTCTCCAACGGGCTGTACGAGGAATTCGATGTATTGAACAAGTACCGCAATTTCCTGGAATTCCAGGCCCTGAACGATCAGGTCTTCACCCCGTACTGGCAAAAGGGCGCCATCAGAAGCGAGGAGGAAAAAGCGGCCCTGAAACGCTTGTTCGACCGACCGCTGTTTCAGTCGGCCGACCAGGCCCGATCGTTTTTCGCCCGGTATTTTTACCTGAATGCCCGCTTTTCGTATTTCCTGTTCCTGGGAGAGCCGGAAAATGCCTATCCGCATATCGTTGCGCTGGTGGATATGTTTGCGGTATTGCCGGAAAACCAGCTCAAGGGCCGCCGAATCCGGAATTTCATCAGCGCTTTGATCAACCTGTATGTCGTACAACGCCAGTTGGGAAAATACGAAGAGATCCCGGCTACGCTGGAACGCTTACGGGAAGCCCCCGCCGAATCACCGGATCAGGGGCGGCGGCTACAGGTCAGAAGGTTGAACCTGGAAACGGACTTTTACCTGACGGCCGGAAAATTCGGGGACGGCGTAAAGCGGATCGGCCGGTACTTTGAAGCGGAGACCATTGCCCGGGAAGAAAGCAACGGCCAGCAGCGGCTGGGGCTATATTATAACCTGGCCTACCTCTATTTCGGCGCCGGGGATTACGGCAAAGCGCTCGATTGGGTAAACCTCCTGCTGAACGACCCCGACCTGAAGATCCGCGCCGATATCCACGGCTTCGGCCGGCTGCTCAACCTGATTATTCATTACGAACTGGGCAATGACCAATTGCTGGAATACATCGTACAGGCAACCGCCCGGTTTTTATCCAGCCGAAGCCGGCTTTTCAAGGTAGAAGCCGTCATGCTCAAGTTCATGCGCCGGTACCCGCGCTGGCTGACCCGGGCCGATCGCCGAAAGGGTTTCAATGCGTTGCTGGCCGAACTGGAAAAGTTGCAGGAAGATGAATTTGAAAGGAAGGCTTTTGATTATTTCAATTTTATCGCCTGGATGAAAAGCAAGGCGGAGGAGCGGCTTTTCAGCGAGGTTGCCCAGGAAATGGCCAGATAAAAAAAGCCCGCCGTCGGTTGGACAGCGGGCCGGCATTCCGGTTCTTGGGATTGTTATTTATTTCAACCGTGTTTTCATCATTGTCCGATCACCAGGCGGGTAATCCCGGAATACCCTGCCGATTCCAGCCGGATGAAATAGACGCCGGGCTTCATGCCGGTCAGGTCCACTTCGACGATAGCTGAGCCGGTTTCTTCCCGTTCAAGGGTCCGTACCAGCTGGCCGGATGCATTGTAAACCGAAATCCGGGCACTTTCCTGACCGGCAGGCGGCAGCAGGATTTGCGCATGACCCCTTGCCGGATTCGGAAATACGCTCAACACACCTTCTTCCTGCGACTGCACCGGTGCAAGGGCCGCCAGACGTCTTTCCGGGTCGAACAGGAAGCGGTCGGCCACCTGGTCGTCCAGGGCCGGCGGCAACAGATTATTGCCTTTGATCAGCAGTTCGGCTTCCGTGGAAGTGTATTTTTCACCCTGGCAAAGAACAACTGCCCGCACCCGGATCTTCTTGTCCGTACCGGAATACAGCGGTGGTGTTTCATAAACCTCTTCATTGGCGCCGGGAATGCTGATCCAGCCGGTAAATTCGGTTTTGAATTGCCATTGGATTTCCGAACCGGCATAATTGACCAGGATGAAATAGGTCGTTTCGCCGGAGTTGATCACCGAGGGTTCGACATACGCCTCGCCGCCGCTGCAGGGCAGGGGGTCGATGAACACGATATCCTCCGCGGTACATCCGCTGGCGTCAGAAACGTGCACGAGGTACACGCCTTCAGACAGGTCGTACACGCATTTGCCGTTGCCGATGACCTGAGCGCTGCTCAGGTCGAACCAGCGTATGTGATAAGGCTCCGTGCCGCCTGAGATCTCCACGCAGGCGTACTCGCCATACTGGTCGAAATCCAGGTTGGTGGTGATGGGATCCGGTTCGGAGATCACCACTGTAACCGTACCGCTGCACCCTTCGCTGTCGGCAACGGTGATGATGTATTCCCCCGGGCCCAGGTTGCGGAAAACGAACCCGTGGTCATCGACCTGTTCCCATTCTTCCGGACCCGAGACGAGGGTGTACGGCAGGACGCCCCCTTTTACAGTCAGCTTGATGGCGCCGTCCTGCGCGCCGTTGCACGAAACATCGCGCTTGCCGGTTTCTATTTCCAGACCGGTGCTTTCCGGGATCAAAACGCGCAGCAAAGTATAACAATGGTGGTCGTCGAGCACCAGGATGACGTAATATCCGGCCGGAATATCTTCGGCGCAGCGCACCCAGGTCAATACGTCGGTGGACGGGTTGCCGTCCGACCAGCCCAGGTCAGCAGGGTCGCCGCCTTCTACATAAGGTTCGCCCTGGTCGTCAAATTCGACATTCGGGATCACGGTCAGCGGACTGTCCCAGCGCCAGGCGAACAGCCGGTAGGGTTGGGTGCCGCCCCTGACGTACAGGCAGCCGTCGACCTCATCGGTACAGGGCGCACTGGTGATCTTGAATTCGGCCTTGAGCGGCTGCGGTTCCTTGATCTGGATGATCTCTGCCACCGAACAGCCGTTGGCGTCGATGGTGATCAGTTTGTACATGCCGGCGGCCAACCCCTCAAAACAACCGGTTTCGCCGATCAGCCCGGTATCGTTGGGGGTTGCGGCCGGATTCAGGTAAGTGGTATACGGCGGCGCCCCACCCTGTATCTTGAAACACACCGCTCCGGAGGGCTCACCCGCGCAGTTTGCCGGATAAATGAGGGTTTCCCGATCCAGGCCGCCGCCGTTCGTTATTTCCACTTTTTTCCAGGCGTAACAAAGATGGGAGTCCACCACCAGGACGTAATAAGTTCCCGGCTGGATATTCTGCGCGCAAAAAGCCGGTCCTGTATTGGATGTCGGATTATAGGGAATGCCCGACGCGGGGTCCAGTCCCGTCCAGTCCTGGATCGATCCGTACGGGCTGGCCGAAAGCTGGGGCGGCAGCGTGTTGAAGGCCCAGATATGATAGGGCGCCGTGCCGCCGGTGACAAATACGCAGGCGTCCACCTGACCGCAGGCTGAAGCGGTGACAGCCACTTCGATATGGATCGGGGCCGGCTCCTTGACCTCCCAACTGCCCACGCCGACACAAATATTATCGGTAGTGGTGACGGAAACGGAATAATATCCGGCGCTGAGCCCGGAAATATCCTCCGTATCCGCCGTAAAGCCGTCGGGGCCCTCCCAGGAGAAGTACAGGGGCGCCAGGTCGATATAGATGTTCAGGTCGATGGCGCCGTTGCTGCCTCCGTTGCAGCTTACCGGAGTGACCTGTGCGTCGATGAGATAGTCCACTACCGGGATGCTGATCGTCAGTCCGCCTGAGCAACCCTCTGCATCTGTCACCAGCACCGGGTATTGGCCGGGTTGCAGGTCTTCAAAACAAATCGATAGGCCGGAAAGGGTCGTGCTGTTGTCGGTGGAATTGGTGGCGCCCGGAAAGGTAATGGTATAGGGCGCCACGCCGCCTTCGATCTGGATGCAGGCTTCGGCGCCGCTGCAATAATGCTGGGTACTGACGAGCGTCACGGACAGCTCGCAATTGGTCAGCAAATGGAGAGAGGGATTCAGAACCTGGCCGAGGCCGGAGACGGCGCCGAACAGGATCAGCAAGGAATGGAGCAGGGAATTTCGGAAATAAGTAACTGAACGGATCATGATTGCTGTTTTTGATTAAACCATCGGAATCACGATCCAAAGTTGCAACCGGGCGGTTGGTATATCCAATCAGCTAATACCAAAACGTAGGAGTCCGAAATCAAAGGCGCTAAACCGGAAAAGCCCTGAAACAGCGATTCCTGACCGGATAACCAGCCAGGAATCGCATCGTGTCGGATTAGTTGGCGTTCTTTTTGTCCGAACGCTTCACTTTTTTCGGACGGCTGTTGCCGTGTGAACCGCGCCAGATTTTACCCCGACGGGTTTTTTTATCACCTTTTCCCATGATAAGACGCTTATAAAGTTAAGAAATTTTCAAAGGCCTTCGTCTCACCGCTTTGGCAACACAAAGGGTTGGCAAAGGTAAGGAAAATTTCGGAAACGCTTATTCCAGGGTAATGGGCAAACGTTTGGGATACTTGACAGCATACCGGAAATTCAGTTTGCTGGTAGCGCCTGATTTGATGTTTTCCTCCCAGGTCAGTTTACCTGTAGTTTCATCGAAGGCAGCGCCCCGGCTGTTTTCCAGTTTCACCTCGACCTCGTCGGTTGCGGTGACCGGGACCTGATCGACGATCACGATGTCGATGGCCTGGCTCTTGGTATTGCGCACCTCGATATCCCATCCGATCGTCTGGGTGACCTTGGACCCGAGGGCCTGTTTGTCCTTGTACTGGCGGTCTTTCGTCCGCGTGATCACGATACCCTTATCCCTGCCCAGCGATACTTCGAGCGTATCCTGTGTGACGCCGGGGTTCAGCCAGGTCTTGCCCAGGAATGCGCCTTCGAGGTAAAGGTTGGCCTGGCCGGGCAGCAGGTTGTATTCATCCCAGTTGGTGATGCGTGCCGTCAGGTAGGCGTTCAGGTCCAGTTTGGGCGCCGCGTAATAGCGGTAGGTGGCCGGCAAGTCATAAGCCCCGATGCGGACGGTATGCTCCTGCCCGTCGCCGGGAATATCGTAAGTGACATCGATCTTGTACTGCCGGGTCGTAGCCTGTTCAAACTCGGATACAGCCGCGTAGTTGGCGTCTGCCACTTCCTCTTCGACCATCGGCGCCGCGGTCATGGCGTCCATTTCCAGCCGCTCCTTTTTGAGATACCCTTGTCCGGCCCTGTCGTAGGCCACGACCGGCGGATTGGGATAGAGCCGCCAGGTCTGCAACTCAGGGCGGGTTCCGGGTTCAGCCGGATTGCCTGTGGATAAGGTCAGTTTTACGCCGGTCCAATCCTCGCCGGTATTCTGAAACACCTCGGCCTTGAGCTGTACGGAAACGGGCTGGGATACGCTGGTCACTTTCAGGTCGTAGCTGGGTTTCCAACCGGCGCTCCGGGAGAGGTAGCTGAGCGAAAATTTGGCGTTCACGGCGGCATCGGACAGGGTATTGACCAGGACTTCGCCGCTGGCTTTTTTCTGGAACTGGGCCATTGTCGCATTCAATTGCTGGCGCACCTTATCCAGGTCTTCCTGAATGGCTTTTTTCCGTTTATCCACCTCCAGTTTTTCCAGTTTGATCTCCTTGAGCCGTTTCCGGTAGTATTCGGCGAGCGCCTGGAGGTCTTCCATACTGACGCCGTTCTGCTGGCTGCCGACATTCTTGTTGGCCAGGATGAGGTTTTCCTCCTCGGTGAGCACCTGCAGATCGGCCAGCTCGCGGTTGAGCTTATCCTGCAGGGCTTCCAGTTGATCCTCCAGTTTGACAACCGCTTCGTTCTTCTCCAGCGGATTGATAAAATTGCGTTGGAAGGCAACGGAAAGGATGGTGAAGTCGCCGGTGGCGCTGAATTGAATGCTGGCCGGATCGAGGTCGGCAGGCAATCCGGTGAATTTGAGTACGGACTGACCGGCGGGTACCATGCCCTGGCCGGTGCGCATGACCTGGGCGCCTTGCCGGAAGACGCTGACTTCTTCTATCGCGGTTGAAATGGTTTTCTCGGGGGCGGCCGCCTGAAGGGCCATAGTGATGAAAACACCCGTGCAAATGCCAATAATCCTGTTCATAGGTAAATTTGGTTTTATTTCTCAGATGCAGAACTTTGGAGAATTACATAAACTGCACGTCAATTGGCGGGTATTTTTATCTATCTTCGCAAAGATCTATCGAATTTTAACACTTTAAGGTGCAAACCTTCCACTGTTTAATCACCACAGCAACAGCAAAAAAGAACTGTTATGAAAAAAACAATCCTTTCAATTGCCGTGCTCGGCTTTTTCAGCCTGTCCTTGTTTGCGCAGGATAAAGTCGACGAAAACATCAACGCCATTATCCGCAAACAAGGCCTGGAACAAAGCCAGGTCATGGAAACCGCCAGTTGGCTCTGCGATGTCTACGGACCTCGTCTGACCGGTTCCCCCATGCTGGATAAAGCCACCGAGTGGGCCCAGGGCCAGCTGAAATCCTGGGGCCTTGAGAATGTGCATACGGAAGCCTGGGGCCCGTTCGGCATGGGCTGGGAGCTCAAGCATTTCGAAATGCACGCCGAAGCGCCGACGTATTTTCCCATCATCGCCTATCCCAAAGCCTGGTCGCCTTCAACCAAAGGCCAGGTGAGCGGGGAAGTGGTTTACCTGTACGCTCAAACAGTAGAGGACCTGGAAAAATACAAGGGCAAACTGAAAGGCAAGTTTGTCTTTACGGATACGCTGCGCGCCGTTGAGCCCTGGTTTGACGGTACCGCTACCCGCCTCGACGCCCAAGGCCTGCTGGACCTGGCCAATGCCCCGGCGCCGACCCCGAGAAGCTTGCGCAATTTCGGATTCCGCGACAATGAATTCCGCCAGAAACTCAACGAATTCATCTATGCTGAACAACCCCTTGCCCTGATCGACCGGACCTACAAGGGCGACGAAGGAACAGTCTTTGTACAGGGCGCCCGCGCCAAAGACGGCAGCCCCCGCGATAAAGGCGCCGAAATCCTGCCGCAGGTGACCATGGCCGTTGAACACTACAACCGCATTTTCCGGCTGCTGCAGAAGGGTATCCCCGTCAAATTGTCCATGGAACTGACTTCCGAGTTCACCAACCCGGACGGCATGGAGCACAACATCATCGCTGAGATCCCGGGCACCGACCTCAAGGATCAGGTCGTCATGTTCGGCGCCCACTTCGATTCGTGGCATACGGCTACAGGCGCTACCGACAACGGCGCCGGCTCGGCAGTGATGATGGAGGCTGCCCGCATTTTGATGGAAACGATCAAGGAAAGCGGCGTAAAACCGCGCCGGACGCTGCGAATCGCGCTCTGGACGGGCGAAGAACAGGGCCTGCTCGGCTCCGTAGGCTATGTGGGCCAGCATTTTGCCGAAATGAAGGGCCGCACCGCTCAATCGGTGAAGCCGGAACAGGCAAAAGTATCCGCTTATTACAACCTCGACAACGGCACCGGCAAGATCAGGGGCGTCTACATGCAGGGTAACGGTCAGGTAGAGCCCATCTTCCGGGTATGGCTCGACGCCTTCAAGGACCTGGGCGCCACCACGCTCTCCATGTCCAATACGGGCGGTACCGACCACCTTTCATTCGATGCAGCGGGTATCCCCGGCTTCCAGTTCATCCAGGATCCGATGGATTATTCCACCCGGACCCACCACTCCAATATGGACAACTGGGATCACCTGGTGGGCGACGACCTCAAGCAGGCTGCTACGATCATCGCTTCCTTCATCTGGCATACGGCTCAGCGCGATGAAATGATACCGAGGAAAACCCTCGACCTGGGGGATAACGCTTCAGGCGGGAATTGATCCTGCGCGGGCAATTTTCCAACGCAAAAATTTAACCTGCTTCAGGTAACGAGAAAGTTGTTGATATGAACCGCAAAAGTCACAAAAGATAACAAAAATGAATGATTTCGAATCAGTTAAAACTTGTATATTTTTGTGACTTTTGCGGTTAAAATATAGGCGTACCTGCGATCCGGGCTTTCCTAAAATGCAGATTACCGGGATACCTCAAACCCTAATCGTTCAAAATCCGCATAAAAGCCGGGATAGGATTTGACCACCACCATCGGCTCGCGAATGGCGACCGGCCCCAGCAGGGCAAGCGGTGCAAATGCCATGGCCATCCGGTGGTCTTCATAGGTGTCAAAAACGGGCCGGTCCTTCCAGGCAGCTTTTCCCTCCACCGTCCAGCATTCTCCCGGGGCGTTTGGCTTTCCGGAATACGGGTGAAAATCCACCATTACCTTGGCCAGCTCATCCCTGAGGGCGGCCAGCCGATCCGTTTCCTTGATGCGCAGGGTCTCCAGGCCCGTAAAAATGCCGGTTACGCCCAGCCCGCCGCAGATGACCGCCAGCGTTTGCGCAATATCGGGGCACAGGATGAAATCCCATTCAAAAGACGCCGGCAGTGTTTTCCCGTTTTTGGTCAGGCGGACGCCCGAGTTGTTGAATTCGGTCCGGACACCGAAATGTTCCATCATGTCCACCAGGGCACTGTCGCCTTGTATGCTGTCTGGGAACAGGCCGTCCAGTTGCAGGTCGAGCGGGCCGGCGAAAGCGGCAACGGCGTAATAATAAGAGGCTGCCGACCAATCGGCTTCCACCGTAAAAGGCCGGGGTTTATAGGCTTGCGGTTCGATCCGGATGGTGTTTCCCGCCCAGGTATGCTGCACGCCGAAAAAGGCCATCTGGTTCAGGGTCATTTCGATATAGGACCTGGAGACGATCCTTCCCTCCAGTTCGAGCGTCAGGCCGCCGGGCAAGACCGGCGCGATCATCAGGAGGGCGGAGATGAACTGGCTGCTGGTGCCGGCGGAGATCGAAAGCCGGGATACCCGGCCGAAACCGGACGGTTCGCCGATGCGGAGGGGCGGATAACCTTCATTTTCCAGGTAGTCGATGCGGGCGCCCAGGGTCCGGAGCGCTTCCACCAATACGCCTATCGGCCGCTGTTTCATGCGTTCCGTGCCGGTGAGGATTTGTTCGCCCGGCTGAAGGGCGAGGTAGGCGGTCAGGAACCGGAAGGTGGTCCCGGCCGGCCCGGCGTCGCGCTCTACGGCGTCGCTCTCCAGCAAGGCGGCCAGCAAACGGGTATCGTTGGCGTCGGCCAGGCGGCGGATCTCAAAGGGCTCGGGGCACAGTGCCCGGATGATCAGCGCCCGGTTGCTGATGCTCTTGGAGCCTGCCAGGTCGATCGTGCCCGTGACCGCAGTAGTCGGTTTTGAAATAGAATATTTACTCATTTGGATTTGCTAGGGTTTAATAATTTTAATTCAACAAAAGCCGTTCTCACATTATCTCTAAACTTAAGAAAAGATGGGATTTTTTCTAATTTATCTAGCGCTATTTTTTGCCCTAGTAACTGATAGAACTCAGAAATATCCGGTCGCTTTCTTCTTTGGGGGTAGTTTTCGAAAGAAAGCCGAATGACTTCTTTAAAAACTTTTTTTGGGTCGGAGTAAGACTCAGGTTGTTTATCCAAACCTAATTCTTTATCAGTTTTTTTTGTGTTTAGCTCGCTTTTTATTAATTCAAAATCTGCAAGCATCCATGACTCTGTCATCTGAACAGGTACAACAGGGACTAAATTTTTACAAACATCTATTCCTGGGTAAAGAGAAATTTTTGTGAATGCAGGATTTATTTTATTTTTAAAAACATGATTGTCAGTTTTGTTGTCGGCATCAGTATGGATGCATAAAACCATTATTCCATTCATAGATGCTTTTTTTGCACATTCAAAAATGGAGTCTTCAAAATTACCCGGTTCTTTTTCGACAAACTGTATCGGCAGAATTTCTATTTGCCCATCGCATTCAAAGGCTATATTTTCGAAAGTTCTTTGAATAATACTTTCAAAAAATCGATAATCAGTAGAGCCTTCGACTGTAAAGCCGATTATTAATTGTGGAATCATTAGAATTGTATTACTTCAGTTTCTGATGAATCCAAATATTTTTTTACTTCAAGAAGTGTTAATTTCCTGATTTCTTCAGAAAACGGTAGATTTAATTGTTTGAATTTTTCATCATCCTTGATAACGGGTAAATATTTGGTTATTTTTATTTTTAATTTTTTATTATTAATAAAAGTAATTTGAGTGTGAAGCTGAGAAAGAAAAATACTTACATTACTGTCGTTTTTCCAATTAAACAATTCTCCAACTAAGCGAGAAGAGTGAGTATTAACTATTACTTGCCTTAGAGGCATTGATTTTTCTTTAAAATCTATAGTTAGGTCTTTCAATAACTTTGCCATGGTGATAATCCGGAATGGATGTATCCCATTTTCGGGTTCTTCAAAACACAACAAGCCTTGATGCTCATAATCATAGTCTAATATGCACAGTGCTAAGATTCTAAGTGTACCTTCTGAGAGAACCCTTGAAGAAAACTCACGTCCATCCTCTCCAAGTAACTTTATGATAAATTGTTTATTGGCTTTGTCATTTTCGACAAAAACCTCCACAAAATTTGGCAGGAATTCATTTAACTTGCGTGAAATTTCTTTTATGGTATAAGGATCATTTAATTTGATCCTATAAAGGGCGGCGGCTAGGTTTTTACCACTAGATGTAACGTTATCGCGAATACCAACATCTTGTCTGGTTGGCTCTCTAAGATCTTCGGGATTCAAATGAAGAAATTTCCAGCTCCTCATTTCTTCTTTTGCTGCAAACGCATGAGGGAAATCAACAGAATTAATTCCGCTTAAAACTGTTTGTGTGATTGCATTGGCAGGCGTTGCTTTCCCTCCTTGTCTTCCATCTTGAGGGATTTTAATTGAAACTATTCCATTTTTTTCCTCAGTTTCAATATATGGTTTTCCTCTTTTCCCTGATTTGACTTGTGGGCGCCAAAAATCTCTAACGAAGGCTGGAATATTATTTTTAACCCATTGGTCTTCATTATGCTTGAGATTTTCTAGTTGTTCATAGATCACCATTAAATCCTCAAACCCCTTTTCATTAATTTCTCTTTTTATTTTAAGTTCATATTTAAGTCTGGTATATTTAAGTTCAGATTCTCCCCCCCAATTGTCTCTAATACGGCTACTCACAAGCATTTGAATTACGAAATGTATTTCTTCTGCGTAGGTGCTCTCTTCAAATTGAGTAAACAGTTCACTCGGATTACCTCGTTGTTCACTGAATGCGGTTTTTAAATCTGTTTCTGCCAGTCTTGAAAGTAGTTTTAGGCAATCAAATAAATTACTCTTTCCTGAAGCGTTAACACCAGCGATAACAGTCAACGGAGTGAAATCCATTTCAAAATTTTGAAATGTTTTGAACCCGTGAATTTTAATATGCGTGATCATATATGAATATTAGTCGGCCTATTCTTCTTCTTCCGCAGCGGCCTGTTTCCGGCGCATTCGTTCGTCCGATTTTTCGTACCGTTTGATGATCTCTTTGACCAATCGGTGGCGAACCACGTCTTCCGCGGTCAGGTAAACGGATTCGATCCCCTCCAGGTCGCGGAGCAGGTCGATGGCGCGTTTCAGGCCTGATTTCTGGTGGAACGGCAGGTCGATCTGGGAAAGGTCGCCGGTAATGATGCATTGGGCGGAAGGGCCCAGGCGCGTCAGGAACATCTTGATCTGCATGGTGGAACAGTTCTGCGCTTCATCCAGGATGATGAAGGCATTGTCGAGCGTACGGCCCCGCATAAAGGCCAGCGGTGCGATCTCGATGACCCGCGTGGTCATGAACTGGTTGAGTTTTTCAGCCGGTATCATGTCGTCCAGCGCGTCGTACAGCGGCCGGAGGTACGGGTCGATCTTTTCCTTGAGGTCGCCCGGCAGGAATCCCAGGCTTTCGCCGGCTTCAACGGCGGGTCGGGTCAGGATGATCTTTCTGACCTGTTTGTTCTTTAACGCGCGAACGGCGAGCGCTACGGCGGTATAGGTTTTGCCGGTACCGGCGGGGCCGACGGCAAAGACGATGTCGTTTTCTTCGGAGGCGCGGATCAGCTTTCGCTGGTTCTGGGTCTTGGCCTTGATCTGTTTGCCTTCGCGGCCGTACAGGATCGTGCTGCCCTCGTGGGCGCTGATGCGCGATTCGAAGGGGTTTTCCCCGTTCATCAGATCTTCCACCACCTGGACTGAAAGTTCCTTGTGCTCCTTGAGCATGCGGACCATCAGCTCAAACCTGGATTTGGCTTTCTGGGTCAGTTTCTTATCCCCGCTTATTTTAAGGCTTTGCCCTCTGGAGGTAAACGTTACATCGGGGAAGGCTTTTCGCAAAAGATTGAGTTTAATGTCGTTCTCTCCGTACAGTTGGAGCGGATCGACGCCCTCTACATTCAAAATGATCTCGCTCAATAGGAAAAATTTATTTTATTAAACCATTGCCGGCAGGAAGCTGGCTCCGAACCGGCCTGTTGCCTCTAAATAACCGTTTAAACTTTCCAAATGTTCCATCCGACCTAGGCAAAGTTAGCGATTAAACCAAATCCCTGCGCCCCGATTCCCTTGCGTTTTTTATTTTTGCTGCCGCAGGCTTGTTTTCACTAATGAGGAGAAATTATGCCTATTGTAACGCTGACCACAGACTTTGGATGGCAGGACCCCTACTTGCCCAGAATAAAAGGAGGCATTTTGCGACAGAACGCCGGGATCAATCTGGTCGATATCACTCATGATATTGAATGTTATGATATCGTCCAGGCGGCTTACTTGTTCAGGAACGTGTGGGGCAGTTTTCCGGAAGGCACCATCCACCTGGTCAGCGTGAATGACTTTTACCAGGCCGACTGCCGCTACCTGGCCATTTCCCATGAAGGGCACTATTTCCTCGGGCCCGACAACGGCCTGTTCTCCCTGATATTCCAGGAAATGCCGGCTCATACCTTTGAGCTCCCGGCGGTAGAGCAGCATCCGCTGCAGCTCATCGATATCTATCCTGCCGCCATCGGCCATATCGTAAGCGGCAAACCGTTCAATGCGATCGGTACCCAGCGGGAGGCCATCGAACACCGCATCACCTTCCAACCGGTATTGGGCCCCGCCTATATCCGGGGCACGGTCATCCGGGTCGATCATTTCGACAATGTGGTCACCAACATCAGCAAGGTCTTGTTTGAAAAGGTGGGCCAGGGCAGGAAATTCAAGCTGGTGTTCAAGCGGCATGAAGCCATCAATAACCTGTGCCTGCAATACCATGACGTGCCGGTGGGAGAGACGTTGTGTCTCTTCAATTCATCCGATCTGTTGGAAATTGCCATCAATATGGGCAAAGCCGCCAGCCTGCTCGGGCTGAAGGTGGAAGATACCGTTCAGGTTGATTTCGAACTGACGTCCGGTTGATTATTTTTCCCAGCGGCGGTATTCGGACGTATCCTCAAAAACGCGCAGCAGGATGAGCCTTTCCTGGATCGAGAAGTCGATCGACCGGCGGGACATGACCGATTCGATCGTCTCAAAGGCCTTTTCCGTCCGGAAGGTTTGAAATCCGCTGTGGCCGCCCCAGGAAAAGGAAGGGACAAAGTTGCGCGGAAAATCGGCGCCGTAGATATTGCAGCAAACGCCGATTGTGGTACCGGTGTTGAACATGGTGCCGATGGCGCACTTGGAGTGATCGGCCATGAACAGGCCGCAGAACTGCTGCCCGGTCGGCTCGAACTTGCCGGTGGTATAATCCCAGAGCCTTACCTCGGCGTAGTTGTTCTTGAGGTTGGAGCAATTGGTGCCGGCGCCGATGTTGCACCATTCGGCGATGACGGAATTGCCCAGGTAGCCTTCATGGGCTTTATTGGAATAACCGAACAGGATCGAATTTTTGACCTCGCCGCCCACCTTGCAATAGGGGCCGATGGTTGTTGCCCCGTAAATTTTGGCCCCGACCTTGACTTCCGAGTGCTGACCGAGGTAGAACGGCCCGCGGATGACCGACCCTTCCATGATCTCGGCGTCGCGGTCGATATAAACCGGTCCGGTTTCGGCGTTGATGACGGCGCATTCAATCCTGGCGCCGGGCTCGACAAAAACGTGCTCCGCACCGAGTACGCGGTTCGTATCGCTGACCGGCTGGGAGCCCCGGCCCTGGGTCAGGAGGGCGAAATCTTCCCGGAGGGCCTGATCGTTGTACAGAAAAAGGTCCCAAAGCCTGTTGATCTTGATGTATTGCGTATCCTCGATGTCGCGGCCTTTCAGCTCATCGAAGTCCTCGTCGTTGATCAGCTTCTCAAATTGCCGTTCGTTGAGTTTGGCCGCAATGAGTTCTTCTCCGCGCAGGTAGGCTTCATTGAAGTCCATCTGTTTGAGGATGCGGATCAGTTGCGGGGAAGGGAGGACGGAGCCGTTGATCAGGAAGTTTTCCTGTCCGTAATCGAGGGGATATTTTTCAGCAAGGTAATCCTGCGTGATATAGGAAACCGGCGAGTTCATCATCCGTTCCCATTTCTCCCGGATGGTCATTATGCCGATTCTCAGTTCGCCAACCGGGCGTGTAAAGGTGAACGGCCGGAGGTGATCGCGAACCTCATTGTCGAATAGAATGATATTGGCCATGAGCTTGGGGTTGGGATCGTTCAATCGCTTTTGGCATATACAAAAAAGTCCCTATCAGGTGAGAGGGACTTTTTTGCTTTGCTGCCGATGAACCCGGTTTATGAGTTCTTGGCAAACCTGGAGTTGGCGAACTTCTTGTTGAATTTGTCAATCCGGCCCGCCGTATCCACAAATTTCATCTTACCGGTAAAGAACGGATGAGAGAAGCTGGAGATTTCCAACTTGATCAAAGGATACTCTTTACCGTCTTCCCATACGATCTTTTCCTTGGTCGGTGCACAAGACCGGGTCAGGAATGCCTCATCAGCGGAAAAGTCCTTGAAGACCACCAACCGGTAGTTTTCCGGATGCGTATTCTTTTTCATAACAAAAATATGCTTTTCAATAAGGCTGCAAAGGTATGGCTATATTTTGAATAAACCTATACCCCCGGCCTTTTTTATTTGATTATTTAACGTCCTTGACCAGAACGGCATCGGAAAGCGTATAGATCAGCCGGTTGATGTCGGAGTCGTTCGTTTCCAGCTTGCCTTTCAGGATGACCGGTTCGGCCGTATATTGAACGGCGTCTTTGGCCGAGACCTCCATAACGGTCTCCGGGCCGGCGCCGCCGCAAAAGAAACACATATTATACGGATAAGCGGACAAGACAAACTCCTTATGGTTCTTGTACCCTTCAACCGGAATGATATATCCCTTGACGGTAATGGTCTTATTGGTCAGGGCCTGGATCTCAGGACCGAAGACCGGAACATCGACCTTGAAGCCGAGGGTCTCGTCGTATTGTTTCTTGAACGTGATCTTGCTCAGGGTCTTCCATACATTTTCCTGGGCATTGGCGCCTGATACAGCGAGCAGGCAGATAACTACGGTAAAAACGGGCAAAATTCTTTTCATTATTGAGGGTTGTTATCTTTTTCTAAACGTGTATTAAAGGAAAAGGTCGCTAAATAAAAGGAAAAAAGTGGAAAAAATTACTTGCGGGCGCCCAGAATGCGCTTCAAATCCGCCTCACTGACGGTAAGCAGACCGTTTTTGGTCAGCCTGGGCGTGAGGGTTTTCCAGTTTCTGTCGCGCCTGAAAACCGCTTTGAAAATGGGGAGCGCTTCCTGCACCCGGCCTGCATTGGCCAGGCTGACCGCATGCCAGTATTTCATTTCCAGGTTGTCGGGGAACATGGCTTCTGCGGCGCCGTATTCCCTCAATGCTTCCTCGACCTGTCCTTTTTCCACTGCGAGGTCGCCACGGTTCATATGATCATAGGCGCGGTGGACCATCAGCAGGCGGCGCAGTTCTTTCAGGGGCTCGGGGTGATCATCCACCCTGAGGTCAATTTTGCGGTCGACCCAGGATTGACCGGTGGCTTCCGCTCCGACGACCAACAGTGCGGCGGACTGTTTACCACGGATATCGCCTCCGGCAGCCTGCGCGGCGTCGAGGGCAGCCAGCAGGCGCTCGGCCAGGGGTAAGCCCTTGCCTGCTTCAAAAGCAGACGCCATGGCCGGCCAGATCCGGTCGTTGGACATCAGGTTGGCCTGTACAGCGTATCCTTTGCCCTCAATATGTCCTGCCGGTTCGATGCAGTTTGTCCCGGTAAAGGCCGCTGATTCTCCTTTTGCACTCAGGATGCCGACTTGCCGGAACTCCCGCCCCTCGTCAGCCGACAGCATTTTATCGAGCGCTTCCCGGGGTGAAAGGCCGTTTTTCATCAATTGAAGACCCTCGGGGCCGAAAGCAGGATTGACAAATGACTGGGTAGCGATTACCCCGACACCGGCTTCTCCCCAAATGACCACCGTACCGGTAGCGAACCAGTGGGATTGGACGGCTACGCCCATTTCGCCCGTGGTTTCATCGATGGCGACAATAGAGAAGGTATGGGCGAGCGGTTGATCTCCGTACGGCTTTTGGCTGTATGAACGCACCGGAAACAAGCTCAACCCGACGAAGAGCCAGGTAAGGAAACGCATAATCAACATATTTATACCGCTCAAATGGCGGATGAGAACTGCTTGAGGAACCGCGAATCGTTCTCGAAAAACAGGCGGATATCGTTCACCTTGTACCGCAGGATGGCCTGCCGCTCGATCCCCATACCGAATGCAAAGCCGGTGTATTTCTTTGAATCGATCCCGCAGTTTTCGAGGACCTGCGGGTCCACCATGCCGCAGCCCAGGATCTCCACCCAGCCGGTATACTTGCAGATATTGCAGCCTTTGGCGTCGCAGATGAAGCAGGAAACGTCCATTTCGGCGCTGGGCTCTGTGAACGGGAAGAACGAAGGGCGCAGGCGGATGCGGGTATTGGCGCCGTACATCTCCCGGGCAAAATAAAGCAGCGTTTGCTTCATATCTGCGAAGGAAACGTTCTCGTCGATATAGAGCCCTTCCACCTGGTGGAACTGGCAGTGGGAGCGGGCGGAAATGGTCTCGTTCCGGTAAACCCTGCCCGGCGCAATGATCCGGATCGGCGGTTGCTGGCTTTCCATCACCCGGGCCTGCACCGGCGAGGTATGCGTGCGCAGGAGCATGGTGGTACTGTTGCGCAGGTAGTAGGTATCCTGCATATCGCGGGCGGGGTGGTCTTCCGGCGTGTTCATGGCCGTGAAGTTGTGCCAGTCGTCCTCAATTTCGGGGCCTTCCGCGACGACAAATCCGATCCGTTCGAAGATGCGGATGATCCGGTTCATGGTGATGGAAACCGGGTGACGGGACCCCAGAATATAAGGTTCGCCGGGCGCTGTCAGGTCAAGGTGGCCGGCAGCGGCATCGTCTCCGGCGGCTTCAAGCCGGTCTTTGACCGCGGCAAATTTCTGTTCGGCGGCTTCTTTGGCCTGGTTGATGAGCTGGCCGAAATCGCGTTTGAGCTCGTTGGGTATATTCTTGATCTCGCCCATCAGGCCTTTGAGGACATTCTTCGACCCCAGAAACCGGATGCGGAACTGTTCGAGTTCTTCCTGTGATGCGGGCGCCTGGGCCTCAATTTCGCCGATCAGCGCTTTAACCTCTTCGAATACCGGTACGGACATGTGCGGTTGTTTGATCAGGGTGCAAAAATAATCAAATTCCTGAACTGGATTTGCCTGGCGCCCCATACGGAGTGCCGGATCAGGGCCGGTGGATCATATGGGTTACGGTTTTCATCCGCAAAAAGTTCCGGAGACGGCAAAAGGGGGTCCGGGCGTTCGCGGATTGTCATGGGATTGTCAAACCGGAATCTGGAAAATCCAATCCGTTTGAAGGGGACGTAAATAGAAACGTAAATCATTTTAACACACAAAAACTAAAAAGTAAAGCCATGAAAAATGTACTGAGAACAGCCCTTGCAGCCGTCGCTTTCTGTTTGACGATTTCCGCGGCAAATGCCCAGGATATGGCCGACAACACGGTGATGGTAGGCGGGGAAGCGATGTATCCCAAAAAGACGATTGTGGACAATGCGGTCAACTCCAAGGCCCATACCACGCTGGTAGCGGCGGTACAGGCAGCGGGTTTGGTCCAGACGCTGAAGGGAGAGGGGCCATTTACTGTATTTGCTCCGGTGAACGACGCATTCGAGAATCTTCCGGCGGGCACGGTGGAAACCCTGTTGAAACCTGAGAACAAAAAAATGTTAACCACTGTACTGACCTACCACGTTGTCAGCGGCAAATATGATTTCAAGGCGCTTTCCAAAATGATCAAAAAAGGGAAAGGCAAAGCCATGCTGAAAACGGTTGCCGGCGGAACGCTGACCTTGATGATGAACGGGGCTCATAACATCGTAGTCAAGGATGAATCGGGCAATATTGCCAATGTCACAACCTATGACGTTTACCAGTCGAACGGTGTGATCCATTCAATTGACACGGTCCTGTTGCCGAAAAGTTGAGCTGACCGGAAAAGGAAAAATCCGTCATACCGAACGCCCCGGATTTTAGCTGACGCTGAAGTTCGGGGTGATTGCCGTTAAAAAACAGCGATCAGACATACTCATCCGGACCGAATACCGCCAGACCGGGTTTCGGGAATTTCCGGCGATAATGCCAGCCCGCGACGATGCCGAATACGAAGCCGCCGATATGCGCCCACCAGGCGACGCCGGCGGTTTCGGCCGTTGGAATGGATAGGGAAGCGAGTCCGTTCTGGCCTTGCTGGAAGATCCAAAGCCCCAGGAACAGGAATGCGGCCACCCGGAAGGTGAAGAAGAAAAAGAGGACTTTCACTCTGGAGGTAGGAAACATGACCAGGTAGGCCCCCATCACGGCGGAAATGGCGCCGCTGGCCCCTACGGTGGGGATCATGCTGCCGGGGTTGAAGAATACGTGTGCGGCGTGCGCGGCCAGCCCGCCCAGAAAGTAGAACACCAGGAACCGGCCGCTGCCGATGGTGGCCTCTATATTATCGGCAAAAACCCAGAGGAACAGCATATTGCCGATCAGGTGCATCCAGCCGCCGTGGAGGAACATGCTGGTGAAGAGCGTAAAGAGGTCCTGCCCGCGAACGGTTTCGGCCGGAATTGATCCGTATTCATATATGAAAGCATTGAGCTGGGGTTCGCTCATGGAGCTTTCCAACAGATAGATCAATACGTTGAGGGCTATGAAACCATAGCTGATCAGCGGAAAATGGCCGCCTTTCACCTGGTCGTCGCCAATTGGAAAAAACATTGCGGTCCGGTTTTTTGTGCAAAATAAAGGTAATAGCCGGAATTGCCGCAATTTATTGGACAAGCGGCGGTTTCTTACCGAGCAAATCGCCGCGAGCGGCTGCCATCCAATATTTTCAGCATAGTTGCGCCATAAAAAATTAGCTTTGCACCAAAGCCCTCCGGGGCTGGACGGCCTTCCGGCCTGGAAACTGCAAAACGATCAAATGGGTGGCGCCCTGCAAATCATCCGGATTTACGGCATTCCGATCAAGATCCACTGGACTTTCGGCCTGATCTTCATATGGCTGGGGATCACGGTGTATTCCCGTCAGGGCAATGTCCATTGGGAAAACCTGCTTTGGTCGGCGCTGGCCTTGATCACGCTGTTCATTTGCGTTATTTTGCACGAGTTGGGGCACGCGCTTACGGCGCGCCGTTTCGGGGTTAAAACCAGCAATATCCTGCTGCTGCCCATCGGAGGGCTGGCTATCCTGGAGCGATTGCCCGAACGGCCGCGTCACGAATTGTGGGTAGCGGTGGCCGGTCCGGCGGTCAATTTCGGCCTGGCCTTGTTGTTCTCGCCTTTTTTGCTGTTGTCCGACTCCGAGCGGTTGCACCGCCAATGGATGTTTGTGAAACAACCCGGCGGCAATGTCTTTACGTATGATATTGCGGCCTGGGAGTGGTTTGTGTTCAGCCTGGTTGTGCTGAACCTGGCGGTAGCGATATTCAACCTTGTTCCGGCTTACCCGATGGACGGCGGCCGGGCGTTGCGGGCCTTGCTCAGCATGCGGTACCCCCGCATAAAAGCCACGCTTTGGGCCACCAGGACCGGTCAGGCTTTCGGCGGCGTATTCCTGCTTTCGGGGCTGTATTCGGGCAACTGGGCGCTGGTCATCATCGGGATGTTCATCTATCTGGGCGCCGGGGCCGAAAAGCGATCCGCCCTGAACCTCGACCTGTTGAGCAAACACCAGGTGAAGGAACTCGTCCGGCCTGTTTTTACCAGGCTCTATCTCAACGACCCCGTTGATCTTGTCACGGCATCCCTGCATCACGGGCTGGAGCGTCATTTCCTGGTTTTCGACGAATGGCAGACGCTGCAGGGCAGCATTGACGGCCAATCGCTTACACCTGCCAAAGGGCGTCCGCCCGTCCGGGCAATCGGACGCCTGGTGGTCGACAGAGACCTCTTCCCGCTCCTGGTCAGCGATCCGCTTTCCCTGGCACTGGAGAAATTTCAGACCCTCCCGACCGGCATTCTCCCCGTGTATGAACGCGATTACCTGGTCGGCGTGCTGGATGAATCGGCCCTGAAGACCTTTCTGAACAGCCAAAAACAAGGGCAGGGGCGGCATACTGCTGGACAAAATGGTGAGGGGAGCTTAGAGGGTGAGGGAGTGAGAGGGTGAGGGAGTGAGAGCCCGCCTTCGCCCGAGGCTATGGCGGATTGGAGGTGAGAGGGTGAAAAAAAAATCAAAATTCCGGAGAATTTTAAATCCAACCGGCTGCTTCCTGTCGTATATATAGGCAGCAAGTAAGCCAAAAACTACTTTTTACGCCCAAACAACAGACCGGGTCATGCGGGGTTCGGTGTTCATACCGGACGCCGGCGATGACTGAAGCCATTTCATTCCCATCACATATCCAAATGAAAAAGGGGCGGATCTTTCGCCCCTTTATTTTTTTGCGCGCCGGAGCTCGGGTATGCGCAAACCTTGCTCCGAGCATTCAATCAGCACGCCCAATCTCTTTTGGCGGGTCGTTTCCTGTTTGGCGCTGATGACCCACCAGATCGTTTGTTTTTTCGCAGAGGGCGGCAGGGATTGAAAAAAAGACCAGGCTTTGGCGGTTGCTTTCAGTTCCTTTTCGCAGGCATCGGGCAGTTCAAGCTGACCTTGTTCGAATGAATAGATCTCCGATTTATGGTCCTTTTCCCGGAAATCGGCCTGTGTTGGGAAAAATACCGGGTCCATCAGCTATAAAGGTTTGTTCAGCGCAAGTTAATAATTAGGTCCAGAACCCGGTCAATTCCCTGCTGATAATCCGCCATGGTATTTTTCACGTATGCGGAAGGTTGCATTTCAGGACGGAACCCCGGGATCCCCTGCGGGTTCTTTGTGGAAATAGGAATACAGGAGAATGGTAAATACGCCGACCATGACGGATACGTCGGCCATATTGAAAATGCCCGTTTGAAAAAGACCGAAGTCGATGTGCAGAAAATCGGTCACCGAGCCATAAAGTGCGCGGTCGAAAATATTGCCCAGGCCGCCGCCGACGAGAAAACAGATGGCGGTCAGCATGACCGGAGACAAATTTTTTTTGGTGAACAGGTAAAACAGGCCGTAAACCAGGGCCAGCAACGGGACCACAAAAAGGAGAATGGTCTTGACCGGGCCGGGCAGCGAGTCGCCCAGACTCAGGAACGCGCCCGTATTCTCCACCTTGGTCAGGGTGAAATGGCGAGCGATCACGGGAATGGTCTCATTATAACCGATCCGGTCGCGGACGATATTTTTGGAAACCTGGTCGCAGCTGATATTGGCTGCGATAATGACCAGGATGGCCAGTATTCTGATAGCTTTAGATTTCATAATTTTCCCTAACCCAAGGTTGGTGCATTCAATATTTAGGAACGCCGGATTCGCGGCGCTATTGCCCGGAAAATCCCCGCCGGACAATTTTGACCGGGCGGAACTAAAAACGGGCTTTCCTACATTATCAGTTTTTAGGCAGCCTGCCTTTTCAAACGCCCCAAAGGTAAATATAACCATGCCGAAACCCAAGAAACGGGTTGGAATCCGGCTGCCATCCGCTCAAATTTGCGTACAGGTTAATCAAATGGGCTTTCCATTGGATTGCAAAATCCATTTATTTGCAAACGGCAATTAAAAAAATCAACGATATGGATCTTACATCCGCAACACTTGACACCGACCTCACCCTTGACCCGAAGGATTGGACCGATTTGCGCGCGCTGGGACACCGGATGCTTGACGACATGATGGATTACCTGGAAAATATCCGGGAGGAGCCGGTCTGGCGGCCGATCCCCGGGGCGGTAAAGGCATTCTTTGACAAGGAGATCCCGCAGCATCCGGAAAATATTGAAGAGATCTACGATGAGTTTAAACGGTATATCCTGCCGTACAACAAAGGCAACGTGCATCCCCGTTTTTTTGCCTTCGTACAGGGGACGGGCACCCCTTTCGGCGTTCTGGCCGAAATGCTGGCGGCTGCCCTGAACCCCAATGTGGGCATCGGCGAGCATGCCTCGATGTACGTCGACAAACAGGTGGTGGAATGGTGCAAGCAGATGATGAATTTCCCGGCCGAAGCCTCCGGCATCCTGCTCAGCGGCGGGTCGATGGCCAATATTACGGCGCTGGCTGTAGCCCGGAATCACCAACTGGGCCTGGATGTGCGGAAAAGCGGCCTGAAGGCGGTCGATGGGCAAATGACCCTGTACTATTCAGCTGAAACGCATAGCTGCATGCGCAAGGCAGCGGAAGTGCTGGGCCTGGGCCTGGAGGGGGTCCGGCAAATTCCGGTGGATGCGGATTACCGGATCAACCTGGAGGCGCTCGAAGCCGCGATTCAGGAAGACCTCGCCGCCGGCCACCTGCCGTTCTGCATTGTCGGTAATGCCGGTACCGTCAACACGGGTGCGATCGATCCGCTGGATGAATTGCGGGATATAGCCGACCGGTATAAACTCTGGCTGCACGTCGACGGGGCATTCGGAGCCCTGGCCAAATTGACGCCTGCGTACCGGGAACCCCTGAAAGCCATCGAACGAGCCGACAGCGTCGCCTTTGACCTGCACAAATGGATGTATATGCCGTATGAGGTGGGGGTGGCCCTGGTGAAATACCCGCAGGCGCACCGGGATGCCTTTGCCGTAACGCCGGCGTATCTTTCCCAGGAAAAACGCGGATTAGCGGGCGGACCTGATCCGATGAACAATTTCGGAATGGAGCTTTCCCGCGGATTCAAGGCGCTGAAGGTCTGGATGTCGCTGAAGGAACACGGCCTGGAGAAATACGCCCGCATGATCGGCCAAAACATCGACCAGGCCTGTTACCTGGGGCAACTGGTGGACGCCGATCCGGAACTCGAACTGTTGGCGCCGGTCACGATGAATATCGTCTGCTATCGCTACGTAAAACCGGGACTTTCCGAGGTAGAACTCAACGAATTGAACCGGGAAATCCTGATCCGGTTGCAGGAAGAAGGGATCGCTTCGCCTTCCTCAACGGTTTTGCAGGGGCGGTTCGCCATCCGGGTCGCGAATGTCAATCAGCGGAGCGTAAAAGCTGATTTTGAGGTGCTGGCGCGGGAGACGGTGCGGATTGGACGGGAGGTTGGAGCTTGATGCTTGATGCTAGGTGCTGGATACTTGATGCTGGATGTTTGATGCTTGGACTGCCAACTGGAGGACTGCCAACTGAGAGACTGCCAACTGAGAGACTGCCAACTGAGAGACTGCCACACGGTTGCTCTTGAGGCGTTTTGACAGGCGGGGGTGGGCTTATTGGAGGAGGTGGGGCAGGATCTCAGAAATGCGCTTGACTTCCAGGAAATTGGGGTGTTCTACGGTATGGTTGACGGTTTCGTGGGCCCAGGTGACGTGATAGGGGACGTGAATGCCGTGGCCGCCGAGCGCCAGTACAGGCAGGATATCCGATTTGAGGGAGTTGCCGACCATCATGAATTCTTCGGGGCGGATATCCAGGTGCCGGATCAGTTTGAAGAAGTCTCCTTCCTGCTTTTCGGACATGATCTCGATATGGTGAAAATACTTCTCCAGGCCTGATTTTTTGAGTTTTCGTTCCTGATCGAGCAGGTCGCCTTTGGTGGCGACGACGAGGCGGTACCGGTCTTTCAGCGCCACGAGGACCTCTTCCACGCCGTCGAGCAATTCGATCGGCTTTTGCAACATTTCCTTTCCGTATTGGATGGCCTTCCCAATCACCTCCATGCCGGCGGTCTTATCCGATACGCGGATGGCGGTTTCGATCATAGACAACATAAAAGCCTTGATGCCGTATCCGTACAGGGAGAGGTTCTGCATCTCGGTTTTGAACAATTCCTGTTCGACGGTATGGTGGGGGAGGTAGTCTTCCAGCAGGGCGCAGAATTTCTTTTCCATTTCCTGGAAGTAGGGTTCGTTGACCCAAAGGGTGTCGTCGGCGTCGAAGGCGATTACTTTTAGTTGCATATTCATACTTTAAGGATGCAAATATAAAAAACATGTTTTGGGCGGGCAGGATTTGCCTTTCGTGGCCGGATTCTGAAGTATTTAAATTTTTCTAGTTTTGTGGAAAAGAAACCCATGTCGCCCAGCAAGGAACTAGTCGACTTCCTCAACAGCGGGCATCTGTACATGCCCGGCATATCGATAGATTGCGTCATATTCGGCTTTCACGACCGCCAGTTGAAGGTGCTGGTACTCCAATTCAAATCGACGGACGGCTATGCGCTGCCCGGCGGGTTTATCCGGAAAGAAGAGCATATCGACGATGCTGCAAGGCGGATACTGGAAGAAAGGACGGGGTTGAAGGAGATCTATCTGGAGCAGTTCCATGTATTCGGCGACAGTGAGCGCGGAAGGGACGACACCCATAGGAAATTCTCACGCGCCAACGGAATTGAACTGGAGGCGGACCACTGGCTGTTGCAGCGTTTTCTCTCGATCGGCTATTACGCGCTGGTTGATTTTTCCAGGGCGATGCCCACTCCCGACGTCTTTTCCGACACCTGCCAATGGTACGACCTGGCCGGGTTGCCCGACCTGATCCTGGACCATAACCGGATCGTACAACAAGCGCTGGAGACCCTGCGCCTGATGCTGGACAACAAATTGGTGGGTTTCAACCTGTTGCCAGAAACCTTTACCATGAACGAATTGCAGGCGCTGTACGAGACCATTCTGGACAAGCCCTTGCTGCGCGCCAATTTTCAACGCAAAATGCTCAGCCTGGAAATTCTGGAAAGGCTGGAAAAGAAATGGACCGGCAAGGCGCATAAAGCGCCGTATCTGTATCGCTTTCAGGATCGCCATTAACCGGGACGTCGGGAACTAAATTTCTACCCGTTTATACGGCCTCTTTTGCGACCAGGCTTCGTTGCTCATCACTCGTATATGCCCGATATGCTCGTTCTTCGCGCCTTGCCTGCCCACAAAATAGTCTCGTCTAAATATGGGAAGAACTTAGCTCCCGACGCATTAGGTGGATGATCCTCAGATCTCGGTGACCATTTTTTTCAGGGGAGAGCGCATTTCAGGGCTGACGTTTTGCAAAATGATGTCCCGGAGCGCTTCCACCAGCCTTTTTTTGACAAAATGCCGGTAAGTGACCAGGCTGATCTCGCGGACCGGGGCGGGCGACCGGAAAAAGCGGATATGCTCCCTTTGTTCGGGCGTGAGGTCGTTCAGGGCCAGTTCCGGGAGGATAGTCACCCCGTTGTAAGTGTCCACGAGTTTTTTGAGGGTTTCAATGCTGCCGGTCTCGAAATCGAACCGGTGGGCTTCTTTTTCCCGTTTTTTCAATTCGCAAAGGTTGATGACCTGCGACCGGAGGCAGTGGCCTTCTTCCAGGAGCCAAAGCCGGTTGACGTCTATGTCGTCTGCGAGCAGGTATTTTTTTTTCATCAGCTTTTCGTCGGAAGAGGCGTACACGACGAACTGTTCATAGAACAGCGGCTCCTCGCGCAGGGCGGCGTTATTCACGGGGGTGGCCATGATCGCTATGTCGAGTTCGTTCTGCTTCAACTTCTGAATGGCCGTGTCGGTGATCATTTCGAAGATCTGGAGGTTGACCAGGGGATATTTTTTCATGAAAGCCCGCAGGAACAAAGGCAGCAGGTAGGGCGCCAGCGTTGGGATGATGCCCAGTTTGAGCGTTCCCCGGACCTCGTCCTTTTCCTCCTGCACGATCTCCTTCATCCGGTTGATCTCGTGCAGTATGGTCTGGGCCTGCTCGATCAGGCGCTGCCCCGTTTCAGTGGGCACTACGGGTTGTTTGCTGCGGTCGAAGATGACTACACCCAGTTCTTCTTCCAGTTTCTTGATCATCATGCTGAGGGTGGCCTGTGTGACAAAACACCGCTCCGCCGCCGAGACAAAATGGCGGGTGATGTCCACCGCAACGATGTATTCCAATTGTTGAAGATTCATGAATATCAATTTCGTCTATGTAAAGATAAATAATATCGATTTGACTTATTTGCAAGAGGCCCGTATTTTTGTCTGTGAGTCTTAATCATTCAAGTAAAATGACCAACCAGATAGGATTGAATGCCGAAGCTGCCAAAAAGCTGGCTTCGAAGTTGAATACGCTTTTAGCCAATTATCAGATTTTTTATATCAATACGAGAGGTTTCCACTGGAATATAAAAGGTGACAAGTTCTTTGAGCTTCACTTGAAATTCGAGGAGCTGTATACGGACCTTCAATTGAAGAACGACGAATTGGCCGAACGCGTCCTTACGCTGGGCGAAACGCCGATGCACAGTTATTCGGATTATCTGAAGAACAGTTCGATCAGGGAAGTGCAGAACGTCAGCGACGGCAAAAAGGCTGTAGCGGAGATCCTGCATTCCTTCGGCGCCTTGTTGCCTTTGCAGCGCGAGATCCTTTCGCTGTCGGCGGAGGCGGAGGATGAGGGCACCAATGCCCTGATGAGCGATTATATCCGGCAGCAGGAAAAGCTGGTGTGGATGTATTCCTCGTTTTTAAACCAATAACCGGGCTACAGGATCGCGGCTTATTTACCGGCGGCTGAGCGCTTGCCGTTAAGGGCCGGATGGCTATAAAAAATCAGATTTCCGGGGGCGTTTATTCAAGCGACCCTCATCATTTTGCTAAGTCAGGAGGTGCGTATGTTCAACCGTGTGAACGTCGCACCTTTTTTGCTTACCGTATACGCGCCAGCCCGGCTTTGGCTTGTTGGTGCAATCCGTCGGCGTATTCAACCGGGTTCATTTTGATGCATAGCTGGAAATGGGATCTGGCTGCTGCCTTGTCGCCGAGTTTTTCATAGATAAGGCCGGATTGCAGGGCGGCGTTGCAGGCAAAGAACCAGGGGCTGTCTTCTCCTTCGCGGATGGTTTCCTTGTAGTGGCGCAAGGCTTCGCGGTTATTTTTCAGGCCTTGTTCGATACGGCCCATTCTGTAATTGAATTCCAGGCGGGTATGTTGGTCCGGAAAATCGGAAATCTGGTGCGGAGCCAGCAAATCCCGGGCGCGGGTATAATAACCGCCGTCAAAGAGGAGCCGGCTTCGGAGCAGATCCGCGTCGGGGGTACGGCCTTCACGGGCTTCCTGGAGGGCGCTTTTATCGCCGCCGGCGACGGCGTGGCCTTTATCCAGGCAGGAGACCATGATCCGGCGGTAGTCTTCCGGCCGGCCGTTGATGAGGGCCTGCCAGGCCAGTTTCTGGTAAGCTTCCTTTATGTAATGGCGGCCTTTGTACCGGTCGAGAAACCGTTGGATATAAGGGCCGGCGTCCTTGTCCAGCCGGCGCAATTTGGCCAATCCGAGCATATAATCCATATAAGGGAAGGGGAAGAACATCGGGCTGTCCGGTTTATTTTCCAGGAGGCGGACGGCTTCGTCGTTCTTGCCTGTGCGCATGGCGATATTGGCGAGCACGAAACAGTGCATCGGGTTTTCGGCCGGTTCCAGTTTGCCTTCCTGCAGGATCTTCCAGGCCTTGTCGCCGTCGTTTTCGAGGTGCAGCAGGAGGAAAGCGTACAGCGCGCGGGTTTCATTACCGAACACAAAATCGTGCGAATCGGCGTAATTGAGCACGTCTTCCACCTCTTTCCGGCCCTGTTCGATGGTGCCGTCGAGGCTGCTCAGGAGTTTAACGCCCCATTTGTATTCGTTAGGAATGGTGCCGACCATAGCGTGCAGCAACCCCAGGTCGCGGCGGTTGGGCATAAAGTCGGGGAAGGCTTCGGTATTGCGTTCGAGGAGTTTGTTGGCTTTGTTCACATCGTTGAATGCTGCGAGATAATCCTCGAACCGCAGGCGGATAAGGGCCCATTGCAGGCGCATATTGGCTTGGGTGAACAAGGTGTAGGGCGACTTCGGATCGCCGGATTTTTCGATCTTTTCCAGGCGGGCATCATAGGCGGCTTCCTGTTTTTTATACAAGGCGCCGTCTTCAGTGATGTAGAGTTTGAAGAAGTCGATGTAATTCTCAAAATAATAAGAGAACAGGTTGCCGGGCTCTTCCAGTTTGAGGCGGGCAATGAGGAGGTTCGCTTCATCAAACCGGAGCGCGAGGGTCTTTTCGTAAGCGTCCCGGGCCAGCGGGGTGAATTCGAATTTGCCCTGGGAGAACAAGCCCGAAAGCGGGCAGAGGGCGATCAATGCGATGGATAAGGTCTTTGCAACGTTCAATTTGATCTGTTTTCGGGATTAAATAAAATGCAAAACGGTCCGCAGTTGTTCGGGACACGGCTGAAAAAGGACCAGGTTTTCTATATAACGATGGGAAGGGTGGGATTAGTTGTCAGTGGTCAGTGGTCGGTTGTCAGTGGGGGGAGGGAGGTGCTCCCGCGGATCCTTGGCCTGATGGAAGGCGCCGGGATCTGCGGGAGCGGATATTTTCCTGTTGCTGCTTTCGGATCAATCGTCGAGCAGGGAGGATTCGGTGATATCGACGGATTGTTTGACCTCGTCAACGATGCTTTCGTCAACCAGGATGCGGCCGCAGTGTTCGCAGGCAACGATTTTCTTGCGCTGGGCAATTTCGAGTTGCATTTGCGGCGGGATCATGTTGAAGCAGCCGCCGCAGGCGTCGCGTGCGATGGTTACGACAGCCAGGCCGTTCCGGTAGGAGGTGCGGATCTTGTCGTAAGCCAGCATCAGGCGGTCTTCGATGCCGATGCGGGCCTGGTCGGAGCGTTTGCGCAGCCTGTCCTCTTCCTTTTCCGTGCGGGCGATGATCTGGGAAAGCTCAATGCGTTTGTTTTCCAGGTCTTTCTGTTTTTTGGCCAGTTTTTCCTGGTTGGCGTAGAGGGTTTCCTTTTTCGCCTCAATATCCAGCTTCCCTTGTTTGATCCGCTTTTCAGACAGTTGGATCTCCAGGGTCTGCATTTCGATCTCCTTGGTCAGGGCTTCATACTCGCGATTGTTCTTGACATTGTCCATCTGGGTTTTATACCGGAGGATCAATGATTCGGATTCCTTGATATTGCCCTGGTGTTTGTTGATGTCGTCTTCGAGTTCCTTAACGTTGTTGTCGAGGCGCGAAACGCGGGTTTCGAGCCCTGCGATATCGTCTTCCAGATCGCTGACTTCCATGGGAAGCTCCCCTTTCAGGACCTCAATTTCGTCGATTTGGGAGTCAACT
The DNA here is from genome assembly GCA_937873655.1 of uncultured Lewinella sp. Classification (GTDB taxonomy): domain Bacteria; phylum Bacteroidota; class Bacteroidia; order Chitinophagales; family Saprospiraceae; genus JACJYC01. Next base: position 15,211 of record CALMYQ010000086.1, on the reverse strand, counting down.
AATTGGAGTTCATACAATTGTTTTAGCTTTTCGGCTATTGTCAATTCTGCCATGCTGAATTGGTTTATTAAAAATAAAAAACCGGATTGGTAATGGTTTTCGTCAATCGAACCGCAAAATTACTAAAATTCCGGCGAATAATTTCTCCTAATAATTCGATTGTAAATTGCTCGCTCTCATAGTGTCCGATGTCTGCGATGACAATTTTTCCGTCGGCATCGAAGAACTCGTGGTACTTGTAATCGGCCGTCACAAAAAAGTCGGCTCCGCCTGCGATGGCCGAACGCAGGAGAAACCCTCCTGACCCGCCGCAGACAGCAACCCGCTTAACGGGTTTGTCCAGGAGTTTCGTGTGCCGGACGCAGCCCGCCCGCATCCGGGCTTTCAGGTGGGCGAGAAAGTCATTTTCGGACATTTCCGCCGCCAGTTCGCCGACCATGCCGGAGCCGATCATCGGGGAGGGCGTGTCTACGGGGTGTATATCCCAACTGCCGGGGGCAGCGGCATATTGTTCGAGGACGCTGGAAATATTCCGGAGGGCTGCTTTCTCAAAGTAGGCTTCCACCCGGGTCAGTTGCGGCTCGCCGCTGTAATGGTTCAGAAAGCCGGCATTTACAGCCCCGGCCTGCGCCAGCATTTCCTGCAAGGCGCCGTTGCCGTTTTCGGAGAGAACAGCATTCAATTTAAAAAGTTCTTTTTTCGGGGCAAGAATGCGGGTATTGATCAGGCCCAGTTTTTCGGCAATCCGGCTGTTGACCCCCTGATGATAAACGTTGTCCAGGTTGGTATGGATGGCATAAACGGCTATTCCGTGCCGTATGGCTTCGATGACCGTCCGTTCTACGTAGGTCTGTCCGGTCAGCCGTTTCAGCCCTTTGAAAATAATGGGATGGTGGGCCACAACCACGTTGCAGCCTTCTGCCGCAGCTTCTCGAATCACCGCTTCGGTGGAGTCGAGACAGACGAGGACGCCCGTGACTTCCTGGTCGGGGTTACCGGTGATGAGCCCGGCATTGTCGTAGCTTTCCTGGTAGACGGGCGGGGCGACCTGTTCCAGGTGGCGGATGAGCTGGCGGAGTTGGGTCATGTTGCGTTTTTTTTGGATTGGCATTCTCGATTCCTCGATTCCTCGATTCCTCGATTCCTCAGTTTTTGAGCGTCATACGACAAAGAGATCGGAGGCGATGCGATCGGCCAGGAGGCGGCCGGCGTTGCTTAACCGGAAAACCTCGTTTTGACGAACGACCAGCCCCTGATCGATATACGACTGGATCTGGCTCAGGAAATGGGTTTGAAATTCCGGGCCGATGGCGGTCAGGGCCGGCAATTCGCAGCCCCAGATGGTGCGCAAGCCTGTCATGACGTATTCGTTGAAGCGGTCGGCCGGGCTGAGGGTTTCTTTTTCGAACAACCGGCCTTCCTGTTTCAGGCGGTCTTCAGGGGTATGGATATCTGTCATGGCTTTGATGTATCGGGGGTTGTTGGACACGTTCCAGAGGCGGGTTGTGAAGCCGTCGAAGGAATGCGCTGCGGGGCCGATGCCGATATAAGGCTCCCCTTGCCAGTAGCTGCTGTTGTGGCGGGCGTACCGGCCGGGTTTGGCGAAGTTGGAAATTTCGTAATGGTCGTACCCTTCCTGCTGCATTCGGGTCATCAGGTACTCATATTGGGCAACGCCCTGGTGCTCGTCCGGGGGAATGGTCTTTCCCTTTTCGACAAAATGGGCCAGCGCGGTTTTGGGTTCCACGGTCAGGGCGTAGCACGACAAGTGCGGAATGCCGTATTCCAGCAGCGTATCGATATTGGCGGCCCAGCGTTCGCCGGTGGTGGTCGGGGATCCGTAGATCAGATCGACGGTGATGTTGTCGAACCCGGCTTTTTGCGCGGTTTCGATACAGGCCCTGGCTTCCCGGCCCGAGTGCGCCCGGTTCATCCAGCGGAGGTCCTCCTCAAAAAAGGATTGTACGCCGATGCTCAGCCTGTTGACCGGACTTTGGGCCAGCGCCATAAGGTATTCCGGGGTGAGGTCGTCGGGGTTGGCTTCGAGGGTGATCTCGGCGTCCTCTTCGATCTTGAAATGGCGGAAAACCCCGGAGAACAACATCTCCAATTCACCGGGGGTCAGCAATGACGGGGTGCCGCCGCCCAGGTAAACAGTACTGAAGGCAATACTCCCGAGTTCTTCACTGCGCAGGGCCAGCTCCTTCATCATGGCTTCCAGCAGGTCCGGTTTGTTGCGGAGCGAGGTGGAAAAATGAAAGTTGCAATAGTGGCAGGCCTGCTTGCAAAACGGTATGTGAAAATAGATTCCTGCCATGCCTGTTACGGTTCTTCCCTCCAAAAACACCTATCATTGCGGAGATGTTCTAATCCATTTTGATCATGAAGCAAGAAAAGCTGACTTTCGGCGCAAAAGTAATGGAATATTTCGGGGCCATCGAGCCTGGGTGGGCGTTGCCGGAAGGGGTGGAATTGCTGTTCCCCTACGACAACCCGGAGACACTGGCTGCCATGCGCCGGTTTTATATGCAATATTACAGTGACACCCGGCCCAGAACCTTCCTGTTCGGCATCAACCCGGGGCGGTTCGGCGCCGGCATCACAGGGGTTCCGTTCACAGACCCTATCCGGCTGGCGGAAGACTGCGGTATTGAGAATGTTTTTCAGAAAAAAGCGGAGCTGTCGTCGCAATTCGTCTATGAAGTGGTACACGGGTACGGCGGTCCTGAAGCGTTTTACCGGGATTTTTACATCACCTCCATTTGTCCGCTGGGATTTACCAGGGACGGAAAGAACTACAATTATTACGACGACCGCCAATTGGAAAAGGCAGTCGAACCGCATATCATCGATAACATTCTGCGGCAAAAGGCCATTGGTGCGCTGGAGGAAACGGCCGTTTGCCTGGGGGAAGGGCAGAATTATAAATACTTCATGAAAATAAACGAGCGGCACGGCTTTTTCAAAACCATCGTACCCTTGCCGCACCCGCGTTGGGTGATGCAGTACCGGCGCAAGCGGATGGAGGAGTTTAGGGACAGGTATCTGGCAACGCTAGATGAGGCCAGGGAGCAAAAAACTAATTTACAAAAAGGATGACTTTTTGTAAATTTCTGTACATAAAGTCAGGCTTTATGTCGATTCCCACTCCTCAACGTTCCAACCGCTCGATCAGGCGGCCTGAGATGCGCAGGAAGTCCATTTCGGTGATGAGGCCGATGAGTTCGTCATTTTTGACGACGGGCAGGCAGCCGATCTGTTTTTCCCTCATGAGCCGCATGGCTTCCACGATGGTGGAGTCGGGGCCGATGGTAACCGGATTGGGCACCATGATGTCCTTGACCATGTCCACTTCCTGGCCGTTGAAGCGGCCGCGCTGGGTATAATACCGCAGAATGAGCCGGGAAGTGATGAGGCCGCAGAGCCGCCCTTTGCTGTCTTCGACGGGCATGTGCCGGAGTTTCCGCCAATCCATGAGCTGTGCGACGAGTTCGATGAGATCGTCTTTCTGAACGGTGAACAGGTCGGTGGTCATAAACTCTTCCACTTTGAGTTTGGAGGGGCGATAATCTTCCAGATCGCCGGTATTGGGGAGATCCCAGGTATGGACAGGCATGCCTTTGGTTTGATTTTTAATGATACTGGCGGTGAGCACGACGAGCGCTTCGTCCCGGCCGACCTCCTTCATCAATTTGGTGAAGGCCCGCAATTGCCAGCGGGCGCCGCTCATATGCAGTTTGGCCCTTTCCTCGATGATGCCCATGTACCGGTCGATATCCGCGCTGTCGACGTTCTGGTGCCGGAGCCCTTCCCGGGCAATCGGGATCAGTTCGCGGGTGATCAGGTCGCAAACGGAGATTTTTTTATCCTTGAACCAGGTGAACTGGGAGTCGATGCCGAACTTGGCGGCCTTTGCGAAATTGTCGCGCACGTCTTCCCAGGAGATCACTTCGCGGATGTCTTTATGGTGGAGGGCCATGCCTTTCATGGCGCCGAGCCAGAAAGCGGCGTTGGCTACCTGGTCGACGACGGTGGGGCCGGCGGGCAGCACCCGGTTCTCGATGCGCAGGTGGGGTTTGCCGTTGTCGCTGATGCCGTAGCAGGGGCGGTTCCAGCGGTAAACGGTGGAATTATGGACCTGAAGGGCCCGCAGTTTGGGCGTAAGGCCCTGGCGGATCTTCTCGATGGAGTCTTCTTCCACATCCGAGCTGAGCAGTACGCGGAACCGGGCGATATCTTCCTTATAAATATCCATGATGGACCGGTCGAGCCAACCGGAGCCGAAGCTGACCCGCGGGCTGCGTTCGCGCATGTGTTCGTGGGTGGTGCGGATGTCGAGCGCTTGCTGGAACAGGGCGATGCGGGTTTCATGCCACAGCCGTTTGCCGAATACGATGGGCGAGTTGGAGCCGATGGCCATGACCGGAGCGGCGAGGGTTTGGGCGATATTGTAGAGTTGGACAAAATCCGCGGGGCTGACCTGCAGGTGCACCTGGAAGCTGGTATTGCAGGCTTCCAGCAGGGGCGAATCGTGTTTGACCAGGATCTCATCGATGCCGGTGAGGCGCAGTTCGTAGGCGGTGCCGATCAATTGGGAGTTGATGGCATCCATGAGGGCGAAATACCGGGGTTTGGGGGTGAGGTTTTCCAGGTCGAGGTCAAATTTGCGCAGGGTAGGGAGTATGCCGGTCAGGATCAGGTTGGCATTGAGCTTGCCCAGTTTTTCGCGGATGATGTCCAATTGCCAGTTGTTCTCCTTTTCCAGGTCGCTGAAACAGGTACCGGTAAATTCCCGGGGCGTCATATTGTTCTCCAGGTTGAACTTGGCGAGTTCGGTGCCGGCCCAATCGTATTTTTTGAGCTTTTCGAGCGCCTGCATGGCAATGATAGCCGGCTTGTAGGTCCGCTTGTCGACGATGCACATTTCCTGTTCCGCTCCGATCCGGATGGGATCGGTTTCGAACCAATCGTTGTTCAGCATGTACTCCAGGGCCTGAACATCCTGCAATAGCTGCCGGATGAAGGCCTGCATATCCTGTTGTTCGGTAGGTATGACCACTCTTTGCTCGCCCATACTAGGTAAAGATTTTGTTGTTTTTACTTTGGCCCAAATATATAAAGATAATACACTCGATAAAGATACAGGAATTTTAAAGATGGCGGATTTTGAGCAAAAAAATTCCGGAAAGCAGGAATAGCGTGTTATAACAAAAGGTATTTTTCTACGTTCCAATTGGAAAAAACTGCATGAAAAGGGTTTTACTGCTCTTCATTTCCGGGTGGATACTGGTTTCGGGATGCCTGCGCGACAAGCGGGAGGTCCTGTTTCCGATGGTTTACCCCAACTTTGACTTTGAGCTGCCGTCCGGATTGAACCCCGCCTATGCCCAGGTCATCGAATTTCAGGCGATCAATTCGGATATTGCGAGCTACCTGAAAGCGAACAATACCGACACCAGCGCGTTTGCGGCGATCAGGCCGAATTTTGCGAAGATCGTTTCACAGAACGGCCGCAAGTTTGATTTTCTGGAGGAGGTATCGGTCAGGATTTGCCAGGTCGGTACGGATTGCTCGGAGTTCGACGAAGTCTTTTACCTGGACAATATGCGCAACCGGAGCTACAACAGCATAGAGTTGCTGCCTACCCTGCGGAATGTGAAAAAACTCCTGTCCAGGGAAAGGTACCGGTTGGAAGTCGTCTTTTTCCTCAGCGAAATCTCCCCTTATTTAATGGATTGCCAGCTGGATATGGGTTTTGAGGCCGTCAGGTAACAAATAATGCGGAACCGGCATTAATTCAGGAAGAGCAGGCCCTGGAATCGTCGGTTTGAAAATATAACTTTGCGTTTAAATATATAATCCCTTCATGCGACTAGTATTTTGTTGTCTGTTCCTGGGGTGGGCCTTCATCGCCCAGGCATCCAACCCTTCCGATTCCCTGCTTGCGCCGGGGGGGAGGGAGAATCTGGTATTCTACGGCCCGCTGGAAAAAATGGTCTTTACAACGCCTCAGGGAACGGAACTGGCCGACCGGGTCCGACTTTTTCTGGCCAGTTCAAAGGATAACGCTTTCGCCATTGCGGATTTTGCCCAAAACCAGCTGCATTCCACCCTTCGCAAGCTCGAAAGCGCCCGTGCAGGAAAAAAAACGAGGGTCAAAGACCTGGATTATCTGCATCAAACCCTGAAAAGCCGGTATTTCAGGCGCTATAACCCGGCAGCCGATTTCGGGACCCTGTTCAAATCCGGCGATTACAACGAATACACGTCCACTGCTCTGTACATCATCGTACTGGATCACCTCGGGTATACCTACCGGACCACAGCCGGGCTCGAAAATATAAACCTGACCATTCAATTGGCCGACGGAGAACAAAGTCTTGATCAGGTTTTGCCCCTCGGCGCCGGCAAGCGGCATGATCCGGCGACCGACTACCTGGATCTCTGGCAGGAGCTTTCGCTGATCCCCAAGGGAGAGAGCAGGCAGTCGCTGGCCCGGGCCTGGGCTGAGCGGTACGATCAAAAAGACGGAGAAAAGATCAATCCGTTCCAATTGGCGGGGTTGCTCTATTACCGAAGGGCGGGAGTTGACTATGCGGACCGGCAGTTCCTGAGCGCCATTCATGCCCTGGAAAAAGCCAGGTTCCTGTATCCCACACCGCTGTACGAACCCTTCCGGGCGACCTGCCGGTTTCAGCTGGCTGCCAACCTGCCCATGGACTCCGACCGGTTGGGGCCGCTTTTCGACCTGTATGATGCATATCCCAATGAGAATGTACGGAGTGAGCTGATCCGGCGCTTTGCCTTTCTGGCCGAGCATTTTTCCCAAAAGCTGGGCGAACCCGACCGGATCAATTTCATTTACCATGAATTCCAGCAGCGGATGGGGGCCGACCTGCCGGCGCTGGCCCTGATCAAGGAGATCTACTACATCGAGCAGGCGCAATACTACGCTTCCACTGCCAATTCGACGCGGTTCATCAGTTATATGGATACGATCTATCAGCTTCGCCCCAATGACCAGCAGGTACAGGATATCCTTTCCCGGTTGCTGGTCCGCTCATTGGGCAAGCGACGCGATTACGAGGCTTGCATTGACGTACTGGGGCAATACAAGAAGCAATATCCTTTTTTGGCGCCCAATCCGCATTTCCGCGACCTGGAGCTTTTCTACCGGTCAGAGCGCATCAAAGCCTTGTATGACGGCGAGCGCCCGGTTGACGCCGGAAAAGAGCTGGAAACATTCGAACGGATGCTGGCTCAATCCGGACCCACGCCGCGAGGCGTGTTGTGGATCACGACGGCTTATGCCGCCGCATCGTATTATTATTTCCGGCAAAAGGACTTCTCCAACGCAAGGCTGATGATCGCAAGGGGACTGACCCTGGCCCCGGGAGACGCTTTTCTGATGCACCGAAGCGCGGTATTGCTGAATTATTGACCACTGAATAATCAGGTCGACGCCGGGCGTATTCCAATCTGCACTCTTTTAGTTATATTTATCCCCCGCATCGGAGCTTTGGTTTAACAAAGCTGCCGTTGCTGATCCTGTTCATTCCCTACCTAGCGAATGGCAGGGGAAATCCGGCGAACCACAACTGCCAATACATGAAAAAATGCCTTTTCCGGCTGGTTTTCCTGCCGCTCGCCCTGCTTTGGCTGTCACCCGGCCACAGCCAAAATGCCCTTACCCGCGCAGACTACGAACGGGCCACGGGATTCCTTTGGAACAACATCATCAATAAGAAAGCCTTCCGCCTCTGGGTCAACGCCAACTGGTTTCCGGACAGTACCGGGTTCTGGTACCTCGATCAAACCAGGGACGGGAAAACCTATACGCGGGTTTCCTTCCAAAAACCGGAAAAGATGCCGCTTTTCGACCACGAACGGCTAGCCCGCCTCCTGACCGATTCCCTCGGCGAAACCTTTGAGGCGGCCGACTTGCCGCTGAGCGGGGTGGAATACGCGGACCCCCGGCGCCTCCTGTTCAATTGCAAAGGGAAACGTTGGCGGCTCAATACCCGGGACTACCAACTCCGGCAGGAACCGCAGGCGAAACCGGAACCGGAGAATGAAGCCGTTTCACCGGACGGCAAATGGACGGCTTTCACCAGGGATTACAACCTGTACCTGCGCTCAACGGAAACCGGAGAAGTCAGGCAGCTCAGCACTTCGGGGAAGAAGCACTATGAATACGCCAGTTATTACGGCTGGGGCGACATCATGGAGGGGGAAGGCGGCGAACGCCCCGAACATTTCTCGGTCGAATGGTCGGCGGATTCGCGCTGGATACAAGCTTATATCTGCGATCTGCGGAGCGCCCGGAAGATGTACCTGCTCGACTGGAGCATCGATACGCTTTACCGGGCCAAATTGCTGTCGTATTACCGGGGCTCGCCGGGGGATACGGGCATGGTGTACATGATCCCCGTTTTCTTCGACGCTGTCAGCGGAAAAGAGCTCCGGCCGGCGCTGCCACGCAATACCCACATCAACAGCGTGTCCTTCCGGTGGTCGGATGAACCCGGGAAGGTATATGCCGTTTACGGCGAAAGGGGGTACCAGAAGACCCATCTGCTCCGGCTTGACCTGGAAAAGAACCAATTGAAGGAACTGGTATCGGAAAGTTCTCCGACCAATATCGATAATTTCGACTACTGGCCCGCTGAAAAGGCCGGCAAGCTCATCATCAGCTCCGAGCGCAGCGGGTGGAAGCAGCTGTATGCCTACGACCTGAAGACCGACAAGTTGACGCCGTTGACCCGGGGTAATTATTTTGTCAATGATGTTGAACATATCGACGAGCAGGGCGGGTGGATCTATTTCACCGCATCCGGCAAGGAGCAGGGCCGGATACCGTATTACCAATCCTTGTACCGGGTCAGTCTGAAGGGCGGAGAGGTGCAATTGCTAACCCCGGAAGACGCCTCGCACGGGGTGAGTTTTTCTCCCAACGGGAAATACGTGCTGGACAACATCTCCACCGGGCGCATGCCGACCGTCTCCGTGTTGCGAAATGCGGAAACGGGCAAGGTGCTCCTGGAGATCTCCAAAGCGGACATAGAAGAACTCACCAAAGCGCATTGGGAAGCGCCGGAGACCTTCACCGCTACCGGTCGCGACGGCAAAACCAATTTGTACGGCGTGTTGTGGAAACCGACCCATTTTGACCCGGCCAGAAAATACCCTATCATCGACAATACCTACACAGGCCCCCACACGCATGTATTTCCGGAAAACTTCCCGAGGGTGCTCAGCATGGGCAATCAGGCGCTTGCCGAACTGGGGTTCATCGTCATGATGGTGGACGGCATGGGCAGCTCCGGCCGATCCAAGGCGTTCCACGATTATTCCTACAAGAAAATGGGCTCCAACCTGACGGACCACGTGCTGGCCATCCGCGAGCTGGGCGCCCGCTACGCCTGGATCGACACGACCCGGGTGGGCATATTCGGCCACTCGGCCGGCGGATATGATGCAGGGCATGCCATGCTTGAATTCCCGGATTTTTACAAGGTGAGCGTGGCCAGTTCGGGCGACCATGACTTCAGGATGGAGAAGGCCTGGTGGCCCGAAATGTATATGGGCTGGCCGGTGGATGAGGCCTATGAAGCGCAATCCAATATCACGATGGCCGGCAACCTGAAGGGTAAGTTGCTGCTGGTACACGGCGGCATCGACGAAAACGTCAATCCTTCTGCGACCTTCAAGCTGGCGGAAGCGCTGGTGAAGGCCGACAAACCATTTGATCTGCTGATCCTGCCGAGTCAGCACCACGGCTACCAGGGGCAACATCTCAATTATTTCCGGAAGCGGCAATGGAATTATTTTGTGGAACATTTGCTGGGACAGCAACCGGTCTGGGATTTTGCGTGGGAGTAACGGCGAAACTGTCCGGAACCGAACGGGGCTTGTTCATTACCGGACAACGGGGTATGCCGTTGCAGGGTACAACTTGCTGAGCGGTAAGCGGTTGCTTAAGAGGTACGGTTTTTGATGCGATCGAGGAATTGAAGAACTACCACCTCCGCCAAGGCTACGGCGGTCGGAGGAGGAATTGAGGAACTGAGGAACTGAAGGGGGGGGGCAATCGGATCAATAAAAAAATTGAAACGATTCTTAGAATGATTCGAATGAATCGATTAGGCTGACCAACTGACGGGCGCTCAAAATCGGATCAATCGAAAAACCGACACAATTGAATTAATCGCTTATGTTCAAAAACTTCCTGCTTGTCGCCGTCCGGAACCTGTTCAAGCATCGCACATACTCATTGGTCAACATCCTTGGGCTGGCGTTGGGGCTGACCTTTTGTTTTTTAATGTTCATTTATATTCAGTTCGAATATTCCTATGACCGGTTCAATTCGAATCTGGATCGATTGTACCGGGTGAATTACGGGGTTGGGTTTTCGGGCAGCACGTTCGAGGTTACCCGGATCCCGTCGCCGTTCGGCCCGTTGCTGAAGGATTTTTTTCCGGAAGTGGAAACTGCGGCCCGTTTTTTTCCCAGGAGCATCAGTGTCCGGATCCCGTCCAATAACCAGTCGTTTGAAATGCCGAATGCTATGTTTGCCGACTCAACGGCAACCCGGGTATTCGACTTCGACTTCATTCAGGGCAACCCCGAAGAGGCGCTTAAATCCCCGTTTTCGATTGTGCTGACCGATGAGACCGCCAGGCAGTTCTTCGGGGATGAGGACCCGATCGGGCGCGGGATCATGCTGGCCAACGGCGGGCCGTTCAATGTAACAGGCGTGATCAGGGCCATGCCGGAGAACAGCCATTTTGATTTCGACTTTCTGGCCCGTTTTGAGAATATGGTGGATGCTGAGCCCGATTTCGCCCGGGCAAGCCTGCTGGACGTATTGCGCGAAAACCGGCTGGCTTCGCATTCGTATACCTATGTATTGTTGAAACCCGGCGCTTCAGCTGAAGCCGTCAATGCGCGTTTTAAGGATTTTCTGCTTCAGCACGGCGACGAGCGGTTTCGCGACAAACAAAGCTTTTCCATTTTTCCGGTCCGGGATATCCACCTGAAATCGACGGCGGAAGGGGAACCCGTGCCTGTGGCCAATCCGTCGTTCATGCGCATATTCATGGCGATCGGGCTATTGGTCCTGCTGATCGCCTGCATCAATTTTGTCAATTTATCGACGGCTGTCTACCTGGGGCGAACCAAGGAAGTCGGCATACGCAAGGTGCTGGGCTCCGGGCGCCGCGGGTTGATCCGCCAATTCCTCGGAGAAACCCTTTTGCTGGGGACCATTGCTTTTGTGCTGGCCATGATTGTCGTCGGGCTGCTGTTGCCGAAGCTGGATCTGTTTTTCGGCAGGAGCATACCCTTCAGTTTTCTGCAGCATCCCGGGACGATAGCCTTGTTCATCGGCGTATTCCTGACGGCTTCGCTATTGGCGGGCAGCTATCCAGCCTTTTTTGCCAGCCGTTTCCGACCGGTCAGCATCTTTCAGGGTAAGGCGCTGAGCAAGCCGGGTAAAAAGAACTGGTTGAGCAAATCGCTGATCACCCTTCAATTCATTGTCGCCGTAGCGCTCATTACCGGCACCGGCGTGATCCTGCGTCAGATCAATTTCCTTCAAAACCGCCCGCTTGGTTTCAACAAGGACATGATCCTGGATATACCGCTGTACAGCAGCAACATGAATTCCCACTTTGCCCCCGGCGACCAGAAAATGCGGAACAAGACAAATGCCTTTGAGGAGAAGTTGCTGCAAAATCCGGATATTCTGGCCTCTACGCTGGCCTCCAACCTGCCGGGATTGGGCAATTCGCGCAATCCCATTGTAACGGATAAATTCAAGCTCGAAGATAACCTGTTCCTGCCCTGCGTTTCGGTGGACTACGATTACGCGGAGACGTTCGGGTTGAACATGGTAGCCGGCCGCGATTTCGACATCTCCTACGGCACCGACCACCTGGATGCTTACATCATCAACGAATTTGCGGTAAAAACGCTGGGGTGGAACAGTCCGGAGGAGGCCCTCGGCCAGCGGTTGAGCAAGGGCGGCCGGGAGGGCAAGATCATCGGTGTGATCCAGGATTACCATACCCAGAGTCTGCGGTACGACCTGGAGTCGCTGGTGCTGGAGGTGCGTCCGGGTGCGTTCACCGATTTTGCCGTCCGGTTATCGGACAAGAATGTGCCGCAGACCATCGAATATATCCGGAAGACCTGGGAGGAATTCTTTCCGGAAAAGGTATTTGAAAGCCGTTTTCTGGATGAATCCCTCGACAGCGCCTATCAGGAAGAAAGCCGGTTCGGGCGGATCATCACCATATTTGCCGGCATGGCTATTTTCCTGGCCTGTTTCGGACTTTTCGGGCTGATCAGTTTTACGGTGAAGAACCGGAATAAGGAGATCGGCGTTCGCAAGGTACTGGGCGCTTCCGTGGCGGGCATTGTCGGCTTGTTGTCCCGGGATTTCATTCTGCTGGTCATGATTGCCTTGCTGGTGGCTTCGCCGGTAGCCTGGTTTTTCATGAGCCGTTGGCTGGACGGCTTTGCCTATCATATTCCCAAGACGGTCGGGGCGTTTGCGCCAATCGCCATCGGAGCGGGTATCGGCGCGGTGCTGATCGCGTTTTTGACGTTGAGCGTGCAATCCGTCCGGGCGGCGCTGATGAATCCGGTGGATAGTTTGCGGGATGAGTGAGAATTTCATTGCTTCATTGCTTCATTGCTTCATTGTTTCATTGCTGGGCGGTTGTTGTAAAGGGAACTGCCGACTGAAGGACTGGAGACTGCAAACTTTTTATGGTTATATGGTTATATGGTTTTGACGGTTATATGGTTTGGCGTTCGTTTCAGAGTCGAAACGTCGCCTTAGCCCCGACTGACCACTGATAACTGACAACCGACAACTGACAACTGTTTCATTGTTTCCTTGTCGGGCGTCCGTTGTGGAGTCGTTATGGCGCTATTAAAGGTGGTGTTTATATTTATTACGTGATCATGCTTTTCAGTAAATAAGCTTATCTTTATCTGGGTGACGGATACAAGTAAACCGACCATGACGAAACCAAATCCGCCCTCAACCGTTTCACGAATTCACCAACCGGTTTTTTTCATGCTTCATTTTACAACCGACCACCTGAAAACCTTTGAACGTTTTTACCGCGCCAACCTGGTAAACGGCATCAGCGGGTTCAAGCCGGCCGCGCTGATCGGTACAAAGAGCGGAAACGGCGTCAGCAACCTGGCGATTTTCAGCTCGGTGGTCCACCTGGGCGCCGACCCGGCCCTGATCGGGTTTATCCAACGGCCGGTCGGGGTATCGGGGGATACCTACCGGAATATCAGGGAAACCGGGTATTATACCATCAATCATGTGGAAGAAAGTGTGGTGGACCGGGCTCATTATACCTCTGCCCGGTTTGGTGCCGGGGTGTCCGAATTCGAGGCGTGCGGTTTCACGGAGGAGTATCTGGGCGATTTTTTTGCGCCGTTTGTCCGGGAAAGCCCGATCAGGATCGGTTTGCGATTTGCGGAAGAATTCCATATCCGCCGGAACGATACCCGGCTCATCATCGGGGAGATCCTGCACCTGACCCTCCCGGAAGAATGCCTGCTGCCCGACGGCAATGTGGACCTGAACCGGGCAGGGGTGGTGTCTGTGTCGGGGCTGGCGTATTATCACAAGCCGGCGCGGCTCGGGGAGTTTCCTTATGCGAAGGTATCGAAGGTACCCGAATTTTGATAAAATAAAAGCCCTATGACAGACAAGGAATATTTCTCCCACCTCTACGAAATTGCCAGTCACCTAAACCGGGAATTCTCCCTGCCTTCGGCGCTGCGAAAGGCGCTCGAAAAAACGGTGGAGCTGCTCAACCTCGAAACCGGCTGGATCTGGCTGGTGCAACGAGATAACCTGTCGGTCTACCTCGCGGCGTCCTACAACCTCCCGCCGGCCCTCAGCGATCATCCGGAACGGCTTTCGGGGTGGTGCTACTGCATCGAAAAGTACCTGACCAGCGATATGGACCGGGCGCGGAACATCAGCGAGATCACCTGTTCCAGGCTCAAGGACATCAGAACGGGCACGCGCGACCTGAAATTCCACGCCACCATTCCCATCACCATCAACGGCCAGAAGATCGGACTGATCAACCTGGTCAGCAAGGAAACCCAGCAGCTTGACGACAAACAGCTGTCTATCCTCAACACGATCAGTGAGCTGGTCGGGATCGCCATCCAGCGGACGCGCCTCCAGGAATCTTATGACGTTCATTCGTCCAAGGCGGGCGGAGCGTTCATTGAGGTTCTCGACCGGGTGGTGCAGTCCCGCCTGAAAAACCTCCTTTCCACCCTCGAATCTACTGAGGCGTTTGCCCGGCGAAAAGACCTGCCCAATACCCTGCGCAACATCGGCCTGTCGCTCGACGAAGCCCGGGACCTGCATCACCAGCTTTCCCTGATCCTGGATGAAAAGGCGGACCAGAAACAGGCTAAAACCCAGGAATCAAGCGTCAACTATCCCGCCTCGCCGCTGACCGGCAGAGAGCTCGAAGTCCTCGCCCTGGTGCGCAAGGGCCTGACCAACCGCCAGATCGCCGAACAATTGTACATCGCCGAGCGGACGGTGAAATTCCACCTCACCTCTATTATGTCCAAACTCTACGCCGGTACCCGGACCGAAGCGGTGGATACGGCTTTGAAGCGGGGGTTGCTGGGGGTTTGATGGTTCATTGGTTCATTGTTGGGTTTTTGCCTGTTTTTGGGGTGTTGGATTTTTGTTTGGGATCTGCTTTTGGGTTGTTTTATGGTTGGATGGTTTTCTGGTTGGACGGACGTTGTAGCTTCGACTGCGCTCAGCTACCCGACTGCCGACTGAAGGACTGGAGACGCACAGGGAATGCCTGGCCGGAGCCATCACATACCGGCCCTACAGGCCGGAACCGTAAAAATGCAACCGGAATGCTACCGACATGGCGGACCTAAAGGCCCGCTGCCATTAACCGCAGGCCCATTGATACCAGGCTGCTGCCATCAGGCATCTTTAACCTTTAACCTTAGGCTGTTCAATTTGATACCGATTTCATCCTGTGCTTTTTAGCTCCTGATCGAAACGCCCTCGCAGGCCATGGCCGCAGTTGCGATTTGTCTCTAGTGGCGCGAAATCTAGATACCACTCAAGTATCGCGGCCTCTTTTTCCGACATGCTGCGTTGCTCGGCGGTCACAGAGTCCCGCTA
>CALMYQ010000085.1 GCA_937873655.1 uncultured Lewinella sp. | reverse complement strand
TAAGTTGTAAGTCGTAAGTCGTAAGTTGTAAGTCGTAAGTTGTAAGTTGTAAGTCGTAAGTGGCCTCAATGGGTACTTACGACCATACTACTGGACATTTTTTTACGTGAAGCGGATTGAAAAGCCCGCAGGGATTTTTAAGCCTAATCAGATTCACGGCTTATCAATCCTTGAAGGGCTTAATAATCCGGACCGTTTTGGAAAATGTCCAGTAGTATGACTTACGACTTATTGTACAGGACAAAAATATTCAAAATTGGCTAAAAACCGGGCCGATAGACCGGTAATTCCGGCGCACGAACTTCAATTCCTGACCTTGCCGGTCAGTACGCTCACCCTCGGGCTGAAGGGGTTGCCGGAAGAACGCCGGAAGGATACGACCTGGCCGATATGCCACAGGGCGTCGGAAATCGGGCCGTTGATCTGGTTCCAGAACGGCAGCTCGGATTTGGTGTCGCCCCGCTGGAAAACGATATTGTACTCTTCCAGCGTCCCGCCCCCGCCTTTCAGGATATCGCTGGCGGCTTTGAGGTTTTCGAGGGTCATTTTCCTTTTTTCTTCGAAGGAAAGCGGTGAGGTCTCTTCACCCGAGGCCTGGTTGGGAATTTTCCGGATGGAATTGATAATGACATTGGACAAACCCAGGATATGATCAATGGTTTCTTCGGTCGTCCGGGCCTCGTCATTGGGCCTGAAAGCGAGGTCTTCCGGACGCAGCCCCTCGGTTGCCCAGTAATACCGGAACCCCACCCCGTCGATCATGCGCGCGGCCACGTTTTCCGCGGTATAGGTTTCCGGATAATCAGGGATCTCGTAATAAGGAAGCGGATGCTTGTCCGATTCGGATTGGGCAAATGCCAATTGCAGGCTGCCCAGGGACAAGGTCAGAAGGAAGAATAAGGATTTTTTCATGGTCGGCGTGATTTTGAATACCTCGGGTCAGTTGATCAAAGCTTCACTGTCTCCATATTTACAATGAAAATGCGGAGGGGCATGGTCCTCATAATACATGTAAATTGAAATGCCGAAGAAACGACTGATAAGCGGGTATGAGCTTTATTTCAATTAGCTTGTGCATTCGATAAAAAAATTGTTCTCTAAAAATACGATTTAATTCACAATTCCTGCTCAGAATAACCCAAATTAGTCAGCCTTAGTTCAATTTTTCCTCCACCACCTGCAGCACCTCCTGGCGGCCCGAAGCGGCGTCAACCAGCGTAACAAATGCCACGATATGGCAGTTTTCGGCTACCCAGGGCCCCTTGTTGTCCGCTGCGGGTACGGTATAGCTGAAGGAGCGGCTGACCCGCTGTCCCGCCGGAAGACTGGTAGCCAGGTTATCGCCCTGCGGGGCCGAGATCACGTCGCGGAGGATATGCTGGTGGGTGAAATTGACCACGCCAGCCTCGGTGAGTTGCTTGTCGGCAATATCCCCCTCGGTGATGTAGACCGTCAGGCGCAGGTCGCCGGTGAGGGGTTCGTTGGGCAGCATGTTCACATCGAATTTCGCCTCGCGGCCGGCCGGGTCGTAGTCGATGTCCAGGCTCATGCCCAGCGCGGCGTCTTTTTTGACCTCTTCTCCGATCCAGCCGGCCCAGCTGGAAAACGGAGCGATGAGTGCGCTGCCGCCGTCGCCGTACGGTTGACGGTTGATGCCCGCCGCCGGAATACCGGTCGGAATGCCGATCTGATTGAGCACCTCGGTACCTTTCTGGATGCGAAAATCGTAGGTGGCGCCGGCCGCCGGACTGGCTTGCGGGGTCGGCAGGAAAGTATGCAAGGTAACCACCACCAGGTTTTCACCGTAGGTGGCCTGCAGGTTGGCCAGTTCGCCCGCCGCTTCCGAGCAGGGTTTGCAATTGCCGCCGGAGAATTCTTCCACCAGCACGCGCCGTTCGCCGTCCTGACGAATAATGGGCAGCGGATTCATCGCCTCTTCGCAGGCGGTAAGGAAAAGAACGCTGAACAATAGAAGTATAGCTGCTTTTTTCATTTTTTGATCTGATTTAAAGGCTGTTTGGGGATAATACGGCTTCAAGCCCGGTCAGAACGAACTGTTCACGGTCATCTTGACCCCGCTGAATGCCGGCTCAAGTCTGCAAATGCCGCCGGAACAGACGACCCCTTCCACCTGTTTGACATAGCTCAGCGAGAACCGGTTGGATTTGTGCGTATAGAAGATGTCCAGCCTTGGATAGTGGATGGATTCCTTGTGCCCGGAGTCGTCAACCGGCGAGTTTTTGCCGGGTGTGATGTTGAACATATCGGAGGCGGTGAAGGTCCAGTGCGGTGCAATCGTGAATTCCGCCAGGCCGAACAGCCAGTCGCCGTAGTCCTGCTTGTAGTTGGCCTTGGGGTCGTCGCCGACGGCCATGTATTGCCCCTCGAACCGGATGGCCTTTTTGCGGTCGATCTTGTACAGCAATTCAAAATACGGCGTCAGCGTTTCCACCAGCGGCACGCCGGGTTTGTCTTCGTAGATATCCTGGTTGTAGCGTTGCAGCTGCACCCCGCCGAGGAGCTGCCATTTGTTCTTGTGCTTGTACTGCACTTCGGTATAGACCTCCCGGTAGAGCAATTCGTCATCCAGGGTGGTGATGTTGGAAAAATTGACATTGAAGCTCAATTTTCGCTTGATCGCATAGCGGATATCCGCCTGGACGGCCAGTTCGCCCAATTCCTGGGTGGCGGCGTTGTAGCGCGTGGTGAGGCGGTAGGTATTCTGGCGGGTCATCGGCGGCAGGAAATTGATCATGCCGCGGTTGAGCGAAACGAACGGATCGGCGCGGAAGGTGAAATTTTCGGTGCGTTTGCCTTCCAATACCAGCCCCAGGCCGTGGGCCGCGTAGCTCATGCTGGAATAAAGGACGGTTCCCGGTTCGCGGACGAACTTGCCGAGGGTGATCTCCCCGTTGCGGTTCAGCTTCTCGGCGAACGGATCAAAGAAAACCTCGGGGGTTTTATAAGCCCCTTCCAGGTACCAGCTGAAATTGCCGACGGTAAGGGTATTGAATGCTGTAAAGGCGTAAGCGTTGTATTTGACGCTGACCGTATCCTGCGGGGTATAGGTGGCGACAGTGGAGAGCAATTGGCCGACCGCTTCGTCCGATTGGGTGCGGCTCACTACCCCGATTCCCGGCGCGAGCGACCAGTTGCTGGTGTCGCCGCCGGAGACGAACCCCTCCAGCGAGGCGCCGCGGAGGGTGGATTTATAGGTTTCGAAACGGTTTTTTTGCCGCCCGGTGAAGACCTTGATCTTCCAGTCGGGCGTCAGTTCATAACCCAGGCGAACGCCCAGAAGGGCATTGTCAATGAACAGCGGCCGTTCTTCGTAAGCCCGGTAGATGATGCCGCTGCCGATCTGGTCATAAATATAACCCGCTGTAATGTCGAGCTTTTCGATCTTTTTGGAAATATACCAGCGGCCGATGCCTTCGTCGGTATAAGAATCCACGGGATTGGGCAGGTTGGAGTTGTTGAACAGGTCGAAGCGGAGGCCGAAATCAAAACCCCAGTTGCTGTAGTTGAGGTTGAGCCAGGAATCGGCTCCGAAAAGCTGGTGTTCGTACTGCGGGGTGTTGGCGGCGCCGATCTTGGCGTCTTTCATGAAAAAATTGGCGTTGGCTTCCAGGCTTCCTGAAAATCGCCCGCCGCCTGGCTGGCTTTCCTGGGCGTTGGCCGGCAGACAAAAGGTGAAAATGCCGATAAAACTCAGAAAAGGAATAAGGCGGTTAGGGTAAATCAATGTAGCTTTGTTCCTCATTTGCTGTAGATGTTGCCGTATGCGGCATGTTACTGCATACCGGTTTTTACGTCTGAATGTCCGGGATGTTCCCAACCGGGACGCAAGTATCCATGAAAAATGCCGGATTGGAAAATTAAATGCAAAATTAGTCTTTCAGGCAACAACCTGTTCATCCAAAATCAATACACTTTGAAAATGAAGCCTTGTAAAGTCTTTTACACACTTGTACTCAGCTTTTTTGTTCTTTCCCTGACCGCGCAGAACCGCCTGCCGGATGCCGAGATCAAAACCCTTGAAGGGCAGACCGTCAACCTGGCGGATTACGGCAAAACAGGCAAGGTCACCATCATCAGCCTGTGGGCTACCTGGTGTACGCCGTGCAAAAAAGAACTCGACGCTATTGCGGAGCTTTATCCGGAATGGGTGGAAAAATACGGTGTGGAATACGTTGCGATCACGATCGATACCCAACGCCAGCTGGCCAAAGTAAAGCCGATGGTCGAAACAAAGGGATGGGAATACACGATCCTTTCCGATGCCAATAATATCCTCGGCAACCTCCTGAATTTCCAGACCATCCCGCAAACTTTCCTCCTGAACAAGCAGGGGGAGATCGTCTTTACGCATTCCGGCTACGTCCCCGGCGATGAGTATGAGCTGGAGGAGAAGATCAAGTCGGTTAGTAAGTAGTTGTCAGTTGTCAGTGATCAGTTGTCAGTGATCAGTTGTCAGTTGTCAGTTGTCAGTTGTCAGTGACTCTCGCAACAGACCGTCAACCGTCCACCGTCTTCACCGCCACCTCTGCCAGAAAATCCTCGAGGTGTTTGTTGAAGACTTCGGGATGTTCCATCATCGGGGCGTGGCCGCAGTTTTCCAGGAAGATGAGTCTGGAGGTGTCGATGAGTTCGTGGAATTTCTCGCCGACGAATGCGGGGGTGACCTGGTCTTCGCGCCCCCAGATCAGTAGGGTAGGGGCGGTGATCTGGTGCAGGTTGTCGCCCAGGTTATGGCGGACAGCCGATTTGGCGGTCGCGATCACCCGGATGGCGGAATTGCGGTCGTTGACGATGCCGTAGACCTCATCCACCAGTTCTTTGGTGGCGACGGCCGGGTCGAAGAACGTGGCTTCCGTTTTTTTCCGGATGTATTCGTAATCGCCGCGTTTGGGGAAGGTATTGCCCATCGCGCTTTCGAACAGCCCGGAGCTGCCGGTCAGGATGACGGAGGCTGTTTTTTTAGGGTGGCCGAGTACGTACAGCAAGGCGATATGCCCGCCGAGCGAATTGCCCAGGACATGGACCTTGGGGTATTTCTTGTACTCGATGAATTGGGCCACGTGATCTACAAGGCCTGTGACGGAGACCTTGCGGAGGGGCAGGTCGAAAATCGGCAGTATAGGAACCACCACATTATACGTGTCCCCGAAATGACTGAGAATACCCTGAAAGTTGCTGAGAGCGCCGAAGAGGCCGTGCAGGAGGATCAGATTTTCTCCGCTGCCGCCAGTTTCTATGTAGTTGAATTTGCCCTCTTTTCTGATATCTAGGTCCATCAAAATTGGTTTGAAGCCATTCGGTTAAGGTCGGTCCGGTGCAGGCCGGGCAGGTTTAGCCAAGGTTTGAATATCCGGTAAACCTCGGAAATCGGCCGCCTGTCAGGACCTGCAAAAATAGTTTATTTCTGGTTTGACGCAACGACGCCCCAACCTTTTGGGCTGTAATGTACCGAACAAATACCGGAAAAACCCGGTTTAAAGTGGAAAAGTTGGTTTTTTACGGCTGATTCAATTAAAATTTGGCTCCCTGTTTTGTTTTATTCGAAAAATATCTATTGCTTTGCATAATAATTTCGAACAAGTGCAGCCTCCATATATCCTGGAATACGCTTTTGTTATTGATTGGAAACCACTTCATTGCTAAATTAAAAAAAACAAACATGCGTCTGGTAGTACGAATGATCATTATCTTGCTCGCCGTTGGTACGCTTTCTTCCTGCGTTTCGAAGAAGAAGTACGACGAACTTGCCGCTGCTAAAGCCGCCACTGATCAGGCACTGGCCGAAACTCAGGCCAACTTGAAACAACTCCAAACCGAAAAAGATGCCCTGGCTGCTGAGCTGGAATCTGAAAAGACAAGGCTCAACGGAGAGATCAGCACCCTCCGCAACGACCTCAACGCTACGAAAGGTCAGATTGCTCAGGTTCAGGAGAAATTGAACATGACGCAAGCTGAGCTGGACAAGCTCAAGGCTGAGATCAACGGCCTTTTCGCTGCTTATTCTGACAGCGGCCTGAGCCTCGAAGACCGCGACGGTCGCCTGTATGTCGTTACGGAAACGCCTGTTCGGTACCGCTCCGGCTCTGCTTCCCTGACCAAGGAAGAGCGCGACGCTATCGATGCGCTGGCTGAAAAGCTGAAAGCGCACCCGGATGTCAAGATCCTGGTAGAAGGCCACACCGACAGCCAAAAGTTCAAGGCTGACGCCGGTATGGACAACTGGGACCTGAGCGTTAACCGCGCCAAAGCTGTTGTCAAGCGCCTGGTTCGCGCCGGCGTTGATCCGAAGCAACTGACGATCGCCGGCAAAGGCGAATTCATGCCCGCTGCCGATAACGGCACTTCTGAAGGCCGCGCTGAAAACCGCCGTTCGGTTATCGTTCCGAACCCGGACCTCGGCAAGCTGAAAGGCAACTAATTTACCCGGGCTTCAGCCCTCGTAACTGAGATATTAACCTACTGATACTGATATGCCACCGTTTTTTCGGTGGGTCAAAAGCCAACCGGCCGGCAGAACTGTCGGCCGGTTTTTTTTATGACCAAACTATAAGTTGATTCCCGGATTCTTGTATTATCGTTAAAGAAATTGTGTAATTTGGCAACAAATTGATACTCCATTTTTTATGGCAGTAATGAATTTTAATACAGCGAATCAAACCTATAGACAGTTGGTTGGAAATGGTTTGATCTATAAAGTACCTCATTTCCAAAGAGATTACAGTTGGACTGAAGAGGAATGGGATGATCTTTGGGTTGACATACAAGGTGTACTTTCTCCCTCAGGGGAACAATCCCATTATTTAGGGTATTTGGTTTTGCAATCAAAGGATGGCAAAAATTTCGATATCATCGATGGACAACAGCGGTTGACAACACTTAGTATTTTCGCATTGGCTATTATCGCGAACCTGAATCGCTTGGTTGATGAAGAAATAGACCCTGAAAACAACAAAAAGCGGCAGGAACAGCTGCGTAATTCATTCATAGGGTACCTCGACCCCGTAACGCTTTTGCCCAAATCTAAGCTATCCTTAAACAGGAATAATGATTCTTTTTATCAAAATTACTTAGTACCGCTTCAAAAATTGCCATTGAGAAATTTGAAAGCGACCGAGCATCAGATGAGAAGAGCCTTTGAGTGGTTTAATACACAGATATTCAATCAATATGGAGTCCAAAAGGATGGGGCGATTTTAGCTCAGGTTCTTGATTCCTTATCCGACAGGCTTTTTTTTACAGTGATAACCGTAACTGACGAATTAAACGCATATAAGGTCTTTGAAACCCTTAACGCAAGAGGGGTCAAGTTATCTTCGACAGATTTATTAAAGAACTACCTTTTTTCTGTCATTCACAGAGAGGTTCAAGATCAAAGAGAGCTGAATGCGTTAGATGAAAAATGGGAAATATTGGTAAGCAAGCTTGGTAGCGAGAGTTTTCCGGATTTTCTTCGTACCTATTGGAACAGCAAAAATAGATTTGTCCGGCATAGCGAATTGTTCAAGGCAATCCGAAATACAATCAAAACTAGAGGAGAGGTCTTTGAATTGATTCGCAATCTTGAAGCAGATGCGGATACTTATGTTGCTTTATCAAAACCAGAGGATACTTTATGGGACAAACAACAGCAACAATACATTCGAGAGATGAGGATGTTTAATGTCCGTCAAGCTTATCCCTTATTACTTACTGCGAAACGCACGCTTTCTGCAGAAAATTTCACCAAAATCCTGAAGGCTTGCGCCGTAATTTCATTCAGGTATAATGTCATAATGAACTTGCCGGCCAACGAACAGGAAAGAGTTTACACATCCTTAGCCGAACAAATAGCAAATGGAAAAATTACGAATATGCCTGACATATTTCATGGGCTAAGGGTCGTCTATCCCCCGGACAAAGCTTTTGAACAGGCCTTTTCGGACAAACAGTTGAAAACAACCCAATCCAGAAACAAGAAAATTGTCAGGTACATCCTATTCGAATTAGAGAAATATCTTTCAACCCAGGATTATGATATAGATAGTGAACTTTATTCAATTGAACATATTTTACCGGAAAACCCGGAGGATGGATGGGATCAATTCAGTGACAACGACCATGAACAGTTCGTTTACCGGCTCGGTAATATGATTCTTTTGAATGATAAAGCCAACAGAGAACTTAAGAACAAGCCTTTTGATATAAAAAGGCAAGTTTTTGAAAAAAGTGAGTTTATGATAGCAAAAAAAGTAGCTGCTGAAAACAAAGAGTGGCAAACAAGCAGAATTAGTCAATTACAGTCCTGGATGGCAAATCAGGCCAAAACAATCTGGAAAATCAGCCAATTACAGAATTAGGCTATTCGTATTATTTCTTCCTTTCCGTCACATAGATCACCAGCTCTTCCAGCGCCGAGCGCGCCGGGCTTTCCTCGAACTCCCTCAAGAGCGCAAAGGCTTCGTCCCGATAGCGAAGCATAACCTTATGGGCGAAATCCATCCCGCCGCTGGCCCGGACAAAATCAATGACTTCGCGTACTTTATCCGGATTTTCGTTGTGTTTGCGGATGAGACGCAGGATCTGTTTCCGGTCGCTGCGGCCGGCGTTATTGAGGGCGTAAATGAGCGGCAGAGTGAGCTTTTTTTCCTTGATGTCGATACCCAGGGGCTTGCCCACATCATCGACACCGAAATCAAAGAGATCGTCCTTGATCTGGAAAGCGATGCCGACCTTTTCACCGAACAGGTGCATTTTGCTGATGACGGCCTCGTCCCGGGTAGCGGACGCCGCCCCCGCCGCACAGGCCGAAGCGATAAGGGAGGCCGTTTTCTGCCGGATTATTTCAAAATAGATATCCTCGGTAATATCCAGCCGGCGCGCTTTTTCGATCTGCAGCAATTCACCTTCGCTCATGGCCTTTACAGCATCGGAAATGATGTGCAGGAAACGATACTGCCCGTCGCGAAGGGCCAGCAGAAGGCCTTGGGAAAAGAGATAATCCCCGACCAGAACGGCTATTTTATTTTTCCAAAGGGCGTTTACGGAGAAAAAACCGCGGCGCTCATAGGCATCGTCCACTACGTCGTCATGGACCAATGTGGCGGTGTGCAGCAACTCTACCATGGAGGCGGCGGTATGGGTGGCCTCATTGGTGCCGCCGCAAATTTTGGCAGACAGAAAGACAAACATCGGGCGCATCTGCTTGCCCTTGCGCCTGACGATATAATAGGTGATCCTGTCGAGCAGGGGCACCGAACTGCGCATTGCCTCCCGAAATCGCGTTTCAAACTCTTTGAGCTCCCGTTCAATGACCGACTGAACGCTACGCAGGGAATGAGACATGATACTTTTTTTGCAGGGTAAAGCTACTCGTTTTACCCGATATGCCAGTTATTTATTAAAAGCATAACGGCGAATAACTTCTCCTGCGGCCTTCACCACCAGGATATATTTGCCTGCCGGCGCCCTGCTGAGATTGATGGTTTTGGATACATCGCCCCTGGGTTCTTTCGGGAAAGGCAACCTGGCGACTTCCCGGAGGTCCTCTGTCAGCAAAATGATGTCCACATCGCTGGCCTCGCCGAGGGTAAAATCGATTTGGACCATCCCCTTGTCGTCAGCCGTCAGCCTGCTGATGGGGGGCAGTTCGGCCGGCGGCGGTTCGACCGCTTCGGGCCGGGCTTCGTGAAAACTGGCGTTGCCGTCCGGATAAATGCACTTGACCCGGTAAATGGTTTTGGCCAGCAACCCGGAAGCCCCGAAGCCGCGATCCGGAAATTCGTAGAACTGTTTGCCTTCGCCTTTGCAGGATGCCTTGGCGAGCGGGGAGAATTTGGTTCCGCCGTCGGTCGATCGCTGGATCTCATACATCATGCCGGTCTTGTCCCGGGTGACGGTCCAGTTCAAAACGACATCCTTGCCCCTGACCAGGGCCACAATACCGGTCAGGTCCACCCCCGGGTCCGTATTGGCAACCGGTGAATCGGGGCCGGGGGTGGGTCGCCAGTTCTTGTTTTTGATGGTGACGACATCGCCGGTGGGCGGATTCCAGAAAACAAGCCCGAGCGGCGGCTCGAACGGCGTATTGGGGTCGATTTCCCGGACGCGGTCCGCTCCGTCCGTCCGGATGGTCCGGATCTCCACGCTGCGCTGGTCGACGAACAACCATTTGAACTGGTTGAAGCTGCCGCTGGCCCGCGTCCAGTTCTTGTCATCGTTGTTGACCCGCAACGGCGCGCCCCAGGTGCCCTCACCCAGGTAAACCGTGCCGTTCTCATCATCGCGGATGAAACCCTGGTCGCTGCCCGGTTCCTTGGAAGGGCGTATCGGCCAGGTCCACTTCACAACATGGGCATCCGATTCGACGGCGACATGGACGTTATATTTATGGAACAGCGTAGCCCAATTGATCAGGAGCTCGTCTTTTTCATTTTTGTTGAGCGTATGGGGCCGGATGGCGTGGTGATACTGGGCAAAACGCCAGGTGAACTGCTGACTGGCGGCGAGGTCGCGCTGGAGCCAGTCGCGTTGATTGCCCGAAGGCGGGATCAGGGAATTCAGGGTGTAAACGCGCAACAGATTGCCGCCGATGGACAGTGCAAAGTAGACATCGGGCGACGGCGAGTCGAACAACTCGGTGATGCTGGCGTTCTGGGATTCATGGTTGCCGCGGGCGGTGATGATGGGAAAAAGGCGGCCGTCGCTGCCGATGGTGTATTGCCAGTCGTCGAGCCAGTCCTGCCACTCCTTGGGCGAATCGTTTTCGGTCATATCGCCGCCGAACATGATGAAATTGGGCCGAATCTTGCTGACGATCTTGTTGGCATCCACGCGGGCTTCCCGGTGGTTGCGCGAATCCCCGCCCGCTATGACGGAAAGGCGCACATCGGGCGTGTTGGGGGCTGTGCGGAAGGAAAAGCGCTTGCTGAGGCCCTCGCTGTCGAGAATGACGAAATAGTATACGGTATTGGGCTTGAGCCCGGTCAGGCGGACGAATTGCGTGTTCATCCCCTTGGCGTTGGTGGATCGGTCGGGGCGCTGCCGCAGGCGGTAACTGCGCGCAACCTGCCCGAAATCTTCGGTGTCGTAAAGCAACGCAGGCTCGGTGCCGGAACGCTGGTCCCAGGCGATTACCATAGAGGTCGCGGGGTCATCCCGCCACATGCACCTCAGGCGGTTGATCCTGCCGATTGCCGGTTCAGATAGACAGAAGACAAATAAAATCAGAATCCAAAGTCCACGGTTAGGTATTGCCATTAAGGGGAGTTTAATCGGCCAAATTTAAAAAGAAGGCGCTATTTGCATTTGGGTATAAAGATTTTCTTAATGGAAATATTGTACCTTTGCCCCGGATTTTCCAGCCCTTGCCTCAATTACTTTCATCTTTTCAAGAAATCGTGTACAAATGGCAAAAGATCCTTTGGTTTTTAGCTTGATCCAAAAAGAGCTGGAACGCCAGCGCAAAGGAATCGAGCTGATCGCGTCAGAAAACTTCACCAGCCAGGCCACCCTGGATGCCATGGGCTCGTGCCTGACCAACAAATATGCGGAAGGCTACCCCGGAAAAAGATATTACGGCGGATGTGAGGTCGTAGATGAGATCGAACAACTGGCCATCGACCGGCTCAGGGAGCTGTTCGGCGCCGAATTTGCCAATGTGCAACCCCATTCCGGCGCCCAGGCCAACGCCGCCGTTTTTCTGGCTGTGCTCCAGCCCGGCGACCGCATCCTGGGTTTCGACCTGGCTCACGGCGGCCACCTGTCCCACGGGTCTCCCGTCAATTACAGCGGCAAGGTTTATGAACCCCATTTTTACGGCGTAGAAGCGGATACCGGCCGCATTGATATGGACAAGGTCGAGGCCAAAGCGCTGGAAGTAAAACCCAAACTGATCATCTGCGGCGCTTCTGCCTATGCCCGCGACTGGGATTACAAGCGCTTCCGCGAGATCGCCGATAAAGTGGGCGCGCTGCTGCTCGCCGATATCGCGCACCCCGCCGGCCTCATCGCCGCCGGCCTGCTGAACGACCCGATGGAATTCTGCCATATCGTTACCTCCACAACGCATAAGACCCTGCGGGGGCCGCGCGGCGGCATCATCATGATGGGCCGCAATTTCGACAACCCCTGGGGCCGCACCACGCAGAAAGGGACACCCATTAAAATGTCGGCCGTCCTCAACAGCGGCGTATTCCCCGGCATGCAGGGCGGGCCGCTCGAACATGTGATCGCCGCCAAAGCGCAAGCCTTCTGGGAGGCCCTTCAGCCCGGGTTCAAAGCCTACGGCAAACAGGTGATCGCCAATGCGCAGGCCATGGCGCAGGCCTTTATCGACCACGGCTACCAGGTCATCTCCGGCGGTACCGACAACCACCTCATGCTCATCGACCTGCGCTCGAAAGGCGTTACGGGCAAGGACGCCGAGAATGCCCTTGTCCGTGCCGACATCACCGTGAACAAGAATATGGTGCCCTTCGATACCCAATCGCCCATGGTCACTTCAGGTATCCGGGTCGGCGTTGCCGCCGCGACCACCAGAGGTTTCAGGGAAGACGATTGCCGCAAAACGGTGGCCTGGATCGACGGAATCCTGCAAAATATCCAGGACGAAAGCCGGATCGAAGATACCCGTCGCGAGATCAACGCCTTCATGGAAAATTTCCCGCTGTACGCCGAATCGCCGGTGGCTCATGCCCGTATGGACATATGAACAGATAGCCGCCCTGTCGCCGGATGCCTCGGTACTCAGCCGGGGCAGGGGGATCTCTTTTGCCCGCAAGCGATGGATGTCGCAGGAAGGGAATGAAAAACTGGTTTGGGGTGAATACAAAGGGGGCAATGATCGTATTTACCGGGTTGCCGTACTGACCGCCGATCCCCGCTTTCACTGCACCTGCCGGGCGCCTTCACCCTGCAAGCACGTCATCGGACTGCTCTTCCTGTTGCAACGCGAAAACGACATTTTCCGGGTCACGAACGAACCGCCCGCCTGGGTGAACGCCGCTTTCTCGGCGCCTGCTGAAAAACCCGCTGCGCCGGCCCGCGACCCCGGGTTCCTGTTCGACGCTAAAAGAATTGACCAGATGAAGGCCGGAATCGGCGTGTTGGAAGAATGGCTCCAGAACCTGATCAAACAGGGTTTTGCCGCATTCGCCGATGCCGGCAACGCCACCTGGGAAGGGATCGCTTCCCGGATGGTGGACGCCAAGCTCGGCGGGATTGCCCGCCGCATCCGGCTATGGGGCGAGCGCTCGCGCCGGGATGACTGGCACGAATTCCTGCTCGGCGAAACGGCCGACCTCCATTTGCTGTGTCAGGCCTTCAACCGGCTTAAATCCCTGCCCGCGGCCATGCAGCGGGATGTGCTGATCGCGGCCGGCGTGAATGTCAAACGGGAGGAAGTCTGGGCCCAGCCCGCTGTTCGCGACAAGTGGCTGGTGGCCGGACAACTGACCGGCGTCGAAGAAAAACTGAACTACCGCCGGACCTGGCTGCTGGGCGAAAAGACCGGCGGGAGCGCACTGCTGCTCGACTTCGCCTGGGGCAACCCACCCGCCTACGATACCCAATGGGTGCCGGGCTCGGTACTGGAAGGCGAGCTCTGTTTTTACCCGGGAGGCTATCCCATCCGGGCCGTCGTCAAAGGGTTCGGCTATTCGGACCAACCCTATGAAATGCCGGCGGGGAATCCCGACTGGCGCGCTTTTCAGAAACAACTGGCCCAGGCCCTGGCGGCCAACCCCTGGACGGGCGTTTTTCCGGCCTTCCTCCAGGAGGTCATTCCGGCTATGCAGGGGCAAACGCTCCACCTCGTAGACAAGGAAGGGTTATCTGCCCGGGTGATCACCGGCGAAAAAGGCCCCTGGCCGATTCTGGCCCTGAGCGGCGGGCGCCCCATCAGCGTATTCGGCGAGTGGGACGACGGCGTCCTCCGGCCATTGTCCGTTTTTCAGGACGGACGGGTGGTGGTTTTGTAATTGATTCGATTGATTGGATTGATTGGATTGATTCGATTGGTTCCACCGCCCGCCGAAGCTTCAGCGTAGGAGGGGATTGATCCGATTGGTCCTGCCTTCAATTCCTCCCCCGACCGCCGGAGCTCATCAGGAGCGAAGGAGGTGATTCCTCAATTCCTCAATAAACAATTCTCCGCCCGCAAGCGGCTTTGCCTTAATGCGGTTGCCCGGCAAGTTTCTAAACATGCCGGGCGCCGCATTGATGAGTTACAATTTCACCAGTTTTTGAATATACCGCCCGCCGTCTTTCCCGACTGCCTCCACCAGATAAATGCCTGTTGCCAACCCGGAAATATCCAGTTCATCTGCTACGGGATTTGGGAATGAGCGAACCAGACGCCCTTGTAAATCGTAAATGTGGACCAGCCGGAGATCCTGCAATCGATCCGTGATCAACCGGACGGCGCCTTCCGCGGGATTCGGCGCCAACGACAAATAATTCCCGATGGCTCCCGACGGCGTAGTATCGGCGGAAAGATGCGTGAGGCAGGGCGAATAATGCGGCGACCAGGATACGTACCGCATCCCGTAAATGGTCTGTACG
Organism: uncultured Lewinella sp.; assembly: GCA_937873655.1. Taxonomy (GTDB): domain Bacteria; phylum Bacteroidota; class Bacteroidia; order Chitinophagales; family Saprospiraceae; genus JACJYC01. Next base: position 5,020 of record CALMYQ010000085.1, on the reverse strand, counting down.
CCCAGGCCTTCTACTTCTTTTTCGATTTCTACGGGGAAATCCACTGTTATTCCCAAATAGACCGGCTCAGACAGGTCGATCACCAGGCTGTCCTCTATCGCCATGCACCAGTAGGCCTCTTGCGGGAATTCATCCCAGTCGTAAGGACTTGCCAATTCATCCGTCCAATGGTTGCTGATGAGAGAACCACGGTTACAATACGCATCGTTGAATACCGGCCTGGACCACCAGATTTCTACCGGTTGGTGTTTGGCCCAGACGTAGATAAACATACTTCTATCGATATAACATCCTTTGTCTGAACCAAAATGTATTTTTGCCGGACGACCAATTATTTTTTTTGAAAGTTTAAACCTGTAAAAATAATCCAGCGCACCTGCCCTCACCTCAAACACCGAATCAAAAGGGCTGGTAATCTCCGCCTCGCCGAATGCCGGATCGATATCCTCTGTGGCCAGCGTATCGTATCCCACTACGATGGAATCCCGGTTTCCGACAGCGTCTTCAAACCAGATGGTGGCTTCGAACATGGCGGTGGGTTGGCCGTTTAGCCATACCGGAATGAAGCAGAGGATCGGAATGACTATTTTGAGGTTGGTTATTATTCGCATCGGTTCAGGATTTGACCAGGTTAATCGAATAGATGCCGCCGTTGAACTGGGCGACCAGGGCATATACGCCGGATTGAAGGGCAACGGTGGACTTGGTTTGCTGGTAAACGCCGGGCTGGAGGTCCGTTTCTTCTGCGATCAATTCGGCGTTGTTCCTGTCGGACAGGGAAATCAGCCAGATCTTCAGGTTGCCGGGTTCACTTGTTTCATATTCATAAGTAAAGTTGTTTAAAAAAGGATTCGGGGCCAGGTCTTTGAAATCAAACGGCGGTAAATCGGAAACGCAACTCAAGACGGGCAAAGTGAAGGCAATCTCCCGGGTTTCCGACATATTCCGCAATGTAACAATTGTATTCACTGGTGACATTGACGCCGAAATTGGGTTGAAAATAGCTGGAAAAATAGAATGCACTCGTATTCGTAGCTGTAGTACTGCAATGCACATACACCCCCGACAACAGATACCGGAACGGCACGCAGTACCTGGTCTGGTCCGGCGGTACACCCCAGGGGACCTGGTTCCACTGTTCCCGGTTATTCTCCAGACGGTCGTTGGCGCTGTTAATGAGGCTTTCAGCGACCTCGTATGCCTTTTCCGGCGAAATGGTCTCAATACCCAAGGGATCGAGGGTGCCTTCGCAATTGTCATCCAGAAAAAAGTGGATGTTCACCCGAAGCCAGATCTTGGTGCAATTGTCGAATATCGTCTGTACGGTAAAGCAGTGGTCAAGCGATTCCGAAGGCGGCAGCAAATTCTGAACGGGCTCTTCGGTCCCGCAGAGCTGAACGCCGTCCAGTTGTTGACCTTGCATAAGGGTGTGGAGAAAAAGGAAAAGGACTATGAGGGTTACCCCCCCCCGACGGGAAGGTTTGGAAGAAAAATCGATCAAGAGCATAGTATAAAGGTTTTAGTTATGAATCATCTGAAGAATAGAAAATGTTCAGGTTCAAATATAATCCAAAATGCTCAGGAAGTCAAGTTATTTAACAATCGCAAGGCACAAGAAACAAATCAAATTTTGACCAGCGCCGCCCAAAAACGATCCATGTTGATTATTTTATCAATTTGTTCTAAATTTATAATCACAATGACCACAACCTCCATCAAAGACCTGCCCATTCTGGAATGGACCGTCAAGCGCTATCACCGGCTTGCGGAGGAGGGTATATTGGAAGAAGATGACAAAATTGAATTGCTGGCCGGCCAAATAATCAGGACGAGCCCAGTTGGAATACAGCATGCTGCCTGTGTAAAAAAAATCCGGAAACTTTTTGGGAAGGCGCTTCCCGATGATTGGGTGATTGGTGTTCAGGATCCGGTTACCCTGGACGGTTTTTCAGAGTCGGAACCGGGTATTTCCGTACTTAAACCCAAGTCGGATTTTTATGCGGTAAGCAAGCCGTCAGCCCAGGATGTTTTGTTTTTGATCGAGGTATCAGACACTTCACTGGAAAAAGACCGGAATATCAAATTGCCGCTTTACGCTCAGGCCGGAATTCCGGAAGTCTGGATTGTAAACCTTATCGATGAAACGATTGAGCAATACCTGAATCCTTCGCCCGGCGGCTATCAAACCGCCCATACTTTTACCAAAAAGGATACCCTCATGGATTTGCCGGTAAAAGAAATGCTACCCTAACCGCGCCATCATCTCCAGGCACATCCGCCCGTTGTGGTACGGGCATTTCCAGAAACCGGCCTTGTCCTCTTCCATCGACGGGATACCCGCGGGCGATACTTTCCAGAACCACTCGCCGCCTGCCTGATCGATCACGTGATCCCGGATAAAAGCCCAGCAGGCCAGCGCCGCATCCCTGAATTTCTCCTGACCGGACAGCTGGTACGCGTTCCAGAAGCCGACCACGGCCTCGGCCTGCACCCACCAGATTCGGTCGCGGTCCAATTCAGGTTTGTTGTAATAAGCTTCATTGATCACGGCTCCGTCCGGATCGAGGGCCTCTTTGCGCGTGGTTTCGGCGATGAGCAGACTGGTTCCCCGAACCCGGTCGGTCAGTGCCGGAATGGCGACAGCCTCAGCGGCATCCCACAGCAACCAGCTCGCCTCAATGTCGTGCCCGAAAGAGATGATGTCCGACTTCAGTTTCCAATTTTCGTCAAAAAACAGGTGGATATGGCCCGTTTCCGGGTCGATGAACCGGTCGAGGAACAATTCGATCAGGTTTTTGAGCGAATCCCGGACGGACTCGGATTTCGAGGCGTGCAGTAAAGTCGTATAGGCCTCCAGTACGTGCAGGTGGGTGTTCTGGGTTTTGGCCTCGTTGGCGTCCTTGTCGCTCAGGCGGAGGTCGTCGAGGAGTTGCCAGTCGCGGGAATACGCCTCAAAATAACCGTTGGCTGTTTTGTCCAGTGCGTTTCGTTCCAGCAGCCAGTAGGTTTCCAGCGCCAGTTCCAGGCATTCGGGGTCCTGGGTGAGGAGGTAGTATTCCGAAAGGGCGTAGATGGCGAAAGCCTGGGCGTACACCTGCTTTTTGGTGTGCAGGGGCCGGCCATGATAGTCGAGCGACCAGAAAAAGCCGCCCTGATGGCCGTCCCAGAAATGGGTTTTCAGATAATCAAAAGCCCGGTCGGCAGTTTGCCGGTAGCCCGGATGCTTGCGGGCGGCTGCGCTGAACGCCCAGAGGATGCGGCTGTTGAGGATGACCCCTTTTTCGGCATCGGGGTGAAGGTTGCCGTGGCCGTCGATGCGCCCGTAGAAGCCGCCGTTCTTCCGGTCGGTCATGTTCTTGACCCACCATTCCAGGATCCGGTCAAGCTCGGTGTTCATGGCGAACCGGTCCTCCCGGTCGTTGATGGTGATCTCGATGCGGCCCGTCATAACGACGCATTTTTCAGGAACCGGATATTCCTTTCGATCAGTTCGATGCGGGCCTGGACGCTGGCAGCCGACCTGAAGCCGTCGGGCGGGGTGTTTTGCACGTAGTCGAGCAGCCGGTCGACGGTAGAGACCGCCACGTGCATCCGCGTATCCGATGAGCCGTAATAGATGAATACATCTCCGTTATCGCGGGCGATCCAGCCGTTGCTGAACACCACATTGGAGACGTCCCCTACGCGTTCCTCTTCCTCCGGTGCGATGAAATGACCGGCCGGCGCATGGGTGATCTCCCAGGGTTTTTCCAGGCTGGTGAGGAACAGGTACAGCACATACCGCAATCCGGCTGCCGTGTTGCGCACGCCGTGGGCCAGGTGCAGCCATCCTTTTTTTGTTTTGATGGGCGCCGGGCCCTGGCCGTTCTTGACCTCTTTGATGGTATGATACACTTTGCTGTCGACGATCACCTCTTCCTTTACTTCCGCATTTTCCATGGAGCGGGTGAGCCCCCAGCCGATGCCGCCGCCGCTGCCGACGCTGATGAAGCCGTCCTGCGGGCGGGTGTACAGCGCGTATTGGCCATTGACAAATTCCGGGTGCAGAACCACATTGCGCTGCTGGCCGGAGTAAGTGATCAGGTCGGGGAGCCGTTCCCAGGTCACCAGGTCGCGGGTGCGCGCGATGCCGCATTGCGCCTCTGCCGCCGAGGTGTCGTCGGGGCGGGTTCGATCCTTCCGTTCGGTGCAGAACAGGCCGTAGATCCAGCCGTCTTCGTGCAGGGTGAGCCGCATATCGTACACGTTGGTATCGGGGATCCCGGTTTCGGGCATCACCACCGGATAATCCCAGAACCGGAAATTATCCACCCCGTTGGGGCTTTCCGCCACCGCGAAGAACGACTTCCGGTCGACGCCCTCCACGCGCACCATCAGCAGGAATTTGCCGTTAAGGAAGATGGCGCCCGAATTGAAGGCGGCATTCACACCCTGGCGTTCCAGCAGGAAAGGGTTGGTATCGGGATTGAGATCGTAGCGCCAGATCACGGGGGCATGGGCCGCCGTTACAACCGGATATTTATACCTGATGTAGATCCCGTTGCCGCCCGGTTTCGGTTCGTTGGGGCGGATGAGCAGTTGTTCGTGGTCGGCAACCAGTTTTTTGATGCGGGTTTGAAATTGTGGATTCATTGATTCAATTGTTCAATTCTTCGATTTTTCGATTTTTCGATTGATTCGATTGATCCGAATTTTAGCGTTCGTCAGTTGGTCAGTGTAATCGTATCATTCGACCTAATCGGTTCAATTTTTCGATTTTTCGATTGGTTCGATTGATCCGAATTTTAGCGTTCGTCGGTTGGTCAGTGTAATCGTATCATTCGACTTAATCGGTTCAATTTTTCAATTCCTCGATTCCTCAATTCCTCAATTCCTCGATTGATCCGATTGATCCGAATTTTAGCGTTCGTCAGTTGGTCAGTGTAATCGTATCATTCGACCTAATCGGTTCAATTTTTCGATTTTTCGATTGGTTCGATTGATCCGAATTTTAGCGTTCGTCGGTTGGTCAGTGTAATCG
>CALMYQ010000084.1 GCA_937873655.1 uncultured Lewinella sp. | reverse complement strand
GGTATAGTAGATCGTATCGCCCGCGTTCAGGATCCCGTCGGGGCCCATGCTCAGCGCGTCCGTTTTCTGCACCTTCAGGTCGGGGTCCTGGGTCAGGGTCGTATTGGTCGGATCGTCCGGATCGCCGTCACCGTCCGGGTCGGTATCCGTAGGATCATCCGGGTCGTCGGAGTCGTCCATGACCGGATTGTCGCCGGGGTCATCCCCGGAAGCGGTCGCCGTATTGCTTACCGTACCGGCATCGAGATCGGTTTGGGTAATGACGTGATAAGCCGTACAGGTCGAGCTTTCGCCAGGCGCCAGTGTGAGCGGTTCGGCCGGCGTACAACCCAGACCGGCCGCGTTCGCATCGGTCAGGGTGATGTTGTCTACCGTTACGTTTCCGGTATTCATCACCGTGATCGTGTAGTAGATCGTATCGCCCGCGTTCAGGATCCCGTCGGGGCCCATGCTCAGCACGTCCGTTTTCTGCACCTGCAGGTCGGGGTCCTGGTTCAAGGTCGTATTGGTCGGGTCGTCCGGATCGCCGTCGCCGTCCGGGTCGGTATCCGTAGGATCATCCGGGTCGTCGGAGTCGTCCATGACCGGATTGTCGCCGGGGTCATCCCCGGAAGCGGTCGCCGTATTGCTTACCGTACCGGCATCGAGATCGGTTTGGGTAATGACGTGATAAGCCGTACAGGTCGAGCTTTCGCCAGGCGCCAGTGTGAGCGGTTCGGCCGGCGTACAACCCAGACCGGCCGCGTTCGCATCGGTCAGGGTGATGTTGTCTACCGTTACGTTTCCGGTATTCATCACCGTGATCGTGTAGTAGATCGTATCGCCCGCGTTCAGGATCCCGTCGGGGCCCATGCTCAGCGCGTCCGTTTTCTGCACCTGCAGGTCGGGGTCCTGGGTCAGGGTGGCATTGGTCGGATCATCGGGTTCGCCGTCGCCTTCCACATCCGTATCGGTGGGATCGTCCGGGTCGTCGCTGATGTCCATAACCGGATCGCCGTTGGGATCTTGTCCGCTGGCCGTAGCCGAGTTGCTGACCATCCCGGCGTCGAGATCGCCTTGCGTTACAATATGATAAGCCGTACAGGTCGAGCTGGCGCCTGCCGTCAGGGTGATCGGCTCGGAGGGGCTGCAGGAAATACCGTCGGCATTCGCGTCGGTGAGGGTAATATTTGAAATGGTCGCCTCGCCGGTATTGGTGACGGTAATGGTATAATAGATGGTATCGCCTGCATTGAGGATGCCGTCGGGGCCCAGGCTGAGGTTATCGGTTTTCAGGACGCCGAGGCTGACTGCTCTCGGGTTGAGGACTACGCCGTCGCCGTCGTCTTCGTCACCCGGGTCGTCTTCCACCATATTGTCGTTGTCGGTATCCACGCCGTTGCCGGGGGTAGAGTCCGGATCATTGGCGGCGGTTGAAAAGACTTCGGCCTCGTTCTGGTACACCCCCGCGGCATTGACGGTGGCGGTGATCTGAAGCACAGAATCGGCGCCGGGATCGATCGAACCGATGGTCCAGAAGCCGGTGGCGTCGTCGTAGTTGTTATTGTTACCGTTATCCGAAACGTAATTAAAGCCGCTGGGCAGCAGGTCAAGCACGACAACATTGGTAGCCGTATCCGGGCCGTTGTTGTGGACGGTAATGGTAAAGACAACGGGATCGCCCACGATCGGGGTCAGGTCGTCGGCCATTTTATCGAGCTCAAGGTCGGCGCACCGGATCGAGATGCAGGAGGTTTCTACCGGAGCCCCGTACGGAACTGCGGGCGTACCGTCGTAATCCCAGTTGTACTGAACCACATTTTCGGTAGAGGGCGCCGATTCCACACTGGGGCTGGGATCAACCAGCGTGATGACCACACCGTCATCGCCGGGCAGGAAGCCGCCGTTGCTGACGATCTGTTCCAGGTCCCAGATAATGCTGGGGCAAAAATTGTCCAGGTTGGCGTTAGGGTCATCTACCGTAAAACAAACCCGGAATAATTTAGTCCAGGAATTGGTGGTCAAGGTTTGAGGAGTTGCCGCCGTATTGGTCAGCTGGATGGCGCCGTTGACGAACTCTATCGGGCCGGTCACGCCGAAAGCGCTCCCGGAAGCGGCGTTCCCCGTAGTCACCACAGGCGGATCGGGTGACACAGCTGAATATCCACCCTGAAAATCGTCAAACCCGATCAGTTCCAGGGTGTTATCCGCATAAAAAAAGCGGACGTTCATCCCAAAAACCTGTTGCCCCGGGGTATCCGACTGGAACTCCACGTCCACGCAATAGGTCTGGGTGGTACAATCGTATACCGGATTGGCGAAACGGGCCGTCACCACGGGTTGCGCATCCAGAAAACCGGTCAGAAAAAGAAGGATCGGAAGGACCTGCAGCCATCTGCGCAAGCCCAACAGGGTTAGTATCGCCCACCCCACTTTTTGGCGAATCAGCAGTAAAGATGTTTTCATGATCAACTAGTTTTAAGCAAGGAGTATTTAGTGCTCCTAATGTTTCCAAATTGAATGCAAGATGGAATCCGACTGCCGGCCCTGTTAGGTCGCAGCGGGTGTGTTTGTACCTGATATTCGCCGGTAAAATGGGTTGTCCGGGGGGTGTGGACAACCGTTAAAAAATGGACATTTTTTTCACGGGCGATGTGAAATCCGCTGTTTCCAGCCTGTAAAAAAGGACAGAAGCAGCATTTGACTCCAGGTCCGCTTTTTTAAACCTTACGCTGTTGAATCCTGCGCTGAACTGCCCTTCGACACGCTTGACCGTCCGGCCCGCCGCGTCAAAAACGTGCAGAACAGCCGACGAAGCTTCCGGCAGCACAAAACCGATATCGGTGATTTCAGTAAACGGATTCGGCTGGTTCTGGTACAGCTTGAATCCGCCGGCATTGCCGGGCAGCGGAAGATCGGAGGATAAAAGATCCGTCAGGGTAAAACAGACTTCCGGAGCCGGAGCGCCGTACGGATATTCTTCAGCGCCTGCCGAATAAGCCCAATTGAACGGTTTGGCGGAAACCCGCGCGGCCTTTGATTCCACTTTTTCCCCGGGATCCTTGTTGACCACCGTGATCACCAGACCGTCCTCTCCCTTGAAGAAACCGCCCTTGCCGGGTTTGTCCTTCAGGTCCCAGATCAGGCTGGGGCAAATTTCTTCCGGCTGGTCAAGGCCTTCCGGAATGTCAAAGCTGACGCTGAACAGGCGGGTCCAGCCCTCCTGGGAAATAACGACGGGGCTGCTGTTGTTCAGGAGTTGAACGGCGCTGTTGACGTAGGCGGCAGCCTTCTCCAGGTGAAACAGGAGGTATCCGCTCGAAGCATTGCCTTTCAGGGCAGCCGGCGCTTCGCCAAGTACGCCGTAGCCGCCCTGGAAATCGCCGAAGGCATGGAATTTCAGCGCGGAAGCGTCGTAAAAGAACCGAACGTTCATGCCAAAGAGGCTTTGCCCGGGTTGAGCGGATTGCAACTCGACGTCCAAGGTTAGGTTGTTGTGTTGGTCATTGAGCCGAGGGTTGGCAAACCTCGCCGTGATCTCTGGCGCGCTCTGCGACCAGGCCGTTACGCAGAGTAGCAAGCCTGCAATAATTGAAACGATACGCTCCGGTTTAGGTCTGATTAGGTTCATGATCTGATTATTTTGTTTAATTCAATTAAATTTTATAGTCCCGGGCCCCGTCCGGTCAATCGCGTGGGACACTGGTAAATTTGCCGTTGTTCAACTCCCACAACCGCCTGTCGTTGAAGTTCACATCTCCGTTGAGGTTGTAGTCGGCGCTCCTGTACCGCGCGATCGTCCCGTTTACGGCTTCCCAGAAACTGCGGTCGTCAAAGTTGATGTCCGTATCCGAGGAGCCGGTGAGGACCTGATTGCCGTTGGCGCCGTACATGGCGTACAATCCATTCGGCAGTGCTTTCTGACCGACGAATATGCCGAAACCGAAGGGGTCATCGATATAGGATTGCCGGTACCTGAAGTCGTAAGTGATCATGCCGTTGATCACGGGGACGGGTTGGTCAGACATGACGATCAGGTGGTTCTGGTGCTCGATGACCAGGTAATAACTGCCGTTCAGGTCGAGGTTGCAGCAGTCAAAATCCTGTACGAATTCCAGGTGCCCGTCGTTGTGGACCAACGCCGCTGCCTGGCATAGCGGGCCGCCTGCACCGTCGGGCGTATCGCGCAGGGAGACCAGCACCCAATCCACCACTGTCGGCGCGTAGCCGGCATCGCCGGGGGCCGGATTTCCTCCCGAATCAAATGCGTCTCCTTCCGTCCCGTTGTAATGCCATGGAGCCGTGTTAAAAGGCTGGCCCACCGGACTGAAAACCGGCCCGTTGAAGAAATCTTCATAGGTCTGGCCCGGCAACAACCTGAGGTCGTTCAGCGACGTCCGCATGATGGTATCGTAATTCTGGGCGCCGTCGGAGGCAATCAGGCCGCCCTCCAGGTAGATCCAGGCTGAAACGGTCACGCATGGCACGTCGCAGGCATCCGGGTTGCCGTCGCCGTCCTCATCCAGGTAATCCGGCCCGGAGCAGCATTTGTCCAGACAATCGGGCGTACCGTCGCCGTCGCTGTCGTAGCGCACATAAGCGTAGTAAACCCTCAGCGTACCGCCGAGTACCGAGCTGGATGCGATGGTGGCGTCAACAGATAACCGGACCTCGTCAAAATCCCGGGTGGTGACAAAACTGATGTAATTGATGCCGAGCGAATCCGTCAGCAATGCAACCGAGATCAAGGGGCTGGAGCCGGAATAGGCTTCCTGCTCCACGCCGTCCAGATAGGTAGTCAGGGTCAGATCGTCGAGGACGCCGGCGGTCAGCAAACTGGCTTCCACGCTGACCGCATACCCCGCTTCAGCGCCGGCAGGAAGGGTATGGATGGTCTTAACGGAAACGCTCGCCTCACCGATTGCCGATGCCGTCAATTCGATAGTCGCCGGTCTGGTGAAATCGTCATCGACCAGGTTGGACAGGGAATCGATCCGGCATTCGGTACAGTTAATCCCGGTGAAGCCTGTATTTTCGTATCCCAGCATGCCGCAGTAGCCGGAAGAGGCCGTCAGGATCTGACCGCAAATATCCGTGATATCGGTAATGTTATCGGAAGAAGGGCAGGATTCCGGCTCCGTGAAAGCGTAATACACCCGGATGGTGGTCAGCAGGTCGAGGGTCACAAATCCGCTGCGGATCACCAGTTCCACTTCATCGAAGGGCGCTGTGCTCACAAATGCAATGCGCTGCTGCCCGGATGCGGCCAGGGCATCCGCCGTGAGCAAACCGCCGCCGTCGTGGGTCGCCGTTTCCACCAGGACGCCGTTGTTGTAAGTCCTCAGGCTGAAAGCATCGAGGAGGCTTACAGACAACAGTCCGGAAGGGAAGCTCACCACAAATCCGGTCCGGGTACCCGCGGGGTATTCCTGTACCGTATCCCGGACAGCGATCAACGGCGTGCTGCCGCCGCCGATACTGAGGGCCAGCAGGTTGCCGTATTGTACGTAGTTGGACAGGTCGCCGTCCGTTATATTCCCGGCGTTCGGAGCGCCGCAAAGCTCGCAACCGCCGTTGTTGTTGATCACTACATCAGGGCCGGCCAGCGGATCGTTGCAACTGATGTTACCCTGCGTTTCCAGGAAGTTGACCGCTACGGTATCAAAACAAACGCCGTTGTCCAGGGCAAAATAATAGACGCCCTGTGCGGACATGCCGGTTACCGTCCCGTTATTATCGATGGAAGCGACAGATGGATTTCCGGGCACCGCCGACCAGGTATAACCCAGTGGCGCGGCAGGCAGCTGTGCGCTTCCGCCGTCCGTGCCGGGGCAGGCATTCACATCGAGGCCGGCCACATCCGGACAGACCGGATTGCACCCCAGGGGCTCACCCCGGTTGTTCAGGATGTTATCATCGCCACCCGGGCATTTATCGATGCAATCCGGCACGCCGTCGTTGTCGGCGTCCTCCCGGATAAAGGCATAATAGACTTCCGTATCTTCGATCAGGTTGACCCCGCGGTTGACGGTCAGCCGGATCTCATCGAACGGTTGGGTTGAAGTTATGCTGACCGAGAGCAGGTTATTGCCGGGCAGCAACCCGACATTGGCGACACTGCCGTTCAGGAACTCATCGTCCCGAAGCGTTCCGCCCTCATAGGTACGGATGCGATAGTTCCCCAGTACGGAAAGGTCCAGCAGGTTCAACACGTCGTCCTGGCGGATGACAAAACCGGCGTCCGTACCCGCGGGTTGCACTGATCCGAGGGTGGTGGAGATCGACAGGCTGCCGCCCAGGGCAACGCCGAAGTTGAGGGTAGCCGGCGTCCCAAGGGTATCGTTGTCGATCAGGTCATTCGCATCCTGTACAAAACAAAGCACACAAAGGCCGTTGTCGCCCGTTCTGGCCCCTACGATGGCCGGCGTAAACCCGTTATTCGGGATCACGGCCAGGGTGCAATCGCTGTTGCAGGCAGGGTCCTCCTGATAGGCGTAGTAGATGCGCAATGCCGTAAGGCCCGAAACGGTGGAAGACAGCGCCAGCTCAACTTCGTCGAAAGGCAGATCGGTTACAAACGCTACGCGCCGTTTTCCACCCGGGCCGCCAAGCAGGGAAACGCTTGCAGCACCGCCGATGAAATCTTCGGATTCCTGCAAAGCATTGTCCAGGTAAGTGTTCATCCGGAGGCTTTGCAGAACGTCTGCCGTCAGCAAGCCTCCAACGCTTTCAATTACAAAACCCACTCTCCTGCCCGCAGGATAATCGGTGTCCAGGTCCTTTACAGAAACCAGGGTCGAGCCGATTGCTGCGAGGGAGATATCTAATTCAACATAATTTTCAAGGTTCGTATCCACAACGGCTTCGTAGTCCGTTCCGCCGAGCAACAGGGTGGATAATCCGGCAGAGAACTGGTCGACGATTGCCATTTTCCCGGCGATGGGATTATTGCACCCGATATTGGGATCGAATACGTTAAAGGTGATCACCGCCTGGTCACAGTCGTTGTCGACATCGCAGATCTGATAGGTGATCATATCGGCGCCCACAAATCCGGGATCCGGCGTGTACTCGATGGTGTCGTCCGTCGGATCGTTGGGTGTGCCGTTGTCATCCAAGGTGTAGGTCCCGTTGGCCGGCCCGGAAATCACGCTTATGGTCCCCGCTCCGCCGTCAGGCACCAGGTCATTGGCTCCCGGCGTCACGGTTACGGGCGTATCCATATTGGTAGCGACCACGTCATCGATAGCGTCAACCGCATCGTTCACCGGGTTGACGGTGATGATGATGTCCGCCGTATCGCAATCGCCGTCCGCATCGCAGACCTGATAGGTGATCTGGTCCTGGCCGTGGTAATCGGCATCCGGGGTATATTCGAGGGTATCATCCGTGGGGTCGTTCGGGGTGCCGTTGTCGTCAAAAACGATGGAGCCGTGGGTCGGGCCGGAGAGAACGGTCACCATCCCGGTTGCGCCGTCGGGGAAGAGGTCGTTGGCGCCCGGCGTGACCGTCACCGGCGTGTCTTCATCCGTCATGACCGGGTCATCGACTGCGGTTACCGGGTCGTCCACGGCGTTGACCGTAATGACCACCAGGGCGGTGTCGCAGGAAAAGTTGGCGTCGCAAATCGTGTAGGCCAGCGTATCCATCCCATTAAAGTCCGGATTGGGGGAGTATTGGATCATATCATCCGACGGGTCATTGGGTGTTCCGCCGTCCGCCACGCTTGCAACGCCGTTGTTTGGGTTAATAATCACTTGCACCGGGGCATTCCCGGGGCCGTTTTGTCCGAAATCATCGTTGGCGATCACGTCGATCACAACCGGCATGTCCTCATCCGTCGCGCCGGTATCATCGGCAGCGAACAGGGGCGAGTCGCAGCCGTCGGGCAGGCCGTCGGCGTCCATGTCCAGGTAATCGGGTGATCCGCAGCATTTATCCATGCAGTCGGGTGATCCGTCGGCGTCCGCATCGTACCGAACAAATCCATAGAACAGGTCAATAGTGCCGCCCAGGGCCGAGCTGGAGGCCAGGGCAGCGTCAAAGGTGATCTGAATTTCATCAAAACCGGAAGTCGTGACAAAGCTGATGAAGTTGACATCCGTTCCGCCGCCCAGCAGGTTGGCGGTCACCAGGGGGCTGCTGCCGCTCATGTTTTCCACCTGCGAACCGCCCAGGTAGGTGGTCAGTTCGATGTCGTCCAGCAGGCCTGCGGCGAGCAGCGACGGCTCAATGCCTACGGCAAATCCGGCTTCGGCGCCGCCCGGTATGACCTGCGTGGTCTTCACAGATACGCTTACTTCTCCAAGCGCCGCGGCGATCAGGTCGATCGTCGCGGGCCGCGTCAGGTCTTCATCCACCACATTCGACAAGGAATCGATAACGCAACCGACGCAGCCGACTCCCGTAAATCCGGAATGGTCATAAGCGATGGATGCACAATAATCAGCTGAAACGGTAAGGGGGATTCCACAGATATCGGTGATATCCGTGATATTATCGGAAGAGGGGCAATTTTCAGGTTCGGTAAACGCGTAGAAAATGCGGATCGTGGTCAGCAGGTCCAGCGATACCAGGCCGCCTTGCACCACCAGCTCCACTTCATCAAAATCCTGTGAAGCTACGAAAGCGATGCGCTGCTGGCCGGTTGCGGCCACCGCGTCCGCCGTGAGCAATCCGCCGCCGCTGGTGGCTGTTTCGGCAAGGACGCCGTTATTGTAGGTACGCAGGACAAAAGCGTCGAGCAGGCCGACGGACAGCAACCCGTTGGGGAAACTGACCGTGAACCCGACCCGGGTATTGGCGCCGAACGTCCGGTTGGTGTCCTGGACGGATACCAGGGCCGAGGCGCCGCCTCCCAGGCTCAGAGACAACAAATTGCCGTATTGGATATAATTGGATAAATCGCCGTCGAGCAGGTTGCCCGCATTCGGATCGCCGCACAGGGTGCAGCTGCCGTTGTTGCTGATCACGGTGCCGGGGCCGGCCATGGGATCGTTGCAGCTGAGGTCGCCCTGGGTATACAAATAATCCACCGCTACGGTATCGGAGCAGGCGCCGTTGGACAGGACAAACAGGTAAGTGCCTTCAGCGCTGAGGCCGGAGATGTCGCCGTTGCTATCGATGGTTGCGGAAGACGGGTTGCCGGCAGCAGCCGACCAGGTCTCGCCGGCGCCGGCGGGGCTGAGGGCGAATGCGGCGTCGGGCGGGCAGGCCGTGGCATCCAGGCCGGCGTCCACCATACAATCCGTATCGCAGGCGTCGGGGGTTCCGTCGCCGTCCGCATCAAGGTTGTCATTGCCCGCGCATTTGTCTACGCAGTCCGGGAAGCCGTCGCCGTCCGAATCCGGCCGGATGAAGCCGTAATAGATCCGGTAGGTGGTCAGGATGGAAAGGGCGCTGGTCACCCTGATCCGCACCTGGTCGAAGGGTTGGGAGACTTTGAAGCTGATCAGGTTGACGCCGCTGGACAGCGCGGCTACATTGGCCAGTGAGGTATTGGCGTTAAAAGTTTCTACGGGGGTCGGGTTGCCGTTGTTATAGGTGGTGATCACCATGCCGCCGAGCACGTTCACGTCGAGTATGCCCAGCAGGCCTACCTGTTGAACGGCAAAACCCACATCGTAACCTGCCGGGATATCCTGACCGATATTGAGGTCGAGATAGTGGGATTCAAGCAGCAAAAAAGGATCCGAAGCGTAATCCGTGGTATCGCTATTGGTGGTATTCGAGAAATTATTGAAGCCGGCATCCGTGCATCCGAGAACCGGTACGAAAACCTCACAATCCGTGGACGCTGTGACCGAAGGGTAATGAGCCGTGGTCAGCGCCGTGGCGCAGTTGTAATTGCAGCCGTCTATTTCTTCATAGGCGTAATAGATCCTGAAGGTGGACAGCAGGCTGGAGCTGGCCACTCCGGTGAAAACCAGCTCGATCTCGTCAAAGGGTTCGGTTGTCAGGAAATCGAGGCGGCGTTTTTTGCCCTGGCCGCTCAGGATGTTCAGGGAGATCGGGGCGCCGCCGCCGGTAAAGGCGGTTTCCTGGAGCTCGTTGTCCAGGTAGGTGCGCAATTGGAGGCTGTTAAGTACATCAGCGCCCAGGAGCCCGTTCAGGCTGTTGGTAATCTCTATCACGAAGCCGGCCCGCTGTCCGGCCGGATAATCCTGGTTCAGGTCCTTGACCGATATCAGCGATACGCTGCCGACGCCGGTGACGCTGGTCAGGCCGATTTCGGTATAATTGGACAGGTCGCCGTCGATGGCATTGTCAAAATCAGGGGAATTGCTGAGGAGGCTGGCCAGAGAACCGGAGATCTTATCCACCACTACGCCTTTTCCCACCAACGGGTCATTGCAATCCAGCGGCGGGGGCGGCATAGGCGGCAAGAAGGAGCGGACCGTCTGCTCGACAGGCACCGGGTAATAATAGGCTTCGCCCCGGCAAAGTTGCGATCCTGAAATCAGAAAAATAAAAAATATAATCCTATGAAAATACTTTGCGTAAAATACGTGTTCCATATGTGTTCATTTTGGACATGGCGAATTCATTTTGATTTATTTCACTCAATAAATCAATTCAGTAATTCCGACAGAATGCTTTTTTTTAAATCATTTCAGGCAAAAAAATCCCCCTATCAACAGCGTGTATTGATAATAACGAAAAATGGAATTAAAATAAACAGCAGGCTATTTGCCGGCCGGGGATTTTAAAAATCCCGGATTAATTCCTTTTTTGAAAAAATTGGAAAATTTTGCCTGACGTTCGGGTTAATTACCTCGAAACGATCGGGTCCGGATCGGCAAGAAACCTTGCCCCAAGAAAAGGAAAAATGGAATTTTCCACTCCAGTGCGCAAATTTTTTCATGAGCAAACAATTGAATAAAACACGGTAATCCCAGCATTTGCACAATCAATGCAAACTACTGATAATGTTAATTGTAAAAATTGTTTACCCAGGCGTCTAAGGAGTGACAAAAATGACATTGCCCGGTGAGAAAGATGTGCTGTACCTGTACGGAAATTCCTTGCTAATAGGTCTACGGAATTAAAAATTAAAATACTTGCTTAAAAGTCGGTTAACGTGAAAGCGGGTGATAGCCTATGCTTTCAAAAGACGTGTTTTCTCAAATTGGAGGTAGAATCAAATGATTCTGAAAGATGTGTTGTACCAAGAGGTGAGTGAATCTGCGTTAATTGCAATACAAATATATAGGTTTTTTTAATAAAATTCAATTTTTGAGATTTTTTTTCGAAAAAATTACGCAACAATGATCTCCCGTGCCGGAACAGTTAATACAAAAGTCGTTCCCTTGCCGGGCCGGCTTTCAAAGTCTATTTTGCCCTGGTTCATTTTTGCCAGCTCCCTGCAAAGCAGCAGCCCAAGCCCCGTTCCTTTTTCGCCGTCGGTCCCGGTCCTGGATTCCGCTTCAAGGGTGAAGATATGCGCTGTCAGGCCGGGCGGCATGCCGATGCCCGAATCCTCCACCGCAATCTCCACCCAAGGGTCCGCTTCGGTGCATTTCACGCAGATCTGACCGCCGGGCGGGGTAAATTTGACGGCGTTGTTCACCAGGTTCTGGACAATAAGCCGCAGGGCGTTCTGGTCGACGAACGCGGTGGCCCGGTTTCGGGGTGAAGGGCAGAAGGTGAACCCGACCCCTTTCATTTCCGCAATGGCTGTATAGGGCGCCAGGGTATGGTTCAGGAGTTCGTCAACCCGGACCTCCATGGGTTTGTAGGGAATATGCTTATTCTGGATCACCCCCCAATTGAGCAGGTTGTCCAACATGTCGCCGACCGACAGTGCCGCCTTATCCATCGATTTGCCGAATTTGCCCAGCCGTTGGTAATCCCCGGCTTCGATCAGGCGTGCCAGTTTCAGGGAGATGCCCCGGAAATAGACCAGGGGGCCCCTGAGTTCGTGACCGATGATGGAAAACATGCGGTCCTTGATGCTGTTCAGCGATTTGAGCTCCTCGTTTTGCAACATGATCCTGGCCGTCCTTTCGGCAATCTGCCGCTCCAGATTGGCCTTTTCCTTGTTGAATTGCTGGAATCTGAACAGGAAATATATCCGCATAGCCGCAGCCAGGAGCAACAGGCAAACCACCAGGAACCAGGCCGTCCGGTAGAAAGGGCGTTCGACGGTTAATGGAATGAGCAATTCATTGACCGACCACTCCCCTCCCCTGCCCAACCCCTTGATGCGCAGTTTGTACCGGCCGTAGGGCAGTTGATTCAGGCTGATGAACCCATCGTTGAGGTAGGTCCATTCCTTGTCCAGCTCCTCAACGCGATAGGCGTACCGCTGTTTTCCGATACGGCCGTAATCCAGCAGCGCAAAACGCAATTGCAGCGCTTTCTCCCCCGGGCGCATGACCATACCGCCGGTCCGGGTCAAATCAGCGGTTCTATTGACCATGGTCCCGTTTTCGCTGTTCATGACGAGCAGTTGGGTGATTTCCAAAGCCGGTTGGCTTTCGGTGTGGAATTGAGCGACCTTGTCCGGATCGAACACGGTCAGCCCGTTCAGTCCGCCGAAATAAAAATTACCCGCCTCATCCTGATAGCCGGAAGCGAAATTGAATTCATTGTGGGCGATCCCGTCCTGTTCGAGATAAATATTCACCTCGCCGGTTGCGGGGTCCAGCCGGTCGAGGCCGTAATTGGTCGGCAGCCACAGGTATCCATGGCGGTCGGGGTAAACGCCGTTGACGAAGTTGTTGGACAGCCCGTTGCCGGTATTCCATCTGCCGATCATGCCCCGGTCCGGTTTCCATTTCAGGAGGCCGGCGCCGCGGGTAGCGATCCAGAAAACGCCTTCCGGATCGATCGCCAATCCATTGATCATATCTTCGTCGAAACTCCGGTACCAATTGCGGACGCGTTCGGTTTTATCCATAAACACCAGGCCTTTCTCACCGGCGATCCAGATGCCCTGGTCCGTTTCCAGGAAAAAATGCAGGTTGGCGCTGTTCAGGCCTTCGAAGGTATCCCTGAACACGTATCGCTTGAAGGCTTCTTCCGCCTCATCCAGATAGAACAACCCTTGATTGGAACCCAGCCAGACCTTTCCCTTCCGGTTGATAAAGGGATAGGTCTCGATCACCAGGTTGCCCTCCTCGAATAGGATGGGATAGCGCTGCCGTTCATTTTTGGTCAGGTTGATGCGCAAAACATGATCGGAGTGCATGCCGACCAGGACGTTGCCGTTGCGGTCCGCTACGGCGCCGATGCCTACTTTCAGGCCTTTGCCCGGATAGGGGTACGTCTGCAAGGTATTCCGGTTGAACAAATAGCTCCCCGAATAGGAAAACGCTACCAGTACGGAGTCGTTGACGGGGGCAATGCCGCGCATGCTGTTGCCCTGGCCTGCGAACAGCCGGCTGAAAGGGGACGGTTCGACGATCATCACCCCTACGGCGGACTTAAAATTGATCCAACAGGTGGTTTGCGAGTCCCAGAAAACGTCATCCGGCAGGCCGACCTGGGGTTCGGACGTCAATCCTCTCTCTTGGATCACCCATCCCTTTTGCGGGTCCGCCACACTGAATTCGCCGGGTTTGAAGCACCAGGTGCGACCGAGGGGATCGCTGGAAAAAGCCGTGAAATCCGTTCCGTTTACTGCGATTCCCGGCGCGACCTCCAGGGTTGAATCCAGTTCGGCCGTATTCAGATCAAAAAAATACCTTTCCTTGTGATGGAACAGGAGGAACCTGGAATCGGAAAGCTTCCTCAGGCCTGTGAGGCTGGGGACTTTCAGCTCGGCCAGCAGGTTGCCGGCACGGTTGAAGGATGCCAGCCGGCCCCGGGAAATGCACCAAACGGGCGACTGGTCGTCGGGCGGCGGAAAGATGTAATTGAGGTAGAGGCCGGTCGAAACGATTTTTGTAAGGCCCGAATCCCATAAATAAATATCTCCGTTGCGGAAGCCCAGGTACAGCCGGTGATCGGAAGCAGCGGCGATTGCGGTCAGGCTGTCGACGGACACGCCGGCTTCGGAGAAGGACCGGTCCAATCCGGGAACGATCAATTCACCGGCCGGATCAAACCGGTCGACATGCCTGACGTACCGGGTGATGCGCTGGCTGTTTTTGCCGAATGCGTATTGGACCAGCCAGAGGTACCCGTCAGTATCGGTAAATAGGCGGTCGTAAATATTGGCAGACAGGCCGTAGGCGGCTTTGGGATAGGATTTGAAGGTGGTCCCGTCAAACCGGTTGACCGCTTCGTTCGTCAGGATCCAGATAAACCCGCGGTCATCCCGGTCGATGTCGTTGATGAACCTGCCCGACAATCCATCTTCGACGGACAGGATCCGGACGCGGGTCAGCAGTTCCTGACCGGTCAGGGTCAGGCTGTACACAACAACGAACAACAGCGCGAATATGTACCGGGAGGTAAATACGTTGTTGGAGAAGGCAATCCAATACCGGGAATGAATTGAAGGCCGTTGCAAGTTGGTGATTTTTGGACGAAAACTGCCGTTGAATACACGGACAAAGATAGGGCGTTTCAAAAACAAAAGGGCTGAAAGACGGTATAAACCGGTTCTTTCAGCCAATAAAAATACCGTGCTTACTTAAAAAATGCTTGGCAATCCGTGCGATTAACACGGGATTGGCCAACGGGCTTTAAAATAAAGGAACTCATGAGAATGCGCCCTATTAAAGGTTGTAAATAGGGAAATCCGGTTGATGAAACCGGTTCTGCATTAAATTCTGTTCAACCGCCTGAGCAGATCGATCCGGTAAAGATCGCCGATCGGCAGCCGTTTGTTATCTATGATCACTTCTCCGTTGCTCAGGTCAATATCGCTTATCGCGGAGAGCTGGACCATATATTTCCGGTGAATGCGGAGGAACAATCCGGCCGGAAAATTTTCGGACATTTTCCTGAGGGACATCTTTACCACAAATTTCCTGTAGACCGTGTAAAGGATGCAATAATTGCCGTCGGCCTCGATGAACAGGATCGACGTTTTGCTCACCTTGGTCAGTTTGTCCTTGTTTTTTATGAACAGGAATTCTTCCTGAAAATCGACTTTCTGCCGCGTCACGGAAAATTTCTCCATTGGCCCGGCATCGCCTTTTCTGAAAAAACACGATTCGATCACGCTCCGCAGGGTCAGCCGGTCAAATGGCTTGACCAGATAGGGAAAAGGATAGCGTTTTATGGCTTCGCGGTAGCTCTCCGGGTCGGCGGATACGGTAATAAAGATCAGAGGAATATCCTTATCCGCTATTTTTTCCGCTACCTCAAGGCCGGATAACGCCCCCTCCAGCGAGATATCCAGCAGGATCAGATCGGCGCCGTATTCCAGCAGGTACGGGATGGCTTCCTCACCGGTGCTCCATGTCCCGGCGACCTGATAGTCCATTTCCCGGATCAGGTCTTCCAGTTCATAGGCAAAAACAGGATCGTCCTCAATAATTACCACCTCAATGGCTTTCATGCTGTCTGCTTTTCTAAAATAGCTTGTGTTTTAGCCGGGGGAGGAAATCGTTGACCGGTCAATATTGAGGCAAAAATAACTTTTCTGGTGAAAACCGCGGTCCGGGAGCAAAAAATAACGGCCGGAAGGGAGCATAACCCTCCGGCCGAAGCGTTTTTTTTTCAGCGCTGTCTGTAAGGAGCGACCTGACAGCCTTCCCAGAACAGGCATGCAGCGTTCGTCCTTTTTGTTGCACAATTGTGCTGCCCGGACGACGCTGCATTATTCAAAATGTTATTGTCTGGGTTGTTAACAAATTTGTATAACTAAAACAAGCATGGTACCCCGATGCGATTCGGGAAAATTCAACAGCATTTCAAGAAAGAATAATTTCGTGGTTGTAAGCCTATATCACAGCATGACGGTCTGAAGAGACAATGAGATGATCCGGTATTTTCCGGCATAGCAGCGGCAGGGACGGCGATGATCTTTATGACAGGAACTTTCGGAGTTCAGTCGACAGACTAGTTTAAATCCTTTCAACGATCCAGGCCGTCTCCTTTGTCCGATGAACCACACTGATGAAAAGGGAACCCGGACACCGCATACCTAAAAATGTTACAAAACATTTCCTTACTGTTGGTGAAGATATCCAATAATGAGCGGGAATCCTAAACGAGGTTGACCAATCAGAACAAGAGGAGTACCAACCCCGTTTTGCGGGGTGATCAAAACGAATCCGGGCGAGGAAGGAACAAACAAAAGGCCGAGCCGGCGCCCGGCGTGCTTTCAACCTCGATCCGGCCTTTATTGGCTGCGATCAGTTCCTTGCAAAGCGAAAGGCCCAGCCCTGCCCCCGTTTCGCCCGCCGTACCTTTTTCGGTACCCATATCGATCGTAAACAGCCGGTCCAGTTTATGTTGCGGGATGCCTGCGCCGGTATCCTTTACGCATATGCCGACCTGATCGCCGGCGGCCTGCCAGGTGATGGAAACCCGGCCGTCGGCATTGGTGAATTTGACAGCGTTGCTGACCAGGTTCTGGAGGATGATCCGGACGGCGTTCTGGTCTGCGAACACCATCAGATCCCGCGGGCCGGCGGCACTCAGCTCAATGTTTTTTATTTCCGCCAGGGGCTTGTAGGCCAGGAGGGCCTGGTCCACCGGATCGGCAACCGGAAATGATAACGGCCTGTATATCATTTGTTTGCGTTGGAGGATTCCCCAACTGAGGAGGTTGTCGAGCATATCGCCGATGTGAACGGCGGACTTGTCCATTATTCCGCCGAACTTCTCCAGGCGGTCAAAATCCCTGGCTTTGATCAGGTGCGCCATTTTCCGGGATATTCCGCGAAAACTGACCAGGGGGCCGCGCAGTTCGTGACCGATGATGGCGAAGAGGCGGTCCTTGAAATCGTTCATGGATTTAAGTTCTTCATTCTGCTCTTCTATCCTGGCCGTCCGTTTGGCTACCTCGGCTTCGAGGAGCCTGCGTTCATTCCTCAGCCGGGCCGTCCGCCACCAGATCAACCCCCATACCCCGGCGGCCATGGCCAGCACGATGAGAAGCAGGAACCAGGTTTTGAGGTAAAAAGGCCGCAGGACGACGACCGGAATGTTCAATTGCTTGACCGACCAGGCCTGTTGTTCGTTTTTTCCTTTGATGCGCAGGGTAAAATGGCCGTACGGCAGGTTGTTCAATCGTATGATGCCGTCATCGGCGTAATTCCAATCCTGATCAAAACCTTCGAGCAGGTAGCCGAACTCCCGCTGTCCGCTTTGCGTGAAATCAATGAGGGCGACGCGCAGTTGCATGGTTCCGACTCCCGGATTAAAGGTTATTTGCCCTGTTTGGATGTATTGGTTTATCCTGTTTTGGGCTACCATTGTACGGGGGTTCAATTCCAGTATCTCACTGACCACCAGCGGAGCGTCCTCGGTCAGGTTGGAAAAACCGGGGTTTTCCGGATTAAAACAGGTGATGCCGTTCATGCCGCCGAAGTACAGGGAACCGTCCGGGGATTGGAAATGCGAAGTCAGATTGAATTCGTTGTGGGTCAGGCCGTCCTTTTGCCGAAAGATGATGAATTCGCCTTTTTCAGGATCAAACCGGCTGAGGCCGTTATTGGTGGGCAGCCATAAAAAGCCGCTCCGATCGGGGTAAACGGCGTGGACAAAGTCGTTGGAAAGCCCGTTCCGGGTGGTCCAATGCCGGGTTGTGTCCGACCGGGTGTCCCAGAAGACCAGCCCTCCGCCTTTGGTGGCCAGCCAGAAATCGCCTTGCGGGTCGATGTAGAAATGGTCGATATTGAATCCTGAAATATCGCGGCTCCTTTTAGCGGAATGCGTCCTGGCATCCAGGAAAACCATCCCTTTGCCTGCAGCCATCCAGATGCCTTTATCCGTTTCCTGGAAAGATAAAAAGGTCGTTTCATTGAGTGAGGAAAGGGAATCGGAAAACAGGTAGGGTAAAAATGATTTTTGCCCTGGATCGTATTTGTAAAGGCCGGTCATGGTGCCCAACCAGATATTTCCCGCCCGGTCCGTAAAGGGGAAATTATCCTTTTGGTCCGCCCTTTTGCCCCAGATGACCGGAACCCGGCGTATTTTCCAATTTTTTTGCCTTTCGCAAAACAACACCTGCGACCCATGCTGGCCGATTAGAAAGGTCGAGGAATCAAAGCGGGAAATGCTCAGGCCGCCGTATCTCAGGGTATCGATCAAAACCGGAGCATGTTCGGGATGGCGGTGATTAACCTGGTAAATGCCGCCGTAGCTTACGCTCAGGAGCAGGCTGTCGTCAACGGCTGAAATCCCGCGGACTTCCTTGCCTTCGAGCGCGCGGCTGAATAATTCTTTCCGGTAGTTGATCACCGACAGGCGGTCGCCTGCTTCCAGCCATCCGGTAGTCGGTGAGATCCATTCTATTTTTACATCCGTTTTTCTGTTAATGGGAAATCCGACCGGCCATTCTTTCACCAGCAAGCCTTTTTCAGGGTCAAATATATCCAGGTAATCGCTCTTGACCGCCCAGAATTGGCCCCGTTGATCTATGGAAAAGGTATTGTAATCATCGGCCGCAATGGTAATGCCGGGCGCAGGCTGGTAAAGGGAATCCAGGGTATTGGCCTCCGGGTCAAAGATCAGCCTCCGGGTTTGAAAAACGAGATACAGCAGGCGCTTGCCGAGGAGTTTGCAATATTTAATCGGCGGGGTCTGATTTTGATGCACAATGCGGCCGTTTTCGTTGATTGCCGACAACTTATTGTCTTCATAATACCATATCAGGCCTTTTTCGGTCTTTACCGGCAAAATGAGATCCGGACGAATATCCGCTGTCACAAGGTGGGCCAGATTCCCGTCATAGGTATAGATGCCTTCTCCCGACACCCCGATAAAAAGGGTATGATCGGCGGCAGTTGAAAGGCAAAGCAACCGTTTGTCGGCGGCGACCTTGTTCAACCAATCCGCCAGGGGTTTGGATAGTTTTTTTTCTTCAACCGGATCAAACAGTTCAACCGATAGGATCTTGTGTTTGCCCCAGTCCCTTCTATTGTCCTCAAAACGGATCAACCAGAGCAATCCCTTTTTATCCATCAGGATCTGGTTGTAAGCCGGGGATGAAAGGCCGAATTTTTCCGTGTCATACTCCTTGAAGTTGGCGCCGTCGTACCGGTAAAGGCCCTCGGTGGAGGAAATCCAGAGGAATCCCCTTTCATCAACCACATACCCGTTGACAAATACGCCAAGCCGGTTGGGTTCCGGAAAAAATTGCTGGACATGGGTAAACAATTGCTGCGGTTGCGCCCAACCGGTCAGCGGAGCAACAAGAAGCGCACACAGAAACAAACCCCGGATGTTTCCCATACGCGCTAGATCCGTTGCACTTTTTCCAGGAAGTTTGTCTTGAAGCTTTCCCCTATCGGCCAACCGGTATCATTTACCACGACTTCGTTCCTGTTCAGGTCAACGCAATCGATTGACTGCAACTGAACGATGTATTTTCTATGGATCTGTGCAAATTGCTGGGTTGAAAAATGGAGCAGGATCTTCTTCATGGATAATTTGACAGCGTATCGCCTTTCCCGCGTGTGCAGGATGCAGTAATTCCCGTCCGCCTCAATGACCTGCACCTGTGAGCGGTTGATCTTGACGAGCTTTTCCTGACTTTTGACAAAAAAGTAGTCATTCATCATCAGGTCTTCTTTCCATACGGGCAGGATCTTTTCGGTCAGGGCCGGGTCGGCCGCGCGCATAAAACAGGATTCGATGACGCTTTGCAGGGTGAGTTTGCCGAAAGGTTTGATCAGATAGCCGTACGGGTAGGTCTTTTTGGCTTCGCGGTACACCTTCGGGTCGTCGAAGGCCGTAATGAAGATCAGCGGTATGCCTTTGGCGGCGACTTCTTCTGCGACTTCAATACCCGATATGCCGCCTTTAAGAGAGATATCGACAAGCGCCAGGTCGACATGTTCGGATTTAAAAAAACGAATCGCTTCTTCGCCGCCTTCGAAGGTAGCTGCAACGGCGTATCCCAGGTCGCGGATAAAGGTTTCAAGGTCGAAGGCCGATATCGGATCGTCCTCCACAATTGCCACGGTAATCGTTCCCATTTTCAGGCACAGGTTGCGGCCGCTATCGGAGGCCGGTTAGTTCACTTTTTAATCGAGTTGTTTGTTGTGCCCCTCCTGCTACATGAGCAAAGGTAGCAATTATTGGAGATTATAATCCTGTGCGGGAAAGATTCTGCAGGGGCTCTCCTGCAGCCGTAATGTAAAATCCGATAGGGATATCAATAAAATAAGGCGGAACAGCGCTGTTACCCGCTATTCCGCCTTGCTCATTTTTTTCTGATCGGCGATGAAAGGCCGGAAATGCCGTTAATTTCCGATCACCATCATCTTTTTCGTGTCCCTATGCTCGCCCGCCGTCACTGTGTAATACAGGATGCCGGTAGCGTTTCCAAAGTCGTTCCTGCTCAATGTCAGCCGGTTATACCCTTTGGCAAAGTCACCGCGGATCAACCTCAGCACCCTTCCGGACGCATCGTGTACGGTGATCTCTGCCTGGGCGGCCTCCGGCAACTGGAAGGCGATCACAGTGCGGTCATTGAACGGATTGGGCTCGTTCTGGTACAATTCGAACGGCATTTCCGCAATCAAGCCGTTGCTGAACCGAAATCCAAGGTCCATCAACTCGTCATCCTGACCGTAGGCTTCCGCCTGCGTATACCGCGAACTGATTGCCAGTACATCGCTCAGGTCGGCATCGGCCATAGCCCTTACGACCAGCGTAAACAGGACATCTGCCGGCGCCTCCGCTGAAGCTACAGGCGAGCGGTGCTCAGCCTCCGCTGAAGCTACGGGCGAGCGGTGCTCAGCCTCCGCTGAAGCTACGGGCGAGCGGTGCTCAGCCTCCGCTGAAGCTACGGGCGAGCGGTGCCAGCTGAAGGTGATCATGCCCTCATCCGCAAAACGCATACCGAAGTTTTCGGATTCGACCGTACCCGGCGCCAGATCAGCAAGCTCCAGCGCACCCTGGTCCAGCTTCAGGGTTCCCTGCCAGCCTTGCACTTTCGCCAGGTCTTTTGCTGTAACAGGTATCCGGTATTCGTTGCCGGCCTTGAGGTGCATCTCGTCCGCATCGAAGTAGAACATGCCCTTCAGGTTGCGCGGTTCGACATCCAGTGCGTTGGCCTGCACGCTGCCGTTCAGGTCGCCGATCTTGACGCCGATGAAGTCCTGATCCGTCAGCTCACCCGCCAGGTCATTGACGTTGATCACCTCGGGGAAGGTCTCAAACCACGGGTTCGACGGGACCGGGAAGTCGTACGCCTGCGGGATGAACCGCCAACTCGTGTTATTGGAGAATTCCAGGTCCACATTCAGGATCAGCTTCCTGAGCTGGATAGCATCCAGCGTAGTGATCGTACCCGAGTTGTTGATATCGGCTGCGATCAGCTTGTACGGACTGTCCAGGGTCTGTGTGCCCAGGATATGCTTGGCCATCAGGATCAGGTCGAACGTAGTTACCCCGTTGAGGTAGTTTTCGTCCAGCTCCGGCGTCACCGTGTAATCGTAACCGGTCAGCAGGTTGTTGAACAGGTAATCGCCGGCCGCAGGTGTTACATCCGTCATGGAGGTTTGGCCGCTCAGCTGCACATTCACCCCTTCAACGGTCTGGCCTTCCTCCGTTTCGATCACACCGGCCACGCCGCCTTCGTTGCCGCCGCACAAGCCGTTGTTGTTCTGAACCAGTACATACGTCTCGCAGTAGTCGTGGTTGCCGGCGCCGTCC
>CALMYQ010000083.1 GCA_937873655.1 uncultured Lewinella sp. | reverse complement strand
TCAGTCGTAAGTCGTAAGTCCTCAGTCGTAAGTCGTAAGTCCTCAGTCGTAAGTCGTAAGTCCTCAGTCGTAAGTCGTAAGTCCTCAGTCGTAAGTCGTAAGTCCTCAGTCGTAAGTCGTAAGTCCTCAGTCGTAAGTCCTCAGTCGTAAGTCGTAAGTCCTCAGTCGTAAGTCTTCCGACCCGGCAATTTACGACTTATCACTTACGACTTACGACTAAAAGTCAACGGAATGAGAAAAACTGCAATATACCTGTCTGTCCTGATCGCCTGCCTGGTCAGCCTTTCTCTGCGTCCGCCGGGCGGGGAGCGGGAGGCTTACCGCAATTACTATGTCGGCGCTTATTATTTCAACGAAGGCGATACGGGAGCGGCGACCCGGCATTTCAAAAGGGCCTATGAAGCCGTTCCTGATGAATTCAATTTTGCCCTGGCGTACGCCTTGTCGCTCGGCCGGTCCGGATCCGGGGATGAAGCGTTGAACATACTCCAGCGAGGGGCTGCCGCCATGACGGCCGCTCCGGACCCGGAAAACCGCCAAAGGCTCGCCTTCCGGTATATGGTGACCGGCCTGATCTATACCTATACAAGCCGGTTCGACCAGGCCATTCCCCAGCTCAGGCAGGCCTTTGAAGCGCAAAAAGCGCTGGGACGACCCAGGCTGCTGTCCATTATTTCCAATACGCTGGGGTACGCCACCTTCATGAACCAGGGCAAGAATGCCCACCTGAGCCGGGATCAACCCGAACACCTGCACATCCACAAGCGCGATATGGAGCGCAGTGTCGACTTTTTCGCGGGTGCGCTGGAATACGACGGCTCCAACGCGGCGGCGCGCGGAAATTACAAGATGCTTTGCGACTCCCTGGGCATCCCGATGCGGGAATTCCCCGAAACGGCGGCGCACGATGAGACTTCCGGCGCCGGCTATGCGGACATTCCGGCCAATATCTACCAGCTGCTGGACTTCTCGGTTTATGACGAGGTGGTATTCCTGCTGGATATTTCAGGCTCGATGGTCATGGAAAAGGTGGCCTGCGTCGACAAGGACCGGTTCAAGGTCATGAAGGAAACGGCGCTTTACCTGCTCAAAAGGATCCCGGAATCGACCAGCCTGGGGATCGGCACCATCGGCGGGGATTGCGGCACGGTGCCCAAGCTCTGGCACCCGGTCGGGGAGTTGAACCGGACGGACTTTCGTTTTGCCCTCGACTTTCTGGCCCCCGACGGCACTACGCCGTTGTTGAACATCCTGGTGGACTCGCCTTCCCTGTTCTCCGCTAATGATTCCTTGCGCAAGGCCATTTTTCTCATATCTGACGGGGCCAATATCTGCAAGATCAGGGGCCTGGACATCTGCGATTGGGCCGACGGCCTGACCGGTAAAAATATCACCATTCAGATCCTGACTTTTCTCAATGCCGACCTGACCAACACCAATGCCTTTGCGGAATATACCTGCCTGGCGGAAAACACTTACGGCAAAGTCTTCTACATCGATGCCAACCGTTGCAATGTCAAGCCCTTTGCGTTCAACCTGGTGGAAACCTGCCTGTTCCGGCTCCCGGAAATCCATAAGGTCAACTGCTGGGGAAGTAACGTGAACTTATGGGCTATTTTTAAAGAATAGCCGTTTGAAAAACTGACTTTTTAGGAAAAAAGGTTTGACTTTCGGTGGTTGAGGGCGTTAATTGTGGGGCTTGATGCTGCCCGCCTTCGCTCTTGAGGAGCTACGGCAGACGGGAGATGCGGTAGGACTGCCGACTGAAAAGCAGGTTGGAGCATCACTGGACGCCTTTTGTCAATGACTTAGACTTAATTTCGGCTGCGCTCAATTACCGGACTTACGACTTACAACTTACAACTTACGACTTACAACTTACGACTAAATAAAAGGTATGAAAAAAAACTTAACACTTGAGTCTTTTGATCAACCTGAATTGGTTTTGGATGAGACCCGTCAAAATCAGGTCAAAGGGGGCTTTGATGTTCGGAAGCCGCGCCTGAACCTGGAGAGTTCACCCGGCTCGCGCATTACCTGGGATGGCATTGACATCCGCAGGGTGCGTTCAATCAACGGGCTCAGCCATTATTTCAGCATTCGGGGGGGTAATGTCACGCATGATATCAATCCCTGAATGTTGTTGAGGAATTGAGGAACTGAGGAATTGAGCCTGCGTGCCGTCGCCATAAGCTTTGGCCGCCGGAGAACGGTGAGGCAGGAATTCGAAGCAACAATCAATTCCTCGAATAACCGAATCCTCGATTTTTCAGTGTTCGTATTCGCTTAGTGATTTGTAAAACGGCTGGTTCCTGATCTTGCTGTCCACCCAGGCCTGCAGGTGAAAGGGTCTTGTGAGCAATTTGCGGGCCTGAGGCGATGAAGCCGCCAGCCGTTTATATTCTTCTCCCAGTTTCTCAAAGGCCTGCCTTTCCGTTTTGGCGGATCCCGCTTCAATGGCTTCCTTGATGCCTTCGATGAATTTCTGTTCAACCTGATGCAGGCTGTTCCGTTTTTTCAGAAAGCGGTAAGTGGAACGCAGCAGTGAATCCAACAATACGGAGTTGCCCAGTTCGTAATGGATGACCAGGTTGAGGATGCGGGCGAGGGCTTGCAGGTCCTGGCGCTCAATGCCCTTGTCCGATTGCAGCCATTGGTTGAGAAAGGAAAGGGCCCGGTCAAAATCACCCGCGCCGAAACAGATGTAGAAATAGGTGTAAAAGAAGGCCTGCCGGTCGAAAAAAGCGGGATTGAATTTTTCCTTTTCACGCAGGTGGTTGTCCAGCGCCCGCATGCCTTCCTGAAAATCGGCTTGCTGGATGCAGAGGGCAAATTTGATCTGGTAATACTGGCGGTGGATCTTCAGTTCGTCGTCCGGAGTGTTGGGTTTGAGCCGGCGGAGCTTCTCCAGGCTTTCTTCCAATTCTGCGATCCGGTTGAGTTCGCCGCAACTGCGCATGAAATTGCTGAGCGCCGAGATATATTCCGAAACATCTTCTTCCAGGAAATGCCGGTTGGATTCCATCAGGTCGAGCAGGTCCTTGCCCGTTCGGTAAAAGGCCTTTTGCTCGCCGCCGGCGTATTGCAACAGGGATTGTAGCCGCAGGTATAATACGTTGGAGGTATAGGAGGTTAACGTCGCGGGCTCCGGCAAATCAAGCTTCTCCTTCCATTTTCCCAGGCGTTGCCGCGCCGATTGCCCCGGCGCCGGGTCCTGACGTATGATGGCCCACAATTCGAAAAACAGGTTGCGCAGGTGGGTGCAGAGGTGGAGTTCGCGGTAGGCTTCCGTTTCTTCTTTCGATATCCGCGATAATTCCCCTGCAAGGAAGGCCACATCCATGTTGGCGTAGGCCAGTTGTTTTTCCCAGTTCAGGATCTCCAGCAAGGCGGTATACTGTTCGAATTGGATGGCCAGCCGCCGCGCTTTGGCCAGTTGGTCGACAGCCTCCGCAAAACGCGACCGCCGGTAAAGCACCCTGACGTGCTGCAGGTAGCCCTTGATCCGGAAATCGACGGAAGCATGCTCGTCGTAACGCTGCAGGCTTTGCAGGATCAGGTCGTAGAGGTAGGCTTTCAGTTCGGAATACTTCCGGCTCTGGATGTTTTCGCCGGGATACACCAATTCCTGGAGGGCGTAATCGTCAAAAACGTCCTGTTTTTCCATGGCGTCAAACAGGAGGTTGTACTTGTTATCCCCTTCACGGGCGTACAGCTTGAAATGGCGTTTTTCCGTTCCGGTGAGGGAATGGATGAGATCATAAAGTCGGGCGGAGGGTGTTTTGGCCATTGGAATGCGTATTTGAAGATTCGAGGATTCGAGGATTCGAGGATTCGAAGGCAGCCGTTTTCGAGAATGTTCAAAAAAGCGGTTCTCTCGCAAAGACGATAAGACGCAAGGCTTTGATTTTTAACACGCTGCGTGCGCTGAAAATCGAGTTGACATAAAATTCTGAACGATCTCCCGTTTTCATCAAATCAACGAATCAACGAATCAACAATCCTTTCCTGAAAACAAATTTGCAAAAAGTATCCGGAGGAGGCTATACCGGTGTGCCTTTATTTGGTGCAATAAGTTAAATTGAAAACCTGACTTATTTAGTGGTAAGAAGACGTTTGAAAAGCTATTTTGACATCGTCTATACTTAAGAATTATGTATATTTGCCAACTGAAAATTAGGAAAGGGGTATTTTGGGTTTTTAGGACCGCTGAAATAATAACTGTCAGCTTTTCCAGGAGGGCCTTTGGGCCCTGCTATCCCATCCGCGAGCGGTTCGCGCGCTTGAATGTTCACCGAACATTCACCCGTTGGGATCGCTTGCTCATGTTGAGGAACCGGCTCACTTAGTTATGGCTAAGCTCACGAACCCTTGCCTTGGTTAGCGCCAAAATCCCTTGCCTGTCGAAAGAAGCGACACTTATTAATTCACCGATCCTTAAAGAGTGTAAAGGTTAAAATTTTTGAGCATGCGGATAGAAAGCTTGACGATAGAAAATTTTAAAGTATTCAAAAATACTTCTATTAAGGACCTCCCAAAGATGGCAGTATTTCTTGGACCAAATGGATCCGGCAAATCTACTTTCTTTGACGTTTTTGGATTTCTTAGCGATATTTTGCAAACAAATGTAAATATTGCTATAAATCGGAGAGGTGGATTCCAGGAAGTAATTTCAAGGAATACCCCAACTACTGAAAAAATTAAATTTGAGATTAAATTCAGGAACCCTCAACCTGATGAAGAACATACGCCACTTGTTACCTACAGTTTGGAGTTAGGTTATGAAAGTGGTAAGGCATATATTGATAAAGAGGTATTAAAATATAGGAGGGGGCAATATGGCCGGCCTTGGCATTTTCTAGATTTTTCAAAAGGAGAAGGTTTTGCCATTACAAATGAAGAAGAATATGGTAAAGAAGGTATTACTGAAAAGCGCGATTATCAAAAGGTTGCAAGCCCGGATGTAATGGCTATTAAAGGATTGGGGCAGTTTGAAAAATTTAAAATTATTACATCTTTTAGGGTCTTATTAGAAAGATGGTATGTTTCTAATTTTAAAATTGAATACGGAAGAAACCTTTCAGAAACCGGCATTTCTGAACATTTATCTGTAACGGGGCATAATTTAGCCCAAGTTACAAAGTACATGTTTGACTATCATAGAGATTTGTTTGATAAAGTATTGGAAAAACTTCCTAAGCGTATACCGGGCATTAACAAAGTGGAAGCAAAAGAGACAGAAGATGGAATGATTCTCCTTCGTTTTCAAGATGAAAGTTTTAAAAATCCTTTTTTATCGAAATTTGTTTCTGATGGCACGATCAAGATGTTTGCCTACCTGATCTTACTCCACGATCCGGTTCCTCATCCGTTGCTTTGCATTGAAGAACCTGAAAATTTTTTACATCCCGATTTGTTATTACAATTATGTGAAGAAATACGTGAGTATTCTGAAAAAGGTGGCCAGGTTTTAGTATCCACTCATTCACCGGATTTTGTTAACGGAGTGCACCTTGAAGAACTCTTTTTCCTTCAAAAAAGTGAAGGCTTTACTTTGATAAAAGCTGCAAAGGATGATCCCATAGTAAAAGAATTATCTTCCGATAACGACTTAGGTTGGTTGTGGCGGAATCACTACATCAAAGGAGCCAACTTATGACAACATTCCTGCATGTTTTTACAGAGGAGCCTTCTTGTAAAAATGTTTTTGAGGTTCTATTGCCAAATATTCTGCCTGAGCATATTTCTTTCAACATATACAGTCACCAAGGAAAACAAGATTTGAAAAAGGCTCTTGGTAGAACCTTGCCCACAATAAGCAAAATTCCGGGATCCAAGATTCTCGTAACAAGAGATCAAGACAGTGCCAGTTGTATAGATGTAAAAAGACAATTAGATGAAATTGTTAATGAGAATTGTTCATGTGATTATCGCATAAGAATTGTTTGCCGAGAGCTTGAATCTTGGTTCCTTGGTGATTTATCAGCAATAGAAAAAGCCTATCCAAGGTTTAAGCCATCTCAGATTTCAAACAAGTCTGAATTAAGAGACGTGGATGAAATAAATAATCCAAAAGAATTTTTATTGAAAAACATCCCAGAATTTTCCGGCAGGCAATACCTTCCAAAACTTGAATTTTCTTCGTCTATTGCGCCTTTTATGGATTTGGAGAAAAATAAATCCAAAAGTTTTAATCATACCATAAGTGCAATAAAAGAACTGATATCTTAAAATTAGACTATTCTCCCGACCGGGAGTTATCAATTTGTGGGACGCAAGTCTAAACATCGCTCTTTATCGACAAAAGTTTTTTATTATTAACGTTGAAAAAACTTCTTCGATGTCTTTGCTCTCCACCAACTGGCTGATCGCCCTCCTGGGCCGCCTGCACCCGATGATGGTCCATTTTCCGATCGGATTGCTGGTCGGCGCCCTGCTGTTGGAAAGCTGGAGCCGGTGGCGAAAGAAAGGATCGGACTACAGCGCGGCGGTCGTCCTTGGCGCCGCAACAGCGATCCTGTCCGTTGTCATGGGGCTGATGCTTCGTCAAACGGAGGATTACGGCGGCGGGCTTATCGATCAGCACCAATGGGCCGGATACGCTACCGCCGTTTTTTCCTGCCTGTCGGCCTGGCTTTATCGCAAACGGCACCGGCTGGCTTTTGCAAGTCTGGTTGTCACGGGGCTGAGCCTGGTTGTCACGGGGCACCTGGGCGCCAGTCTGACCCATGGCGCCGATTATCTTTCGTCGGTACTGCCCGGCAAAAGCAGTGATGGCCCTGATTCCGGACAACTGCAGGCCTTCCTGTCCGTCGCCGAAGGGGATTCTCTGCCCCAGGACCAGCTCGACCGGCTCAACCTGGAAGTACGCGCCGTTTTTGCGCATAACTGCTACCAGTGCCACAGTACCGAAAAGCGGAAGGGCGGATTGGCGCTCGATTCAAAAGACGGCGTTTTTGCCGGCGGTGAGGACGGCCCCGTCCTGGTGGCCGGGAAAGCCGCCGAAAGCGAGATCATTCGGCGGCTGGAATTGCCCCGCTCCGATGAAGACGCCATGCCCCCCAAGGGCAAGGTGCTGAAAGCCGATGAGATCCGGCTGATCCGGCTTTGGATCGACCGGGGCGCGCATTGGGCCGACCGGGAGCTGAAGGTATTCAGAGAAGCGGAGATGGCCCTGAAGCAACCGCAATTGCCGGAGACACCGGCGGATATCGCTCATCCCGTCGACAAGTTTGTCCATGTTTATTTTGAAAAAAATGACCTGGACTGGCCCGATGTGATCGACGACCGCCAATTCATGCGCCGGGCTTATCTGGACATTACCGGGCTTCTGCCGGAACCGGCTGCGGTGGAACAATTCCTGGCCGACCGGTCGTACAACAAACGGGAACAACTCATCAAACGGCTGCTGGACGATCAGGACGGTTACACCCTCCACTGGCTCAGCTTCTGGAATGACCTGCTGCGCAACGACTATTCTGGTACCGGCTACATCACCGGCGGGCGCAGGCAGATCTCGGATTGGCTTTACCGCTCTCTGTACGAAAACAAGCCTTATGACCGGATGGCGGCAGAACTGATCGATCCGGAACCTGAATCGGAAGGTTTTATCAAAGGGATCAAATGGCGCGGAGAGGTCAATGCCAGCCAACGCACCGAATTGCAGGCAGCCCAGAACATTTCCCAGTCCCTGCTTGGGTTGAACCTGAAGTGCGCCTCCTGTCACAACAGCTTCGTGAACAACCTCACCCTTGACCAATCCTACGGGTTCGCCAATATCTTTTCCGAAACCCCGCTGGAG
Source organism: uncultured Lewinella sp. (assembly GCA_937873655.1). Lineage (GTDB taxonomy): Bacteria > Bacteroidota > Bacteroidia > Chitinophagales > Saprospiraceae > JACJYC01. The sequence goes on along the minus strand of CALMYQ010000083.1, from coordinate 9,087 downwards.
ATCTACCGCTGCGACAAACCTACCGGACGGATGGCCAAAACGGCATTCCTGTACCCGGAACTGGGGCAGGTGGCGGCCGACAGCCTGAAAGACCGACTGCGGCAACTGGCTGAGGTGATCGTCCAACCCGCCGACGGGCGGCTGTACCGCACGCTGGTCAACCGATTTTGGGACAGGCTCTTCGGACGGGGGATCGTAGCGCCGGTGGATGAAATGGACAATATTCCCTGGAGCCAGGATCTGCTGGACTGGCTGGCTGCCGATTTTATCGATAACGGTTACGATTTCCGGCAGTTGCTGTTCCGGATCATGACCTCGCGGGCATACCAATTGCCGGCGGTGTCGTACCCGTCGCCGGAGTATCTGTTGTCCGAAAAATTCGTTTTCCGGGGCCCGGCTATCCGGCGGCTCACGGCCGAACAGTTTGTGGATGCGCTGGCCCAGGTGGCCGCTCCGGCCTATTACGGTGTGGCGTTCGATCCAAAAGGCGGCAAAATGCCGGCCAACTGGATCTGGCACGAAGAGATCGAACTGGATCGCCGGGTGTTGCCGAAACCGGGAACCCGTTTATTCCGCAGGTCCTTTTCGCTGGAACAGGCCTCGAAACTGAAATCGGCTGAGGCCCTGATCACGGCTGATCACGCTTATGCCTGTTATCTGAACGGTCGGCCGGTCGGGACGGGAGAGGATTGGCGCAAGGTCCACCGGCTGACCATTCCCGTCGATTTGTTTGCCGGAGAGAACCTCCTGGCGGTTGCCGGGATCAATGACGGCGAGATCCCCAATCCGGCAGGGCTGTTGTTTTCCATGCGGCTGACCTTTGAAAACGGCGCGACCCAATTGATTTACTCGGACAGCAATTGGAAGACGTCAGCCGATACCCTTCAGCAAAACTGGACCGCCCTGACCTACGATGATTCGGATTGGCCGCAAGCCTGGAATGCCGGAAACGGACAAAACAGCTATTGGGGTAAGTTGCCCGGGTTTGCCTTTGAGGCGGATACGGCCGCGCTGCCTTTTGTGCGGGCCGCGCTGGTGCGCCAGGACGAATTCCTGAAAACCCTGGGGCGCCCGGTGCGGGAGATCGTCACCACCCGCCGGGATGCCGAACCGACCCTGTTGCAATCCCTGCTGCTGACCAACAGTGCGTTTTTCCACGAGGATATCGCCCGCGGATCCGTTGCGTGGCTCGCTAAAAGCGGTGATGACCCGGGGCAATTGCTGGATGAGCTGTACCTAAAGGCACTGGGCCGGGTCCCCGGCAGAAAAGAGAAAAAATTATTGCTGAAGAACTGGGATGACAAACAGCCCCAGGAAACACTCGAAGACATTATCTGGGCAGTGTTGTTGCTGCCTGAATTTCAATTGATATGAGTTTAGTCGTAAGTAGCGACGGAAAATTTTTCCGTCGCATAAGTCATAAGTGCAGTTGCAGGCATGGTGTTGCCTCTGCAACGGACACCCAGCAAGGAAACAATGAAACAAGTAAACAATGAAACAATGAACAACCATGCACAAACCCGCCGGGAGTTCCTGCAAAAGATGCAGCAGGCCGGGTTGGCTGCCATGGCCGCCAGTTTGCCTGCTATCCCGTTTCTGGCGTCCTGTGCACGAAAGGAACAGATTGCTGCCACAGCCGATTCGGTGATCCTGCTGTGGATGGCGGGCGGTATGTGCCATACCGAAACGTTCGACCCCAAAACCTATACGCCCTACCAGGTGGGGATGGAAAGCAAGCAGGTGCTCAGCACCTTTCCGTCCGTTCCGACTGCCGTGGACGGCTTATCGTTTTCGGAAGGCTTGTCGGAGATCGGAAGCGTGATGGACCGCGGGACCATTATCCGCTCCTACCGGGCGGCCGACCTGGGGCATATTCTGCACACCCGCCACCAGTTCCACTGGCATACCTGCTACGAGCCGCCGCAATCCGTACAGCCGCCCCATATCGGCGCCTGGATCGCCAGGGAGTTGGGGCCGGTCAATCCAGTTATTCCGCCCTTTATCGATATCGGGCAGCGATTCACGGTCGGAGAAGGGGAGGAGTTGAAGGCCTTCCATTCGGCGGGCTTTCTGGGAACGGAGTTCGGGCCGTTTTCCATACCGGATCCGTCGCAGGGGCTCGACAGCGTGAAACCCCCGCCAGGGATGGACCTCGGGCGGTTTGAACGCCGTAACCGACTGTATAAGGAACTGGTCAAAAAGAGCCCGTTCGGGGAATACGGCAGTTCGTACCAGCAGGAATCCCTGATGCAGGCCATGGAGCGGGCTTACCGGCTGCTGAAATCGCCGGATGCCGCCGCTTTCGACCTGCACCAGGAGCCCAGGGAAGTGTATGACCGATACAACACCGGGCGGTTCGGGCTGGGGTGTCTGCTGGCGCGGCGCCTGGTGGAGCGCGGCGCCCGGTTCATCAGCGTTACTACGGAGTATGAGCCGTTTCTGGGGTGGGATACGCATGAGAACGGTCATTCCCGTTTGGTGGATATGAAGGCGCAGATCGATCGGCCCGTAGCCCTGCTGATCCGCGATCTGGAAGAACGGGGATTGCTCGACCGTACGATGGTGATCCTGGCCAGCGAGTTCAGCCGGGATATGCTGGTGGAAGGCCGCCCCGGGTTGAAGGTTCTGGATCAGGTAGACGTGCCCGATCGGGTGGAAAGCCCGAAGCATTACGGCATGCACCGCCATTTCACCGACGGCTGCTCCATGCTGTTGTGGGGCGGCGGCATCAAGAAAGGCTTCGTTTACGGCGAAACGGCTGACGAACGTCCCTTTAAGGCTGTCACGGAGCCGGTGTACATCAACCAGATCCACCAGACTGTTTATCACGCGCTCGGTATTCCCCCGGATACCCATTACGAGGTCGAGCAGCGGCCGGTTTATACCACGCCGGACGGGGAAGGGAAGGTTTTGGGGGAGATTTTGGGGTGACTAATCATCAATTGAAATAAAGTTATTCTATGAAAAACAACCTGCTGCTTATTTTACTGGGGTTAACCGCAGTATCCTGCGCACCAAAGGACCAGGCGAAACCGGAACCCCTGTTGGGTACCTGGAAACTCCTTACCGGTATGACCATCAACGGCCGGGATACGGCTTTGACGGACTATACCGTTGGTCAGGAAATGATCAAGATCATCACGCCCACGCATTTTGCTTTTATGCGTCACGACCTGAAGGGCGGAAAGGATTCAACTGCCGTTTACGTTGCCGGCGGAGGCAGGGCCCAAATCAACGGCAATATCTATACGGAATACCTGGATTATCTGAACTACCGGGAGTGGGAAGGCGGGGTGTTCGAATTGGGATACACGGTAAAAGGCGATACGCTGATCACCAAGGGGGTTGAAAAAGTAGAAGAAGCAGGGGTTGACCAGGTCAATGTGGAAACGTACATCCGGGTGAAATGAGAAAAATAGTTAATGTTTTTTCAGCCACTTTTCCAGAACGTGGATCGCCCTAAGCGTCGGTTTTTCAAAATGGGTCCGTTCATCCAGGGCCTTCCTCAATTCCTGAACGGCAGGACGGTAATCGACGCCGGCGCCATTGAATTTTTGGACCGTCCGCAATACCCGGTCCACTTCCCAAATGAACCGGCCTTCGTAGAGGTCATATTTATCCCGGCATCGGCGGATGCTTTCCCGGATGAGCCTGGCCTGGGTCCGGATGCCCGCTTCAAGCGGCTCTGCAAAAAGGTTCTGATCATCTACTTCATTGGAGGCCAGAAAGGTAAATACTTCCGGCGCCCAGCCGGTTTGGAGCAGCCGGATCAGTTCTTCCTGCCAATCGGCCCGCGACTTGACTTTGGCCAGCGCCCGTTGCCGGACGACTTTGTTGTGGTTGCTGTCGGTAAAGACCAGGATAGCGGCAATTCCCTGGTTCGCATCCGTGGAGTCGATCCGGTCGAGGTGGTCCTGGTGGTTGCGCTGTTCGGATTCGGTTGCCGCCTGAACAGTGGCTTCAACATTGCGGGCTCTGGCAGCCAGGATCATACCTACCGGCGGAATACCGGTTGCGAGTACAAAATAGATCGGCCATTTGTAAACCGGAGCGGGGACGGCTGCCCGCAACGGGTCGTTGAGCAGAATGGCCGCGCTTGCCAGCAAAAATACCGGCAATATGCCGGGGAGGTAGGCCGTCAGTTGTTTCAGAAAAGGCGGTAATTGGCCGAATCCTTCCTTCATGGAGAAGAAAAAATAACCCGTCATTGCCAGGACGAACCCCAGGGATACGATCAAAAACCGCTGTCCGCCGGCTTGGCCCACCCAGTCGAACCCGCCTTTCCAGCCTATGATGGCCGTTACAATACCCAGACAGAGAATAAAACCCGCATTGCCCAGGATCATGGTCCAGGCGTGGCCGACCCCATAATCGCCTCTTGGCGCCGGTTTGCGGCTGAAGAGGAGTGGGGACAAAGCAAAGAAAATGAGGGTCGCAACGATCAGAAAGAGATTGCCGAGTTCTGTCATATGGTTGCTTTGAGTTTGGCTCTGGCTTTCAAACTAACGGGTTTTGATCAGAATATTTTTTTCCTTGATCTCATAGGTCCCCTTTCCGCCGGTCGTTTGGGCTTCTACGGTTTTGCGGCCGATAAAATGGAGGATATCCATCCGTTTTTCCAGCGGGATCCGGGTTTGGGCTTCCCAGGTTGCAGCATTGGGGATGTCGATAATAGCGATCACGTCGCCGCCGCCGAATTCCCAGTACATGGCGAACGAGCCTTCCGGACCGGTATAAACAACCTGACCGCTCCTGCCGCTGGTTGAAAAGGCAACAGTTGCGCCCTTCGGTTCCGAAAAAACCATTTTTGTGGGTTTTGCTTTTGAAAAAAAGACCAGCCAGACAGCGTACGCGCCGAAGAGGATAAGGGCGATCAGTTTGGCTTTCATTAATGCTGACATATGGCCTGGGTAAAGGTGATCAAGAATCGGGAAAATTCTGGCAAAGATATTGGCTTTTTCGACCCTGTTTGTGAAACTTGCAAGCGATTCGTAAACATTATCATCCCACCATGGTAAGGACTATGCATAATCAAATCAATGTTTATTAATTTTGGTAAAGCCAATTATAAAATTTCATGTTCCTGAATAATTTCATGAACGAAGGAGGGATCCTGTTAGCATGGCATAACCTAATTTATGCCTTCAATAGGAAAGAGACTAATTATTTCACGCAGAAAACGCTCGGATAGATGGCGCCCTACCTTCAAACGCTCCGGAAGCTGGTGGGCAATCGTAAACTGATCCACCCGGCCGCCCGGATCATCATCGAAAATGACGCCGGCGAAATCCTGCTGATCCGCCGCAGGGATAACGGCCGTTGGGGGCTCATTGCCGGGGGCCTGGAAGAAGGCGAGGACATCACAACCTGCATCATCCGGGAGGTTTGGGAGGAAACCGGCCTGAACATGCGGGAGCCGGAAGGGATCGGGTTGAGCACCCGTCCCGAAGTGGAATCGGTGGAATACCCGAACGGCGACCAGGTCCAGTATTTCACCGTCGTCTTTTATGCGAACCGCTGGACGGGAGAGCTCCGGATGGAAACCGATGAAACCCGGGAGGCCCGGTTTTTTTCCAAAGACCAGATGCCGGAATTACCGCCGAATGAGGCGCCTTCGCTGGTTTGGCTGGAAGAATATAAGCGGACAGGACGATTCATCATCGGGTAGCAGATCCCGGCCCCGTTTTCAGATGGTATCCCCTGAGAAAAATGCCGTATATTGTCACCATGATCCAGCTTTTACAACACTTCCGGAGTTCAGGTTTACGAAACTTTCAAAGTTTCGCAAACCTGCTTTAATCAACAACAGCTTTGACCGATGGCTAAAAAAGAAAAGATCCTCATCATCACCGGCGATGCCGGGGAAGGTTACGAATGCCTCTACGGCAAACACCGCTTTGAAGAAGCCGGCTACAAGGCCGTCGTGGCGGCGCCCAGCAAAAAAAGGCTCAACCTGGTGATCCACGACTTCGAGCCGGGCTGGGATACCTATATCGAAAAGCCTGGCTATATGGTGGAATCGGATATCGCCTTTGCCGATGTGAAGCCCAAGGAATACAAAGCCATCCTCCTCCTGGGCGGGCGGGCGCCCGAATTCCTGCGGCACGACCCCAAGGTGATCAGCATTGTCCGGGATTTTGACAAAGCGGGCAAATTCATTTTCTCCATTTGCCACGGCATCCAGATCCTGGTGGCGGCGGGGCTGGTGAAGGACAAGACGCTGACCTGTTATGAGAACGTCCGATTCGAAGTGGAGGCCTGCGGCGGCAAGTTCACCGGCAAGCACGAGGCCGTACGGGACGGGCGCTACGTGACGGGCCAGACCTGGCAGTCACACCCGGACTTTTACCGGATGGTGTTTGAGTGTTTGGAAAAGTGAATATCCGGCAAATAATGATCAAATAAACAGGATGATTATTCTGCCACTTGATCGAAGCCTGGCCATCACTTGAAATCCGAATTTTTCTGTAAATTTGTATTCAAGGAAGTAGATAATCATGCTGACAAAAAAAAATATTGAAGACTTGATTAAGGGAAATTCCCTTCAAATAAAAAACTACGGGATTAGTAAAATCGGGCTTTTTGGCTCCTTTGCCAGACAAGCCCAGCATCAGGCTAGTGATATAGATATTTTGATCGATTTTGAAGAAGGGAAAGAAACTTTTGACAATTTTATGGCAGTGTGCTTACTTTTAGACCAACTCTTTAAAGATTACAAAGTAGAGGTGGTAACCACAAAAGGTCTTAGTCCATATATTGGCCCGCATATTCTAAACTCTGTTGAATATGTCCAAATTGCCCATTGAGTTCCTGAAACACATTTATGATGAATGCTTGTTTTTGCAGCGGCAATAACTGCCGAAATGACTCAAGAAGACCTGATTGAGGATGAGATACTTAAACGCGCAATTATTCGCAGTTTGGAAATAATCGGTGAAGCCACGAAGAAAATTCCTGTAGAAATCAAACAGCGTTGGGATCAAGTTCCTTGGCGCAATATAGCGGGTATGAGGGATAAATTGATTCATGATTATATTGGGGTGAACTATACGATCGTCTGGGATGTCGCCAAAAATAAAATTCCTGAAATTCAAATGATCATAGCTCAAATAATTGAGGAAGAATCAGGCAATCAGTAATCCATGGTTCTGCATATACCCCGATCCGTGATGAAATCTGATTAGATATCACCGAAATATATCCCTACCTTCGCAACTTTTTTCAGGATAAGGCGTCTAAATACCGCCAAATCAAAATAACGAAGATATGCTGAGGACCAACAACCTGGGTCTGCAATACGGAAAACGCGTGCTGTTTGACGAAGTGAACCTCAAATTCACCCGCGGAAATTGCTACGGCGTCATCGGCGCGAACGGCGCGGGGAAATCCACCTTTCTGAAGATCCTCTCCGGTGAAATCCCGGCCAATCGCGGCAGCGTCGATTTGGAACCGGGCAACCGGATGGCCGTCCTCAAACAGGATCACTTCGAATTTGAAGACCAGATCGTCCTCAATACGGTCATCATGGGGCACCGCGAGATGTATGACATCATGATCGAAAAGGATGCCATCTATATGGACCCCGACGCCACCGATGCCGACGCGATCCGCGCTTCCGAACTGGAAGCCACTTTCGGTGAAATGGGCGGCTGGACGGCCGAGAGCGATGCCGCCGAACTGCTTTCCAATATGGGCATCCGCGAAGACCTCCACTATCGGCAGATGAAGGAGCTCAGCGGTCCCGAAAAGGTGAAAGTGCTGTTGGCTCAGGCTTTGTTCGGCAATCCCGATATCCTGCTCCTGGACGAACCGACCAACGACCTGGATGCCCTGACCGTCACCTGGTTATCGGACTTCCTGGCCGATTTCAAGAATACCGTTATCGTCGTTTCCCACGACCGCTACTTCCTCGACATGGTCTGCACCCATATCGTAGATATCGACTACCAGAAGATCCGCATAACGACAGGCAATTACACCTTCTGGTACGAAACCAGCCAGATGATGGCCCGCCAGATCGCCAACAAGAACAAAAAAGCCGAGCAAAAGCGCCAGGAACTGATGGAGTTCATCCAGCGATTCAGCGCCAACGCCTCGAAGTCGCGGCAGGCCACCAGCCGCAAAAAAGCCCTGGAAAAACTGGACTTTGAGGAGATCAAACCCTCCAGCCGGAAATATCCGTACATCAATTTTCAGATGGAGCGCGAACCCGGCGACCAGATCCTGCAGGTGCACAACCTGAGCAAGCGCGCAACCGACGGCTCCTGGTACTTCACGGATGTCAGCTTCACGATGAACGCCGGGGAAAAGATCGGCCTGGTATGCCGCGAGACCGCTGCCATTACCGCCTTTTTCAATATCCTGGCCGGCGAGGACACCCCGGATTCCGGCACGATCCAGTACGGACAAACCATCTCTCCCGAATACCTGCCGAACGCCAATGAACGGTATTTTTCCAACGAGAATGACCTGGACCTGATCAATTGGTTGCGGCAATATTCCGTGGAAAAGGACGAGCAGTTCATTCGCGGGTTCCTGGGGCGGATGCTCTTTTCGGGGGAAGAGGTATACAAGCAATCCAGCGTCCTGTCCGGTGGGGAAAAGGTGCGCTGCATGTTGTCCCGCATCATGCTTCGTTACCCCAATTTCCTGCTTCTGGACGAACCCACCAACCACCTTGACCTGGAATCCATCACAGCGCTGAACAACGCCATGACGGATTTCAAGGGCAATATGATCTTCGCTTCGCACGACCACCAGATCATGCAGACGGTGGCCAACCGCATCATCGAGTTGACCCCCAACGGCATGATCGACAGCCTGCTGACCTTTGAAGAATACCTGGCCTCCGACCGGATCCGGGAACAACGCGGGGTATTGGCCGGGGCGGCGGTGTGATGAGGGTTGTTGATCCGTTGATTTGTGAGGGCTGCCGTTCCGAAGCCATCATATATCGGCCCTGCAGGCCGGAAAATCAATATTCAAACCTGTTGCTACCAATATGGCGGACCTGACAGCCCGCTGCCGGTTTTTTTAACCTTGATCCTACCAATATGGCGGACCTGACGGCCCGCTGGCGGTTTTTTT
>CALMYQ010000082.1 GCA_937873655.1 uncultured Lewinella sp. | reverse complement strand
AGTTGTCAGTTGTCAGTCTCCGCCCGCCGTAGCTTCAGCGGAGGAGGGGGTCAGTTTACCTGGCAGCGGCTAAATAAAATTCCCCATTCGCGGTTTGTCATCTTGCCTGGAGCCAACACCAGGACGGCAAACCGTGAATGGGGATCTCGCCTCTCATCCGCCGTAGCCTCGGCGAAGGCGGGCTCTCACCCACTCTCTCACCCACTCACCCACTCACCCACTCACCCACTCTCCCACTCACCCACTCACCCACTCACCTCCCCACCCCCCGACGACAAACAACAGATTTTCATCCCCACATTTGCCCGGGTTGTCTACTCTCCTCCATTTAATAAGGATTTTACCCGTTCCTTTGCCGCAGAATTCAAAATCGGATAATAAATCATTCTGACGCAATGAAAAAGAGTTTTAGCCTTATCACCCGACCTGCTCTTCGTTTTCTGACCCTGACCGTACTGGTTTCCCTTACCCTTGGTTTGAGCGCCCAACCTCCGGGCGGCATGGGAAGAACCGGCGGCGGTGCACAAATGAACAACGGCCATTTTTACGGCAAGGTCGTCGACGAGAACAACAAAGGCGTTGCCTACGCTTCCGTAGCGCTCTACAAGATGCAATTCGACACCTTGTCGAAAAGCATGAAAGAAACGCTGATCACCGGCCAGGTAACGGAAGACAACGGCGACTTCAGCCTGGAGAATCTGCCCGCTTTCGGCGAATTCACCCTGAAGATCTCCTACCTGGGTTATGCCGACATGGAACAAAAGGTTTCCTTCGGCCTCCAGCCTCCGGGAAAGGGCGGCAAAGTGGACTTTCAGAATATGGCTTCCAAATTGGATAAAGACCTGGGCAATATCAAGCTCGTCCTCTCTTCTGCCGTACTCGAAACCGTGACCGTAACCGCAGAAGCCGCTACCACGACGCTCGCACTGGATAAAAAAGTTTACCGGGTGGACAAAGACGCCTCCGCTGCAGGCGGTACCGCCCAGGATGCCCTGAAAAACGTGCCCTCACTCTCCGTCGACCTCGACGGCAACGTCTCTCTGCGCAACGGCTCGCCGCAGATCTTCATCGACGGCCGGCCTTCTACCCTCACCCTGGATCAGATCGCAGCCGACGCCATCGAATCCGTCGAGGTCATTACCAACCCCTCAGCTAAATACGACGCCAGCGGCGGCCAGTCCGGCATCGTCAATATCGTGCTGAAGAAAGACCGCCGGATCGGCTACAACGGCAACGTCCGCACAGGGGTTACTTCCCGCGGCGGCTTTAACTTCGGCGGCGACGTCAACGCGCGGCAAGGTAAGGTCAACGCCTTTGTCAGTGCCAACCTCAACAGCATGCGGGGGATCTCCCAGTCGAGAACCGACCGGCAAAACCTCTTCGGCGACCCGCTGACCAACGTCCTGCAAACTTCCGACAACCAGATGAGCGGCTATTTCGCCAACGTGCGGGCCGGCATCGACTGGTTCATGGACAACCGCAATACCATTACCTTCGCCGGCAGCCTCAACAGGGGCCATTTTTCGCCGGAAGACGAACTTAATATTACCACCGATTCCATTTTTCAGGATCGTACCGTTACGAGCCAGGCCGTCCGGACGACCAACAACGACCGGAATTTCCGCAACCTGGGCGCTTCCGTACTGTTCAAACACCTGTTCCCCAAATCCGGGCACGAGTGGACAGCCGACCTCAACTACAACCAGGTCCGCTTTGAAGGTGAAGGCAACTTCAACACCCGCTACCTCGAATCCGGCTACGAAAGCCTCCAGCGCCAGATCGGCAACGGCTACGGCAATTTCATGACCATCCAGTCGGACTATGTCAACCCCCTTTCCGAGCACATCAAACTCGAAACCGGGGTACGGGCCTCCTTCCGGACCAACACCAATGACAATACCAGCCTGATCTATAACCCGGATGACGAGCAATGGGTAGCCCTGCCTTCCTTTGCCGATCACTATGAGTTTGTCGACCAGGTTTACGCCGCCTACGCCTCCCTTAGCCACCAATTCACCAACTGGGGCTACCAGGTGGGGCTTCGGGCTGAGAGCAGCAGATATACAGGCGAACTGCCGGATTCTGGTTCAAAGTTCAAAAACGACTACCCGCTTAGTCTGTTCCCCAGTTTATTTATTACACGTAAACTGAATGACGAAGACAATATTCAGTTTTCCTATACCCGCCGCATCAACCGGCCGAATTTCTTCCAGCTGATGCCGTTCACCGATTTTTCGGATTCGCTGAACCTGCAACGCGGCAATCCGGACCTCAGACCTGAATTCACCAATTCGTTCGAATTGTCCTATCAGAATATTTTTGCCAAAGGCCACAACCTGCTGGTATCCGTTTACTACAAACAGGCAACCGACCTGATCACCCGCTATCAGTTCACGGAATACAACCCGGATCTGGACCGGACGGTAGTGGTTGCCAGTTATACCAACTCCCAGAACAGCATCGCCTACGGCGCGGAAGTCACCCTGAAAAACAACATCGCCGACAAGATCGACCTGACCACCAACTTCAACCTCTACAATTCCAAAGTGGATGCCTCCAACGTAGAGAACGGACTGGTCAACGAACGGGTCAGCTGGTTTGTCAAGGAAAATATCCAGATCAAACTGCCGGCCTCTTTCAGCCTCCAGCTGTCGGGTGAGTACCGCAGCCGGGCCGGATTTACGCCGGTTTCGAGCGACCGTTTCCAATGGCACGGCGGCCCCACCAATACGGCACAAGGCTATACGCTGGACAACTGGTTCGTGGATGCAGCCCTGAAGAAAGACCTGCTCAACCGCAAGGCTTCCCTGACGCTCAATATCCAGGACATCTTCCGCACCCGGCGCTCCGGCACCTACACCGCTTCCGATATCTTCATCCAGGATACCTGGCGGGTACGCGACCCCCAAACGGTCCGCCTGAACTTCTCGTACCGCTTCGGCAAAATGGACGCCACCTTGTTCAAGCGCAAGAACATGTCCACCTCCAGCCAGGGCAGCGATATGATGAATTAACCTTTTAAAGGTTAAAGGTTAAAGGTTAAAGTAAGAAAGAAATTGGGTCAGCATAGTTAAAAATGAAAGTGAGCGCATTTGTTTAACGATGTATGTAATCCGGGGTAAAACCCGGGGAACTGACTCATAGCCGTCAAGGCTGATTTATCAATCCAATTTTGGTATCCCCTGCAACGGGCTTGCAGGGGATTTTTTTATTGGCGACCCTGTTTATTCAGCGCGAACCATCCCTGCCAGCCGGATATCGTCGGAAGCGGCGCCGACCATCAGCTGGATCGTACCCTTTTCCAGGACAAACGCGTGTTTACTGACGTCCCAATAAGTCAGGTCTGCGGCTTTGACCGGAATGGAGACCGCAACGGATTTTCCAGCCGGAATGCTGACCCGTTTGAAGCCCTTGAGGGCTTTATTGGGGCGATCCACAGCTGAATCCATGTAGGCTGCATAAACCTGGACAACTTCATCGCCGTCCATGGTTCCGGTGTTGGTGACCGTCAGGCTGACCGTCAGGGTTTCGCCGTCGCGGATAACGCCTTTGCCCGGTTTCAGATCTGAATACTTGAAAGCGGTATAGCTCAACCCATGGCCGAAAGCGAACAGCGGCTTGTGATTGTCGTACATATAGGTCCGGCCGTGCCGGATATCGTAGTCCAGCATAGGCGGCAGCTGATCAATGGATTCGGGCCAGGTCTGGACCAGGCGACCTGCGGGGTTGGCGGCGCCAAACAGGATATCGGCGACCCCGTTGCCCAATTCCTGACTGGATTGGGTGACGTGCAGGATAGCAGGCACATGTTCCTTCGACCAGGGAATAGCGTACGGAAAACTGGATACTACGATCAGGACGGTATTCGGATTGGCGGCCCTGACCAGCCGGACCAGGTCTTCCTGTTCGAGGGAGATGGCTTGCCGGTCCACTTCCTCCCGGCCGTCGCTGGGCACGTAATTCTTGCCCCACCCCAGTCCGTAGCTCAGGGGGTGATTTCCGACGCACACGATGGCGATATCGCTCTCGCGGGCGGCGACTACCGCCGAATCGGCCTTGTTGCTTGCCGCAAAACGGACGGTTACCCCTTCGCCTGCGGCTTTCCGGATCCCTTCCAGGATAGAGACCCGGTAAGCCGGGGTCCCGGAATACCAGTCGGAGACCACAAAGTCGGCGCTGGGCCCGATGACGGCGACAGATCTGACCTTTTCTTTGTGAATGGGCAGCAAATTGCCGTCGTTTTTCATCAGGACAACAGACTCCCGGGTCGCTTTCCTGACCAAGGCCGCCGCTTCGGGTTTGGTCCAGGGCCGGATGGTATCTGTTACCCCGATATTGGCATAGGGGTTGGCTGGGCTATCGTCGGCGAGCCCCAGTTTGAGCATCACCCGGAGGCTGCCGCGGATGGCCTTTTCGATATCAGCCTCGGTCAGCAATCCTTTATCCAGGGCCGCCTGTACATGGGGTTTATAAAAATCCAGGAACATGGTGATCCCGGAATGGATGCAGCCGGCTGCGGCTTCGGTGAGGTCGGGGTAATATTTATGGTCGTTGACAAGGCGTTGGAAGGCGCCGCCGTCTGTGCAGATGATGCCGTTCTGGCCCCATTCCTTCACCGTGATGTCTTTCAGCATGGGGTGTACGGTGCAGGGAATGCCGTTGTATTTGTTGTAGGCTGCCATGTAGGCGCGGGACCCGCCTTCGGTTACGCCTTTGAAGAAAGCGTAGCTGTAGTATTCGCGGAACAGGCGTTCGTCAAAGTCGGAAGAATTGACGAAGCGGTTGTTCTCGTTGCTGTTGGCCAGGAAATGCTTCATCAGGGAAGCCGTTTTCCAGTATTTCGGGTTGTCGCCCTGGAGGCCTTTGACGTAAGCGACGGTCAGCACGGAGGCCAGGAAGGCGTCTTCGCCGTAGCATTCCTCGGTGCGGCCCCAGCGGATGTCGCGCCCCAGGTCGGCATTGGGCGCCAGGACGATCAGTCCGGAACTTTTGAAGCGTTCATTCTGGGTCAGAAACCGGGCTTCCTCCGCTTCCCAGGAGGCGATTTGCTGTTGCAGGTCGGGATCCCACATCTGGGCCAGTCCGATGGCCTGGGGGAAGGTGGTGGTCGGCGCTTCGCCCTTGCCTTTGACGGCCCAGTTGGCCGGCCCGCTGTGCGCCAACCCGTGGAGGCCTTCCACGATCCGGATGCCTTCCAATCCGAGGCGCGGAACCCCCGGCAGGCGGGGCGACAGGTGGTCGATCTTCTCCTGAAGGGTCATCAGGGAGATCAGGTTGTCCAGCCGCTCGTCATCGGATAGGGCGGTATTCTGGAACGGATAGGGTTGTGCATACAGAATGCGGACGGCCAGGAAAAAACAGGCCAGGAGAATGGATCTTTTCATAAAGCTGGTGATGTTTTGAAGTAGGCGATGTTACGAAAAATTGACGGGCCTGTGAAGGGTTTTTCAGAAAACCGGCACCGATTTAATGGTTTTTTCGTATTTTTCATTTTTATCGCTGATCCTATACCCCCCGACAAGAGGTCCGTAGGACCGCAATATCTGTATGGAAAAAGTCAACCTCTCGCAAAAACTCAGCCTGTTCAACGACCACTGGAATCCAAGGGTTGTAGGCAAACTGAACGGCCAGGAAGTCAAACTGGTCAAGTTTCAGGGTGAATTTGTCTGGCACAAGCACGACCGCGAGGACGAAATGTTCCTGGTGATCAAAGGCCGCTTCACCATGGAATTCCGGGACCGCAAGGTGGAACTGGCGGAAAACGAATTTCTGATCGTCCCGCGCGGCGTAGAGCACCGGCCCGTAGCGGAGGAGGAGGTTTGCGTTATGCTTTTCGAGCCCGCCGGCGTGTTGAATACCGGGGATGCAGAAAGCGATCTGACGCGGCGGGTATTGGAGGAGTTGTAGGGAAAAAACCACATACCGGCCCTACAGGCCGGAAACCCATCCCTCATCCAAATGCTACAGATGTTGCGGTCCCAATGGACCGCGCGGCCGTTCCTATGCTGGACGGCCGATCTTTTTAACCCAATTCACACCCGGTTAGGCGTAAGCGCTCCCGCCAAGGCTATTGAATTATCAATAATCCATTACCCCTATGCGGTCCGTTAGGACCGCCATTTCTGTAGCACCCCGGTAACGGAGGCAGCCACCGGCCCGTTAGGGACGGTATATGATTTTCCAACGTACGTGCACCCTCATTCGATAATTTCATTTCCGGCGGGGAATCACATTCCGGCCCTACAGGCCAGAAACTCATCACTCATCCAAATGCCACAGATGTTGCGGTCCCAATGGACCGCGCGGCCGTTCCTATGCTGGACGGCCGATCTTTTTAACCCAATTCACACCCGGTTAGGCGTAAGCGCTCCCGCCAAGGCTATTGAATTATCAATAATCCATTACCCCTATGCGGTCCGTTAGGACCGCCATTTCTGTAGCACCCCGGTAACGGAGGCAGCCACCGGCCCGTTAGGGACGGTATATGATTTTCCAACGTACGTGCACCCTCATTCGATAATTTCATTTCCGGCGGGGAATCACATTCCGGCCCTACAGGCCAGAAACTCATCACTCATCCAAATGCCACAGATGTTGCGGTCCCAATGGACCGCGCGGCCGTTCCTATGCTGGACGGCCGATCTTTTTAACCCAATCCACACCCGGTTAGGCGTAAGCGCTACCCCCAAGGCTGTTGAATTATCAATAATCCATTACCCCTATGCGGTCCGTTAGGACCGCCATACCTGTAGCAACCCGGTAACGTCGAAAATTTCCGGCCCGTTAGGGACGGCATATATAGTTTACATGGGCGGGTATACCCATTCAATTCCATGAATTACCGGATTCAGGACGTCAATCCATCAAAAAATTCAAATACATACCGTTCATCATAATCCATTTCATGTTTTCTCAACAAATCGAGATATTCATCGCGAAAATTTAATTTTTTGTGATGCTCCGGTTGATTTATAATGTATTGGATAACGTTACTCATCTCACCCCGGGAAACCGAGAATGCCCCATATCCGTTTTGCCATTGGAATTTAGACGGGATAAACCTATTTTCATTGATGAAATTGGTGGATTCCGTTTTTAATACATTAATCGACTCGGAAAGGGCAAGGTTTGGATTTTGTCCGATCAAAATATGGGCATGATCCTGCATCAAATAAATCGCCAGCAATTTGTGTTTTTTGTTTTGCAAAATGCCGGTCATGTATTTTTCAGTAGCATCCCGAAAAGAAGGGAGAATGAGCGATTGCCGGTATTTCACCGCAAATACAATGTGGGTGTAAAGTTGCGTATAGGTATTGGCCATAGCGCGATTTGGTTTTAGGTTATTGAATCAGAGAGGTTTCCAATTTAGTAAAAATTATTATTTTGGCAATTGCAGATGGAAAAATTGATAATTTTTAATCAGGTGAGGAGCTATATACCGGCCCCACAGGCCGGAACCAACCGTTCATCTGGATGCTACAAATTTTGCGGTCCTAACGGACCGCGCGGCCGTTGTTTATCCGGCATTCCGTCTTTGTTGATCATCCTGATATCTATAAGTTGATCCCATCCAATTTTCCCGCTCCCGCACAAGTGCGGTCCACTAGGACCGCCATACTTGTAGCAACCCGGCAACGTCGAAATCCACCGGCCCGTTAGGGACGGTATATCATTTTCAAGGAAGGGAAATCCCTCCCGTATCGCAGCCCTGGCGGACCGCACATCCGCCGTTTTTCCGAAATTGAGCGCCGGATTACCTAACTATCAACTGACCACTCCCCCCTCCTCCATCCGCGCCACCATATCCGCGAAAGTCGTTTCCAGGTCCGTGTATTGAAGGCCGAGTTGTTCAATACTGCGGCGGTTGTTGAATTTAAGGGGATACCCCACATTGTTGTAGATGAATTTCCAGCTCAACCCGGCGGTCCACCCGACCAGGTACATCAGCCATTTGGGGAGGCGCCGGGCTGGAAGCGGGTATTTGTTACCGAACAGCTTGCGCAGGATGCCCGCTACTTCCAGCAGGGATTTGCATTCTTTCACCACAATATGCCGCCCGTCAGCCCCCTTTTCAGCAGCCAGCAAATGGGCCCGGGCTACGTCCCGCACATCCGTAAAACCGTAAACAATATGCGGGACGCCCGTCTTGTTCTTACCCGTTAGCATATTCTTCATAAACTCAAGGCTTTCCGAATCGGAGTTTTTACCCAACATGGGCCCCATCACAAAACCGGGATTGATGACCGATAATTTCCACCAGTTCTGCCCTTCAAACAACCGCATGGCTTCCTTTTCCGCCAGCAGCTTCGAATAGGAATAGGCCTGATGCCGCGGATGGCTGCTTATATTCCAGTGCTCCTCCGTGAATTCGGTCAATCCTTGCCGGGTCATATCCGCGCTGTCGCCGTAAATGGCCACCACGCTGGAGGTCAGGATCACCCTTTTGACGGACACCGTCCGGTTGACGGATTCCAACACATTTCGGGTGCCTTCCACTGCCGGATTGATCAGCTCCCTGAACGGGTCCTTGAACCGGTTGAATAAAAACGGCGACGCCATATGGTATACTTCCCCGCAACCCTGCATGGCATCCTGAAAAGATCCGGGTTTGAGCAGATCCGCTTCCCAGAATTCCAGCGTACCCGGCGCCGACCGGGCTATGATTTCCAGATGTTGAATCTTGGCAGCAGCCGTTTTATCCCGCACTGCAACGCGCACGGTATGCCCTTCCTCTAACAGGTATCTGACTACCCAGGAGCCGATATAGCCCGTTCCGCCGGTTACTAAAATGGTCTTCATTGGTATAATTGATTCCTCCGGCAACCGAAGCTTCAGCGAAGGAGGCGATTGTTCGATTCAGTTCATCAGTTCAATCAGCATCTCCTCCCCCATCAGCTCAACTACCTGAAATTCTCCTTCCGCATCGGGATCGATGACCGCGCCGTTGACCTTCCACTTATGGTATTGGCCTGCCGGTAAATACAGGCGGATCCGCCAATCAGCCCGGGTTTGGTGCAGGGCAATTTCCAGCTTTTTACCGGTTTTTTTGTAGTTCATGTCCAACTCATTATTGCCGATCAGCACTTTTTCCAGGCGGGCTTCCGGCCATTCCGACGGCATTTGGGGCCGGATGCGAACGAGCTTTTCCGCCGCCTCCGGCCGAATGCCGAAGAATTGCTGAACGATCGGCACGGCAAAACTGTAGATCGTCCAGGCCTGGGTCATCATGCCGAAATCGGGGGAAACCTCGTATATGGAACCGGGCAGCGCAAATCCGAAACTGCGGGTCATGCGCCTGAGGTAATCCAGCGCCTGGTCGGGGCGACCGTAATTGTTCTCGGCCACCGCCTGGACGCCGGTCGGCAAGGTCATCACGGCGCCGGTGTAGGAGAATATTTTCTTGCCTTGTGCAAAGGAACCTTCGTCTTCGCCGGCCGTTTCATCCCGGTCGATACCGGTGACGAACATGCCGAAGGGATTGACGAACCTGTTACCCGTTTCCAGTGCCTGAACCGCCTTATCCGGATCCGCAACGCCGGTTTCCATCGGGGTATTGACCACCCAGTTGTGGTACAGCACATAGCCTTGCTTCTTATAATAAGCCGTGGATTGCAGGAGTTTGTCGCGGGTGGCGGTCAGTTCTTCCACGGCCCAGGGTTTGTGCAGGGTAT
This sequence comes from uncultured Lewinella sp., assembly GCA_937873655.1. Lineage (GTDB taxonomy): Bacteria > Bacteroidota > Bacteroidia > Chitinophagales > Saprospiraceae > JACJYC01. Next base: position 17,967 of record CALMYQ010000082.1, on the reverse strand, counting down.
CGGCCCGGACAAGGGCGTCCTGGAGCAAGGTGAGGGCCTGCCAGTTATTCCCTACAAAATCGGCGTAGGAATGATAATCCGGCGCCCAGAATTCGGTGTTGATCTTCGCGGCCAACTGCCCGGCCAGGCCGTCATATACCCCGGCCAGCGAATCTTCATTCATCACGCGCGCCATAGCGGCTGCATCGGCAAAGGCTTTTTGGGTATAGGCCGCCACATCGACCATTTCGCTGTTCATGCCGTGGATCTCCATCATGCCGAATCCGTCGGGCAGCAGGTTCAGGTCTCGGTCGTTTTCCCGCATCAGCCAGTCGAGCCCTTTTTTGACCATGGGGTAGTATTTTTCCAGGAAGACGCGGTCGCCGGTCCATTGGTACACGGCCCTGATCAGGGAGGCAAATTGCGGGGTTTCGTTGATATTGCCCGGGTTGAACACCGCGCCGTTGGTGGACACTTCGTGGACGATCCGCCCGTTGCCGTTGGTCTTTTCCGAAATGTTTACCAGCAGATCGATGGTGCTGTATACCAGGTCGCGCCGTCCGGTTGTGATGAGCCCTTTGAGCGCGTATTCATTGTCGGCGCCGAACCACCAGGGGTAATCCGGCAGTCCCGCGGAAAGTCCCCGCCCGATCTCAGGCACATCCCGGACCAGCCAATCGTCATTGTACTTCAGCCATTCAAAGGTCTGTTGCAATTGCTTATCCGGTATGGTCAGGCGGGTTTGTGCGGCCAGGGCGGCGTACCGGGCCTTTTTCGCGGCCAGCAACCCGGAAGCATGTTGTTGAACTTCGGAGAAAACGGCCTTCAACTTTTCCCTCGACTGGTACGAACCCGCAATGGTGAACGGCACCAGCGCAACGCCGTTGGGCGGCAGGTTCAGGTCGTAGGTGATGGCCGCTGTCGTTCCCTTTCCGGCAGGATGGTAACTGCAGTCGATCGCCGGGTTAGGCTTGCTTTTTCCCGAAAGGGTGGAACCGAGCATGGCATACCAGTCGTTGAGGCTGTCCTTGACGATCCAGCTGTGGGCGGTTTCATCCCATTCAGCATAGTCGGGTCCGTCGACCATCCCGGTCCGTTCCCCCAGCCAGACGGGGCGCAGATCCGAAAATCCCGTGAATTCGAACTGGAGCGATTGGGGCTGATCCGAACGGTTGGTTATTTTGAACTCCACAACAAGCGCTTCCAGGCTGTCGGGGGCAAACTGGAAACGCTCCACCCGCAGGTTGCCGGGCAGAGAACTGAAAATTTGCTTGTTGGCAAAGGGATAATTGATAAACGTATCGGCTTCGGTAAGGCATATGGAGCCCGCCGCGCTTTGGATCGATGCGGTAAACCCGTCCAGCAGTTTGATGGGATGGTCCCAGATGCCGCCCATTTCGCCGGCTACATGCCAACCCAGGTCCGGGAAACGGCCGTTTTGATGCCCCACCATGTACAGGCGGTCGCCGGCTGTTACAAAGGGCGAATCGAGGTACGCTGCACGGCCGGTCAGGCCTTCTGTACCGGCCGTGTATTGTTGTAATCCTGCTGGTATGGGAACCGGTTTACTGCATTGACTGAGTAACAGCGCGCAAGCCATCAGCAGGCGCCAGATGCCGGTTAGGGATAATTTGGGTCGGTGCATGTGTCAAGTTTTCTCTGCAATGTGATCCATGCGATCAGAACGCAACCAACCCAAATATACAAATTTCAACAAATAATCAGTTTTTCCCACGGAACGCCTATGCTCCGTCAGAACGAAGAAGGCGACTCCTCAATTCCTCAGTTCCTCAATTCCTCAATTCCTCAGTTCCTCGATTCCTCAATTCCTCCTCCGACCGCCGTAGCCTTGGCGGAGGTGGTAGTTCCTCAATAAAACGTCCGCTCGATCGTCCAGTACAGCGCCACCGCCGCAATGGCAATAGAAACCGGGTTTACGATCCGCGTACGGTACCAGGGTTTCCTGGAGAACCAGTACCCGGCCACACCCCAGGCGATCAGGATCACGGTGATCTGTCCCAGTTCAACCCCCAGGTTAAAGCTGAGCAGCGACACCAGATAACCCGACGGCGGCAGACCCAGGCCCGCCAGGGCGCCGGCAAAGCCCATACCGTGTACCAGGCCGAACAGGAAAACAATGGCCAGCCGGCTCGGCTTCAATTCCCTGACCAGGAGGTTTTCCATGGCCACAAAGAAAATGGAAAGCGCAATGATGGGCTCAATGACCGCCGGCAAGGGCTTGATGAAGCCGTACATGGCCAACCCCAAAGTAATGGAGTGCGCCACGGTAAAGGTCGTCGCCTGCCAGATGATGACCTTCAGTTTCGAATTCAGGAAAAACAGGCTCAAAACAAACAGCAAATGGTCAAATCCGTAGGGCAGGATATGGGTAAAACCCAGCTTCAGGTAGGCCCAACCCACACCCAATTGGGATAACCGGGCCATGTCGTAATTGATGGTATGCCCGAATAAGGCCGGCGCGATGAACATGAGGCACAAGGCCAGCATCCATTTCGGCGCCGGTTTGCGGAGAAAGGATAATTGATTTTCCATGGGGTTCAGGATTGTGTGCGTTCCCGGTAATCATTCACGCTTTCCACCAATTCCTCGTCCATATACGGCTTCAATTCCATGCCTTTATCGATGAGGGGGTCTCCGTCGGCCCGGTGGCCGGCGTCAGACAGGATCAGGCCCATTTTCACCAGCCGTTCGGGCTTTTGCGAATGGGTGCGCAACGCTTCTTTGGCATAACTTTCAGCTTCAGCGGCTTTGCCCTGCCTGTACAGCACCCAGGCCAGGGTTTCATTGGCATCGATATTTTGCGGGCGGCGGTCGTATTCTTTTTTGGCGTGCTCATAAGCCTTGTCCGTTTCGCCCAGTTTCAGGTAGAGGTTGGCCAGTTCATAATCCGCATAGTGCCCTTCTTTTTGATTCCGGTTGGCGGCGGCGTTGTCGGCCAGCATGGCATTGATGGTTGCCCGGGCGCATTCTTCCGCCTTTTCCGGTTGGCCGTTCAGGCGGTACAGGTCGGTCAGTTCCGTGAAAAAGGAGCCGTCGGAAACGACAGCCCGGGCGCTTTCGAAATATTTGATGGCCTTGGAGTAATCCTTCTGATAGCGCATGATCCGGCCGATGCCGGCCAGGGCGAAGGGATAGTTAGGATAATGGGAAAGCGATATATTGTATTGTTCCAGCGCCAGATCGGGCCGGTTGGTATCTTCGTACAGGTGGCCGAGCACCATGCGGGCCCATTCGGTGTCTTCCCGGCCGGGATAACCCGCCTCGACGGCCATATTGACGGCTTCAATGGCGCCGTTCGGATCCCCGAAGATCTCGCGCAGGTAGGAGACGCGCGAATAGGAACGCAGATCGGGCCGCACCTGATTCATTTTGTCCGACATCCGGACCGCTTCGTCGTAATCGCCCATTTCCACATTGGCGTCCACCAGCAATCCGTAGATAAAGGAGTTGTAGGGGTTCATCCTGAGCCCGTCCATAGCGACCTGGCGGCCTTCCGCGAAGCGGTGTTGCGACAGCAGGGCCATCGCCTTGTAGCAGGTCGCGTCCAGGTTGACCGGATCGAGGGCCAGCACCTTATCGGCCAGGTCCAGAGATGCGGTATTGTAGTAGGAAAAATTGCCGGTCACGCGGGCTTCCTGCATGTACTCTTTGGCCAGGAGGAGCATGGATTTGGTGTCCTGCGGATTTTTCTCCAGTTTGGTCATCAACTGGTCCACCCGTTGCCGGGTCTTGTCCCATTCGAGTTCTTTGGCGAGTGGGCCGGTCCGCTCCATCAATCCGGGAAATTCGACCTTGGTGCGGCCGTTCACAAAAATAAAAGCGCCGAAAAGTAGGCAAACCGCGATGAGTGCGGTGTAGAGGATACTTTTAGTTCTAGGTTGCATGATAGTCATATTTAGGCTTTCATACCTAGATACGAGTACCTTCAGGGAATTGGATTTTGATTGGCCGGAAATTATGCCCGGATAAAAAAAATCAGGCGACAATAAGGTAATTGTCGCCTGACTCCAGGGTCCTTTTAGTTGGTCCCTTTTTCCGCGTTATAGGAAGCGACGATTTTCATTAAGATTTCTTCTTCTCCCTTTTGATTCTGAATAGCGGCTGCTTGAAATAATTTACCAACAGCACCTTTCTTTTTATCTTTTACAATATTGCCAAATTCTCCTTTGGAATATTTTTCCAAAGTCTCAGGAGCATCTTCCAACCATTTTTCCATATTGACAGAATCGGCATTCTTCAACTTTTCCCCCTCTTTAATTAAAAAGAATTGGGGGTCGTCCATGATTGCCTTATATGGATCGCCTGAAGTCACGGTAGGTGCATTTAAATACAATGCGTCAATTGGAATATCCTTATAAAATTATCTGCCGAAAAAATAAGACACCTTTTCTCCAGCATCATCATACGTCACCACCGTTTTGTCCCGGTGATACCGGAAATAACCCAATAAGCCGAAATCGCCGGCGCAAAAGGCGGTATGGGTGAACAGGATGCCGGCCAGCGTGAATGACCACAAGGTGCCGGCAAAGGGCATTGCCGCCAACAGAATCCCGGAAATGACCGCAAACGGGGCCAGGGCCACCACCCGGAATTCCTTCCGGTCGGCGACAAACCGGTCGGCCACCGCCAGAAAGATGAATTTTTTGAGGTCCATGGCGTAAGAGGTGTTTCGGGCGCCCTGCGAGCGATAGGCCAGTACGTGGATATACTCATGCAACGGTACAAGCGCAAAAGCCAGTGCGAAACCCAGCCCCAGCCGGTAAAAGCCCTCCCCGAATTCGAAATTCCCCGCAGAATTCCCCTTTAAAAACAAGGCGGGGATCAGCCCCAGGGCAATCAGGTTTGCCCCGTAATACAGGTAGGCGTAGCTCGTCCGTTTTTTATAGAGATACAGTTGAATGAACGGCGCCAGTTGGTCGTGTTCCAACCGGTCGAGCAGGCGATACCCCTGTTTTTCCAAATCCGATGTCAGGATATCCATGCAGCAATCTTTAAATACCGGCCACCTGTCGAAACTGCACGCTCTGGCGCTGGCTCATTTCAATTTTGGCGCCGTTCTGCAGTTCCACCTGGAGGGTATTGTTAAAAAAAGGAACGATGTTGCGGACAAACCGAAGATTGAAGATGAATTGCCGGTTAGCACGGAAAAAAAATTCAGCCGGCAGTTTTTCCTCCAACTGGTTCAGCGATTTGTGCAACATCGGTTTTTTGTCCTGAAAATAGATCCTGGCATAATTCCCAACGCTCTCGATCAGGAAAATCTCCCCGATTTCTATAAAGAAACACTGTTCGCCGTCCTTTATGAAAATGCGTTTGTCCGGTGACAACCTTAACGGATGCGACGGTGGAGATAATTGCTTTTTTATTTTTTCCACGGCCTCAGCCAACCGAAGGGGATTAACCGGTTTGAGAATATAGTCCAGTGCATTGACCTCAAAAGCGCGAATAGCGTATTCGTCATAAGCAGTGACAAAAACAACCATTGGCGCAGAATCCAGTTCCTGCAGCAATTCAAATCCGTTTTTTCCCGGCATGTTGATGTCCAGAAAGACCAGGTCGGGGGTCAATTCCCGGATGGCGGGAACAGCGGATTCCACCCGATCGGCAGTGGCCGACACCTCGATCTCCGGATGCAGCTTCAGCAGGGTGGCCAATTCCGCCACGGCCAGCGGCTCGTCGTCAACGATGATTGTTCTGATCGGCATCATCTCGGTATTTTAATGTTGGCGATTACCAGGTCTTCATTTTGAAAAATCTCAAACCGCGACCGGCCTTTATAGGCGTTTTCCAACCGCTTTTTAAGGTATCTCAATCCTATTCCTTCCTCGTCGGATTGATCCAACAGGCCTGAATTGGCGACCTCGACCCCGAAATCCGTTTCCATCACAGAAGTTTTAATCCGCACTACGGATTCTCCCGGGTGTTTGGCAATGCCGTGTTTGATCGCATTTTCAACCAAGGTCAGGACGGAAGCGGGCGGAATCGTCAGTTTTTTTGATTTTTCTTCGATTTCCCAGATCACTTTGAGCCTGCTGCCGAAGCGGATCTTTTCCAACTCCAGGTATTTCCGCACTTCATCCATTTCCGCTTCAAGGGTGACCACCGGTTTCAATCCGTAATTGAGCGTAAACCGGAGCAGCTCGCTCAGTTTCACAATGGCGTCCCTGCTTTTTTCAGGGTCGATATTTACCAACGCCTTGATGCTGTTGAGGGCATTGAAAAGAAAATGAGGGTTCAACTGCTTTTTCAGCAGCTCAAGCTCTACGGATTGAGCCAGGTTTTCCATTTTCAATCTTTCCTGGCGGATTTCGTTATTGTGTTCCAGCAGATGGTACATGAAGTAAATGATCACCCATACGCCGATGTATCGCATCCAGTTGACGACGCTCGCCAAAAAGTTGAGCAGGTTCAACTGAGCCAACAGCGCCTTCAGGCTCCCCACCGCCGGCGGAATCAGCGTAAGGATGGTCATCCAGACCGACAACACCAGGGTAGAAACCAGGGCAATGATCCAAACAGTTGACCTCGACCGGCCAAAAAGAGCCGTGCCTGAAATCAACCGTTTGAACCAATGCGTGGAAAAAACCCCTAGTATTGCGCCGTAGGCAAACCCCAAAAAATAGTAAAGGTCGAATTTGCCGACTATGAAAAAAGTATAGTTGACGGTCTCAATCGCCACCATCCCGCTCCAACCGCCGATCTGGCACAGCCAATATATGCGTTTATTCTTCAACGGCCCCGGATTAACAATGAGCGTTCAACAAAATTCCCGTGAATTGGTTGGCGGTCAAAAGCAGGTATTGCGCCCCTTATCCGGCTTCATCGCCCTCCATCCTCCGGCATTTTCAGCGCTTTTTGAACGGCGTTACGGGGATGGATCAGCAATATGCCCTTGTTTTCCAGGTCAGGAGTAGCCGTAGACCGGATAATATCCACCATTTCGCCGGGGCTGAACTGAGGGTTGATCGCCAGCAGGCGGGCAGCCAGGTTAGCTACCTGGGGCGAGGCCATGGACGTCCCGCTGAATTTGAGGCGATCGCCTCCCGGGACAAAGCTCTCTACTTCGAATCCGTTGGCGTAAAAGTCAACGCTCTCCCCTTCCGTAGTGAACGATGTGCGCATGCCCTTGTCATCTACGGCGCCGATAGTGATCAGGTTGGGCAGATCGATCGCCGCAGGAATATATTCTGCAAAACCGGCATCATTATTCTCATTTCCGCTTCCGCAGATAAAAAGGATCTCCGGCGCCGACCGCATCGCTTCGGCCAGGGCCGATTTCTCCGCTTCAAACCACTGGCGCGCCATGGCCTTGCGCTCCTGTTCATCCTTTCCGGTACCGTACAGATTCAGGACGCTTTCATAGGCATCAGCATTGTAGCGCCAACTCATATTGACCACCCTTACGCCATGTTTTTTGAAATAGGCAACCGCATCCTTATACATCTGTACCAGGTTGGACTGGGTCTCGTCCGTATAGGGCCGGGGCGTTACCTTCGTATCGTATGACAGCCGGGCATACATGATCCTGACGGATGGATTGCCGGCGGCTACAATGCCTGCTACATGCGTGCCGTGGGCAAAAGTGCCGTACCACGTCAGATCCTCCTGAAAGGGAACGGCTTCTTCCGGTTTCAGGCTCATATATTTTTCCTGAAAGGCAACCCCTTCCGCTGACTGAACCCCGGATTGTAGGTCCATTGCCCCTTTCGACCACTTTTGAAGGTCCGCAACCGGGTAGGTCAGCGCACGCTGTTCCAAAAGCGGGCCAGAAGTCCGTTCGTTATCCATATCAAATGCAATCCCATTGACATCATCGATAAAACCGTTGTGATCATCATCTTTTTGATTGCCTGGAATTTCATTGGTGTTCACCCAGATCTGGTTTCCGAACGGCTCGGGATCCACACCTGTATCCCAAACGGCTACCACCACTTCTGATCCGGTTCCGAACGGCGCGGCAGCCCGATCTTCCCAGAAATCTCCTTTTGCCTGATCTTCCGCCTGAGGATGGCCGGCCAGCCACCCGTCCAGGACTTCCAGGGCAGGCGCCTTGATGCCGAGCCTGAAGTCAAGCCCGACCCTGGAAGCCATGAGGGAGAACGCTACGCTTTCCGGCACCTGACCGCTCCCATTATCAATGAACGGTTGGAGCTGGACGTCCAAACCCGCCAAACTCTTTTCAGGATCGAGCAGGGAAAGCCCTACCCGGGTCTGTTGGGCATACCGGCGCATATAATCGGGATTGCCGGCGTCAAGGTTCGCCGCGTATTCGCGTTTGAAGGCGGATTCGAAAGCGGGGCCTGAACCGGCGCCTGCGGTTTTGATAGCCCGGATAACCGCGCTCATGGTCAGTCCGATGGTTGCCCGTTCCTCTTCCTTATCCTCCAGCTGCTTCAGCGCTTCCAGCCTTTTGAGCACATCCGGATACAGGCCCTTGCTGAATTCAGCCAGCATCAGAATGGAATGATAACCGGCCAGCGTGGACTTGTCCTGAATATCGAATTGCTCCAGATCCGCTGACAAGACCTGATAAGCGTAGTCGGCCATGTTCCGGATCTGTTCGTCATCCTGGTAAATAGCGCTGACCTTACCGGTCAAGGCGTAGGTCCTTCGCGGCAATTCTTCCGCCCGGCTGATCGGCGTTTTTCCCTGGCCCGCCAGTCCGACCGAAATGAATAAAAGAAACAACGGAAAAATTAATTTGAATGGCAATAAGGAGCAAAAAATGATCTTTTTCATAGGTGAACTATTTTGATTCCGGATCAAAATTGTCCACTCCGATCTTTTTTTAAAAGGAAATTTACACCGGCGCAGGATTCACCTGATAAGCGCCCCTTACTTTAACCTTTCTACTTTAACCTTTCTACTTTAACCTTCCCCCCTCACCCCACCCTTCCACGATCCCCCACTGCCCCAGTAAATACGTAACCATAATGAGCAGTCCGGCCTGCGGCAAGGTTATGACATGGCTCATGAATTTGGCCGCGGCCAGGGTGGAATCGGAAAGGATAAAGAACAAGGCGCCGCCGAAAAGCAGCCGGAAGGCGGTGGTAGGCATGGCGCCCAACCGGTTGAGGGCGGCAATGCCCATGATGGTGATGACCAGGGTATACAGGGCTACGGGCGCCTGGAAAGCAGCCGGCAGATCCGGCCACAGCCAGACCAGCATAATGCCGCCGTAGGCCAGCAACGGCAGGGCGAGCCACGGCCGTTTCTGTACGGCGCCGGAGCCGGTCATTTTGCCGGTAAAAGCCAGGATATAACAAAAATGGGCGCAAAGGAAACTGGCCAGTCCGCCGAGGAAAAACAGGGTGTCGCGGCCCTGGAAAAGCAGCAGGATATCCCCTGCGAGCGAGAACCCCAACCCGGAAAGGATCAGGCGATCGGGGCGGGTCAACGGCCTGCCGAAACGCCAAAAAGCGTACAGCCCCAGCCAAAGCATGAGGAAGGGCTTGGTCACTAAATTGCCGGTAGCGGAATCGAGGGCAACCGAGATGAGGTTGCCGAGGGAAAAGGCGATAAAAAGCAGGAGAAAAAGCCGCCGGGTTGGCTTAGCGGCGGGAGTCGCTTGTTTTGCTGCTGTCTTCGTCATCAATATCGAATACGTTGTCTTTTTCCGTTCGTTCGACGTTCATGTTCTCAAGCCGGTCCATAAAATCGACCGAATATTGCCAGAAGTCTGAAAACACGGGTTTGACGACCTTTCCGGCAGCCAGCAGCTGATCGGGCATTCTTTCCAGCATCGGGTAGGTGATCGAATCCTCTTTGGTCGTGTCGTCTATGATATGGCTCTTGTTGCCGAACAGGACCAGCACGCTGAAGAAAGCCACCAGGATCAGGGCCATCACCACGCCGCCTGAGATCTGGTTAATGATATTGATATTGGCCGACTGAAGAACGCCTTCCAGACCGTTGGACAGCATCCGGATGCCGGCCATCGTCAGGACAAAGGTAAGCAGCAATCCCGCCAGAAACATCAGCGGATTGTGATAATTGAAGATGGATTGCAGAAAGTCCGTCATCGAAGGACCGAACTTGGCCGCTGCGAGTATCCCGAACATAACGGCAACCACCGTGAAGACGGTCTTGATGATCCCCCGGCTGAAACCCAGGTAGAATCCGTAAACCGCCAGGATCGCACACATGATGTCTATTGCCATAACGGGGTAAAATTACGATATAAAACGTTTAATCACCGTATACTTTAGACTATTATAACATATTTGACGATTAAAAAGATCTTTTGAATGATGACAAACCAATTTTTCGATTAGATCGATTTTTCGAATGTTTCGATTAAGCTGACCAACCGGCGCACGCCCCCAATCCAATCAATCGGATCAATCGAACAATCCAATCAATTGAACAATCCCACAATCACATTAATCGTTTCAATCAACTGATTCATTATCTTTGTAAAAATTTACCTGCATGAAAAAAGTTATGTTATCCCTGCTCCTCGTATTGCCTTTTCTGGTAAAAGCCCAGGAAAATGCCATCCCGAAAGTCTTTATGCTCGGCGAGAACGAACAAGCCTACGAGCAACTGACCCGTCAGTACACCAAGTCCCTGCTGGAAGCCAGCAATATGGACATCGAAGCCGCTTTTGACCACTGGCTGGACATGATGAAGGCCATGGATGCCTATGCCACCAAGATCAATTACGACCTGAAAGGCGTCCGGATCTGGTTTCACGTCTTCTGGAGCCCGGAAGGCAAGATCGACCATATCGGGTACCTGCTGCGGCAGGATTCACGGAATGTCAAAACCGATGAGATCCGGGCTTTCCTCCTGGGATTCATCAAACAATACCAGCTTCCGCTGAAAAGCGATCAGCCGTTCAACCACTACACGGGAGCCACATTCCCTACGCTGGTGGAACGCACGAACAATTGAGTTAGCCGTAAGTCGTAAGCCCGCAAGGATTGAGAAGCCCGTAAGGATTCTTAAGCCTGCAAGAGCCCGCAAGAATCCGGCTTATCAATCGGCCTGCCTTGCAGTCAGGCTCGCTTAATAATCCCCCCACCTTACCACTTACGACTTACCACTTATGACTTACCACTTATGACTTACGACTTATGACTTACGACTTATGACTTACGACTTATGACTTACGACTTATGACTTATGACTTACAACTTACGACTTATGACTTATGACTTACAACTTATGACTTACAACTTTTTTACAAAACTTTTAACCGGATAATTCCAAGAATCAACAGGTAAAGCGCTTACTTTGCACTTCACAAATTTAAAAGGCACATGATTAAAATTCTTGCAAATGACGGCATCAACGCCGACGGCAAGACCCTTCTGGAAGAAGCCGGTTACCAGGTCGATACGGATAAGGTAGCGCAGGAAGATCTTCCCAAAGTACTGCCGGGTTATGATGTTATTATCGTTCGAAGCGCCACTCAGGTGCGCAAAGACCTGATCGATCAGTGCCCTAACCTTAAGATCATTGCCCGCGGAGGCGTCGGTCTGGACAATATTGACTTTGAACATGCCAAGGAAAAGGGCATTTTCGTGTTCAATACCCCTGCCGCTTCCTCCCAATCCGTTGCCGAACTGGCATTCGGCCACATTTTCAACCTGGCTCGCTTCCTGCAGCGTTCCAACACGGAAATGAAAACAGGCGGAAATTTTGACAAACTGAAAAAGGCGTTTTCCAACGGGATCCAGCTGCGCGGCAAAACTCTCGGCGTCATCGGTTTCGGCCGCATCGGCCAGGAATCCGGCCGTATCGGCCTGGGCCTGGGCATGCGCGTCCTCGCTTACGACCCTTTCGTAACCGAAGCCGACATCCACCTTCCGCTGCCGGACGCGGACGCCCTCCGCATTACGGCCCACCTGGAAACCTATGATTGGGAAACCGTCCTCACCGAATCCGACTTCCTCACCCTCCACGTACCGGGTATCGGGAAACCGCTGATCGGAAAAGAGGAGATTGCCAAAATGAAAAAGGGCTCCTATATCATCAACACCGCCCGCGGCGGGATCGTAGATGAAGATGCCCTGGTGGAAGCGCTCAACTCAGGGCATATCGCCGGCGCAGGCCTCGATGTTTTCCTGGGAGAGCCCAACCCGAGGCGCGATCTGGTGGACCACCCCAACGTATCGGTTACGCCCCATATCGGCGCCTCTACGATCGAAGCCCAGGCTAATATCGGACTGGAACTCGCCGACCGGATCATCGCTTTCTTTGGCGACGCTTAGGCGGGAAGAACCGGGGATTTGAGGAACTACCACCTCCCCCAAGGCTACGGCGGTCGGAGGAGGAATCGAAGAACCGAGGATTTGAGGATTTGAATGGTCGCAGCTTCAAATCCTCGCATCCTCCGGCTTACTCATCGTTCATTTTCGGACATTCTCTGTTCACTTTTGAACTGACATCCCGCTTTGTCTTCCATTCAAATTATTGACATTCAATTGATTGCAACTTAGGCATGAAGATTGCAGCCGGTATTTTGCCAAAATCCAGCAAACTTCGCAGCCTATGTTCAACAATTATTTGAAGATTGCCTTGCGCAGCCTTTGGCGTCACAAAGGCTTTTCAACCATCAATATTTTCGGACTGACGGTCGGCACAGCGTGTTGCCTGTACATCCTGATGCACGTGCTGGAACAATTCAGCTACGACCGCCACCATCCGGATGTCGGGTCCATTTACCGGGTAGCCACCGATATTCGCAATGCCGACGGGACCGGCAATGAATTCCAGACCGCCAGGCTCTCCCCGCCCATCGCACCGGCCATGGCCCTCGAATTCCCGGAAGTCGAAATCGCCACCCGGGTAGTTGATCCGCCCGATGTATCCCACCATGTTTTCACCTGGCAGAACCATTCCTTTTTTGAAACAAAGGGGTACTATGTCGACAGCACATTCTTTCGCATATTCGACTACAAATGGGTTTACGGCGCCCCCGAACACGCCCTCGACGAACCCTATTCCGTCGTGATCACCCCGCCCATTTCCGAAAAACTCTTCGGCCGGCAGGACCCCGTCGGGCAGACCATCCGGATCAATAACCGGTTCGGCGACCACGAGTTCAAAGTGACCGGCGTAGTGGACCCCAAGGCCAAAAAATCGCATATCCGCGCCAACTTTTATATGACCATGAACAGCGGCGGCATCGGCGAATACGTCCGCGAGAGCAACCACTGGGCCGGCAATAATTTCATTTCCGGCTACGTCAAGCTCAAACCCCACGCGGACGCCAAGGCGCTGGAGACCAAATTGCCCGATTTTCTTAACCGGCACGGAGCCGACCAATTCCGGGAGCTCGGCATGGCGAAAGCACTGGAGTTGGAGCCGGTTAAAGATATCCACCTCTATTCTACCCGTCAAAATCAGCTCGATACTACCGTCAGCGCGCGTTTTCTCTATATCCTGCTTATGATTGCCGGTTTTATCCAGCTCATTGCCTGCATCAATTTCATGAACCTGACAACAGCGCGCGCAGCCAACAGGGCGCGGGAGGTAGGGATCCGGAAGACCGTCGGTGCGGGCAAAATGGCCTTGATCCGGCAATTCCTGGGGGAATCCCTGTTGCTTTCGGTAGTCGCCATCCTGATTGCCGTCCCGCTGGTCAAATGGACGCTGCCGTTCATTAACCGCATTACGGGCGAAGAAGTGTCGGGCAATATGGCAGCCCATCCCGGCATCTGGCTCGGCATACTCGGCCTGTCGCTGCTCACCGGCGTTTTGTCCGGCAGTTATCCCGCTTTTTACCTGTCCGGATTCCGGGTGGTCAACGTACTGAAGGGCAATTTCCGGCATTCGGCCTCCGCAGCGGGGCTGCGCAAAGGGTTGGTGGTGTTCCAGTTCGTCATCTCCGTCGGATTGGTCATCGGCGCGCTGGTGATCAGCCGGCAGCTAAACTATATGGTCCATGCCGACCTCGGATTCGATCAGCAACAAAAGATCATCGTGCCGTTCCGGACCGACGATTCTCGCGCAGAGATTGCCCCGTTCAAAAGCGAAATCTCGGCCCGCGGCGACGTCCAATCCGTGTCCAGCGCCCGCGTTTATCCAGGCCAGTTTGTCACCCAGGATTTCGGATTGTACAAAGACGGTCAGGACATGAACAGCCGGATGGTCGCCCAACTCGTCCAGGCCGATGAAAACTACCTCTCTACCCTCGAAATCCCGCTCCTGGACGGCCGCAATTTCGTCTCCAGCGACACCAACAATCAGCTCATTGTCAATGAGGAATTTCTCCGCCGGATAGACATCCCGCTGGAAAGCGCCGTCGGGACGCGCCTGTTTTCCGACTGGGAGAACGAACACTATACCTATCAGATCATCGGGGTAATGAAAAACTACCATTTCAGGTCCATGCGGGAAGAAATGTCCCCGCTGATGCTGGAGTACACCCTGGACAGGAGCCATTTTTATACCATTGTCGCCGCCAAAACGAACAATTACAACCAGCTGCTGTCGGACATGGAGCAATTGTGGGGACGGCTTAACCCCGGGTTACCGTTCGAATACGTATTCCTTGATGAGGACCTGCAAAAGCAGTACAACGCGGAAAGAAACCTGAGCGCCACTATCCAGTCCTTTACGCTCATGGCCATCCTTATCGCTTGTCTGGGTCTGTTGGGCCTGTCCGCTTTCATGGTCGAACAACGCGTCAAGGAGATCGGCATCCGCAAGGTGCTGGGGGCATCGGCAACCGGCATAGCAGGCCTGCTCTCAAGGGATTTCCTGAGGCTGATCCTGGTAGCGATCGTATTGGCGATCCCGCTGGCCTGGTGGGCCATGAACAAATGGCTGCAGGATTTCGCCAACCGCGTGGCGGTGGAATGGTGGGTCTTCGCACTGGCCGGTGGAGCCGCATTGCTTATCGCAGGGCTGACCGTCGGATTCCAGGCCATCAAAGCGGCGCTGGCCAACCCCATCAAGAGCTTGCGCAGCGAATAGGATCGAAAAATCCTATATTGAGGAACTGAGGAACTGAAGAATCGAGGAACTGAGAGCAAGACCAATCGAATCAATCGAATCAATCGAACAATCGAACAATCGAAAAATCCTATATTGAGGAATTGAGGAACTGAAGAATCGAGGAACTGAGGGCAAGACCAATCGAACCAATCGAATCAATCGAACAATCGAACAATTCAAAATATGCTCAACCACTACCTCACCCTTTTCCGCCGGCTCGTCTTCCGGCAGCAATCCTACTTTCTGCTGACCGTGAGCGGGCTCACCATCGGATTGGCGGCCCTGATCCTGGCTTTTGTCTTTATCCGGGATGAACAAGCCTACGACCGGTTCCAGTCCAAAGCGGATCGCCTGTACCGGGTTAATAAATGGAACAAAGCCGAGAACGGCGATAAGGAGAATACCGCCGAAACGCCGGGGTTGCTCGCGCCGACCCTGAAGGCCGACTATCCGGAAGTGGAGGCTGCGGCGCATTACAGCCCCTGGTTTGACCCGGTATTGGTTACCGTTGGGGATAAAAGCCTGGAGATCGATGGATTTTCCTTTGCGGATGAGCAATTCTTCCACCTGTTCGACTTTGAATTGCTGCGCGGCGACCCGGGCGCCGTACTGTCCAAACCCGGCCAGTTGGTGCTGACCGAAAGCCTGGCGGAAACCCTGTTCGGCAAGGCAGATCCCATCGGACAGACGCTCATTGCTCTGAGCGACAAGACCTATACCGTATCGGGGGTTATCCGGAATCCGCCGCGGCAATCCCATATCCAGTTTGAAGCGCTGGCGTCCTGGGCATCCACCGAGCCGGGGGCCGGATACCACGATTTCGATTTCATGAACAACTGGCTGGGGCAGACCGTCTATACTTACGCCCTGCTCACCGACGCCTCAAAAGCGGGCGGGCTGAACGCCAAGTTACCGGAACTGGTAGCGCAATATATGCCCAACCGGGTGGGCCGGTACGAGTTTTATCTTCAACCCTGGAACGACATCTACCTGCATTCCTACGATATCCGGTTCCTGCGGGGCGGCAAGTACGGGAGCGCCGTTTTCCTGCGGACCTTCACCCTCATCGCCCTGCTCATTCTGGTGATCGCCGGCTTCAACTATGTCAACATCAGCACGGCCAAATCCCTGCAACGAGCCCGGGAAGTAGGCGTTAAAAAGATCCTTGGCGCCGGGCGCCGCCAATTGATGGGGCAGTTTCTGTCCGAAACGCTGGGCACTACCCTGCTGGCAGGAGTCATTGCCCTGTGCCTGGCCTATGCCGTACTCCCCTATTTGAACCGGCTTTTTGAAAGCGAGGTCCCGCAACAACTGATCTACAATGCCGGCACCCTGGCCGGTCTGTCGGGGGTTATCCTTTTGACCAGCCTTTTTGCGGGTTTTTTCCCGGGGTTGCTGCTTTCCGGCTTCAGTCCGGCGCGGGTCATCCGGCGGATCTCCGCCCTGGCGCCGGGCGGAGAATTGCCGCGCCAGATCCTGACCACGCTCCAATTGGGCATCAGCATCGCCCTCATTTCAGGGGCATTCATCCTGTACCGGCAATTCCATTTCCTGATGAACCGCGACCTGGGTTTCAGCAAAGACCAGGTGATGGTCATGAACACGCCCCCCGGCATCGACAGCAACCATGTGGCTTTCAAACAAACCCTGGAAGCCATGCCGGGCGTGCAGTCCGTTTCCGTTTGTCAGGCGTCCATCGGTACAGGCACTTTCGGGTCTACGGTTTTGCCGGAGGGCAGCGGCGACAAGGAAATGTCCGTCCAGATCTTTCGGGTCGACACCCAGTTCGTCAGGACCTACGGCATGGACATGGCGGACGGGCGTTTTTTCTCCGCCAGATTCCAGTCCGATTTCGACCCGGGCGCGTTGGTGGTCAATGAGACTTTCGTCCGGCAGGCCGGGTGGGATTCGTACGAGGGTAAGACCGTTCGCTTCGTCGGGAGCGACGCCAAGGTGCCGGTCGTCGGCGTGGTCAGGGATTTCAATTACAATTCTCTGCATTTCCAGGTCGACCCCGTCATGATGTACCTCGATCCGCGCAAGGCCAATATTTCGGTCCGGTTCGATCCGCAGCAGATCAGCGCGCTCCTGCCCAGATTCGAGCGCGCCTGGCGGCAGTTCGAATCCCGCTATCCTTTCGAATATTTCTTCGTTGATGAACAATTTGCGGCCAACTACGGCTCGGAGCAACGCATGGTCAAAGTGGTGGGCATATTCTCCGCGCTGGCTATTTTCATTGCCTGCCTGGGGTTATACGGTCTGGCGGCCTTTACCATTGCCAGGCGTACGCGCGAGATCGGCATCCGGAAAGTGATGGGGGCATCTGCGGCTTCTATTGTCACCCTTTTATCCAGGAATTTCCTCGTATTTGTTCTCATCGGCCTGGGGCTGGCCGTCCCCGCGACCTGGTATTTCCTGTCGGATTGGCTCAACAATTTCGCTTATCACGTACCGCTGAGCTGGGGCGTATTTGCCGTAGCGGGCCTGGCCGTCCTTATGGTGGTCCTGCTGACGGTAGGCTGGCAGGCGGTGCAAGCGGCAGCCGTGAATCCGGCGAAGACGTTGAAAGCGGAGTAGGGGTGTTGGATTGAGGAACTACCACCTCCGCCAAGGCTACGGCGGTCGGAGGAGGAATTGAGGAATTGAGGAATCGAAGAATTGAATCGATTCTTGGAATGGATCGAATGAATCGATTAGGCTGACCAACCGACAGGTCTTTAAAATCGAATCAATCGATCAATCGACCAATCGAATCAATCGAACAATCCTATATTGAGGAACTGAGGAACTGAAGAATCGAGGAACTGAGAGCAAGACCAATCGAATCAATCGAATCAATCGAATCAATCGATCAATCGACCAATCGAATCAATCGACCAATCGGATCAATCGAATCAATCGAATCAATCGAACAATCGAATCAATCGAATCAATCGAATCAATCGACCAATCGAATCAATCGAATCAATCGACCAATCGAATCAATCGAACAATCCTATATTGAGGAACTGAGGAACT
>CALMYQ010000081.1 GCA_937873655.1 uncultured Lewinella sp. | reverse complement strand
GACGCAAGATGTTGCGTCTGGAAATTTCGATCCACGGCGGCCGGAGACGCAAGATCTTGCGTCTCAATATTTCAGGCATCCCGACCAGGTAGAGACGCAAGATCTTGCGTCTCTACCCGATCCACATCGGATTTGCGCGGTTTGACCATCGTTGTAATCGGTTGTTCCAGCGCAAGTTATAGCAGAATCTTTTTCAATAACAAAACTTTAACATAAAAACAAAAAGTAAGCAAATAATGTAAATTTATAGCTATTTTGAAGCTTCAAAACTTAGCAAATCCAGGACAAAAGTGTTGAAGTTTCAGTGTTTTTTGTAAATATGTTGTTGAAAAGCTGCGCACAGGATACCCGCTGCCACAGCGGCATTCAGGGATTCCGCCCCGCCGTCCGCTCCTTTGGGAATGCTCACCACCTCGTCCGCCAGGCTGAACAATCCCGGAGAAATTCCGTTACCTTCATTACCGATGATCAGAACCGCTTTTTCCGGAAAAGCATAAGTGAAGGCATTTACCCCTTTCGCGTCGGCAGCCAGGATCCTGTGATCGCGTCGTCCGGAAAGGAATTCCTCCAGGGTGATTTCTTCGACCGGTACCCGCAAAAAAGCGCCCATAGTAGCCTGGATCACCTTGGCATTGAACCGGTCGGCGCTCCCGGGACCCGCGATCACACCCGGCAACCCGAACCAGTCGGCGATGCGCAGGATAGCGCCCATATTGCCGGGGTCCTGGATCTGGTCGAGGTAAAGCACCAGTCCGTTCTTATCGGGTATGACATTGGGCAGGGCATCGCAACCCAGGAGCGCCAGGGCCTGATTGGGCGTATTCTGACCGGACATCTGGTCCAATTCTGTTAGGGAAACGTCAAAAACACGGTCGGCCGGTACTTTACCCTTGGGGAGGTTCGTTGACAACCAGGGCTCAAGAGCGTATAATTCCAGAATGGCGGCCGGGTTCTGGTCCAGGACTTCACGGACCATTTTGTCGCCCTCTACTATAAAATTGTTATACTTTTGCCTGTACTTTTTGATGTGCAGGGACTTGAGCCACTTGATCCTGATTTTTGAAACCGCCATTAGCGCTTATGTTATGATATTCCGCCGGGCAAAATACATATTCCTCGCCGTTTTTCCGCTTCTGTTGCTGAGCGGTTGCGGTACGGCCAAATTCCTGAAGGAGGGTCAGAGCCTGGTGCGCGGCAACGAAATCAAGTTCAAGGACAGCAAAGGCAACAAGGTCAATGTCAAAGGCAAAAACAGCATCAAAGCTGAACTGACGCCGTATTTTCAACAGGTTCCCAACCGTAAATTCCTGTTCGTGATCCCCAGGGAATGGTTTTGGTTTGCTACCCAGGGGCCCGGCGATACAACGAGTTTTGACCGGTTCCAGCGCAGGGTGATCGCCGAAAAGCCGGCCATTTACGATGAGAGCCTGGCCAAAAAGACGGCCGAAAACATGACCTTGCGGCTTCAGTCCCTCGGTTATTTTGACGCGAAGGTGATCGCTGAGGACTATTTCAAGGGGAAGCGCAACACCAAAGCCTATGTGGACTATTTTGTCAATCCGGGCAGGCAGTATTATATCGACTCCGTTACCTATACCTCAACCGACCACAACATCCTGTGGCAGCTGGAAAAGGTAAAGGATGAGTCAAGGCTCAAACCGGGAGAAGAAGTCAATTTGGACCGGTTTGAAGAGGAAAAGTTGCGGATCTCCTCCTATTTGCGAAACAACGGTTACGCCTTTTTTTATCCCAATTACTTCGAACAGCTGGTCATCGATACCCTTCATCCGGATACGGCAAAGCTGATCATGACCATCCTGCCGCCTTTTCAGGATTCACTGCATAAAGCCTATCGCATCGGCCAGATCCACGTCTTTACTGATTTTGATCCGGCCCGGGATACCGTTACCCAATCAGCCGATACCCTGATCAACGGTTATTATATCCACAACGGCGTCAACGGGGGCAAGGTGCGGCCCGGGGTGATCCTGGATGCGATCCAGCTCAAACCCGGCGATTTGTTCAGCCAGGAGAATTTTGACAAATCCAATAAACAGCTCGGGGCCCTCAATGTCTTTCGTTTCGTTCGCATCAAACAGGAAGTGGATACCATCCGGCCCAATACCCTCAACTTCCGGGTGGAGTTGACACCCAACTTCAAAATGGAAATGGGAGCCGATTTTGAGGTCAATTTCACCAACCGGGACGGTGTTTCCGGCGCCGGCAACCTGTTCGGCTTTGCAGTGCACCCCACCTTCAAGAACCGGAACCTCTTCAACGGCGCCGAACAACTGCAGGCTAACCTGTCAACCGGGGTGGAGGTCAATTTCAAGGAACGACCTTTCTGGAATACGGTGGATATCCGGCTTCAAACCGACCTGTATACCCCGCGTTTCCGGGATTTCCTGGGCATATGGCGCGGACTCAACAGCATTCCGTTTGGCAAAAACAGGCATGTGCTCAGCAATTTTGCCTATGACGCCCTGAAAGACAACTCCGTGACCCGGACCTCCGCCAGTTACAATTATATCCTGATCCTCAACTGGTACCGCTACAACCTGTTCAACGCCTCCTACGGCTATGACGTCCAGCTCAGCAATACCCAACGGATGCTCATCAACCATATGGGCATCGACCTGCTGATACCCAAAACCGAGGCCGCATTTGAAAAGGTGCGCGAGGAAAACGGCTTCCTCAAGCGGAGCTTCGGCCCCCAGCTGTTTGTGAGCCTCCTGTTCCGCGATTTCAGCTACATCCACAGCGGCCGCCAGAACCGGTTCGGGGAATCCAACTATTTCAGCTTTTCCGCCGAAATGGCCGGCGCCGAAATCTGGGCGGCCAACGCCGTCTACAACGAGTTTTCGCTCAAGCCGGAAACCTGGCGCATCGCAGATACCATCAATTTCTCGCAATACCTCAAGCTGGAGGGCGATTTCCGGTACTACCGGCAGCTGACCCAGAAAAACAGCGTTGCCTTCCGGGTTAACCTCGGGATCGCCAGGCCCTTCGGGTTTACCTCCGACGTACCCTACGTCAAGCAGTTCTACGTCGGCGGCCCCAACAGCATCCGCGCCTGGGCGCCCCGCGGCCTCGGCCCCGGCGGATACCAGGATGTGCTTGCCCTCAATCCGGACAATAACCTGCGCCTGTACCAGACCGGCGACCTCAAATTCGAAATGAACCTCGAATACCGGTTTGAGATCCTGTGGCGGCTTAAAGGAGCCCTTTTCCTGGACGCCGGCAACATCTGGACCCTCCGGCCGGACCCCGAGCGCGCCGGCAGCCAGTTCCTGCTCAAAGGCCGCAAAATTGAGAACAGCCCGACCGGTCAGCTCACCTTCAACGACCCGTTCTACAAACAGATCGCCGTCGGCGGCGGCTTCGGCTTCCGGTTCGATTTTTCCTATTTCATCTTCCGGCTCGATATGGCGGTAAAATTGCGCAACTCCTTCCCGCGCAACTATTTTGAAGGCAAGACCCGCGAGTGGGATTACTGGGAGGATCTCTCCGGTTTCGGGTTCCGGAAAGTGGCCTTTAATTTTGGACTGGGCTATCCTTTTTAATTGAAGGAATTGAACCGATTTAGCCGAATGTTACGATTAGGGTAACCAAACCACGAACGCCCCAATCGAACCAATCGAATCAATCGAATCAATCGAATCAATCGAATCAATCGAATC
>CALMYQ010000080.1 GCA_937873655.1 uncultured Lewinella sp. | reverse complement strand
ATGACTTACGACTCATGACTTACGACTCATGACTTACGACTCATGACTTACGACTTACGACTCATAATTTACCGGACAAAATCCGATACCCTGATGCCGTTTTCATCGATCAGGATGACCTGGGTCAGGGATTCATCGGGTTGCTCCACTTTCAACAGGTACTTGCCCGGCTCCAGATCACCGAAGTTGAACTTGGTGGCAAAGCCGTTGTGCTTCTTGATGTTCTTTTCGTAATAAGTCTTTTTACCATCCAGGCTGTTGATGGACAGCGTGGTGGCGACCTTCTCCAGGTTGATCAGCTGGATCTTCATGGTTTTTTCGCTCATCACGGTTGTTCTGGCGATCAATTCGGTCGGGGTGGTTCCGCCGGCTAAAGCGGGTACCATGCAAGCGGCCATCAGCAGGGCCGACAGGAAAAATCTGAATTTCATAATACATCGGGTTTTTTGAATAAAAAATCTTTGATATCCTTTGTACAAAAGACACCCATCCGCAGGGTGCGGTTGCTTTGCCGGTCGCGAAAACCGATGAACCGGCGGGGAATGCGGCCCAATCGCAGCAAATATTCGATCAATGCCGGCCCAAAACCGGAAAAAACAACGAATTTTCTAAATCCGGCGCTTTTTTAGAATTTGCTATCTTTGCGCTGCTTTTGCCCTCGCTATCGCGATGCACCTGGGCTCGGCATGTATTATTATGCAACAACAGCTGACACCAATAACTATTATCGGCTTTATTCTGGCCTATTTTCTAGTACTGATTGGTATATCCTATTTTACCAGCCGAAATGCCAATAATGAGAAGTTTTTTCTCGCAGGCCGCCAGTCAAAATGGTGGATGGTGGCCATCGGCATGATCGGTGCTTCCCTTTCCGGGGTTACCTTCATGTCGGTCCCCGGCGACGTAGGCAAGAGCAGTTTCTCCTATTTCCAGGTGGTGCTCGGCTATCTGGTGGGCTATCTCGTGATCGCATTGGTACTGCTTCCGCTGTATTACCGGCTGAGGGTGACCAGCATCTATAGTTTTCTCGAAAAACGGTTCGGTTTTTTTGCCTATAAGACCGGCGCCGGCTACTTCCTGCTTTCCCGGACAATCGGCTCGGCCCTTCGCCTTTACCTGGTGGCCCTGGTGCTGCAAAAGTTCGTGCTGGGGCCGATGGGCGCGCCGTTTTTTATGACGGTAGCCGTAACCATTGTCCTCATATGGGTATATACCTTTAAAGGCGGCATCAACACCATCATTTATACGGACGTCCTCCAGACGGTATTCATGCTGGCTGCCGTTGTCCTCACCATCCTCTCGATCAGCCACGCGCTGGAAACGGATGTTCCGGGGATGATCCAGATGGTGAGCAACAGCAAATTTTCCAAAACCTTCTTCTTTGAAGGCGGTTGGGGCGATTCCAATAATTTTTATAAACAATTCATCGGAGGCGCCCTCATTACCATCGTGATGACCGGCCTGGATCAGGACATGATGCAAAAGAACCTGACCTGCCCCAACATCCGCGATGCGCAGAAGAATGTGTTTACCTTCAGCATTATCCTGGTCGGGGCCAACCTCCTGTTCCTGACCCTCGGCGCCCTGTTGTACCTGTATTCGGCCAATATCGGCATTGATCTGCCGGCCAAAGCGGATGAACTCTATCCGACCATCGCCCTGAGGCATCTGCCGCTGAGCGTCAGCGTCATGTTTATCCTCGGGGTGATTGCGGCAGCCTACAGCAGCGCGGATTCGACGCTGACGGCGCTGACGACCTCTTTTTGCGTCGACTTTCTGAATTTTGAAAAACGTCCGGAGCCGGAAGAAACCAAAAAAAGATGGCGCAGGATGGTACATATCGGTTTTTCTGTATTGCTTTTCCTGGTGATCATCATTTCGAATGAGCTGGTCAATGAATCGGTTATTTACCAGGTGTTGAAAGTGGCCGGATACACCTATGGGCCGCTGCTCGGGTTGTTTACCTTCGGCATGTTCACCAAACTGAAGGTGAGGGATAATCTGGTGCTGCCGGTTTGTCTGGCCGCCCCCGTGATCACCATCCTGCTGGATGTCTACTCAGCGAGAATCCTGTACGGATTTGAATTCGGTTACCTCAACCTGGCGGTCAACGGATTGTTAACCTTCCTGGGGCTATTCGCCATTTCATACCGGGATTATACCGATCAGCTTGATCAGGCGCACAGATAGACCAACGGAATCCCCAAAGCCGGCCATTGAGAAATTTTTTGTTTCGGTGCACAAATAAACAAAACCATGTCAAAAATTCGCGCAGCTATAACTGGCGTTCAGGGATACGTTCCGGATTACATTCTGACCAACGACGAACTGTCGCGGATGGTAGATACCAACGATGAATGGATCACTACCCGTACCGGCATCAAAGAACGCCATATCCTGAAGGGAGAAGCGCAAGGTACTTCTGTAATGGGGATCGAAGCGGTGAAAGGACTGCTCGAAAAAACGGATACCGACCCCAAAGAGATCGAACTGGTGATCTGCGCGACCGTGACGCCGGATATGATGTTTCCGGACACCGCCAACCTGATCGCCTATGGCGCCGGCCTGACCAACGCTTTTTGTTTTGATATCGCAGCCGCCTGCTCCGGGTTCCTGTATGCCCTGACCACAGGCGCCAGGTTTGTCGAAGCCGGAGCCCATAAAAAAGTAATCGTGGTCGGGGGGGACAAAATGTCTTCCATTATCGATTATACCGACCGGACCACCTGCGTATTGTTCGGCGACGGCGCCGGCGCCGTCCTGCTCGAACCGGACGACAGCGGCAACGGCATCATCGATTCCATCCACCGCAGCGACGGCTCCGGCGCGGAATTCCTCCGCCAGAAAGCCGGCGGATCACGCTACCCGGCCAGCCTCGAAACCGTTACCAATCAGGAACACTTCATTTACCAGAACGGCAAACCCGTTTTCAAGGCAGCCGTAGCCGGTATGACCGATGTGGTGGAAAAAATCATGGCCCGCAACAACCTGACGGTTGACGATGTCAACTGGCTTGTGCCCCACCAGGCCAACCGCCGCATTATCGAAAGCGTCGGCAAAGGGATCGGCTTCCCGGAAGAAAAAGTAATGGTCAATATTCATAAATACGGCAATACGACCGCCGCAACCCTGCCGCTGTGCCTTTGGGACTATGAGTCCAGGTTGCATAAAGGCGATAACCTCATCCTGACCGCTTTCGGCGGCGGATTCACCTGGGGCGCTACTTATTTAAAATGGGCATATAATTAAATTGGCAATTGATTCGCCCCGCCTCAGCGCGGCCGATTGACGCGATTGCGCTATCTTTGCATTGATAATTAATAAAAAAACAGCATTTTGTAATGGCAAGTACTTCTGAAATCCGCAACGGAATGTGTATCGATTTCAATAATGATATCTTTCAGGTTATTGAATTCCAACACGTTAAGCCCGGTAAGGGCGCTGCTTTCGTAAGGACCAAACTCCGCAGCCTGACCACCGGCCGGGTACTCGATAATACCTTCCCGGCAGGCCATAAAGTGGATGATGTTCGTGTGGAACGCCGGAAATTCCAGTTCCTTTACTCCGACGAATCCGGATACCATTTCATGGACAATGAATCCTTCGAGCAATTGGCGCTGGACGAAAAACTTATCAATAACCCCAAACTGCTCAAAGAAGGTACGGAAGTGGATGTGCTCTTCCATGCCACCAAAGATATTCCCCTGACCCTGGAAATGCCGCAGTATATGGTGCTGGAAGTGACCTATACCGAACCCGGCGTTAAAGGCGATACCGCCACCAATACCCTCAAACCCGCCACAGTGGAAACTGGCGCTGAGATCAAAGTGCCCCTTTTTGTCAATGCGGGCGATAAGATAAAAGTGGACACGGCTACCAGCGCCTATATGGAACGTGTAAAACAGTAACCTTTTTGGCAATGACAACCCGGCGCCCAGGTGCGGTACGGGCAGCTCTGACTCGGAAAGCTGAAAAAACCGAGAAAACTTTTACTTTTGGAACAGGCTGACTCAAATCGTAAAATTGTCAAAGAACAACAAACAGAAGCCATGACGTTCAAAGACATCCAGGAACTCCTGAGACTCATTAACCGCTTGGAACTTTCCGAATTCAAGATGAAGGACGGTGAATTCGAACTGTCCGTCCGGACCAAACATTTTGAAAAATCCAAGGGACAAATCGCAGCGCCCGTAGTGACCGCTGCCGCGCCGGTGATGTCCGTGCCGCAGGTACAGGCAGCCGTACCGCCACCCGCGCCCGCGCCTGCCAAACAAGCCGCAGCCCCTCAGGCCCCGGCTAAGGAGGATAGCGATGAATCCCGGTATATTCCGGTCAAATCGCCTATGGTGGGCACCTTCTATCGCTCATCCGGCCCGGAAAAACCGGCCTATGTCAAAGTAGGCGACGATATCCAGAAAGGTGACGTGGTTTGCATCATCGAAGCCATGAAGCTGTTCAACGAGATCGAATCGGAGATCAGCGGCAAAGTGGCCAAGATCATGGTGGAAGATGCACAACCGGTAGAATACGACCAGGTCTTGTTTCTCGTCGACCCTCAAGGTTAATGACCATGGCCCGGCACCGCCTGGGCTTTCACTTCAATTGATTACTATGTTCGATAAAATACTCATCGCCAACCGGGGAGAGATCGCGCTGCGGATCATCCGCACCTGCCGCGAAATGGGCATCAAAACGGTTGCCGTCTATTCGACCGCCGACCGGGAAAGCCTGCACGTCCGGTTTGCCGATGAAGCCGTTTGCATCGGCCCCGCTCCCTCCTCGGAATCCTATCTCAGCATCCCGCGCATCATGGCCGCCGTGGAGATCACCAACGCCGACGCTATCCATCCCGGATACGGTTTCCTGGCTGAAAATGCGGATTTCGCAGAAGTATGCTCCGAATACGGCATCAAGTTTATCGGTCCCACACCGGAACAGATCCGCAAAATGGGGGATAAGATTACCGCAAAGGAAACCATGATCAAGGCCGGCGTTCCCGTCATCCCCGGCTCGGAAGGGCTGCTCCGCGACCTTAAAACCGGCCTGCGCATCGCCAAAGAAATCGGATACCCCGTTATCCTGAAAGCTACCGCCGGCGGCGGCGGCAAAGGCATGCGCATCGTCTGGGAAGAAAAAGAATTCGAAACCGCCTGGGAAGTTGCCCGCAAAGAAGCCAAAGCCGCTTTCGGGAACGACGGCATCTATATCGAAAAATTCATCGAAGAACCGCGCCACATCGAATTCCAGATCGTCGGCGACCAGAAGGGAAAGGTGATCCACCTCTCCGAAAGGGACTGCTCCATCCAGCGCCGCCACCAGAAACTCGTGGAAGAATGCCCGTCACCCTTCATGACCCCCGAACTGCGGGAAGAAATGGGCGCCGCTGCCGTTAAGGCCGGTGAAGCCATCAACTACGAAGGCGTGGGTACCATCGAATTCCTGGTAGACAAGCACCGGAATTTCTATTTCATGGAGATGAACACCCGGATCCAGGTAGAACACCCGGTAACCGAAGAAGTGATCGACCACGACCTGATCAAGGAACAGATCAAGATCGCCGCCGGCGAAACCATCAAAGGGGATAATTATGTCCCCAACGGCCACGCCATGGAATGCCGGATCAACGCCGAAGATCCCTTCAACGGCTTCCGGCCCAGCCCGGGCAAGATACTCTCCCTGCACACGTCCAAAGGCCACGGTGTGCGCGTCGATACCCACGTTTACGCCGGTTATACCATTCCGCCGTACTACGATTCCATGATCGCCAAGCTGATCTGCCGCGCGCGGACCCGCGAGGAGTGCATCACCAAAATGGAAAGGGCGTTGGATGAGTTTATCGTCGAAGGCGTAAAAACGACCGTACCGTTCCATCAGCGGCTGATGCGCGACGAGCGTTTCCGCAAAGGCGATTTCAATACCGGATTCCTGAACGATTTTCCAATTACGGAGTAGGTCGTCAAATGGGAAGTTTCCGCCGGTTGCTCAGCTATATCGGCCGCTACAAGAAATTTATCGGCCTCAATATTGTTTCCAATATCCTGACAGCGCTGTTCACAGTTGTCAGTATCCCGCTTTTACAGCCTTTTTTTGAGATCCTTTTCAACCAGACCGGCGGCGTCACCGATCCGCCGGCAGGCGGATTCAGCGCGGTCAATATCCAGGCCTGGTTTAAGTACCGGTATACCCTCCTCATCGACACCGAAGGCAAGGAAAAAGCGCTCCTGCTGGTCTGCGGCGCTATCCTGCTGGCCTTCTTTTTCAAAAACCTCTTCCGGTACCTGGCCCTGGTGTTCATGGCGCCCGTCAGAAACGGCGTAGTCCGGGATATCCGCCAGCAACTCTTTGATAAAATGCTGGTGTTGCCGCTGCCGTATTTTTCGGAGGAACGCAAAGGCGACCTCATGTCTCGAATGACCGGCGATGTCCAGGAAGTCGAAATGAGCATCCTCAACGTCCTGGAAGCCCTTTTTCGCGAACCCCTCGTCATCGCAGGCTCCCTGGCCTATATGCTGTACCAGAGCCCGTCGCTGACCCTGTTCGTCTTCCTGCTGATCATTTTCACGGGCGTGGTCATCGGCGGCATCGGCCGCAGCCTGAAGCGGTCTTCCGCACTCGTACAGGAGAAACTGGGCAACCTGGTCACGATCGTGGATGAAGCCCTCGGCGGCTTGCGCATCATCAAAGGGTTTAATGCCGAAGCCTACCAACATGCCAAATTCGGTGCGCAAAACAATGCTTACCGGCATATCCTGACCCGCTTGTTGTGGCGGCGCGATCTGTCTTCTCCGCTATCCGAATTCCTCGGGATCGCCGTGGTGGCGGTATTGTTGTGGTACGGCTCCAGCCTGGTTTTCAGCGGCAAAATGGAGCCCGACGCCTTCATCACGTTTATTTACGCTTTTTACAACGTGATCGATCCCTCCAAACAGCTTTCCAAAGCCTGGTACAGCGTGCAGAAGGGCATCGGCGCCCTGCACAGGGTAGAACAGGTGCTGGATGCCCAATCTACGATCCAGGAAAAACCAGACGCCAAACCCATCGCCTCGTTCGAACAGGAAATCGCCTTCAGGGACGTCAGCTTTGCTTATAATATGGAAGAAGGCTACGTCCTGAACCATATCCAACTGAACATTCCCAAGGGCAAAGCCGTTGCATTGGTAGGCGCTTCCGGCGCCGGCAAATCGACCATGGCCGACCTGCTGCCGCGGTTCTATGAGGTTGAGGAAGGCGGGGTTTTTGTAGACGGCGTTAACGTCAGGGATTACAAGCTCAAAGACCTCCGCAACCTGATGGGGATCGTTTCGCAGGAAGCCGTCCTGTTCAACGACACGATCTACAACAATATCGTATTCGGCCTTCAGGGGGTCGCTATGGAAGATGTCGTCAACGCAGCCAGGATCGCCAATGCCCATGAGTTCATTATGGCTACCGAAAAAGGCTACGAGACGAATATCGGCGACCGGGGCAGCAAGCTCAGCGGCGGTCAGCGTCAACGCCTCACCATCGCCAGGGCAATACTCAAGAATCCGCCTATCCTGATCCTGGATGAAGCCACCAGCGCGCTGGACTCGGAATCCGAAAAGCTGGTGCAGGCGGCCCTGCTGGAACTGATGAAAAACCGCACGTCCCTGGTGATCGCCCACCGGCTCAGCACCATCCAGCACGCCGATGAGATCGTTGTCATGCGACAGGGCCGGATCATCGAGCGCGGCAACCACCATGCCCTGCTGGCCCTCAACGGCGAGTACAAAAAGCTGGTGGAATTGCAGGCCATGTAAAGTCAGCGGATAATTATTAAATTTGAAACTTAATCCCCGCAGATGGGGTTAAGTGAGGATATACAGATTGCAGTACCATGCCAACCGAACATAAGCCGCCCGTCGAGATCGTTAACCGGCGGGCCAGATACGAATACCAATTCCTCGATACCTACGAGGCCGGCATTGCTTTGGTCGGCACCGAGATCAAATCCATCCGGACGGGGCACGCCGATCTCAGCGACGCCTATTGCACGTTCCAGGACGGGGAATTGTACGTCAGAAGCCTTTTTATTGCCGAATACGACTACGGCAACCAGTTCAACCACGACCCGAGAAGGTTGCGCAAGCTGCTCCTGAAAAAGCAGGAACTCAAAAAACTGGAAAAAAAGGTCAAGGAACGCGGTTTCACCATTGTGCCTTACCGGATTTTTATCAACGCGCGCGGATTTGCCAAACTGGAAATCGCCCTGGCCCAGGGTAAAAAGGTACACGACAAACGCGATGCCATCCAGGCGCGCGATCAGAAACGCGAAATGGACCGGCTCAAGAAGATCAGGATCTGATGAAGATCCGATTGGCCGAAGAAGCCGATACCCCGCAAATGCTGGCGATCTACTCGCCTTTCATTCTCCATTCCAACACTTCCTTTGAATTATCCGTACCCTCCATCGACGCTTTCCGGGAGCGGGTGAAAGCCGTGCTGGCCGAAGCGCCCTGGCTGGTTTGCGAAACGCCGGACGGCAGGGTTGCCGGATTCGCCTACGCCGGCAAACATCGCGAACGACCCGCTTACCGCTGGACACGTGAACTTTCTGTATACATCCATCAGAATTACCGGGGGCAGAACATTGCTACCGCCCTGTATACTGCCCTGATCGGATTGCTCAGGTTGCAGGGGTATGCCAATACCTTGATCGGCATTACCCTGCCCAATGATGCCAGTGTGCGCTTCCATGAAAAAATGGGATTCAAACCGATTGGTGTCTACCACAACGTAGGCTTCAAAGCCGGCGCTTTTCATGATGTAGGATGGTGGGAAATGGCGATTGCCGACCAGCTTCCAGGTTATATTTCGGGGCCTGAGGCCATTTTGGATACGGAAGACTGGGAGGCTGCGATAGCAAAAGGAGAGGCTTATCTTCGGAAAAGGCCGGAATAACGGCGCTTTTCCGGAAATTGCCGGATCCCTTTTAACAGCGGGAACAGCTCACTTTTTCATCGGCATTATATCCGTATCCCCCTTCATCAGGTCCAATTCCTCGATCCAAACGTTCCGGTAGAGTACTTCGTGCCCTTCGGCCTGCAATTTGAGGCCGCCCGGCGCATCCGTGATCCCCTTCCCGCCGTCATTGCCGCCGTCGATGCCCGAATTGGGTCCGCCCCACACCTGGTTAATCGGTCGGTTGGTGTGCACTTTTACGCCGTTGAAGAACATGGTGACCATCGCCTTTTCGGTCCGCTGGCCGTTTTCAAACCGGGCTGCGCGGAAGACGATATCGTAGGCGTTCCATTTTCCGACGCCGTTGTAGGGATAATAAGGAGAAGCTTCTTCATTGATCACGGCGGCCATGCCGTGGGCGGTGGAGTCGCCGTCGAGCACCTGGATCTCGTACCGGTTCTGGAGATAGACCCCGCTGTTGCCGCCGGGTTTGGCGATGAGGAATTCCACGTGCAGTCTGAAATCGCGGAATGTTTTTTTGGTGACGATGTCCGCGGCGCCGTATTTACCGCCGGCGCCCGCAGGGTCGTTGCTGCTGACGGCCTTACCTTTACCGGCCGGGTTTTTGACGACCGGCCATTTAATGGGCATGGCCGCTGAAAAACGCGGACCTTCCCAGTAGGTCCAATTCTTGTGGAGGGATTTCTTACTGCCGTCCAGGTACACTTTGGCCCCTTTGGGCGCTTTGGCGCCGACCCCGATCTGGGCATGGACAAACAGGCTGAGCAGGAGAAAAGGCAGGATAAAAAGGCAGCGTGGTTGCATGTTTTTCGCTTGTTAAATGAGCATTGTGTCGGTTTCCGCATACCGGCGCTGGATGTGAGACTGTTCAAAATTTTGTGTCAACAGAGTTTTTAACACGCGCAGCGTGATGAAAATCAGGACTTTGCGTCTTTGCGTCTTCGCGTGAAACACACGTTATTGAACGGCCTCCCGGATGTGCGCCGAAAGCTCCCAAAAGTAACACAATATGCCGTAACATACAACCCCGGAGGGAAAACGCAGTGCACCGAACCCGCCTGTTCCGGTGGCGGAACAGGCAGGATCCGGTGGTCACTACAACCTATAAATAAACTGTCATAAAAAATTGCCAAAACGGTTCGCAGGCAGAGAAAAAGCTTGGGAGACCTTCGCCTCCCAAGCGGATTGTCAGACCGGCTCAAAGCCGGTCTTTGATAGTGACTACCTGCCTTTTACAAGTTTATGGATCTCAAGTACTTCGCCGCCGTTTCCGCTGATCCTTGCAAAATAGATCCCGGAAGGATAGGCCGAAGCATTCCATTCTACCTGATATTCACCGGCATCCATGCGGTCATTGACCAGGGTGCTGATATTTTTTCCGCTTACGTCAAACACGTCGATACTGATCTGACCCGGCTCCTCCACCTGGTAACGGATGGTCGTTGTGGCTTTGAACGGATTCGGGAAGTTGTACATGACGGCTTTCTGACCCGTCGAGCCCGGTTGCAGGCCGAATGCGCTGGATTCCGGAATGCCAGGAGCGCTCACCATTTCAGGCACTATGCCGCCGCACTCGCTGTCGCCTGCCCAGGGTTCCGCCAGGTAGGGGAACGAAGCGCTGAAGGCTTTGTCATTGGCCTCAACGCCGGTGGTATAGGTCAGCACGTCGAGCAGGTCCTGCGTAACGGGGTTCGGGTCGCCGGCGGTGTAGTCGTCGTACCACAAGCCGATGGCAGCCAGGGCTACCCCTGAGACGGCCTGCAATTCGATCCGGGTTACGTCATCCTCCAGTCGGCGTCCGTTGGGGAAACCGTCCATATTGGGGATGAACTGGATGTCGGTGCCCGAATTGTACGTCGGATCGGTGAGGCCCAATACGGCAGCCTGCACAATGCCCAGCGAGCTGAAATTGGGATCATTCCGCGGTGTCGGCGGAACAGCCATGTTCAGGCGCAGCATATCCCCGCCGTTGGGCAGGAAGTTGTTGATGAAGG
>CALMYQ010000079.1 GCA_937873655.1 uncultured Lewinella sp. | reverse complement strand
AACGATAAAGCTTTGGCGCGTCTAAGCCAATTTCCAGCACAAGAAGGATTGAAACATTAACAATTTGCCTCCACCATCGCCTTAACCGTATACGTCTAAGCCAATTTCCAGCACAAGAAGGATTGAAACTTCCTCATTTTTTACCCGATAGGAACCCGCCGATCAACGTCTAAGCCAATTTCCAGCACAAGAAGGATTGAAACTGGCTTCAACGGGACCGTCTTTTACCCGGCCAATATTGCGTCTAAGCCAATTTCCAGCACAAGAAGGATTGAAACTAGCCGCTGCTGCGGTAGAACAGGGAAGCAAGGTAGTGCGTCTAAGCCAATTTCCAGCACAAGAAGGATTGAAACAGCCACTATCTGATCGGTCTCGGATATAGCTACAAGCAGCGTCTAAGCCAATTTCCAGCACAAGAAGGATTGAAACCATGTTCGCGAGCCCAGGCCCTTACAATATATAAGGTCGTCTAAGCCAATTTCCAGCACAAGAAGGATTGAAACCATGTTCGCGAGCCCAGGCCCTTACAATATATAAGGTCGTCTAAGCCAATTTCCAGCACAAGAAGGATTGAAACTGAATTTGGGAGGCGTGGAGCAAATTGAAAAGATGGCGTCTAAGCCAATTTCCAGCACAAGAAGGATTGAAACTTATAGTCGCCACCAGTCCGGCGAACGCCCACTAAATCGTCTAAGCCAATTTCCAGCACAAGAAGGATTGAAACACCTTATTGTTACGGACGAAGCCCATCACGTAGCGGCGTCTAAGCCAATTTCCAGCACAAGAAGGATTGAAACTGTTCCATGGTGCCGGACGTAGCCGATTCACTGGAACGTCTAAGCCAATTTCCAGCACAAGAAGGATTGAAACATAATGAGATTAATTGTATTGATCACCATACTAATGCGTCTAAGCCAATTTCCAGCACAAGAAGGATTGAAACCCCAAAAAAAGAAATGGTTCAAAACCAGGTCCAAAGCGTCTAAGCCAATTTCCAGCACAAGAAGGATTGAAACAAACTCCTTTTTAAGCTGTTTTATGCGCAATTTTCTGCGTCTAAGCCAATTTCCAGCACAAGAAGGATTGAAACAATAAATCGTTACTTTTGTGGGGTGTTAGTAATCCACGTCTAAGCCAATTTCCAGCACAAGAAGGATTGAAACCAGCCCTGGGCTACCCTTCTGGCTGCCGGCATTAAGCGTCTAAGCCAATTTCCAGCACAAGAAGGATTGAAACCAAGAACTTGGATGGATAGTGCCGGTAGGTAAGACTCGTCTAAGCCAATTTCCAGCACAAGAAGGATTGAAACTTGAGCAGAATGGCAAATATCTGAAATGGTCCTATACGTCTAAGCCAATTTCCAGCACAAGAAGGATTGAAACATAACGTCATCAAGGATGGGCTCCAGGATGTTGTCAACGTCTAAGCCAATTTCCAGCACAAGAAGGATTGAAACTAAACTTCTGCCAGACTTCCAGGAGTTGTTCTTCGTCGTCTAAGCCAATTTCCAGCACAAGAAGGATTGAAACGAATCGAAGACGATTTCACCATTGCATTAGATGGACCGTCTAAGCCAATTTCCAGCACAAGAAGGATTGAAACCAATGGTGCTTGCTGTGCTTCTAATTGTTGAGTGGTCGTCTAAGCCAATTTCCAGCACAAGAAGGATTGAAACACCGGCTAATTAGATGAGTTGTTATGTAGACCGCCCGCGTCTAAGCCAATTTCCAGCACAAGAAGGATTGAAACATAAGCGGTTACAACTGCCTTCGGTGCGAATACAACGCGTCTAAGCCAATTTCCAGCACAAGAAGGATTGAAACCCCGATCTATCAATTCTCCGCCAAGCCTTCTAACCTCCGTCTAAGCCAATTTCCAGCACAAGAAGGATTGAAACCCCGATCTATCAATTCTCCGCCAAGCCTTCTAACCTCCGTCTAAGCCAATTTCCAGCACAAGAAGGATTGAAACTGGTTGAAAAAAATACGGCCGACCCAACAGGACCGGCGTCTAAGCCAATTTCCAGCACAAGAAGGATTGAAACGTCACCTACTGGTGACGCAAAGGCCATTGAAAGCTTCGTCTAAGCCAATTTCCAGCACAAGAAGGATTGAAACTTTTCCTCTGTGTTCTCAACTTCAAATACATATTCAGCGTCTAAGCCAATTTCCAGCACAAGAAGGATTGAAACTCTGAAATTCGGTGTAGTTGGTTCCAGATCCCGATGGCGTCTAAGCCAATTTCCAGCACAAGAAGGATTGAAACTGCAACTGGCCGCAAAAGGGATAAACCTATGATCGGCGTCTAAGCCAATTTCCAGCACAAGAAGGATTGAAACGGACAAATGCAATCAGTCGTCATCCTTTTCAGATTGCGTCTAAGCCAATTTCCAGCACAAGAAGGATTGAAACACACTTTTTTTTAAAATGGGCATGAAAAAATCCAGGCGTCTAAGCCAATTTCCAGCACAAGAAGGATTGAAACGAATATTTTAATTCGATACGAAGGGTGAGCAAGAATCGTCTAAGCCAATTTCCAGCACAAGAAGGATTGAAACATGATCACTGGGCGGATAAGCTCCTGGCCATTTGCGCGTCTAAGCCAATTTCCAGCACAAGAAGGATTGAAACAAATTGAACTTCTTTGGATTGGCTAAAGCCTTTTCCCGTCTAAGCCAATTTCCAGCACAAGAAGGATAAACACGTGTCGGACACCTCCGAGGTGTCCGACACGTTGTGCCGGCATTAGAACCCGATGTGGATTTTTTATATTTTTACCCCAGCACCAATACCCATAAAGGATGAAAATAAACTATTGGGCCAAACTGGAACCAGGAGTCTGTTACCATATTTACAATAGAGCTGTTGGAAATGAAAAGCTATTTTTATCCTCCGATCATTACGCTTATTTCTTGGATAAATGGCAGACATACATAACCCCGTATTTCAGTACCTATGCCTATTGCCTCATGCCCAATCACTTTCATTTTTTGGCAAAAGCCAAACCGTTAAATGATATTCATCACAATTATGCACAAGATTATGGTCAATGGGCACACTGCTCTTATAGATCGTTCTTTCATGATCCTCCCCCTTGGATGGCAATTGAGCCCGTTATAAAGCTTTATTCCCTGAACAACAGCCAAGATGGGTAAAAGCGCATGAACAGTTTAAAAGAGAATTCCGTCATTCAGAATTGAACGATTTTGATTTGTGAGCTCCAAAGCGGCGAGCTTACGTGTCGGACACCTCCGAGGTGTCCGACACGTAAGCTCGCCGACGCCCAAAAAACCGCCCCCCACAAAATATCCTCCCCCTCCTCTTCGTTCTCTCCCATATCCATCCTCGAAATCTTTCCATCCTCGAAAAAATCCCTTTTCCGACACCGCCCTGGCCAACCGGGATATGATGAACCGCCTGGCGTTTGAACCTGTATTTTGTTGCGATTCAGGGAATCTTTGCCGTTTGATCCATGATCGAACGTCTTGTTCCTCAGGCGCAAAGAACATGCCCGAAGGGAATATCCCTCACAAACAACCGCCGCGCTTGTTGAAAAGCTTTTTCAACCAAACTCAAACACTATTTTCAATGAAACCAATCAAATTATCTGCCGCTCTCCTGGTGATGTTTCTGTTCTCCCAATGCGGGAAGGATACCGCCACGCCCATTGCTGATGTGGACTGCTCCACAGTTACGTATTCCGGTGTCATCAAATCGCTGGTAGCCTCCAAATGCGCTATCTCCGGTTGCCACGGCTCCGGCTCGCACGACGGCGATTTTACAACCTACGCCAAGATCGCACCCTACGCCAACAACGGCTCCATCCGCCAGGAAGTGCTCGTGACCATGCGCATGCCCCAAGCCGGCAGCCTGACCAGCGAACAACTCGGTCAGTTCCAGTGCTGGCTCGACGCGGGAGCGCCTAATAACTGAGGAACTGAGGAATCGAGGAACTGAGGAATCGAGGAACTGAGGAATCGAGGAACTGAGGAATCGAATACTCAGTTCCTCAGTTCTTCGATTCCTCCAACAATTCATTCCGCACTCACCACCCCCTCAACCAACCCCTCATCCGCCAGATTAGGCATCGTGATCCGCAATCCCGGAGTCGCTTCCATCGCGCGCCTGGCGGTGAAGATGGCCCCTTCGTTGCGCGCCCACGACCGGCGGGCAATGCCGTTGTTCACATCCCAGAACAGCATGGAGGCCAGCCGGCGTTCCGCTTCCGGGCTGCCGTCGAGGACGAGCCCGAAGCCGCCGTTGATCACCTCGCCCCAGCCTACGCCGCCGCCGTTGTGGAGGCTCACCCAGGTCGCGCCGCGGAATGCATCGCCGATGACGTTGTGGACGGCCATATCCGCGGTGAATCGCGAGCCGTCGTATATATTGGCTGTTTCCCGGAAGGGGGAATCCGTACCCGAGACGTCGTGATGGTCGCGGCCCAGCACCACAGGGCCCTTGAGTTGGCCTGCAGATATGGCTTCATTGAAGGCCCTGGCGATCCGGATGCGGCCTTCCGCGTCGGCGTACAGAATGCGGGATTTGGAACCCACGACCGGAATATTCTCCTCAGCGCTTTCCACCCAGATCAGGTTGTCGCGCAATTGCCCGCGGATCTCATCCGGCGCATCGGCCAGCATCTCCCGGATCACCCCGGCTGCGATCCGGTCGGTGGTTTGCAGGTCTTCCTTCAGCCCCGAGGTGCACACCCACCGGAACGGGCCGAAACCGAAATCGAAACACATCGGTCCCATAATATCCTCGACATAGGAGGCGTAGCGGTAAAGTCCGCGCTCCCGGTCTTTCCAGATATCCGCATCCGCGTCGCCGGCTTCCTTCAGGAAGGCATTGCCGTAATCCCAGAAGTACATGCCTTGCGCCGTTAGGGCGTTGACGGCTTCCACATGCCGTTTCAGGGTATTGCGGACCTCCGTCATGAACCGGAGCTTGTTGCGGACCAGCAATGCCTTTGCCTCGGCAAAGGTGTACCCGGCCGGACAATAGCCCATGTCGTCGATATTGTGCAGGGAGGTCTGGTCCGAACCCAGTTCGATCTTAACGCCTTCCCGGGCCAGTTTTTCCCACAACTCCACGATATTCCCGTGGTAGATCAGGGCGGCCGGTTGCCGGTTTTGGCGGCAATTTTCCATTTTCGCCAGCAGTTGATCCAGGTCTGTAAAGACGTCCTCCTCCCGGATATACCCGTCATTGACCCGCTGGCGGACCGCATCCGGGTCCACTTCGGCAATCACGCCCACGGCTCCGGTGATGACCGCCGCCAACGCCTGCGCGCCCGACATGCCGCCCAGCCCCGAGGTCACATAGATCTTGCCCCGGAGGTCGTCATTCCCGAATCCGTGCAACCGCCCGGCATTGAGCAGCGTGATCGTCGTACCGTGAACGATGCCCTGCGGACCGATATACATGAAAGAACCGGCCGTCATTTGCCCGTACTGGGTGACGCCCAGGGCGTTGTACCGGTTCCAATCCTCTTTTTTGGAATAGTTCGGGATCATCATGCCGTTGGTGACCACCACCCTCGGCGCCTCGGCGTGTGAAGGGAACAATCCCAGCGGATGGCCGGAGTACAGCACAAGCGTCTGTTCATCCGTCATGTCGGCCAGGTATTGCATAGTCAGCCGGTATTGGGCCCAGTTCTGGAACACAGCGCCGTTTCCGCCGTAGGTGATCAGTTCATGCGGATATTTGGCGACCTTTGGGTCCAGGTTGTTCTGGATCATGAGCATGATGGCTGCCGCCTGGCGGGAGCGGTGCGGATAATCGTCGATGGGCCGGGCGTACATCGGATAGTCCGGCCGGAAACGGTGCATGTAAATGCGGCCGTGATCCCGCAATTCGGCGGCGAATTCTCCGGCAAGGACCTCGTGGAACTCAACCGGAAAATACCGCAGGGCATTCTGAACGGCCAGGATCTTTTCTTCGCGGCTCAATACGCCTTCGGTCACCCGTTTGGGGGCGTGGCCTACGGTAGGGTCGAGCGGCTTGGGTTCGGGCAGATAAGCGGGAATGCCTTCCCGGACGGCCTCCCGGAACGATAATTTGGTTATTGGTCTCATAA
The DNA here is from genome assembly GCA_937873655.1 of uncultured Lewinella sp. Taxonomy (GTDB): domain Bacteria; phylum Bacteroidota; class Bacteroidia; order Chitinophagales; family Saprospiraceae; genus JACJYC01. The sequence continues at coordinate 14,433 of CALMYQ010000079.1, read as the reverse complement.
CGGCAAAGATAGGGAATCGTTGATTGTTGATCTGTTGATTCGTTTAGTTGTTGATTTGGCGCTGATTTATAATTCTATTCCGGTGAAATTTAAAGTGGAATTACCCGTTCTTTTCAAATTGAATTAAAAACATCAACATGAGGCTCTGCGCCGCTCAAATTCAACCGGCCAAAGGGAATATCGCCGAAAACATCGGCCGCCACAAAAGATTGATTGACCTGGCTTTGAAGAACGGCGCGGAGCTGATCCTTTTCCCCGAACTTTCCGTTACCGGGTATGAGCCGGACCTCGCCGCTGATCTGGCCTGCGATCCGGCTGACCCCCGCCTGGCTGTTTTTCAGGATATTGCCGATCATTCGGGGGTAATACTGGGTATCGGATTGCCGGAAAGGACACCGGCCGGCATCCGGATCAGCATGATCCTGTTTCAACCCGGTCTGCCGCGGACCACCTATTCCAAACAGCGCCTGCATGCGGATGAACTGCCTTTTTTTGTTCCGGGCACAAAACAGGTTTTTCTCACCGTTTCCGGCCATATCCTGGCTCCCGCCATTTGTTACGAATCCCTGTTGCCGGAACACGCTGAAGCGGCTGCCGGACAAGGTGCAAATGTTTACCTCGCGAGCGTGGCCAAATCGGCAAAAGGGGTGGAAAAGGCATTCGGCCACTATCCGCAGATCGCCCGGAAATACGGCATGTCCGTCCTGATGTCCAATTGCACGGGCCCATGTGATAATTTTGCGGGGGCCGGCGGATCGGCCATCTGGTTGCCGGACGGGGCCCTGGCCGGTCAATTAGACGCCCAAACGGAAGGCATCCTCCTGCTGAACACCAAAACCCTGGAAATAGCTGAAGATTGGATTTAAACAAAAGGATTCACCCCTCTCACCTCTCTCAACCGCCGAAGCCTGGGGTGAAGGCGGGCCCTCTCACTTTTTCACGGAATTTTTCCTATTTTGCCGAAACAGGGTCCATTTTCCCTGGATCATAAACCCAATTGAATGAAAGACGATTCAAAGATCGGCTTGCTCGAAGCCGTTTCCATCGGGATCGGCGGAATGGTCGGCGGCGGGATTTTTGCCGTGTTGGGGCTGGCCGTTTCCCTGGCCAAAGGCGCCACCTCTGCCGCCTTTCTGATCGCCGGAGCTTTGGCCCTGATCACCGCCTACAGCTATTCCAAATTATCAGTAGCTTATCCCGACAAAGGCGGAACGGTCCGGTTTGTCAATGAAGGTTTCGGCCGGACGGTATTCAGCGGCGGCATCAACAACCTGCTCTGGATCAGTTATATCATCATGCTGGCCCTCTATGCCTCCGCCTTCGGTTCGTACGCACCCAATTTATTCTCCCTGACGGGCGACAAAGCAACGGACTTCCACATTTACGCCTCCGGCATTATCGCACTGGCCACGGCCATCAACTTTTACAGCGTCAGGATTGTCGGAGAGATCGAGGATTATGTCGTCGGCATCAAATTGCTCATTCTGCTCGGCTTCATCGTGGTCGGCATGGCCGGATTGGCGGGCAATCCCAACCTGAGCCAGCTGGCTGTGAACAACTGGAAGGACCCGATCCAGATCATTACCGGCGGGATGGTCATTTTTGTGGCTTATGAGGGCTTCGAGCTGATTGCCAATGCCGTGCCCGACATGAGGAGCCCTGAAAAGAATATCCCGAGAGCCTACGGCTATTCCGTTGCTTTTGTGATCCTGTTGTATGTGGTCATCGCTGCGGTGACGGTCGGCTCATTGCCGTTCCGTGAAATCGCCGAAGCCCAGGATTATGCCCTGGCGGAAGCGGCCAAACCGATGTTGGGCCAGGTGGGATTCACGGTTATAACAATTGCGGCCCTGATCTCGACCTTTTCAGCCATCAACGCCTCCCTGTACGGCGGCACACGGGTAAACTATGAGATCGCCAAAGACGACGAACTGCCCCGGGAACTGACCAGCAAACTCTGGAACCAACCCGTCGGCTTGCTGATCACCTCCGTCCTGACCCTGGTGCTGACCAATTTGCTGAACCTGGAGAGCATTTCCACGTCCGGGAGCGTCGGTTTCCTGCTGATCTTCGCGGTTGTCAACCTGGCGGCCTTCCGGTTATCCGGGCAGATCAACGGCAATAAAGCCTTATCCCTCGCCGGATTTGTTTTGTGCTCGCTGGCAACCGTGACCCTGCTCGTACAACAGTTCTCAACCAACCCGATCGGGGTCGTGGCGGCCGTCTCCGTTATCCTGGTTTGCTTTTTAATGGAATGGATCTATAAACGGTCTGAAAGGGTATGAAACGGCACGCCTCCTATCCTTCCACTGCGCTCAGGATCCCCACTTACGACTTATGACTTACGACTTACGACTTATGACTTACGACTTACGACTTACGACTTACGACTTACGACTTACGACTTACGACTTACGACTAACAACTTTCAACTAAACAAGCACCTCCCGGACCACCTCCCCAAACTGATCCGTCAGCCGGAAGTCGCGGCCCTGGAAATGGTAGGTCAGCCGTTGGTGATCGATACCCAGGCAGTGGAGGATCGTAGCCTGCAGATCGTGCACATGAACGCGGTCCTTGATCCCGTAATAGCCGATATCGTCCGTTTCTCCGTAGCTCAGGCCGCCCTGGACGCCGCCGCCGGCCATCCAGACCGTAAATGCGTCCGTATGGTGATCCCGGCCCACGAACGGGTTATCCCGGCCGCTGCGGTTTTCCATCATCGGGGTGCGGCCGAATTCGCCGCCCCAGACCACCAGCGTGTCCTCCAGCAACCCGCGTTGTTTCAGGTCTCTGATCAGCGCCGACATGGGTTGATCCACCTCCCGGCAGCGGTCCTTGAAACCGACATTCAGCGCTTCTTCCTTGGCGGCCCCGTGGGCATCCCATCCCCAATGGAAAAGCTGGATGAAACGCACGCCTTTTTCCGCCATCCTGCGCGCCAGCAGGCAATTGTTGGCGAATGAATTGGCGCCCGGCTCGGCGCCGTACATCTCCCGGATGTATTCCGGTTCCTGGGAAATATCCATGGCTTCAGGTACCGAGACCTGCATTTTGAAAGCCATTTCGTATTGCGAGATACGGGTCAGGATCTCCTGGTCCTTGAACGTCTCGTATTCCTGCTGATTGATGGCGTTGATCGCTTCAATGGATTTTTTGCGCAAATCGCGGTCCATACCCTCCGGGTCGGAAACGTACAGGACCGGATCGCCATGCGAACGGCATTGCACCCCCTGGTAAACCGACGGCAGGAAACCGCTGCCCCATACGCTTTTGCCCGCGCTCGGCGTTTTTCCGCCGGATACCAATACCACAAACCCGGGGAGGTCTTCATTCTCCGACCCCAACCCATAGGTCACCCACGACCCCATGCTCGGCCTGCCCAGCCTTCCGCTGCCGGTGTACAGCAGCAATTGAGCCGGCGCATGGTTGAATTCCTGGGTATGCATGGCTTTCAGAAAGCAAACGTCATCCACCACCGTTGAGAAATGCGGTAACCGGTCGGATACCCAGGCCCCGGATTCCCCATGCTGCGCAAATTCTGCCTGCGGCCCCAGCATTTTCGGCACCCCGGAAATAAAGGCGAACCGCTTCCCCTCCAGCAGCGATTGCGGGCAAAGCTGGTCGTGCAATCGCGCCAACTCCGGCTTATAATCGAACAACTCCAGTTGGGACGGCGACCCCGCCATATGCAGGTAGATCACCCGCTTGGCGCGCGGCGCAAAATGCGGAAGCAGTAGATGCCCGGCAACCTCCGGGTTAGCCCCGGCCATAGCGCCCGGTTTATCCGGCCCGCAACCCGTCAGGCTGAAAAAAGCCATCGCCCCCAACCCCGTTGTACAGGCCTTCAGAAAATGCCTCCGGGTGAAATAGGACATTTGCCGGTGAACGGCCTCTTCGTGCACGTTTTTCATATTAGTAATTTAGTCGTAAGTTGTTAGTCGTAAGTTGTTAGTTGTAAGTCATAAGTTGTAAGTCATAAGTTGTAAGTCATAAGTCGTAAGTCATAAGTCGTAAGTCATAAGTCGGTTGGCAGTTTTTCCGTTGGCAGTGGGCAGTCCCCAGACGCCGGCATCCCCCGTCCGCCAAAGTTCCTGAAGTGCGACGGCGGGCAGCATCCAGTCTCCAGCATCCAGTCTCCAGCATCCAGTCTCCAGCATCCAGTCTCCAGCATCCAGCATCCAACATCCAGTCTCCAACATCCAACATCCAGCATCCAGTCTCCAGTCATCCACCATCCACCATCCAGCATCCAGCATCCACCATCCACCATCCAGTCTCCAGCATCTACTCCCCAGTAACCGGCAACTCCACCTCTTCCCCCCAGATATACTTCCCGAACCACTGCCAGTTGTGCCACATCGCCGCCAGCCGCTCTTTGGGCTTGGTAATGCCGTGGCCGAATCCCTTGTACACCACCAACCGCGTGGGTACGTTCCGGTCCTGCAAGCCCTGGTAGAGTTCGTAGGCGTTGGGAATGGGCACCCTCCGGTCAAATTCGCCGTGCTGGATCAAGGTCGGCGTGGTCGCGTTTTTGATATAGGTGATCGGAGAAGTCCGGGTGTAAATTTCCGGGTCTTCCCACGGATCGGCTTTGAGGTATTGCCGGGTGAACGGGTGGATATCCGTGTTGACGTAATAGGTCATCCAGTCCGAAATGCCCGCGCCGACGGAAATGGCTTTGAACCGGTTGCTGCTGGTGGTCAGGAAAGCGGAGATGTACCCGCCCTGGCTCCAGCCCATGCACCCCATCTTCGTCGTATCGATCAGGCCTTTGGCGGCCAGGTAATCCACGCCTGAGAGCACATCCCAGGCATCGCCGACACCCAGGTTGCGCACATTCAATGCCCGGAAAGCGGCGCCGTATCCGGCCGACCCCCTGTAGTTGACCCTTAAAACCAGGGCACCTTTGTTCAACCACTGAACGATCGGATAAACATACGCCGGAACGGGCGTCGGGCGGTCCACTCCGGTCGGTCCGCCGTGAATGACGCACAACAGCGGGTATTTCCTGGCGGGGTCGTAATCCTTCGGTTTGTGCAAGACGCCCTCAATGGTGGCGCCGTCCTTGCTTTTCCAGCTGATCACCTCGCTTTGGGCCACGGCCCAATCCTTGATCTGGGCGGAAAAATCCGTCAGTTTTACCGGTTTCGGGGCGCTCGTCGGACTGGTATAGACCTCGCTCAGGTCATTGCCGTTGTTGGCGAGGTAAGCCATTTTGTCGGCCGATTTGGACAGGCTGAACCCGAAAACCTGGGATTGCGGCGCCGCCCAACGGGTCACCTGCCCGTTTTCGGGGTTGATTTGATAGATATTTGCCCTTGTTTTTTCCTGTCCGCCTGCGAAAATGCCCTTCGGCGTCCAGGTAAATCCAAAGAGATTTTCATCAAAGTCGGCGGCCAGCCTTACCGGCCGGCCGCCGTCGACCGGTATTTTAAAAACCTTGTTGTTCTGATAATAATTCGAGACCCGGTCTGCTTCTGAACTGGTGTACAGTACAAATTTTCCGTCGGGCGACCAGCCGGCCAGATCGTCCGCGCTGGGGTTGCTGACCAATGGCACGACCTTTCCGCTTTTTACATCCAACAAGGAAATATCCGAATCAAAAAAGGAATTGATCAATGGGTCAGGCTGGTGCGAGAAGGCAATTTGGGTACCGTCCGGCGACCATGCGAAATATTCGATGGTATAGTCCGTGCTGTCGATCAGGGCTTTCGGCTCGGGATACGACAGGCAGGGCCACGCCTGGGCCGTCGAATCCTTTTTGTCGTAGCAAGGCAATGAGGTCACTTCCGCAGCCCCGGCATCAAACGGAATGACGTACAACCAGGATCGCTTGTATTCCTTGTCTTCCTCCGCAAATCCGCCGTAACGCTCTTTCGTGTTCTTCTCTTTTTTGGATTCCTTTTCCTCCAACGTAAGAGCGATCCGGCTTCCGTCAGGCGACCATTCAAACTGACCCGCACCCCGGTCGAGATCCGTAACCTGCCGGGCCTCCCCTCCGTCCGGGCTGATGACAAAAAGCTGCGATTTTTCCCCGCGTTTGGCGGAGAACAGGATCCACTTTCCATCGGGCGACCAACTTGCACCTCCGCTGCCGCCGTCGGCGCTGCGGGTCAACTGGAAAGGGGGCTTGCCCTCCCTGGACAACCAGATCTCCGAATCAAAAGCGTTGGCCTTCCAGTCTGCCTGACTGACGGTGAACAGGAGGTTTTTGCCGTCCGGTGAGAGGTTGGCGTTTCCGGCCGATCGCAGACTGATGACCTCCTCAAAAGCGGGGTTTTTGCCCGGTTGGCCGTTGGCTGCCTGCGCAAGGATAAGCATGATCGGCAGAAATCGGATGTATTGATTCATTTTAGTTGTTTACCGGTTCTTGTTTTAAAAGATCAGGATTTGGTCAGGAAACCATCCAGGTTCAAAATGGCATTGGCCACAACCGCCATTGCGCCTTCGAGCCTTGCGGGCTTCGCATCGTTCAACCCGGTCGGGATCACCATCGGACCTTTTTGTTGTTCGGCTTTCAGGGCATTCTGGTATAATTCCATTAAAACGGCCAGCGTTTTGTCGTCGGGTTTTCTGGCCAGCGCCATCCTGTAACCCGCGCTGATCGCTTTCCCGGGGTCGCCGCCGCCGGCCTGTTTCATCCGTTCGGCCAGCGCGGTTGCGGCCTCCAGGAATACCGGGTCGTTGAGCGTCACCAGAGCCTGGAGCGGGGTATTGGTCCGGATCCTGCGGCTAAGGCAGAATTCCCGGCTCGGCGCGTCAAACGCCATCATGGAAGGGTAGGGGGTAGTACGCCGCCAATAGGTGTACAGGGCCCGGCGGTAGCGGTTCCTTCCGGTTTCCGTAACCCACTGGCTGCCGTTGTAAACGACCTGCCAGACGCCGTCCGGCTGAGGCGGCATCACGCTGGGGCCACCGATGGTATCGTACAACAAACCGCTGACAGCGAGGGCCTGATCGCGTACCTGCTCCGCCGACAAACGGAAACGAGGTCCCCTGGACAGCAGGTGGTTGAACGGGTCTTTTTCCTGTTTCTCCGGGCTGACGGCGGAGGATTGCCGGTAGGTCGCCGAAAGCACGATCTCCCGGATCAGGGTCTTTACACGCCAATCCTGCTGATGCATCCAGTTCCAGGCCAGGTGGTCGAGCATTTCAGGATGGGTCGGCGGCTCGCCCTGTGTACCGAAATCTTCCAGGGTTTGAACCAGCCCGTTGCCGAAGAGCTGTTCCCAGATCCGGTTGACCATCACGCGGGCAGTCAGCGGATTTTTTTCGCTCACCAGCCATTCGGCCAACGCCAGCCGGGCAGGCTTGCCGGTGGCCAGCGGCGGTAAGGCGCCTGGGGTAGCGGGTTGTACGGCCTTGCCCTGGACCAGGAAATTGCCGCGCTCGAATACATGGGTCTGCCGGCTGAAAACCGGGCTTTTCTCCCGCATGATCGGTACGGTCATACTTTTGTTGCGCAACCCGGTCAGTTCGTCCTCCGATTGTTGGCGTTCCGGATTGTCCGGCGCAGCATCAGCGTATTTCAGGTCGGTTTCGCGGATGCTCACAATGCCGTCCGGCGCTTTCTGGATGGTGTTGACGATCTCGAAGATCAGGTTGTGCCGGCCGCTGTGTTCATTGAGCTGTACCGGCATCCAAACGGTTTTGAATGCCTGTTTGCCGTTCTCGATGGAAGGCGGGAAGTTGAAGGACTGTATGACAGGCCCGCCGATGGAATCCAGGCGGACATCCATCCTGGCGCCGTCGCCGGAGGCGCTGTACCGGTATCCGATCTGTTCCAGCCCGTTGAGGTCGATCTGGTCGTATTTGTAGAAATACCGGCGGTGGAGGCCTGCCTGAAGATTATAACTCCAGTTGCTGACCTCGTGGGGTTGGAGCATGACATTGAGGAAATCATCGCAGTCTCTGGGAAAAAGCCGGGGGAAGAGGGCTCTGCGGATCTGTTCGTTCAGGTCGTCGCTTCCGTTTATTTCGGCGCCGGGTTTCAACCGGTTGATATAACCGATCACTTCCCCGATCCTGGCGCTGTCTTCCGGTTTGTACATATCCAGCCGCGGCAGTTCGTTGTCGAGGTCGGCGTCCTGGGTATTGTTGAAACAAGCGAGGAGGCTGTAGAATTCGTCGTGCCGGATCGGGTCGTAGGGGTGGCTGTGGCACTGTACGCAGCCGATGGTGGTGGATTGCCAGACGTCGAAGGTGGTCGTCAGGCGATCGATGACGGCGGCTGTGCGGAATTCTTCGTCGTCGGTGCCGCCTTCGGTATTGGTCATGGTATTGCGGTGGAAAGCCGTCGCCACCAATTGATCCCGGGTTGGGGCCGGCAGCAGGTCGCCTGCTATTTGTTCGATGGTGAATTCGTCAAAGGGCAGGTTCCGGTTGAAGGCGCCGATCACCCAGTCCCTGAACTGCCAGATGTTGCGGTGGCCGTCTTTTTCATACCCCTGGGAATCTGCGTACCGGGCCAGGTCGAGCCACCAGGCGGCCCACCTTTCGCCGAAATGCGGGGAGGCCAGCAGGCTGTCAACCAGTGCCGCATAGGTTTTTTCGGAAGGGTCGGCGGTAAAGGCTTCCACCATTTCCGGTGTAGGCGGCAAGCCCGTCAGGTCGAGGCTTACCCGCCGGATCAGGGTGGCGGGCGCTGCCGGGACTTCCGGCTTCAGGCCCTCCTGCTCAAGCCGTTTGAGCACAAACCGGTCCAGGTCTGCCTGCGGCCAGTCTGAGTCGTTTTTGGGCGCCGGCGTTTCTTTCGGCGGGATATACGACCAGGGTTCTTCCCACTGCGCGCCCTCGTCCAGCCAGCGGGCGATGAGGCGGATTTCGCCGGCAGAAAGCGGATCGCTCTCCTGCGGCATCCTTTTACCGGGATCCTGTTCGGTCAGCCGATGGTAGAGTTCGCTTTTTTTATGGCTGCCCGGTACGATGGCCGGCTTCCCGGAATCGGTCGACCCCAGCGCTTCTTCGCGGAAGAGCAGGCTGAAGCCGCCCAGTTTTTTCACGCCGCCGTGGCAGGGCAGGCATTTTTTATTGAAAATGGGCCGGATATCGCGGTTGTAGCTGATGCGGTCATCGGTCCTTTGGCAGGCGGCCGCGATCAACCCCCCTGTGATCAATATTTGGACAACCCGCCGGATCACCCTGCCGTGCGCCGGGAAAACAAAAGAAAAAACAGATCCGAAGTTGTTCTTGGTCCAACGGAAGGGAAGCATCAGTTTTTCGTTTCGACAAAAATAATGAATAAAGGCCTAAAAACCTATCTTTGCGCAAAACAACGGCGTGAAGCGAACCTTCGACCAATTTGACCAGATTGCCAAACGATGCCGGGCTGTTTTTGAGGCCAAGCTGAAAGACTACGGCACTTCCTGGCGGATCCTTCGGCCAAGCTCCCTGACGGATCAGCTTTTCATCAAGGCCCGCAGGATCCGGAGCATCGAGGAAAAAGGCGTTCAGCTGGTAGCCGACGGCATCGAAGGGGAATTCGCCGGCCTGTTCAATTACGGTATCATTGCATTGATCCAGCTGGGACTGGCCGATGACGCTCCGCTGGAATTGCCCCAGGCGCAGGCGCTTGACCTGTACGACCGGCAGGTAGCCCTCACCCGGGACCTGCTGGGGCAAAAAAACCACGATTACGGGGAAGCCTGGCGGGACATGCGGGTCAGCTCAATGACCGACCTGATCCTGGCCAAGATTTACCGGATCAAACAGATCGAAGACAACCAGGGAAAGACCGAGATATCGGAAGGCGCAGACGCCAATTACCGGGACATTATCAATTACGCCGCTTTTTCCCTGATCAAAATTATGGAAACCGCTAAAAACGAAAGTCAATCATGACCTTGGGTAAACTCATCATCGGCGTTGCAATTGCCGCTTTGATCCTCACGTTGATCGTTCACCTGGTATTCAGGCGGGTCAAGAACTGGCCGATGAGCTATTTGCAGAATTTTGCCGGCGCGCTTTTTATTTTTTCAGGCTGGGTAAAGGCCATCGACCCCCTGGGGACGGCCTACAAGATGGAGCAGTATTTTGCGGAGCTGGAGTCCGCGTTTGAACCAACCTGGTTCTCCTTCCTGTCGCCGCTGTTTCCCTGGCTGTCTCACCATGTCAATACCTTCTCAGTGGCCATGATCGCCTTTGAGATCATGCTGGGCGTGATGTTGGTGATCGGCGCCGCACGGAAATTCACGGCCTGGGCATTCTTGCTGCTGGTAGTGTTTTTTACCTTCCTCACCGGGTTCACCTTCCTCACCGGTTATGTCCCCGACGGATCGGCGAATTTCTTCCTGTTCTCCAAATGGGGCGCCTACCAGGAAACGAATATGAAGGTGACAGATTGCGGTTGCTTCGGCGATTTTCTTGTGCTCAAACCCAAGATCTCTTTCTTCAAAGACCTGTTCCTGCTGGCGCCGGGCATCCTGTTCATCCTGTTTTACAGCCGGAAACACCAGCTCTTTACAGCCAATGTCCGGCGGTTGATCGTCATCGGCACAGTAGCGGCTACGATCGTGTACTGCTTGTCCAATTTTGTCTGGGACCTGCCGCATACCGACTTCAGGCCCTTCAAGGTGAACAATAACATCCGTCTGGAAAAAATGCTCGAAGAACACGCCGAGACCTCCGTGGAGATCATTGCATATACCCTGACAAACAAGAAAACCGGCGAAAAGATCACCCTGCCGTTCGCCGATTACCTGGCCAGATTTGCCGAGTATCCGACCGAAGAATGGGAAGCCGAACAGGTGAAGGATGAACCGACCATCACCGTGTACAAGGACGCTTCCAAACAGGCGGGGTACGGCGTCAAAGGCTTTGAGGATGACCCCGCGCTGGAGGCCGAACTGGCTGAATATGTAGTCAAAAAATGGGGCATCACAGCCGATACTGTTACCCGGGTGGTGGAGCACTCCAAGATCAGCGAATTTGAATTCAGCGACTTGCAGGGCAACGGGGTCACCGAGGAGATCCTCAACCTCGATAACTACGCCTTCATGATCGTGGCGTACAAGCTTTACGGCACTTCCGAACCCGGCACCCGGATCGATTCCATTCCGGTGTATGCCGTTGATACCATACCCAGCGGGGATACGATGCAGTTTGTCCAACGCCAGACCGGCATCCGGACGGAAGAGGTGAAAGCCGAAGTCTACCGATGGGATGATGATTACCTGAAACGGTGGACGGAAGTGGTCAACCCGGTTATGGATGCGGCTTTGAAAGACAGCCATCCCGTGTTTGCCGTGACCGCCTATGACGATGCGGATCGGATTCAGGATTTCAGGAAATCAACCGCCAGCCCTTATCCTTTTGTGACGGCTGACGACATATTGCTGAAGACCATCATCCGGTCCAATCCCGGGGTTGTTCTGCTGAAAAAAGGCAAGGTGATCGGCAAATGGCACTTCAAGAAACTGCCTGATTACGCTGAGATCAAAGCCCTGATGAAGTAGGCCGGATTCCCCGGATCAAAGGCTCCGTAAAGGCCGGAGCCGGGCTTGATCATTTTTTTTAATTTGAAGATGCGGCAATTACAATTATATTTGCGCATCAGTTATGTTGATATTATTGTAAAATTTGCGCTACAAGCGTGCAAATTAGATTATGCTTAGTAGGAGGAATGTCCGCGTTAAGGTGATGCAGGTACTGTATTCGATGAGCCGCGATCAGGAGCTGGATTTGAACGGCGCCTTTAAGCGGTACCAGGATATTGTCTGGAAATCGTTTGAACTCTACCTCTTCAACCTGATTTTACTGACCAAGGTGGCGGAGTACTCGCGCCATGATGCATCCCGCAAACAGGCCAAATTGCTGCCTTCGGAAGAGGACAAGAACTTTACCGCCAAACTGGGCGATAACCCGCTGATGGAATCGCTCGACCGGCATGAAAACCTTCAGCGGCTGTACCGCAAGCACATGGTGGAAGGCCGTATAGACAAGGACCTCGTCAGGTTGGTCTATACCGAGTTCGCCAAAACGGACGAGTACAAGGAATACGTTGCCAAGTCGCCGAATACCAACGAGGAGCACCTCAATATCCTCCTTTCCCTGTATAAACTTTGCCTGGCCAACGAAGCTTTCTGCGAATTGCTGGAAGATCATTTCCCGCTGTGGACGGACGACAAATCCTTAGTCGTGGGCGCCATCAAAAAAACGGTCAAAGCCCTCCCGCTGACCGACCCCGCTTATTTTGACGAGTTCCTTCCGCCTGATGAAACCGTTAAGGATTTCGGCGAAAAACTCCTGCTCAAGGTCGGAAGTTCTGAAAGCCAATTGCTGGAGACCATCGAACCCGTACTCAAGAACTGGGACGCCGAACGGGTAGCCGTTATCGACATGATCCTGATCAAAATGGCCATCTGCGAATTCATTTACTTCCCGACCATTCCTACAAAGGTCACGCTCAATGAATTTGTTGAGATCTCCAAATTGTACAGCACCGACAAAAGCAAGGATTTCATCAACGGTATTCTCGACCGCCTGCTCAAACAGCTGCTCGACGACGGCAAGATCAAAAAGGAAGGCCGGGGCCTGGTGGACGATTAGGCGGAAATGATCAAAATCCGCAGTATTTTTGTTATTCGTTTTTGCAGTTTCGCTTTTAATCCCTATTTTTAGGCAGAATACGAGCAATCACATTCCTCCCCCTACCTTACGTGGCACAATTAAGTACAACCTTAATCTGATCCGGCAGCAGGCGTCCTTCATGCCCGCCCGGTCCCGATGATTGTAGTTCTGGAAATTAATTTAAACCGATAATGCCATGAAAAGAATTCTTCTCTTTACTATTTTTTGCCTTTTGATAACCCTTCAGGGGGCAATGGCCCAGACCACCGAGATCAAGGATGGGCTGGCTGTCCGTGCGGTGTTCCCCAATTACCAATGGCCGATTTCCAACAAATTCCTGGAATCGGACTTCACCTCAGGAATGGAAATCGAGTATATCCGGAACCTCAACAGCCTGCTCAACGTCTCGTTCCCGTTCCGGATCACCAAAGCCGGTTTACCCCTCGATGAGAACGGCAAGACCACCCAAAGCGGCATCCTGGGGCTGGATGCCCTGCTGCACCTCAAATTCATGGAAAAACCTTCCTTCTTCTACCCTCATATCTATGCGGGTGTCAGCGGGTACCTGGAAGACCTTGAAACCGTTAATTTCGGCGTACCGCTGGGCCTGGGGCTGAATTTCCGCATCGGCCGGAACACTTACCTGTCAACCAAAGGCGAATACCGGATCGGCTTTGAAGACCTGCGCGACCATATCCAACTCGACGCCGGCCTGCTCTTCCTGCTGGGCGACGCGCCCGCCGCCGCACCGCCCAAAATCAGCGACCGCGACGGCGACGGCGTCTCCGATGAACAGGACCTGTGCCCGGATGTGTTCGGACTCGCGGGCCTGAACGGTTGTCCTGACAAGGATGGCGACGGCGTTACCGATGGCGACGACGCCTGCCCCGATGTAGCCGGCCTGGCTGCGCTGGGCGGTTGCCCGGATACCGATGGAGACGGCATTGCTGACAAGGATGACGATTGTCCGACTGAAAAGGGAACGGCGGCCAATCGCGGTTGCCCGGTCAGGGATGCGGACGGTGACGGTGTGCCCGACTCAACGGATGAATGCCCGAACCAGGCAGGCCCCGCAGCCACCAACGGCTGCCCTGATCGCGACGGCGACGGCGTAGCCGATAAAAATGACGATTGCCCTGACGTGAAAGGCCCGGCCGCGACCCGCGGTTGCCCGGACAGCGACGGCGACGGCGTGCTGGACCGCAACGACAAATGCCCGAATACCGCCGGCCCGGCCAGCAACAACGGCTGCCCCGAAATCAAGAAAGAAGACAAAGAAGTCCTGGATCTGGCCATGCGCGCCGTACAATTCGAAACGGCCAAGGCAACCTTCCTGCCCGCATCTTTCAACGTCCTCAACCAGATCGCGGATATCATGAACCGCTACCCGGATTACAAGCTCAGCATCGGCGGACATACCGACTCGATCGGCAGCGCGGAGGATAACCAGAAATTGTCGGAAAAACGGGCGAAGGCGTGTTATGACTACCTGATCACCAAGGGCGTTGCCGCCGGACGATTGACCTGGGCAGGCTTCGGCGAATCCAAACCCATCGGCGACAACCGTTACAAGGACGGCCGTGAAAAGAACCGCCGGGTTGAATTCCAGCTCTATGTAGAATAAATATTCGGCTGTAAACCGTTTAACCCGGGCCTGCAGGCATTTTGCTTGAAGGCCCGGGTTATTGCAGATTCTCACATACCGGCCCTACAGGCCGGAAACCCAATGTTCAACCCGATTGCTACCGACATGGCGGACCTGACGGCCCGCGCCGCGGTGTTCGCCAGAGGCTGCGCCTCGCTGCGGTGTTCGCCAGAGGCTGCGCCTCGCCGCGGATACCCTCAAGTCTCCGACTTGCGAAA
>CALMYQ010000078.1 GCA_937873655.1 uncultured Lewinella sp. | reverse complement strand
AATTCTTTCGCTGCGGACTAAAGCCCGCAGCTAATTAGTTGACTCTGGATGTTCTTCACCTTAAAGGCTTGATGTTCAAATAGAATCATCTGTCCGTATAAAACGGAACTAAAAAGGTCTCACACTTCGCTTAATTCTTTCCTTCTAAATCCTCAGTGTCAAAGAACTTTTGAAAGCCCGTAAACCAGTTGTTAGGAGCTTTCTTATTTTAAATCTTAGCAGATTTCAATGATTGCTTTCTTCAAAAGCGGATGCAAAGGTAAATCCAATTTTTATTTCGTGCAAGCTTTTTTAATTTTTTTTGTGAAGGAATTTTGATTGACCGGTAATGGCGCCGCTACAAACCAGGATACAGCGGTAAACTCCCGATGATACCCAAGGCCGCCAAACTATTAAATACCTGTAACGAGAAAAGCCCACATTAATGACCTGGCTAAGGAGTGGAGAGAGAAATGTTTTGGCGGAAGGAAAACATTCACAGATAATAGCGGAGCTTGAATTTTCCGGAGGGAAGCGCGAAAATATCTCAGGAGACGTTATGCTGGTCAGGTGATTCCGGATAGATCCTGTATTTTCCGGGTTTCCGGAATATTTCCCGCCCCAAAGCCCCTAAAAAATGAAAAACAGGCGTAGTAGCCATCATTTTCATTTCCTCCGGCAGGTTGGTTTCAGCGTTGAGAAATTTCAGCAGCCACGAAGGTTGGTTTTTTTTCCAAAGCCGGGCGAACAGTTCGTCTCCGGGCAGCCGGTTGTATTTCAGGATCTGCAGCAGAACGCGGTCGTAGAGCCTGCTCCGCAGCCGGGCGAACGATTCCGGCGCCGATGGGATGCCGTTGTTTTCGAGCACCTGCAACAACCGGTCGGAATGCTGCTGGATATACCAGAAGGTATAACCCGTTGAGGCCCGGGTCTGGCCGCCGACCGTACCTAACTGGACAATCCGGCCCGCTGTTTTGGGAAACCGGAGGTCCGTCATGGGAATGACGCCGTTTTCTTTGCGATCAACAGAAAAACCTTTGATGCCGGGCCAGTGGTCTTTTAGATACGCTCCGATGATCCGGTCGTATTCCTCGTTCTGAAGATGGCGATTGGAAAAAATAGCCAATTCCACCAGCGCTTCCCGGTCATTGGCGGGCAGTACATACAGAAACCGCGTTTCGCCGTGTTGCGGTATCCGGAAATCCATCAGGGTAGCCTGACCGGGATCGAAGACCGGGTCATCCGTTTTAATGAACCAACCCCGGAAATGCTGGTCCAGGTGGTGGGTTCCTTCTTTCTGCAACGGCGAAAAAGGAATGCTGTTGAAGCACCAGCCGGCCAGGTATGTTTTGCCGCCGGCAGTTACCTCGACCTTGTTTTCGATATTCCGGATATGCGCTACCCCGGCCTGCAAGATCCGGATATTGGGCGCTTCCCGAACAGCGGCCAGGGTAAATTCATAGAAATCCGACCCCAGGATCATTTTGTAGGTATAAGGGCGAATATCCATATGCCGCTTGAAGCGGCTTTGAAAAACGGACAGGCGCTGCCACTTTTTGCAGACAATGGATTCAAACGGACCGGGATTTTTCTCCCAGAAACACCAGGTCCGGTCATTGTCGGATTTCGGTCCGCGTTCAATCAGCAATATGCGCTTGTCCCGCAGTTTCGGTGATTTGGCCAGCCGGTAGGCCAGGCTCAATCCGGCGCAGCCGCCCCCGGTGATGATGTAGTCAAAGGATTCCACTTAGAGCATGTTCAGGCTATGGCGGAGTGCCGAACTGAAAAGCAGCCAGATCTTTTTGGTATCGTTCACCCTGATCCGCTCGTGTTTTACCTGGCATGCGGAAGTTTTGCAGATCTTCTGGAACAGCTTGATGTAGTAGACGTAGGCGAGGTAAACGCCGAACCTGGCGCCGCGGGGCAATTGGAGTATTCCTTCGAGGCCATGGTCGAAATCCTTTTTGATATCGGCTTCGATCATCAGTTTGTCCTTGTTGGAAAACTGGCTGAAATCCACGCCGGGGAAATAGATCCTGCCGCGGTCGTCGTAATCACTGGCCATATCCCGAAGGAAATTGATCTTTTGGAAGGCTGACCCCAGGCTCCGCGCCGGCATTCTGAGCCGTTGGTAAAGTTCATCATCGCCTTCGCAGAAAACGCGCAGGCACATCAGGCCCACGACTTCGGCGGAACCATATATATATTGGTTGTACAAATCGCTTTCGTAAGCACTGTAGGAAAGGTCCATTTCCATGCTGTCGAGAAAAGCGTCGATCAGCTCGCGTTCGATCCCATACTGGTGGACGGTTTCCTGAAAGGAATGGAGAACAGGGTTGAGGCTGATCCGTTCCTCGATTGCCCGGTAGGTATCCTCTCTGAACCGCTTGAGCAATATTTCCTTGGGATATTCGTGAAAGGTATCCACGATTTCATCGGCAAAACGGACAAAGCCGTAAATGGCGTATACCGGGTTCCGGAAACGCCTGTGGAAGGCCCGGATTCCCATGGAGAATGAAGTGCTGTAGCGGGTAGTGACCAGCCGGCTGCACTCCTCACAAACCTGGCGATATAAGTCCATCATAGCTGCTCGTATTTTAAGGTCAAGGGCTGAAAATCTTCTTTATTTCACCGGCAGCGACCTGCCCCGATATCAAAGACGGCGGTACGCCGGGGCCGGGGGTGGTCAATTGACCGGCATAAAAAAGGTTGTCCACTTTGCTGCTCCTCATTTTTGGTTTTAAAAAGGCTGTTTGCATCAATGTATTGGCAAGCCCGTAGGCGTTGCCCTTAAAGGCGTGATAGTCTTGCTGAAAATCGCGGTGGGCATAGCTCCGCTTAAAAATAACGCTTTCGACGATATCCTGTCCGGTTAGTCTTTCCAACCGGTCCATCACCAGCCGGAAATACTTTTCGCGTTGCTCCTCCGAGTCTTCCAGGCCCGGCGCCAGCGGGATCAGTACAAACAGGTTTTCGCAGTTTCCGGGCGCTACGGCCGGGTCAGTGATCGAAGGAGCGCAAACATAAAACAGTGGTTTGCTCGGCCATTTCGGGGTGTCGTAGATCTCCCTGGCGTGGAGGGTGAAATCCTCATCAAAGAACAAGTTGTGGTGTAACAAACCGTTCAATCGTTTGTTCACGCCCAGGTAGAACAGCAAGGAAGAGGGCGCCATGGTTCGCTTGTCCCAGTATTCAGGGGTATATTGGCGGTATTCGTAAGGCAGGATCTGCTGTTCGATGTGGTGGTAATCGGCGCCGGCTACGACGATATCCGCTTCAAAATCCCGATTGCGGGTTATGACGCGATCAATGCTGCTTCCGGTCAGGTTTACGGTTTCTACTTCCTGGTTCAGCAGCAGGTTTACACCTTTTTCTTCAGCCAGGCTGACCATGGCCTCCACAATGCGGTACATGCCGCCCATCGGGTACCAGGTGCCCAGTTCGAGGTCGGCGTAGTTCATCAGGCTGTACAAGGCCGGTGTTTTTTCCGGAGTGGCGCCGAGGAATAGAACCGGAAACTCCAGCAGTTTGATCAGTTTTTCATTTTTGAACAACTTGCGGATATGCGAAGAGATGGATTGGAACATTTGGAGCCGGAAAAGGCTGGAAACCACCCGAAGATCCGCAAAATCCCAAATGCTGTTTCCTGGCTTATGGACAAACTCGTTCATTCCGACCCGGTATTTATAGGCGGCCTCTTTCAGGAACCGGTCCAGGTTGGCGCTGCTTCCTGGTTCAACCGCCTCAAAAAGGTCGGATAGTTCCTGCCTGCCCGCGGGTAAGGGCATCACGTCATTTTGGCCGAAAAAGATCTGATAGGACGGGTCGAGCCTTGTCAGTTCATAATAGTCACCGGTTTTTTTGCCATAACGGGCGAAAAACTGATCAAACACGTCGGGCATCCAGTACCAGCTGGGCCCCATGTCAAATACAAACCCGTCGGCGGTGAACTGACGCGCCCGTCCTCCGTGCTGCTCGTTCTTTTCAAGCACCGTAACGGCATACCCCTTATCCGCGAGGTCGATGGCGGCGGCGAGGCCGGCGAAACCGGATCCGATGACAATTATTTTCTTTTTCAATGCCTGTAATGATTAAACAAGGTTGTTCAACAGCGATCGCGGATTTTTGTTTAAGAAAATGCAACGGCGTCGATGGATTCAATAATGACGCTGCACGCCCATTCAATTTCTTCTATTGTGATGGTCAGCGGCGGGCCGATGCGCATAGACCGGCTATTGAACAAAAACCAGTCGGTGATCAAGCCCCGGGACAAGCAATTCCGGATGACGGCCTGCAGGAAATCGAAACTTTCAAATTCCAGCGCCAGCCACAATCCGGCGCTGCGTACCGCTTTGACGGCCGGGTGGCGGAGGCGGGATAAAAACAGCCTTTCCTTTGTTTTTACTTGTTCGATCAGGCCGGAATCGATCAGGGTCGACAGATTGGCATAAGCTGCCGCACAGGCAACCGGATGCCCTCCGAAGGTGGTGATATGCCCCAGCACCGGATCATGCGCAATAACGCTCATTACGGGCTTGTCTGCAATAAAGGCGGCAATCGGCATACCTCCGCCCATTGCTTTCCCGAGTAAGAGGATATCGGGCACAATTCCGTATTGCTGAAAGGCCCACAGGCTGCCGGTCCGGCCAAACCCAGCCTGTATTTCGTCAAGGATCAGAAGCGTTCCGGTTTCAGAGCACCGGTCGCGGAGTAGCCGGAGGTAATTGCCTGCGGGGGCCTGGAGGCCGCATTCTGCCTGTACGGTCTCCACGATGACGGCCGCAGTATTGTTGTTAATGTTGACCAGGTCTTCTGCCTGATTGAACCGGATATGGCGGATCCCGGGCAGCAACGGGTGGTACCCCTGTGTGAATTCCGTTGGGTTCATCAGGCTGGCAGAGCCCTGGGTGCTGCCGTGATAGGCATTGTAGGAGGCGATTATCTCAGGGCGACCGGTATAGCGTTTGGCCAGTTTCATGGCGCCTTCCGTCGCTTCCGTACCTGAGTTGACAAAATAGACGTTGTTCAGTTGAGCCGGCAGGTTATCCGCAAGTAATCCGGCCAGGCGGACCTGGGGGGAAAGGACAAATTCGCCGTACACCAGCGTATGCAGATACCGGTCGAGTTGTTCTTTTGCGGCGCTGATAACGGCCGGATGCCGGTGCCCCAGGCAGCTGACGCCGATCCCTGAAATCAGGTCCAGGTAAGGCTTCCCTTCCGGGTCGTAGAGGTAGGCTCCTTCGGCGCGATCGATCTCCAGCATCAGGGGCGCCGGGCTGGTTTGGGCGATATGAGACAAAAAGAGGCCTCGTTGGTTGGACATTGTTCTTAATTTTACGGCTAAAATAAAATAGTATATTTGTTGAAATCAGAAAGGTCCAAAAATTGTCCAATGCAAAAAACATCCGAAGCTGCGCCTGTTGATTTTGAACCTACGCTTGATTTTGCTTTGGAACAGGACAAGAAAGATCCCCTTCGTCTATTCCGGAACCGGTTTTATTTTCCCAAAATCCAGGAAAAAGAGGCGATCTATTTCTGCGGCAATTCGCTTGGTCTGCAACCCAAAAGTGTGGAAGAAGCCTTGTTAAAGGAGTTGGAACAGTGGCGCATGCACGGGGTGGAAGGTCATTTTGAAGGGGAAATGCCGTGGATGCATTACCATAAATTCCTGTTGCCGCAGACTGCTCAAGTCGTCGGGGCAAAAGAAGAAGAAGTTGTGGTGATGAATACCCTGACGACCAACCTCCACCTGATGATGGTCAGTTTTTACCGACCCGCGCCCGGCCGGTTCAAGATCATAGTGGAGGCAGGCGCTTTTCCTTCTGACCAATACGCAATAGAAAGTCAGGTGCGATGGCATGGTTTTACCCCTGAAGAAGCTATTGTTGAAGTGGCTCCAAGGCCGGGGGAAATGCTGTTGAGGCAGGAAGATATTGAGGCGATCATAGCGCAACACGGCCGCCAGACGGCCCTGGTGCTGTTCGGCGGCGTCAACTATTTTACAGGCCAGTTCTTTGATCTGAAAGCGATTGCGGAAGCGGCCCACCGGGCGGGAGCCTATGTTGGATTCGATCTGGCGCATGCCGCCGGAAATATGTTGCTGAAGTTGCACGACTGGCAGGTCGACTTTGCCGTCTGGTGCAGTTACAAATACCTCAACTCAGGCCCCGGCGGTCCCGGAGGTGTTTTTGTACATGAGCAGCACGGCAAAAACCCGGGATTGCCCCGTTTTGCCGGTTGGTGGGGGCACGATGAAAACGAACGGTTCCAGATGCGAAAAGGCTTCAAACCGATGCCGGGTGCGGCGGGTTGGCAACTCAGCAATGCGCAGGTGCTGGCCTGCGCTGCCCACAAGGCCAGCCTGGATATTTTTGCCGAAGCGACCATGCCGGCTCTCAGGGGCAAAAGTGAACGGCTCACCGGATTCCTGGCCTACCTGATCGACCGGTCAGACAAGGAGTTTGCGATTCTAACCCCCGAAGACAAGGACCAAAGAGGATGTCAGTTGTCCATCTATGTATCTTCAGACGGTAAAGGCTTGTTCGATTACCTTCACCGCAACAACGTCATTTGCGACTGGCGGGAGGACAACCTTTCCGCGACCGGCGGCGGCGTCATCCGGGTGGCGCCGGTACCTTTGTACAATACCTTTGCCGAGGTATGGCAGTTTGCGCAATTACTGGAAGCCTACTCCGGTTAAACGTACCCTTTCGCCTGCAGGGCAAACAACTCGGCGTATTTTCCACCCAACACGACCAGTTCCTCGTGTGATCCGATTTCCAGCAATTCACCGTTTTCCAGGACCAGGATGCGATCGGCCATCCGGACGGTAGAAAAACGGTGTGAGATCAGGACGGCCGACTTATCCTCGATCAGTTCGGAAAAACGCTGGAATACCTCGTGTTCCGCGCGGGCGTCGAGTGCAGAAGTGGGTTCATCCAGGATCAATAACCGGGCCTCCCGCATATAGGCTCGTGCCAGGGCGATCTTCTGCCATTGACCGCCCGATAGTTCCCGGGCGCCGCTGAACCGGGATCCCAGCATTTGATCGTATTTCTCGGGGAGCCCGTCAATGACCGTATCTGCAAGACTTTTTACAGCGGCATCAACAATCAGGCGTTGTTCGTCAATCTGTTCGATCCGGCCCACGGCGATATTTTCGCCGGCCTTGAACTGAAAGCGCATATAATCCTGATAAATGACGCCGATATTTTGCCGCAAAGATTCCAGGTCGTAGTCCCGGAGGTCGACCCCATCCAGCAATATCCGGCCTTCGGTCGGTTCGTATAACCGGGCCAGCAGTTTCACCAAGGTCGTTTTGCCGGCGCCGTTTTCCCCGACCAGGGCCAGTTTTTCACCTGGCGCCAGCTCAAAATTCAGGTTGTGCAAGGCCCATTTCGGGCTATTCGGGTACTTGAAACCGACGTTCTCAAACCGGAACCCCAATTTCATTTTACCGGGGAAAAGCAATGCGCCGGGCTGTGATGTAATTTCGGGTTGGATTGCGAAAAAATCAAACAGATCCTGCAGGTAAAGGGCGGATTCGGCGATCTGGGAAAACCGGGACATAATGGACTGCAACATGCCCTGCATCCGGCTGAAAGATCCGGATAAAAACGTGAGGGTGCCTACGGTAATGGCGCCGCTGATGGTTTGGAGCAGAATGAAGACGTAGGCGCCGTAGTAGGCCATGGTGCCCAGCAGGGACAAACCGGCGCCCCATCCGGCGCGGCGGATGGAAAGCCTTTTATTGACCAGATAGTATTTGTCGGCCAAAACCTTAAACCGGGTTGCTATAAAACCGGACAGGCCGAAAGATTTGACCTCTTTGGCAAACTGGTCGCTGGCGCCGATGAACCGGAGGTAGTCCAGTTCGCGCCGTTCGGGTGTCCAGCTCCGGGTGAGCGAATAGCTGCGTTGGTTGAAATACGATTCTCCGAGAAATGAAGGGATGATGGCAATGATGAGCAGGAGGATCAGCCAGGGGTTGAAGGCGACCAGGCCGGCGCCCAGAAAAAATACGGCTATACCGTCCTGGAACTGGGAAAGCACCTGCGACATGAGCACGGTCCGTCCGGTTGTTTGCCTTCGCGCTCGTTCCAGTTTGTCGTAAAAATCAGCGTTTTCGAATTGGTAGAGGTCCAGGTCGGCCGCATGTTTGATCAGGTCAACGGAGGTTTGATTGGCAAACAGGTCGCCCAACAAACTCTCAACCAGGTTGATCCCGCGGGACAAGACCTCAGACAGTATGGCCAACGCAAATTCAAGGGCAACCAGTTCCCATAAAAAAGTATGGCTTTCGCCGCTTTTTTCATATAGCCGGATGACTTCATCCACGATTTCCTTCCCGATATAGAGGGTGGCAAGCGGGATCGCCGATTTGATGATCCGCAATAAAATATTGGCTATGGCGAGACCTTTGTGGGTTTGCCAGATCAGTGCGAAAAAACGGGGTAAATGGCGTAATGCCGATAGTTGGTCTTTGAATGAAAGTTTTTCTTGTTCCAAGTTTGTCAGATTTACCCTATTCAAATTGTTTTAAGCGCAAAAAAGTTGCTTATCCGGTCAATTCCTTGTTTTCTTTGTTCGGGAATTCTGGAAAATAGACTAACCATTTGATGCAAACGGACAAAGAACCGGCAGAAATCGAGGCCTTGAGGAAGCTTAAAGCAGCCCTGTTGCTTGAGAAGGAAGAGGACTTTGAATGGCACAGGAAGCAGGTACTGTCGCTTCCGCTGGAGCGGCGGGTTCAGGAGGGGTATTCCTGGTATCCGGTCAGCCTGACCAAATCCGGGTATGCGATTGGGGAAAGGCCTTTTGTGATCCTGGAATTTGCGGGAAAAGGCAAGTTCCAGCATTTCCGCTCGGGCAATACGGTCCAGTTGTTTTCGAGGCAGGCCGGTGCGCAGCCGCCGGAAATGCAGGGCGTTATCCAGTTTGTGGAAAAAAGCCGGATGAAGATCATCATGAACGCTAAGGATCTGCCCGACTGGATCTCGCTCGGCATGATCGGCGTAGATCTGGTTTTTGACGAAAGGACCTACCGAGAAATGGAAAAGGCCCTTGACCGGGCGATCAATGCCGGAAAGGACCGGCTTGCCGAATTGCGGGGAGTTCTTTCGGGCAGGCAGGAAGCATCATTCGAAAACCGGCAGATGCAGGCCCTGGTTGCCGGCCTGAACGACTCTCAAAACAGGGCCATTCACGAAATACTTATCGCCAGAGATCTTGCGGTGATCCATGGCCCGCCGGGTACCGGCAAAACGACGACCCTGGTGCAGGCTATCCGCCAGTTGTGCGCGGTGGAGAATACCGTACTTGCCACAGCTCCCAGCAATACGGCGGTGGATCTGCTGACCGAAAAATTGGCAGAAGCCGGGCTTGAAGTTGTGCGAATAGGCAATATATCCCGTGTGGATGATTCCATCATCAGCCATACGCTGGAGGGGAAACTGGCCCGGCATCCGGAAAGCAAAAACATCAAAAAGGTGAAAATCCAGGCGGCCGATTTGCGCCGGCAGGCACAACGGTACAAACGGCGGTTCGGACAAGAAGAACGGGAAGAGCGAAAAAACCTGTACCGCGAAGCGAAAGCCTTATCCGATTGGGCGCTGGAGCTGGAAGACCGCCTGGTGAACCAGATCCTGGATGCCGCACAGGTCATCACCTGTACGCTGATCGGCGCCGCGCATCCTGTGCTCGACAACAGGCAATTCAAAACCGCGATCATTGATGAAGCTGCCCAGGCCTTAGAGCCGGCTTGCTGGGTGCCCATCGGCAAAGTGTCCAAGGTGGTGCTGACCGGTGATCCCCATCAGTTGCCGCCCACCGTCAAATCGCCGGAAGCGCAACGCCGGGGGCTGGGCATAACGATGATCGAAAGATGCCTGGAGCGGGTTGAACGATCCAGCCTGTTGAATGTCCAGTATCGCATGAATGAGCTGATTATGGGATATTCCAATGAACGGTTCTACAACGGGGCCCTTCAGGCCAGCGAGTTGGTACGGTTTCAAAAGCTCCCGATTGCGGATAATGACCCGGTTGTTTTCATTGATACGGCCGGGTGCGGATTTGAGGAAGCGGTAGTGGAAGGGCATCTCAGCCGATTCAATCCCGGAGAATTCACCACCTTAAGGGAGCATCTTTACCAGTTGACCGGAGCCTTTATCGGCGGAGCCTGTCCTTCCATTGCGCTCATCTCGCCATATAAAGAACAGGTTATCTATATGGAGCAGCAGATTGCCCAGGATCCTGTTCTATCGGCGGCTCCCATTACCATCAATACCATTGACGGCTTTCAAGGGCAGGAGAGGGAGGTTGTTTACATTTCCCTTGTCCGGTCAAATGAAAAATGTGAGATCGGTTTTTTGAAAGATTATCGCCGGATGAATGTCGCTATGACGCGTGCCCGGAAACAACTGATCGTGATCGGAGACAGCGCAACAATAGGCGTCGACCCCTTTTATGCAGGGTTTCTGGAATTTTGCGAAGCTTTCGGTAAGTATCTAACCGCCTGGGAGTTTATGCTGTAATTTGGGTTTATTCCTGACCGGCCCTTCATCCCCGAAAAAGGGGATGCAAAATTACCTTGATCGGGCTATTGCGCTCCCCCGCCTTCAGGTCGTATTTTTGCAGTACATTTCCTTGATGTACAATGTATTGTCATGTCCAAACCCATAACGATGCCTACCAAGATCTCCGATCTGCTGAGTCAGGCCCGCCGACAATCCTTTATCGGCAGGCAGCGGGAAATCTCCCTGTTCAGGGATATGCTGCTCAAGCGCCAACCTGACAAAATCCTTTATTACCTCCATGGACCGGGCGGTCAGGGGAAAACAACGCTGATTCGCCGGTTTCAGGATATATGCCGGGAAGAAGGCTATCGGACCATCGTTTTGGATGGCCGGGAAATGGAAGCCCATCCTGCCTTTATCCTCAACAGTCTGGCCACCGCAACGGATCAACCGCACGGGGGACATCCCGGAGAAACAATCGCTGCAGCTGGAGACCGGGTTGTTCTCTTCATTGACAGCTACGAAAAACTCAATCCGCTGGACGACTGGTTCAGAACGGAATTTCTGCCGCAGTTGCCTTCAACGGTCGTTTCGGTCCTTTGCGGGCGGAAGGCCCCCTCAATTGGATGGAGCACCGATCCCGGATGGAAATTGCTGATGGAAGAAGTACATCTGCGCAATTTCAGTCAGGAGGAAAGCGAAGCTTATCTTAAATTCAGGAATATTCCGGACGATCATCTGCACACCATTCAGGACTTTACACACGGGCACCCGCTTGCACTGTCTCTGGTTTCCGATATCCTGGCGCACCAGGCGGGGGAAAAGTCATTCAATCCGGAAGAAACGCCCGATATGATGGGGGCGCTGCTTGATGTTTTCCTGCAGGAAGTGCCCGGGCCGGCACATAAAACGGCGTTGGAAGTGGCGGCGCTGGTCAATATCACAACAGAATCCGTGTTGAGCGAAGTGATGGGGGTTAACTCGGCCAGAGAACTCTTTGAATGGCTTCGCCAACTTTCATTCATCGACCAGAATAAAGAGGGAATCTACCCGCATGATATTATCCGGGAAGCGCTGATCCGCGACCTGAAATGGCGACATCCGGATTACTACCACGAATTGTACGATAAAACCAGGTTGTATTATATAGACAAGCTGGAAACCCCGGATATTGCCCGGCAGCGGAAAATGCTCTCTTCCCTGGTTTACCTGCACCGCTTGCATCCGATGGTTAAGCCTTTTTTCGACTGGCAGGAGTCCGGCGGGCACTGGATTGACGCGGCGAATCAGGAGGATTGGCCGGCACTGATCGAAATGACGAAACGGCACGAAGGAGTAGAAAGCGCCCAAACGCTGGACTTCTGGCTAAACCACCCGGCAGCCCGGGCCTGGGTCTGGCGGGATGCCGACAAGCTTCCGGAGGCATTTGTGCTGAAAATCAATGCCGACCAGATCGAGGATCGCGAAAGGCTTTCGGATCCGGTCGTGGACAAAGCGTTGAAATATTGCACCCACCAATTGGGATTGAGGGGGGGAGAACATCTCGTTTTGTTCAGGTACTGGATTGTAAGTGACACCTACCAGGCGGTGAGCGCCCTTCAAAGCAGCATTTTCCTGGGTATCGTCCAGTATTATTTCACACCGGGATTGGCTATCAGCATGCTGGCCTGCGCCGATCCTGCATTCTGGCTGCAAATGTTCAATTATGCCGGACTGGAGCATCTTGGCGAGTTGGACTTCCATACAGGCAACAAGGCATTCGGGTGGTATACGCACGACTGGCGTAAGCAACCCGTCGCCGACTGGCTGGACATGCTGGGTAAACGCGGCGCCGGCGGACCCGTTGAGGACAGCATCCGCCCTTCATCCCTTCAGGTTTTGGTGTTGAGCGAATCCGCGTTTGAGACCGCTGTCAATGAAGCCATGAAGAACTACCGTCAGCGGGATCTGCTGGCTGAAAACCCATTGGTCCGCTCCAATCTGGTGATCCGGAAAACAGGCGGAGAGGCCTCTCGGATAGACCGTATTGAGGCGCTTCAATCTATCATTGCAGCATGCCTCGGAGAGATAGAACGATCACCGGTTGACAGCAAATTCCATCGGGTGTTGTACCGAACATTCATTAACCCTGTGGGCTCGCAGGAAAAAGTGGCGGACTTTCTGAATATGTCGTTCAGTACCTACCGGCGTTATCTGAAAACCGGAATTGAACGGATCACGGCCTTGTTGTGGAAGCAGGAATGCAGTCTGGAATATTGATTTGAATAACAAATGAACATAAACTGGACTTTTCCCTGAATAACTTAGTGTGGTTTCTTTGTGTGAAATTAAACGCAATGGAAAACACATCATCTGCTTTGATCGCCGGCCTGATAGATGCCTGGAACAGCCGGGATAAAAACCGCATCCTCTCTTTTTACGCCGACCAGTACGTTGGTGAAGAAAGCTCCGATCCCCTTCCTCAATACGGCAAAGCAGGGTTATCCGGCATGCTGCAGAAATTCTTTAAAGCTTTCCCGGACCTTTCCCTTGAATTGGAGGATTTCCTTACGGAAGAATCGAGGATCGTCATATACTGGACGGCAAAGGGAACCCACGACGGGACTATCATGAATATACCCCCAACCGGGAAGCCTGTATCCATCAAAGGGGTATCTATGCTGGTTTTTCAGGATGATCAGATCTCGGAAGGGAAACATTTCTGGGATCTGGCGGGATTTTTGCGCGACCTTGGCCTATTGCCGAAATTACCCGTGCACCCTGCCGCGATACAGGGATAAGCCAATCAGCCCGGAAGTAACAACAGCCGGGATTTTCCATTCAAAGCCAAATCATTTCACTGCCTGACGCTATGGGAGATTATTCCGCCGTCAGGCATCGGCGTTTCAGGGTGAAAATTGATGACATTTTGGTGATTTTCCAGTTAAATCACCAAATTCTTTTGAACCAGAATCAAATACGTTCATACCGAATTTTTAAATTTGCAACGCTTTAAAAATAAGTGTCTCTTTTTTTATATAAAATCAGCATTCAAAGGAAGCGGCTGCCCCGGGTTGTTCGTTTTACCATTGTAGGCACTTGCCCAATCAGACCTATCTTATGTGTTGTATAACCTCCTGCGATCAGAACATTACCGTGTTTTCATCCTGCGTAAAAGCCAAGATCAAAAAAGCACCTGAAGCGCCGATTGTTCAATTTTCCGGGTTTGTTTTCAAATCAAGGAATAACCATGATTCTGGCTAAATTTGCAAGCTTTCTGACCATAAAACAAAATTTACTAATCATGAAACTTGAAGCAAAAGGTAAGAGGTTCATTCCGACCCTTTGCCTGTTCTTGGTCTGCACGGCTTTCGCCTTTGGGCAGCGGCAGATTACAGGTACGGTGTTGGATGAAGAAACCAAGGAACCCTTGATCGGGGTTAGCATTGTAGTTGTCGGTACATCGACAGGGACCGCTACCGACATCGACGGAACCTATTCGCTCAAAGTGCCTGAAGGCGCAACCGAGCTTAGGTTTTCCTACACGGGTTACGGCGACAAAACGGTTGCCATCGGCGCTTCCAACGTCATTGACATGCAACTGAGCGCCGGCGCGTTGCTCGACGAGATTGTCGTGATCGGGTACGGCACGGTCAAAAAAGAAGATGCGACCGGTTCCGTTCAGGCGATCACCGAAAAGGATTTTAACAAAGGTCCGATCGTTTCCCCCGAGCAGTTGATGGCCGGCAAAGTAGCGGGTGTCCAGATCACTACCAGTGACGGCTCGCCGGGCTCCGGCATTTCAATCCGCATTCGCGGTGGGACTACGGTTGCCGCCAGCAACGAACCGCTGTTCGTCATTGACGGTGTGCCCATTGACAACGAGGGCACCAGTGCCGGCAGGAACCCGCTCAATTTTCTCAACCCGAGCGACATCGAATCCTACACCGTTTTAAAGGACGCTTCAGCTGCGGCCATCTACGGCTCGCGCGGGGCAAACGGCGTCATCATAATTACCACAAAAAAAGGCAAGAAGGGCAGTCCGGGCAGGCTGACTTACGATGGGTACTACTCCACGGCGGAATTCACCGAACAACCCAACGTGTTGAGCGCTGAGGAATTCCGCAACGTTGTGACCTATGTAGCGCCGAACAGGCTGGAAAAACTGGGTTCTGCCAATACCAACTGGTTTGATGAAGTAACCCGGACGGCGATCGGCCAGAACCACTCGCTGAGTTTTACCGGCGGCGCCGAAAACATCGGCTACCGCGCCTCGGTAGGCTACCAGAAACAGGAAGGCGTTCAGGTCGGCTCCCAAACCGAACGGACGAGCATTGCGCTCAATTACAACCATTCCATGTTCAACGATCAGTTGACCGTCAATGCCAACCTGCGCGGGGCATTTACGGAAGACCTGTTTGACCAGGGGCAGATCGGAACAGCCTGGTTCTTCGACCCGACCCAACCGGTCTACGATGCCGATAACAAGGCTTTCGGCGGATATTACGAATACAATTCCGGCCTTGCTCCCCGAAATCCGGTTTCTACCCAGAACCAGATCAAAGACCTGGGCAAGAGCTTCAGAAACCTGGGCAACCTGGAGATTGAATACAAGTTTGACCGCCTCATTCCGGGATTGAGCGCTAAAGCCAACCTGGGTTTTGATATCATGAACGGCAAAAAGCGGCGGTTTGTACCGACTACCTATGCCAACACGCAGGTAACCAATTTCAACGGCGAGGTTTATTTTGAAAACCCGAGCCGGACCAGCCAGTTGCTGGAAACGTATCTTACCTACAAAAAATCACTTGGAGAAGCTCACCGCATTGAATTCACCGCGGGCTATTCCTACCAGGATTTCCAGGAAGAATACCCTTCCATACGGGCATACAACCTCTCGTCGGATATCTTTGAATTCAATAGCCTGAGCCCTGCAGAGGACTTTGAAGCGCGGAACTTTGCCATTGAAAACAGGTTGATCTCTTTCTTCGGCCGGGCAAATTACAGCTTCATGGATAAGTACCTGCTGACCGTAACCCTGCGGCGCGACGGCTCTTCCAGGTTCGGTGAAGCCAACCGCTGGGGCTTGTTTCCGTCCGCAGCTCTGGCATGGCGCCTTATCGATGAAGACTTTGCCGAAGGGCTCAAGTCCGTATTCTCCGACCTTAAACTCAGGTTGGGTTACGGCATCACCGGTAACGAATCCATTCCCGACTTCGGATACCTGCCCACCTATACCTTCAGCGACGCCAAGGCCCGTTATCAGTTCGGTTATGCCAACGGCGAACCTGTATTTGTAACGACGGTCCGGCCGAACGGATACGATGCAGGATTGAAATGGGAAGAAACCTCTTCCTATAATATCGGCCTTGATTTCGGCTTCCTGAACGGCAGGATCAACGGTACGCTGGAATACTATTACAAGAATACCAACGACCTCCTCTTTGTCGTGAACATTCCGGCGGGCACCAACCTGACCGACCGGGTGCTGACCAATATCGGCGAATTGGAGAACAAGGGTATTGAACTGACGCTGGACGCTGTGCTGCTGGATACCAGGGATCTGACCTGGGATGTCAGCTTCAACGGCGCCATGAACAAAAACAAAGTACTGGCGATCGATCAGGTGAGCGACCAGGGTGTGCTTACCGGGCTTATTTCCGGCGGCGTCGGCAACTATGTCCAGATCCTTCAGGTCGGTCAACCGGTCAACGCGTTCTATCTCTTCAAGCAGAAATACGACAGCAGCGGCAATCCGTTGCCCGACGGCATCGATCACAACGAAGACGGCGTGATCAACCTGGCCGATATGTATGAAGACGTGAACAACGACGGCGTAGTGAACGACCTGGATAAGCGCCCGTACAAGAAACCCGCGCCCGAGGCCTTTATCGGCATCACTTCCAGCGTGAATTACAAAGGCTTTGACCTGAGCCTGACCCTGCGCGGAAGCATCGGCAACTACGTTTACAACAACAACGCTTCAAACGGCGGGTATTTCAATATCGTCAACGAACGCGGCGATATCTTCCTGAACAACATGAACACCTCGGCGCTGCTGACCAAGTTCAAAACGCCGCAGTACTTCTCGGACTATTACGTAGAGGATGCTTCTTTCCTGCGCCTGGACAACATTACCCTGGGGTATACATTCCCCAAATTGCCGGGTAAGACCAGCCTGCGCCTTTATGCAACGGCCCAAAACCTGTACCTGTCCACCCGGTATTCCGGCATCGACCCGGAAATCAGCTCGGGATTGGACAACCGGCTTTATCCGCGGTCCAGGGCCTTCGTGTTCGGCCTCAGCCTCGGATTGTAAGCGATCTTATTTGTTCAACAGAGCCTTAGCTTCTTAATCTCAAGGCTCTTCAAAAGATAAATGAAATGAAAAAAATATTGAATTTCGCGCTGGTACTTGGGCTGTTCTTCCTGGCCGCCTGTACGGACCTGGATCTCCAGCCCAAAAGCAGTACGACTGCTTCGGCGCTTTTTAAGGATGAATCCGCCTACCGCGCATTTTTGGCCAAGGTATACGCCAGTATTGCCGTAACAGGCCAGCAAGGCCCTGCGGGCAATACCGACATCTCCAGCCTCGACGAAGGTTTCTCCAACTACCTGCGCCAACTCTGGCAACTGGAAGAGCTCCCTACTGATGAAGCCGTTATCGGTTGGGGCGACGAAGGCATTCAGGATCTTCACAACCACGTATGGACTTCCGCCAACCAGTTCGGACGGGCGGTCTACTACCGGATCTTCTTCCTGATCTCTCAGGCCAACGAATTCCTCCGGGAAACGACCGACGCCAAAATGGATGAAAGGAATGTCAGTGAAGATACCCGCAAGGAAATCGTTACATTCCGGGCTGAAGCCAGGTTCCTCCGCTCGCTGGCTTACTGGCATGCCATCGACCTGTTCGGTAACGTGCCTTTTTATACGGAAGAATCAGCCATCGGCTCAGAACCGCCTGCCCAGGGCAACCGTGCAGATATTTTTAACTATATCGACGGCGAACTGAAAGCGATTGAAGGCGATATGGCTGCACCCGGGCAGAATGAATACGGCCGGGCTGACCGCGGCGCGCTGTGGATGCTCCAGGCTAAAATCTACCTGAATGCCGAAGTATACACCGGAACGCCGAAGTATACGGAATGCGTTGCCGCCTGCAAAAAAGTGATCGACTCCGGGGCATATACCCTGGAAGAAAACTACCAGGACCTGTTTATTGCGGACAACGACCAGTCCAAGGAAATCATCTTTGCCATTCCTTTTGACGGGCTGAGCACAGAAACCTGGGGCGGTACGACTTACCTTGTACATGCTGCGCTCGGCGGCAGCATGAAGCCGGAGGATTACGGTGTGAACAGTGCCTGGTTCGGCCTGCGCACAACGGGAGCGTTTGTCGACCTGTTCTCCGATATTTCCGGAGATTCCGATGAGCGTGCGATCTTTTATACGGACGGGCAGACAAAGGAAATTAACGCCGTCAGCAATTTCAATGACGGTTATGCCATGCCAAAATACACGAATTTGACCCGGGAGGGCGTAGCCGGATCCGACCTGACGCACCCGGATACCGACTTCCCGATGTTCCGGCTTGCGGATGCTTACCTGATGTATGCGGAAGCTGTACTGCGGGGCGGTACAGGAGGCGACGCGGCTACGGCGCTCGGTTACATCAACCTATTGCGCAAGCGGGCCTACAACGACTCGACCGGCAATATCACGGCTGCAGAACTCACACTGGATTTCATCCTGAATGAACGCGGCCGGGAGCTGTATTGGGAAGGCCACAGACGCACGGACCTGATCCGTTTCAACCAATTTTCCACCAACGGCATCTGGCCCTGGAAAGGCGGCGTGAAAGAAGGAAAAACCACGGATGCTTACCGCAACCTGTTTCCCATTCCGTCTTCTGACATTCTTGCCAATCCGAAGTTGAGACAAAACGACGGATATTGATTTTTGAACCAGGTAAAACACAAGTCATGAAAAATATCTTTAAATTCATACTACCTCTTATCAGCGTCATTGTGCTCTTTTCCTGTACGAAGGAAGAGATCGATGTCGCTGCATTGACGGATTTCCCTCCCGGGATCCTCAGCATTACGCCGGCCAACGCCAGCAAGGTTGTGAAAGGCGATTTTGATGTCAAGGTTGAATTTGCCGACGGGACCGTTTCTCCGCTTTCGGAAGGAACCGTTACGCTGACCGACGCCGCCTCCACCCAGCTGGCTACAGCCACCAAAAGCCTGTCCGGCACAGAGGATTTCATCCTGATCGCAGGCAGTTCCTTCAACGCCTCTTCCCTGGATGTGGGCAGCTATACCATTACCATTTCCGTAACGGACGCCAAAGGACAAACCACCAATACGACGAGCACTTTTGAGATCTCCAACCTGCCTTTTGCAGCCAATAATGACCATATGTACCTCTCCGGCGGCTACAACGGCTGGGGCGCTGATGAATTCACCCTTGTGGCCGATTATACCTGGGAATTGCTGGGTGTAAACATGGACGGCGGCGAGTGGAAATTGAAGAACTGCGAAAACTGGTGTGACCAGGACTGGGGCGACTCCGATTGCGATGGCCTTGTGGTAAACACAACCGGCGGCGGCGCAAACTCCGCCTGCAGCCCGACCGGTCTGGTCAACATTCGGTTTAACGACCAGACTTTGCGGTACACCATTTCTCCCGCGGTCATTTTTGCCACCAATATCAGCGGGCTTTACCTGCTGGGCGAATTCAACGCTTTCCAGGGGGACGCTTATAAATTCAACCTCGTTGCTGACAACACCTGGGTGCTCAACGAAGTGCAACTGAAGCCGGGTGTTGCCTTCAAATTTGCAGAATACCCTTCCTTCATGGGCAGGAACTGGGGCGACAACGAGCTGGACGGCAAGGCCGACGAATTCGGCTCCAACATCATCTTCTCGGCGCCGCAAGGGGAAGCGTTCTACAAGATCACCTTCAACGACAAGACGCTGGAATACACCTATGAATTCGTCAAATTCCCGGCCATCGGCATCATCGGCTCGGCTACGCCCGGCGGGTGGGATACCGATACGGATATGACCGACCCGGACGGCGACGGCACCTTTGAGGTCACGTTGGACCTGGTAGACGGCGAAGCCAAATTCCGCGCCAATCACAGTTGGGACACCAACTGGGGCGCCGCTGATTTCCCCAGCGGTACCGGTACTCAGAATGGCGCCAATATTCCGGTTCCGGCGGGCCATTACAAAGTGACCTTTACGCCAAGCACCGGCGCCTACAATTTTGAAGTAGATGCCGGCATTACCACAGTCGGCCTGATCGGCTCGGCTACACCCGGCGGCTGGGATACGGATACCAACATGAAGGACAACGGCGACGGGACCTGGAGCCTTGTCGTCGGCCTGATAGCCGGAGAGGCGAAATTCCGCGCCAATGATGCCTGGGATGTCAACTGGGGCGCCGGGGATTTCCCGAGCGGGACCGGTACCCAGAACGGCGCAAATATTCCTGTTGCTGCCGGTCTTTACCTGGTCACGTTCAATTCCCTGACCGGAGAGTACAGCTTCGCGCCGGCATCGATCGGCCTGATCGGCTCGGCAACCGCCGGCGGCTGGGATACGGATACCAACCTGGATGTTGATGCCGGTAACCCGGCAATGGTAACCGGAACGCTGACCCTGACCGACGGCGAAGCCAAGTTCAGGGCCAACGACGCCTGGACCTTCAACTGGGGTGGCGCAGCGTTCCCCTCCGGGACCGGTACCCAGGACGGACCGAATATTCCGGTTACGGCGGGGACGTATACCATCACCTTCAATGTGAATACCGGCGAATATTCTTTTAACTAGCGGATCGTCAGTATACAAACCGCATAAAATCCGATGGCCTGTGGAAATCATTTATCCACAGGCCATCGAATTTTAACCGGGAATTGAAACGTTTATTTCTGATTCAGCCAGACTTTGGTGGAAATGGCCAATCGCGGGCCGGTATACAGGCATGCGTAGTAAATTCCTGCGGGCAACCGGGGCAAGGGCAACTGAAGGGAAAACGGCGCCGCTGAAACGCCGGAAAAACTCCGGCTGGCCGCAATTTTTCCATCCGGACCGAATAGCCGGACGGTAACCTCCTTTTCGAACGCCAACCCTGCAATATCGATGTTCAAGGTCCGGTGGCTGCTGTCGGGCTGTACGCGCATTTCAGGGCGGCCGGCCGGGTCGTGAACATCGACCAGGTTGTCGTAATTGTGCGACATCCAGAACATGCCGCCGTTGGGCAACAGGTTGCTGCCGAAATCGAAAAAAGCAGCGTGTTCCTGGTGCGATCCCTGCCCCCATTGGGTCCAGCATGGTGAAGAAACCCAGGCAGGTTCCCAATAAATAACCCCCTTGCAGCCTTTATTGATCATTTCCTGAGTAAGGGCGATCAACCAGGCTTTCTGGTTTTCCGGACTGGCGGGCGCGAAATCCGGATTGACTTCGGAAATGATATTGGCAGCATTGTCGTTGGATTGCGTCGTCCAGATATAGCCGGTTTCGAAGATCATGACGTCCTTCCCGGGGTAAAGCTGCCGCAATTGCGTCACTACATTTCCGGCATCTACTATGGTTGTCGGTTTGTGCCAGGCCCAATAATAGGACAAACCGATGATGTCAAAATCAGTGACACCGTTGCTCCAGAATCCCTGCATCAGCCAACCCGCATCCGCCGGGCCGGCAATGTGCAGCGCGACTTTTATCGATTTTCCGCGGGCGCTCTCCACTGAACGGACCGCAGCGATGGCTGCTTTGAACAATTGGCTGTTCCGGTTCCAGTCGAGCACCCAGCCGCTGTCGTTGACCTGAGGCGAAAGCAGGATGCCCCGGTTTGTTTCGTTGCCGATCTGGACCATATCCGGCAGCAGCCCGTCGTCATCCAATGCCAGCAGGGTCCCGGAAATATAGTTGGAAAGCGAATCCTTGAGCAAAGTCAGGTTGTCGATGACCCCCAACCAGGCGGCCGGCGCCAACTGACGGCCCGGGTCGGCCCAGGTATCCGACAGGTGAAAATCGAGAAGGACCTTCATGCCTTCAGCCTTGGCGCGCATGATGCTCTTGCGGACGTCCTGCAGGTCGGAATACCAATTGCCGGAATTCAGGTTGTCATACCATGAAGGGGTGTGCCACAAGCGGAGCCTGACCAGGTTGCATCCATGGTCGGAAAAGATCTGGTAGGGGTCCTTAGCAGCGCTGTTCTCTTTGTAAACAACCCCGCAATCCTCCATCTCATTGACATAAGACAGGTCGGCGCCGAAATAGAAGGATTGGGCGTAAGAATGACTCCAACCCAGGAAGATCAGCAAAAAAATGCTGAAAAACTGTATCGTGCGGATTTTCATAAGATTAGCACTTTGATCAATGACTGCGAAACGGTTTACCAGAAAAACGGCCGTTAATGGGGAAAAGGCGAAAATTGAACAGGCGTGAATAGAAAAAGATCATAAATTTGGATTAACCTGATCATTTATTTTGTGTAAAATAGAAAATATCATTGATCTAAACAGCCGTCACCATGACAAAATCCATTAAAAGAAATCTATTGTTGCTTATGCTTGCCGTATCGGTTTTGGCTTGCAATAACGCCGCACAGGAAAAACAGGAACCCGGGATCGATCTGGATGCTTATCTCTCCCCTGTGGGAGACGGGGTACAATCGGGGGGCGTTCAGGTCATTCCTATCGAAACGATGGGAAAAACCTTTCACGTCTGGACCAAGCGTATCGGGAATAATCCCACCCAAAAGCTGCTTTTGCTCCACGGCGGTCCAGGCGCTACGCACGAATATTTTGAATGCCTTGAAAGCTTTTTTCCGAAGGAAGGGATTGAATTCATTTACTACGACCAATTGGGGATCGGCGGGCAATACGACACCATGGACCCCGAGCATATGAAACAGATGGCGACCCAGGTAAAAGACGGAACCTACCTGTATTGCCCCAACGGCAGCCATATGTCGATGTGGGACGATCAAAAAACCTGGATGGATGGCGTCATCAGCTTTATCCAGGTCCATTGAGCAGGTCAGAAATCCGTACCGAACGCGACGTAAAATTTGGGTTTTTGCACCTTGCGGGTTTCAATGCCCCAGCCGTAATCAGCCCGGACAAAATACCCGAACAAGGTACTCCGGACACCTACACCGTAGCCGGCTACAATAGGGTCGCGGAAATAGGTCACTTTGATGGAAACCAGGTCCCCTTGTGTGAAAGTGGTCGTGTTCAGCGGGTTTTCGGAACTGTACGGAGAGTTACCTACCCAGGCCGTACCGACGTCAAAGAAGCCGACCACCTGGAAATTGCGCAGGAATGAGGACCGTACCCTGGGGGCGAAATACCGGAATACCGGCGACCGCAGTTCGGCGTTGAGCAGCAGGTGCGTGTTGCCGTTACGGATATTGGAGCTGAAGCCGCGCAGGTTCGGCGCCAGGGTCACATAGGCTACATCTTCTCCGCCCGGCGTAGGAATGCTCTTGTCGAAATTGTAGAACAACCAGTTGTCCACGCCGCCCAGTGAATACAGGATCTTCTCAGAACCGAAGGAGGTAGCCCCCGACACTCTCAGCGCCAGGATGGACAGTTTGTCGAGCCGTTGATAGTGCCGCGCATCAAAACCGAGGACACCCATGAAGCCTTTGTTGAAATCAAGGGTGATCCGTTCTTTGAAGCCCAGTTCAAACCGCTTGACGATCTCCGCATAAAGCTTGTACCGGGAGCCGTTTTTAAGATTCACGCCCATATCCAGGGTGTTATCAAAAACGTATTCCAGGCGCAGTCCGGCCCGTTGTTCATTGCTCACCGGTTTTTTCAGGGACTGATCGTCCGTGGCCAGAAACATGATCCTGTCCCTGCGGAGGGTTGCCGTAGCGCGCAGGCTGCGGAAAATATCCAGCGGATAGCGCACGCCGAACTGGCCGAGCAGCACATTCACTTCGCGGCGGGTAGGAACGATGGTGCCTTCGCCGATGAATCGCTGGTTGCGGCGGTAGATGGCGAAGATCTTGTCCAATCGCTTTTTCTTGTCCTGGACGGTTAAAAAGTATTCCGTACCGTTGAAGGTTGTGGGGATGCGTACCCCGCCTTCAACTTCATAATCTTCAAAAAGATCTTTGAAGTTCGCTTTCAGCAGGATGCCCATGGGCGGATAGTTGAACCCGTCGGGGTTGGCCTGGTAGCTGTCCAGTCCGTCGAACAAAAGGCTGTTATCCATCTGGGTGGTCACGAAATCCGTTCTGAACTGTAGCCGGTATGGCGTAATGCGGCCTGGACGGAAACGGTAAATAGCCGGTTCTCCGGACGTTGAGGAAAGGGAAAGCGCCCGGGTCTGGAATAGCGGCCTGGAGGTTGTCGGCCGAGCCTCAGCCGTTGAATCCTGGGCCGGGCGGATCACCTGGACGGATTGCTGCAGGGTAGGCGACTGTTCCTCGTCTACTTCGAATTCGCTTTGGAACAGGAAATTATACACCATTCCGGTATCCTGCTTCTCCGCGGGCAGGTCGGTTTCTGAGGGGTTCTTTGACGGCGATTCTTCCAGCACCTGATGTCCTTCGCGCCGGTGTTTTCCATCGCCGGATTTTTGTTTGCCGGCGGCCTCGCTCTGCTGGGTAGAGAAGATGGTAGCCGGTTGTTCAATATTAGCCGACATTTCGGGATCGCCGTAATACATGCGGTATGCACCCTGGTTGAATATGAGTTCGGTAATCCTGCTTTTGCGGGGCGCCGCGTGTTGTTCGAGGATATTGCGATTATAATTTGTATTGGGGTGTGTCACCGCCCGGTCCTTGACCACAGGAACCGTAAAGATGGTATCCACCGTTTCCATGTCCAGGTCGGCAAGGGTGGAATCGGCATTTATTTTTATTTCCGTACCGTCCTTGAATACGATGATCTGATTGTAATGGTGGACATATTCTTCCAGATAGCCAAGTTCGCGGTTGAAAATACCCGATTGGTCGCTGATATAGGCGAACCGGGAGGAATCGGCCTGAACGGGTTGGCGTTCGTCAGCAAATGGCGTGTGGGTAACCCGTACCAGTTCAGGGTTTTCCGTTTCCAGGTTATAAAAGAAAATGTCCTTTGGGCCGATGGGAAGGATCGAATCCAGTCTTTCCGGCTTCAGGATCGAATCCGGCCTGTTGCTGGCAAAGAGGATGCCCTTCTTACGACCCAGTTTCACGTAGGATGCATCCAGATCGTCATAAAAATCCTGGGTGATGCGCTGGCTTTGGCGGGTAACCGGATAATACATGAAGATATCGGAATACCCCTGCACCTCCGCGGAGAAGAGCATTTGCCCCGGATTGATGTAATCGAAGCTGAATATGCGCTGATAATCCGGAGCGAGTTCGGAAACCTCTTTTTTATGGGTGGTCAGGTTGTAGGTCAGCAGTTTGATAATATCGCGTTTTTCGTAAATGACGGCTACTTCCTGTCCGTTCGGATTCCAGGCGACCAGCGGGTAATTGTAATCCGTAGCCTGGAAAGCATTTCTGAAACCGCCTTTCAGCAGTACCTTTTTCTCGTTGTCCCCGAGATGCTGGAGGTATACCTTGTATTTGCCGATTTCATTGGTGACAAAAGCGATCTGCTGGCCGTTGGGGCTGATCTTGAGCTGACTGACCGGCAGGTTGCGCTTGTTTTTGAACGGGATCGGCTGCAGCTCGGGCATGGCCCGCATGGAGGCGTCGATCCGGTAGCGCTGGAGGAAGAAGATTTCCCAGGCTTGCAGCGCAGATTCCAGCGGGCTGCCGAACGCGTAAACGACGCCAAGATCGATGCTCCGGTTGATCCGGGTAAGGTAAAGCAGGTTGGACAGCGTAGCGATACCGTAGTTTTCCCCGACAAAATACCAGAGGGAATGGCCCGCCAGTTTGGGATTATCTTCAGCGAGCTTGTCAAAACCCTCGTAGTCTTCGCTCAACATGGCATCGCGGAGTTCGTTGTCCAGTTCTGTATTCCAGGGCTCGCCGATATAGGCCACCAGGCCTTGTTTGAACCAGGGCGGCAGGTTGAGCATTACGGCGTTCTGTACGATTTCCTGGAGGTTGGCGCCGAAGAGCATGGCTTCCAGATAAGCGGATGCGATACCTTCGCGGATCTGGCGCCGCAGGTAATTGTGATCGCCGTTGAAATGGACAAAGACCTTGTTGCCGACGATCTTGGTCTGACCGGCCGTATTGGTGAAGGCCTCTTCGTTCCCGATATTGCTTTGTTTGAGGTCCGTCAGGTCGGCGTAAACGATGATCTGGAGTTTTTCATTTACCCGGTGCTCTAGTACGCTCTGGATCTGGGCGAAATCCTGTTCGGCCATTTGTACGACAAACTGGCCTACATTCCGGCCCACACCGTACCAGTAGGTGATGAAGTTATCACTTTCGTATTGGGACCATTCGTCGAAATCGCGGTGGTATTGGACGCGGTTCTTGCCGAATTTGACCTGACTGACCTGGGCGGTAACCGCCGATGCCAGCAGGCATAAAGAGAGGACGGGTATGAAGTAGATTTGTTTGCGCATAGGATAAACCTTGTTTTTAGCGGCGCCCGGAGGCCTGCCTTACGGCCTGGTTTCCGTGAAATAATCTTTACTTTTGCCAGGAAACAAAATCGCCTCTTAAATT
Organism: uncultured Lewinella sp.; assembly: GCA_937873655.1. Taxonomy (GTDB): domain Bacteria; phylum Bacteroidota; class Bacteroidia; order Chitinophagales; family Saprospiraceae; genus JACJYC01. The sequence goes on along the minus strand of CALMYQ010000078.1, from coordinate 5,535 downwards.
AACAACATTTTCAGGATTTCGGAGCAGAAAAATATTCCTCTTATCAAAAAAAAGACGAAATTTTTACCGACTTTCCTATGAATCGGCCGATGTTTGGACGTTATACGCCCTGATTGGCAAAACGCAGAAAGGATGGCAAGTGTTGTTTGCATGACCTTCAATGATTTCCGGGAGAATACCTATCTGGTATACGACGAAACGGGCGAATGCGCCGTATTTGACCCTGGGTGCTACTACCCGGAAGAAGAGCAGGAATTGCTTGGGAAGATCGCGGAATTGAAATTGAAGCCCGTTCGCCTGATCAATACCCATTGTCATCTGGACCATATTTTCGGCAATGCACTGGTAGCGGAAACCTATGGTCTTGAACTTGAGATTCATCCGGGCGAATTGAAAGTGCTGGAATTCGCGCCCCAATCGGCCATGATGTTCGGCATGTCTCCGGGGAAACCTTCCCCGTGGCCGAAACTTTTTCTTCAGGAAGGCGATGTGGTCGAATTCGGCAATACCCGGCTTGAAGCCTTGTTTACGCCGGGGCACTCGCCCGCCAGCCTGTCGTTTTTTTGCCGGGAAGATCGGTTTGTGATTGCCGGCGATGTGCTTTTTTACGGCAGTATCGGCCGTACCGACCTGCCGGGAGGCAATTTTGATACCCTTATTGACAGCATTCGGGAAAAATTATTTCCCCTGGGTGACGATGTTGTCGTTTATCCCGGCCACGAACGGTCGACGACTATCGGGTTTGAGCGGAAAAACAACCCTTTTTTGAACCAGTAACCCCGGTTTCAATCCTGACCAATAGAATCATGGGCTATGACGATCATTCAAAACTATATCAACGGCGCCTTCCAGCCGGCCGCTACAGGCAACCGCCTGGATAATTACCAACCTGCTACCGGACAAGTCTACAGCCAACTTCCCGACTCGGATTCGGTGGACGTTGCCGCAGCAGTTGACGCCGCCAAGGCCGCTTTTCCGGAATGGCAAAGCCTGGGCCGCGAAGGACGGAGCCGCTTGCTGGCCCGGATCGCCGACCTGATTGAGGAACGACTGGAAGCCTTTGCGATGGCAGAAAGCATCGACTCCGGTAAGCCGCTGATGCTGGCCCGTACGGTGGACATACCCAGGGCCGTTTCGAATTTCCGGTTCTTTTCCACGGCAGCCGTTCAGTTTGGTTCGGAGTCGCACAACATGGAAGGGCTGGCCATCAATTATACCCTGAGACAGCCCATCGGCGTGGTCGGGTGCATATCGCCGTGGAACCTGCCGCTGTACCTGTTCACCTGGAAAATCGCGCCGGCCCTGGCCGCCGGCAATTGCGTGGTCGGCAAACCTTCCGAATTGACCCCGATGACGGCCTGGCTGCTGGCTCAAGCCGCCCAGGATGCCGGACTGCCGGCGGGCGTACTCAATATCCTGCACGGACTGGGACCGCGCGTCGGTCAGGCCATCGTTGAGCATCCGGACATCAAGGCCGTTTCCTTTACCGGCGGCACACAAACAGGCCGCATACTGGCGCGGACGGCGGCGCCCGTGTTCAAAAAACTATCCTTGGAACTCGGTGGGAAAAACCCCAATATCATCTTTGCCGATTGTGATTTCGAGGAGATGATGCGGACCACTATCCGGTCGTCGTTTTCCAATAATGGTCAAATTTGCCTCTGCGGATCGCGGATCTATGTAGAAAAACCGCTGTATGAGCGCTTCCGCGATGAATTGGTGCGGCGGACCAAAAAACTGGTGGTCGGCGATCCGATGCATCCCGATACCCAACAGGGCGCACTTGTATCCAGACAGCATCTCGACAAAGTGAGCGGGTATCTGGATCTGGCGCGTGAAGAAGGCGGGCGCGTGCTTTGCGGAGGAGAACGAATTGAACTTTCCGGCGACCTGAAGGACGGTTATTTTATCAGTCCTGCTGTGGTTGAAGGCCTTGAATTGCACCATCGCTGCAACCAGGAAGAGATCTTCGGCCCCGTGGTCACCATCCAGCCTTTTACCGATGAAGCGGAAGCATTGGCTCTGGCCAACGGCACCGAATACGGCCTGGCTTCCACCCTCTGGACCCGCGACCTGAATCGCGCCCACCGCATGGCCGAGCAGATCCAGGCAGGCATCGTCTGGATCAATTGCTGGATGCTGCGCGACCTGCGTACCCCTTTCGGCGGGGTGAAAAACTCGGGTGTAGGCCGCGAAGGCGGGTGGGAAGCGATGCGTTTTTTTACAGAGCCGAAGAATGTGACGGTGAGGTATGGGGGATATTGAGCAGGTAAATAGTTAGGTCAATTTTTTTGGATTCAGATATTTTATGTATTTTGCAAAGATCAGTGTGAAATAATTTTTTTAACTAAAACTCAATAATCATGAAAAAACTCCATTTGTTGATCCGAATCCTTTTCCCTGTTTTTATTCTATCTTTCGGGGCAAGCAGTAATGGACAATCCCCCCCCCCACTTCTAAAAAAAATTCCAATTGCACAGGCGAACCTGACATACAATGAATCCTTGTTGTTAGGTAAAATTAGAGATCTTCCTTACATAGACACGACAATTCTTGTTGATGTCGGTAATTTTTTATCTGCACAGGAAAAAGGAATAGTAACCCTTGAATTACCCGGATATAATTGTTCATTGACCGGCCAAACTCAAAGTATAGCATTTTCTAACACCAGTGATTTTACATGGGTCGGTAAACTTCAACCCTACCCGGGGTGCGATTCCCTGGCAGGAGACTTCAGTTTCGTTTTCAAAGGAGGTGAGTTTACAGGAACCATATCCGCAGAAGAGCGCCTGTTTTCCATCTTTCACCTCAAGAACGGCATCAGCGTATTGGGTGAACATGCCGGGGTAGGGCTCGATTACGGGTGCCTGGTTGAGGATACGACACAAGTCTTTTCCGGAAATGAGGACCTTCTTGGTTACAGAATCACGGGAATAGAACCTTGCATCATTGATATCCTGGTGTTTTACTCAGAAGATGCCGATGCGTTCGAGCCGCTTGACGTAGTTGCCAGAGCAGAAGAATTTATGGCCTATACCCGTCAGGCTTTGCTAAACAGCAAGATCTGGACAACGCAGGTTCGATTTAACCTGCTGGGTGTGGAGAAAATTCCGGGTTTTTTTGAAAGTGAAGGCATGAATCTTATAGAGTCATTTGACCTCACAAAAATTCAATTTTCGGTCAATAGTCATGCAAATAACAGAATCCAAGAAACAGGAGCCGATATCGCTGTCCTCTTAACCAAGGTTGGCGCCTCTTTAGGGACTTCGTTTGGGGGCCCTTCTGGTATCGCCAGAGCAATTGTTGGAGCTTTCGGTGGAGATTCCCGAGTGACCTTTGCGCACGAAGTAGCGCATGCCTTTGATTGCAGGCACCAGCTTTGTACAGTATTCCCTTTAACCTGCAGTACAGAACCCAATGACAGGCATGCCCACCGGTTCGAATATAAACTTAGGCGGCTGTTCTCCAAAAAAAGGACTTATGCTACCATTGTCCACGGCGGATCGCTCCAGGGCGCTATACCGATTGCAAATTATTCCAATCCGGATGTCAAATTTTACGGCGATGCGCCGACAGGTGTAACCGGACAGAGCGACAACGCAAATACTATTCTGCAAAACAGTTGCTTGGTGGCGGGAGCCAACTCCTTGCCTAATACGTATTACGGGGCCTTGATCTCAGGACCCGATGAAGGTTGCCCGGGAGTGCCGGTTACTTTCAGTGCGGTTATCCAGAATATACCGGGCTCTTTTACGGTGGAATGGGCTGTAAGTGAAGACGGTTTTACCTATTCTACGGTCCTACAGGAGGGCGGGATTGACGGTAATTTTAACAACTTGCCGGACCTGACGATCACACCTCCCAACCAGGCAGGCACGGTGCTGTTTATACGTTTTCATGTGACGAGTTCGCAATCCACCAAAGAGGCGACGGTTTATCATACACTGACGGTTATTGACGACCCCATATGCCCTGTACCTAAAACAGCGTTGCTTTCTGCGCCTCCTGCGTTTGAATTTCCTGAGGGAGGGACAGAGGAAGGGACTAGTGTTGAAGGACCTTTCCCTAATCCTTCAACGGGTCGTGTGGAAATGAAAATCTATCTTACCAAAGAAGACGAAATTTCCATTTCGATCAGTGATTTGGATTCCAGAATCCAGATAAAACCCTTAAAGTTCCGACTGCTCACCGGGCTTCATTTTATCCCGCTTGAAACCGGAAATCTCCACTCAGGCCTTTACCTGGTTAAGGTAAAGATCGGCGATGAAATTTTTGTTCACAAACTAATCATTCAACAATGAAAAATACGGTTATTTATATTTCCATATTCACCGCAATCTTTCTTTCGTGCGGAAAAGAACCTGTGGCAGAAGAAGGATTGCCCTATTCCGGTACAGCAACAGCCTTAAAAAACGGCGAACCATGGGAAGCCAAAATATACGCATATAGTTCGGAGGTTTATCTCTTGATCGCTATGGATTATTTTAATGGAGCGGGTTTTAAAAGGGGGCATCTGGGAATTTTTAAGATTCCTAAAAAAATTGGAAAATACGCTGTAAAAAATTCTTTTTCTTTTGTGGACGATAAAAAAACAGGGGCAAACTATTTTGCCTATATTGATGATGGAGATTTAGGAGCGGGTACATGGTTTGTTGAAGAAGATACCATTGAAAGCGAGGTAGAAATTAGTTATCTGAATGAATTAACAGGAGAGGTGTCGGGCACATTTAATTTGGAGTTTTCCATTGATTCTACAACGATCGACAGCCGCTATTACGAAAGCGGAGAAAGCGCCCGGATCACCTTTGGCAATGGTGTGTTTTCTACAAAAATCGCTGAGATAAAATAGATTGATGGAGGCGGTGGACCTGATTGATTTCAATCAGGTCCGCCGACTCTTCGCAAGATTCAAATCAAAAAAAAACAAAACGCCATTCCCATGAAGTACTCAAGTCTTTTGCCCATCGTTTATCTCCTCTTTTCCGGTTGTATAAAAAAGGAGCTTCCCGAACCCCGGCATATTTCAGCGGCATTGAAGAACGGGGTTTACTGGAATGCTGAAGCCCGGGCCGGCGTCGATTCAAAAACAGGAGAGACCATTGGACTTTCCTTTAGTTATTACAATGACGCCAAATTCAGGCGGGAATCCGTATATGTTTCCGGAATCCCGAAAAAAGTGGGTGTATACCAGGTACAGCCCGGTCATCCCGGGGGCGGAGGCGTAACCGCCAGGTATTTTGTCTTCCTTGAAGGAGATTTGGATGCAGGCACGTGGCGAATTGACGATGATGCCCCCGTTAGCCAGGTAGAGATCAATTATCTGGACGAAAAAAAGGGAATGGTATCCGGCAGTTTTCATCTTGAGTTTGCAGTGGATTCCACCTCAATAGTCAATTCTTATTACCTTGAAGCTGGCGAGGATGCAAGGGTAATTTTTGAAAAAGGCTCTTTTTCGGCCCGGATAAATCAATAGAAAAATTGTAATTGATTAGCGCTAATCTACCCCAGTTTTCGGGATTCATGATAAAAAGCAGA
>CALMYQ010000077.1 GCA_937873655.1 uncultured Lewinella sp. | reverse complement strand
AGCAAAGATCAGAAAACCAGACTTTCAATACTCAAGAGATCAAAAGTACACTTTACAACCAAGTCAAGAAGCAACGGCAAGTTGCTGCTTGACACCAAAACCAGGCTGCTTTTTTCCTTTTTTATTCCGAAGACAAATCGCAACTGCGGCCATGGCCTGCGAGGGCGTTTAGATCAGGAGCTAAAAAGCACAGGATGAAATCGGTATCAAATTGAACAGCCTACCCATAAGGGTATTATTGGTAACATCTATCGAAACAGGTGCTTCAAATCCCACTTTCTTAAATCCCGACAACGCCAACAAATCTCCCTCCAGGGAAAAAGTATCATCAATCACCGCCTGGAAATAACCTTTCAGTTTTTCCAGCGTCGCGATTTCTACCCCCGCATTACTGCCGGTGGAATATTCGCCGACAGCTGCTTTCTGTTCCAGGGCTTCCAAAACCTTTGCTTCAATTCCACCGCGCTCAAACGGCGTCAGCTCTTCGAAAGGCGACAACGTCGGAAATTTGATTTTCAGCCGGTACGCAATCTCCCCCTCCTGCCGGTGCTCCTTGGTCACCAGCACAAAACTCTGGTAAGCTGCCTCCGCCCGGGAAACTGCTGTCTCATATCGCTCCCGGTAGGTTTCATAAGGATCCACATAGGCCAGCGCCGGGTAGAGGTCGTAACCCAACACCACAAACCCCTGGCTGCCGGTGTTGTTGACCAGTGGCGCGAAATCTAAGTGACGCCTAAGTTTCGGGAGGCTATTTTTTCGACAGGCAAGGCGCGAGAAGGGAGCATAGCGGGACTCTGTGACCGCCGAGCAACGCAGCATGTCGGAAAAAGAGGCCGCGAAACTTGAGTGGTATCTAGATTTCGCGCCACTAGGGTTTTCAGCGAACAGGCCACCGAGTCCAGTACGGTATTGTACAGCGCCGGGATGCCCGTGTTGTGCTCCACCACCTGATAACAGGTATAGGCTTGACCATTTGCGCCGGTAAGCGCCATCCACAAAAGCAGGAACAGGTATGCCGTCTTTTTCATCACGCCGAAAGGTTGGTGAAAAATGTTTAATAAATCAAACTGATTGATAAAAATGCCGGTAACAGGCGAGATATTCCCCAGGTGGGAATACCGGCGAAAACAGACCCGCTTTGAATTTTCTAATGACTGTGCAGCAATACTCGGAAATTAGGGCGGAAAATCCAAATTCCAAGTTATTAAATTTCACCAATCAGGAGAGAATCCTATGCCGGCATGCTTGAAATTCCCCCATCAACCAAAATTAAATACCTTTGCCGCAAAAAAACGCATGTACGTCATCACCGGAGCAGCGGGATTCATCGGCAGTTGTCTGGCAGCCTGGTTCAATGAACAAGGAGCAACCGACCTGGTGCTTGTCGACGACTTCAGCCGGGCCGATAAAATGCCCAACCTGGCCGGAAAAAAGTACAGCCGGTTGGTCGAAAGGACCGCGTTTATGGAATGGCTCGACCAAAACCACCCCCAGGTCGACGGCATCTTCCACCTCGGCGCCCGCACCGATACCACCGAAAAGGATACCGCGATCTTTGACGAACTCAACCTGCACTATTCGCAGGCCGTCTGGGAGCGCTGCGCGCAATACCATATTCCGCTGGTATACGCCTCCAGCGCCGCCACTTACGGCCTGGGCGAACTCGGCTACAAGGACGATCACGACCTGGTTGCCCGGCTCCGGCCGCTCAATCCCTACGGCCGCTCCAAGAACGACTTCGACGCCTGGGCGCTGGCACAGGAAAAACAACCGCCGTTCTGGGCCGGTCTGAAATTCTTCAACGTATACGGCCCCAACGAATACCACAAGGGCCGCATGGCCAGCGTCATCTTCCACACCGCCCGGCAGATCAAGGCCACCGGCAGGATGAAGCTGTTCCGCAGCCACCGCCCCGATTTTGCCGACGGCCAGCAAAGCCGCGATTTCATCTACGTCAAGGATGTGATCAAGGTCTGCGACTGGCTCATGACGCACCAACCCGACTCCGGGCTCTATAACCTCGGTACGGGCAAGGCCCGGTCTTTCTTCGATCTGGCTTCCCTCACCTTCCGTGCTTTGGGCCTCGAACCCGATATTTCCTTTATTGATACCCCCGAAGACATTCGCGATACCTACCAGTATTTTACCGAAGCTGATATGAACAAACTCTGTGATGCCGGCTATCCCGACGGGTTTTACAGCCTGGAGGCGGGAATTCAGGATTATGTGACGGGGTACCTCAAATCGGAACGATTTTTTTGAGGAATCGAGGAATCGAGGAATCGAGGAATCGAGGAATTGAGGAATCGAGGAATTGAAGAATCGAGGAATTGAAGAATCGAGGAATTGAGGAATCGAGGAATTGAAGAATCGAGGAATCGAGGAATTGAGGAATTGAAGAATTGAAGAATTGAGGATGCGAGGATGCCTGCCGGTAGGCAGTAGGCAGGTTCAGTTCCTCAGTTCCTCAATTCCTCACTTTTTTTAAACCTTATTTATACTTTTTTGTATAACTTAAAGTACCTTTGCGTTTATATTTAGTCTAAATAAGACCTTTTCACGATGAGCGAATCCATGCAAACCCTTGAGGCGCATACCCAAAGCGACTACAAGTACGGTTTCACCACCAATATCGATACGGAAACCCTGCCGAAGGGGTTGAACGAGGACATTGTACGGGCCATTTCCGCCAAAAAGAACGAGCCTGAATTTCTGCTGGAGTGGCGGCTGAAGGCCTTCCGGAACTGGCTGACGATGACGGAGCCCCAATGGCCCAATGTGCATTACCCGCCGATCGATTACCAGGACATCATCTACTACGCGGCCCCTAAAAAGAAGCCGGAACTTAAGAGCCTCGACGAAGTGGACCCCGAATTGCTGCGCACCTTTGAGAAACTGGGCATCCCCCTGGATGAACAGAAGCTGCTGGCCGGCGTAGCCGTGGACGCGGTCATCGACAGCGTTTCCATCAAAACCACCTATAAGGAAAAACTCAAGGAACTGGGCATCATCTTCAGTTCTTTCAGCGAAGCCGTACAGGACCACCCCGACCTGATCCAAAAATACCTGGGCAGCGTGGTGCCGGCTTCCGATAACTACTTTGCCGCTTTGAATTCAGCGGTCTTTAGCGACGGATCGTTCGTTTATATCCCCAAAGGGGTTCGTTGCCCGATGGAATTGTCCACCTATTTCCGGATCAATACCGCCAATACGGGTCAGTTCGAACGCACGCTGATCGTTGCCGAGGAAGGCGCCTATGTCAGCTACCTGGAAGGCTGTACCGCCCCGATGCGGGACGAGAACCAGCTGCATGCAGCCGTAGTGGAACTGGTTGCGCTGGACAATGCGACCATCAAATACTCGACCGTCCAGAACTGGTATCCCGGCGACAAGGACGGCAAAGGCGGCATCTACAACTTCGTCACCAAGCGCGGGTTGTGCGCTGGATTCAATTCCAAGATCACCTGGACCCAGGTGGAAACCGGCTCAGCCATCACCTGGAAATACCCGAGCTGTGTGCTGAAAGGCGATAACTCGGTGGGTGAATTTTACTCCGTAGCCGTCACCAACAACCGCCAGCAGGCCGATACGGGCACCAAAATGATGCATATCGGCAAGAACACGAAAAGCACCATCATCTCCAAGGGGATCTCCGCCGGGTACAGCCACAACTCGTATCGCGGCCTGGTGAAAATCGGAAAAAAAGCCGATAACGCCCACAACTTCTCCCAATGCGACTCCCTGCTGATGGGCGACAAATGCGGCGCGCACACCTTCCCCTACCTGGAAGTGGATAACCCCAGCGCCAGGGTAGAACACGAAGCCACCACCTCCAAGATCGGTGAAGACCAGCTCTTCTACCTGATGCAGCGCGGTCTGAGCGAAGAAGACGCCGTAAACATGATCGTGAACGGCTATTGCAAGGAGGTTTTCAACGAACTGCCGATGGAGTTTGCAGTGGAAGCCCAGAAGTTGCTGGCAATCAGCCTGGAGGGGAGCGTTGGATAGGGAGAGGGTGAGGGTGAGAGGGTGAGAGGGTGATCCTTCGACTGCGCTCAGGATCCGGACTTACGACTTACGACTACTGCGACGTAAAATTTTACGTCACTACTAATAACTTACGACAAACTACCATAAAATGTTAAAAATAAACGATTTACACGCCGCAATCGAAGACAAGGCCATCCTTCGCGGACTGAACCTGGAGGTAAAACCCGGTGAAGTACATGCCATTATGGGGCCGAACGGATCGGGGAAGAGCACGCTGGCCAATGTGTTGGCCGGGCGCGAGGAATATGAAGTGACCAAAGGTTCCATCACCTTCGAAGGGAAGGACCTACTGGAAATGGAAGTGGATGAAAGGGCGCAGGCCGGCATTTTCCTCGCGTTCCAATACCCGGTAGAGATCCCCGGGGTGAGCACGGCGACTTTTTTGAAGAGCGCCATCAACGCGGTCCGCAAAGGACAGGGCAAGGAAGAGCTCAATGCCGTCCAGTTGCTGAAGCTCATGCGCGAACGGATCAGGATGGTGGGCATGGACGAAAAATTCCTGCAACGCTCCCTGAATGAAGGTTTTTCCGGCGGTGAGAAAAAGCGCAATGAAATGCTGCAGATGGCCCTGTTGGAACCCAAACTGGCCGTCCTGGACGAAACCGACTCCGGCCTCGATATCGACGCGCTGAAAGTGGTTTCCGACGTGGTCAACCAGATGCGCAGCCCCGAACGGTCTTTTGTGATCGTAACGCACTACCAGCGGCTGCTCAATTATATCACCCCGGATTTCGTACACGTTTTGTACAACGGCCGCATCGTAAAAACCGGCGACAAGACCCTCGCGCTGAAACTGGAAGAGCTCGGGTACGACTGGGTCAAAGAAGAAGCCGACGCGATCGCCCTTTAAAATCTGTGCAATGAATATTACCTATCAGGATACGCTTTCGGAATCCAAAAAACGGTTCGAGGACCTGTTCAACCTGTTCGAACAGCAACTGAACGGCAAGCGGGATCAGCCGCTGCATCAGTTCAGGCTGGCGGCTATGGATAAATTCAGGGAACCCGAATCCCCCCCCCGCCGCACCGAAGACTGGAAATATACCCCCGTAAGCCGCATATTGCAGTTGCCGCTGCTGGAAGGCGCCTCCTTTTCCGCATCGAAATCAGCGCTTGACGCCGTTTCCATACCGGAGGCCCTGAAGATTGTACTGATCAACGGCGAATTGCAGGGACCCATCCCGGCATTGCCCGAAGGCCTGACCATCCTCCCGGTAGAAACGGCCATCCGGGACGAGCGTTTCGCACCCTGGATCACCGCCACCCTCGAAGGCGCACTGGCCGGCGCAGCGCATCCCTTTACGCCGCTCAATCTGGCCTTTGCCCGAAACGGGCTGTTCATCCATGCGGCCGACAATGCGGCCATCGAAAAACCCGTTCAGGTCATTATGGTTAACGGCGGCGGGGATCCAGCATTTGTGAATCCGCAAATACTGGTAAAAGCGGGTCGTAACAGCCAACTCCAACTGATCGAATCCTACGCCGGCGAAGGGGAATCGGCATCCTTTACCAATGCCCTCAACCGGTTTTACCTCGGCGCCAACGCCCGGGTGATCCATTATAAATGGCAGCAGGAAGGATCGGAAAATTTCCAGATCCACCAGACCGAAGTGCGCCAGGAAAGGGATAGCGTTTACACCGCCTATACGCTGGATCTCGGCGGGCGGCTGGTTCGCAACAACCTCGACGCCATCCACCTCGGCCAGGGTGTCCACACCGATTTTTACGGCGTATACATCGTCAACGGCGAACAGCATATCGACAACCATACCTTCCTCGATCATGCCTTGCCCAATTGCACCAGCAACGAGCTGTACAAGGGCATCATCACCGACAAGGGCACCGGCGTTTTCAACGGCAAGGTGATTGTCCGCCAGGATGCCCAGAAGACCAACGCCTTTCAGCAGAACAGCACGCTGGTCCTGTCGCCGACCGCCACCATGGACAGCAAGCCCCAGCTCGAAATTTTTGCCGACGACGTCCGCTGCAGTCACGGCGCCACCATCGGCCAACTGGATGAATCCGCGGTTTTTTACCTGCGGTCGCGCGGGCTGAACAAGGACCAGGCCAGGGCCCTGCTCCAGCATGCTTTCGTGATGGAGGCCCTTGAAACGATCCCCCTGGAAACCTTGAAGGATCGCTTTGAAGAAACCATCGTTCAAAAACTGATCAAGGTATGACACCGGCAACCGAACCCGTCCGCCCTGTCGACCTGCAGGCCGTAAGGTCGCAGTTTCCGATCCTGGGCAGGAAAATGAACGGGCAGCCGCTCGTTTTTCTCGACAGCGCCGCTTCCAGTCAGAAGCCTGTTTCGGTCCTGGAGGCCATGGACCAATATTATCTGACCAGGCATGCGAACGTGCACCGCGGCGTTTACCAACTGAGCCAGGAAGCCACGGAGGCCTTCGAACAGGCGCGCAGGGCCGTTCAGGGTTTCATCAACGCAGCTTCGGATAGGGAGATCATCTTTACCCGCGGCGCCACTGAAGGCATCAACCTGGTAGCCTCCTCCTTCGGCCGGCAATTCTTCAAACCGGGCGATGAGATCGTGCTTTCCAGATTGGAACACCATTCCAATATCGTACCCTGGCAGCTCATTGCGGAGCAAACGGGTGCGAAGATCCGGGTTGCGCCCATAAATGAAGCCGGTGAATTGCTGCTGGACGAATGGGAAAAATTGCTCAATGAGCGGACCAAAATGGTGACCATCGCGCACGTTTCCAATGCGTTGGGCAGTATTTTTCCGGTGGAAGAATTGATCGCGAAAGCGCACGAACGGGATATCCCGGTATTGCTGGACGGCGCACAGGCCGTTCCGCACCTGCCTGTGGATGTTCAGGCGCTGGATGTGGACTTTTACGTCTTTTCGGCCCATAAGATGTACGGACCAACCGGTATCGGCGCCCTGTACGGCAAGGAGAAGTGGCTCGACGCCATGCCCCCCTACCACGGCGGCGGCGAGATGATCAGTAACGTCACCTTTGAAAAGACCACCTTTAACGAGCTGCCGTTCAAATTCGAGGCCGGCACCCCGGATATGGCCGGCGCCGTCGGGCTTGAGGCCGCCATCCTTTTCATGGAAGGCATCGGCCTGGATACCATCCGGCAACACGATAAAACGCTGCTGGATTACGCTACGGAAAAATTGCTTTCGGTCCCCGATCTGAAGATATTCGGCAATGCCCGGCAAAAGACCGGCGCCGTTTCCTTTTTGATGGGCAACCATCATCCTTACGATGTCGGCGCCCTGCTCGATCAGCAAGGCATCGCTGTCCGGACCGGCCACCACTGCACGCAGCCGCTGATGGACTGGTACGGTATCCCCGGCACGGTACGGGCCTCTTTCGGGGTTTACAACAACCTGGAAGATATCGACCGGCTTGTAGCCGGCGTGGAACGGGCTGCACGAATGCTGGGGTAAAGAGTTGGGGGTGCTTTGTAGCTTCGACTTCGCTCAGCTACCGGGCCGACCACTGACGACTGAACTTCGGCTTCGCTCAGTTACCAACCACTGATCAATTGATGATTGATGATTACATGATCTTTGATTGTTGACGCAGGCAACCATAAACCACAACAAACAACCACAAACCACAACAAACAACCATAAACCACAACAAACAACCATAAACCACAACAAACAACCACAAACCACAACAAACCAAAATAATGAACGAAATCCAGGAAGAGATCATAGACGAGTTTTCGCTGTTCGGCGATTGGATGGAAAAGTACGAGTACATCATCGAGCTGGGCAAGACTCTTCCTTTGATTGACGAACAATATAAAACGGACGACCACCTGATCCGGGGGTGCCAGAGCCGGGTTTGGCTGCACGCCGGGCTGAAAGACGGCAAAGTGGAATTCACGGCCGACAGCGACGCGGTGATCACCAAAGGGCTGATCGCCCTGATGATCCGGGTGCTTTCCGGGCAAAAACCGGAGGATGTCGCCAAAGCGGATCTCTATTTCATCGACCGGATAGGCCTGAAAGAACACCTGTCCCCTACCCGCTCCAACGGATTGCTGAGCATGGTGAAACAGATGAAATTGTATGGGGTGGCGTTTGCGGCGAGGGGGGAGGATTCGGATATTTATTGATTTACCTCCTACACTGAAGCTACGGCGGTCGGGAGGTGATTTGAGAGATTATGGAAGACTTGAAAGAAAAGATCATTACTGCCTTGAAAACCGTATACGACCCGGAGATTCCGGTCGATATATACGAATTGGGGCTGATCTACGATATCTCGATCGAAGACAGCGGGGCGGTCGCTATACGGATGACGCTGACGTCGCCCATGTGCCCGGTAGCCGAATCGCTGCCGATGGAAGTGCAGGAAAAAGTCATGGGGGTTGAAGGGGTTGCGGATGTCGACCTGCAGGTAGTCTTCGATCCGCCGTGGGACAAGAGCAGAATGACCGAGGAAGCCCGGCTGGTTTTGGATATGTTTTAATTTTAGAGGATGCGAGAAATCGAGGATTTGAGTGGATCCTTTTCGAATCCCCGATTCCTCAGATCTTCGAATCTTCAAAATAAAATCGATGAAGATTTCTGCACAGGAAGAATACGGTTTACGCATATTGATCCGGATCGCAAAAGCCGATGCGGAAGAGGGATTGAGCATTCAGCAACTGAGTGAAGCAGAGGGTTTGTCTGCAGCTTATGTAGCCAAGCTGACCCGGATGCTGCGCATGGCAGGCGCCATCCAGAGCCAGCGCGGACAGAAGGGCGGCTATATTCTCGCCCGGCCGACGACCGAAATCTTCATCAAGGAAGTCCTTTATTCCCTCGGCGGCGCTCTATACGACAAAGCTTTTTGTGATGACCATACGGGGGCGCTGCGCCTCTGCACCAACTCCGTGGACTGTTCCGTCCGGTCCCTCTGGCGCATGGTCCAGGTCGCCGTTGATCGCCTGCTGGAAAAGGTCACGCTCCAGGACCTGATGGCGTCCGAGAAGGACTCCGTTTCCGGGTTGCAGCGGCTGCTGGAAGAGAATGCGTTGATCTAGATGCTGGTGGCTGCCACGCTGAGGCGTGGTGGTGGCTGGATGCTAGTGGCCAGTATCTAGCATCCAGCATCAAGTATCCAGCATCAAGTTAAAGTTTCAAAAACATAATATACACATCCACCATCCCCAGGTCTCTGTGCCGGAAACCGCCGGGAACCGTTCCGATGATCAAAAAGCCCAATTTTTGCCACAGCTGTACGGCTGCGGTGTTGGTACTCACCACATAATTGAACTGCATGGCGTAATAGCCCAATTCACGGGCGCGGATAATTGAGTGCTCGCCAAGCAGTCTGCCAACATTCCGCCCACGGGCCGCCGGCGCCACCATATAGGCGGCATTGACTATGTGGTTGCCGTAACCAGCCTGGTTCGGCCGGAGGATATATGCGCCTAAAGGCCGGCCTCCGGATTCGGCTACGACGATCTGGTTTTGGAGGTTTATCCAGGAATGCTCGATTTCCCCGCGCGTAGTGTGCTCGTCGTAGGGATAGTAAACCGCTTCATCTATCACGGTTTTAAACATGATCCAGACTGTTTCGAGGTCGTCCGCAGCGGCTTGGCGGAGAAGGATGCCGTCCATATATAGGCTGTATAAGATTACAAAATAAAAAAAAATCCGATCGGATGGCGCATTAAATAAAAAAAACATACCTTTAAGAGCCAATGAAAAGCCAGCTTGTATGAAGATTTTGCACGTAAGCGCAGAATGTTATCCTGCCGCCAAATCGGGCGGTTTGGGGGATGTAGTAGGCGCTTTGCCCAAATACCTTACCCAGGCCGGCATGACGGCAGGCGTCGTGATTCCGAAGTACCGCCTGAAATGGCTGAATGAACGGCCGTTCGTGCCTGTTTTCCGGGGTGCGGTACGGTTACACAATCAATACTTCCATTTTACCGTCGAGCGAGAGCAAGGCGACAGCCTGGGTTTCCCTTTTTTTGCGATTGATATTCCCGGCAAGTTCGACCGGCCGGGGATCTACGCCGATCCCGGCGGTTACGGCTACGGTGATGAAGTGGAGCGCTATCTCTGCTTTCAGCAAGCCGTTTTGCAGTGGATCCTTCAGTCGCCCGGTCAACCGCAACTGATCCATTGCCACGACCACCACACAGGCCTGATCCCTTTTATGATGAGATATTGCCCGGAATACGAATCGCTTGCGGGCATTCCGACCATGTTCACCATCCACAACGGCGCCTATCACGGATCCTTCCGGTGGAACAACATGCACCTGCTGCCGTTCTTCAGGTCCGAAGCGCGGGGTCTGCTCGACTGGAACGACGTGATCAACCCGCTGGCTACCGGGATCAAATGCGCGCACCGGGTCACTACGGTCTCTCCCAGCTACCTCAACGAGCTCATGCAGGATTCCAACGGGCTTGAATGGCTGGTGCAGCACGAAAGGGCCAAATGCGCCGGCATCATCAACGGCATCGACGCGGCCGTCTGGGACCCGGGTACCGATCATTATATCGCTTCCCATTTCAACGGCGATATTGCGGCTTTCAAAAAGACCAACAAGCAGGTGCTCGGACAACGATTCCGCATCGACCTCAGCCTGCCCCTGATCACCTTTATCGGCAGGCTCGTCGGTGAAAAAGGCGCTGATCTCCTGCCCGACCTTATTTCAAGGGTGCTGAACAGCGGCATGCAGGTCTCCTTTGCGATACTGGGCACCGGCCAACCCAACCTGCACGACGCCTTCCGGCACATGACCTATCAATATTCAGGGCGGTTCGACGCTATCCTGGAATACAATGAAGGCCTGGCCCACCAGATGTACGCCGGGTCGGATTACCTGATCATGCCGTCCAGGATCGAGCCCTGCGGATTGAACCAGATGTACGCCATGCGTTACGGCACCCTTCCCGTCGTACGGTCAGTAGGCGGCCTCCGGGATACCGTGCCGGATATCGGCGAACCCGACGGAAGCGGCCGCGGCATCCGGTTTGACCATTTCAACCTGGATGACGGCTTCAACGCCGTCTACCGCGCTGCGGAATTCTATTATCACCACAGGCAGAATTTTGAAAAGGTCAGGAAAAAGGTCATGCAGGTCGATTTTTCGTGGGAACGCTCTGCACGCGAATACATGACACTCTATCAGGAAATGATCGAAGCTCGATAAAATGGCAAAAAAAAGCACAAAAAAAGCGCCCGTACAGGCGCCAATTGTTGAAGCCCGGAAATACAACAATATGAAATCAATTAAAATCAAAATGATCGCCCTGATCCTGGGCGGCGGAGCCGGATCGCGCCTGTATCCGCTCACCAGCCAGCGCTCCAAACCTGCCGTTCCGATTGCCGGTAAGTACAGACTGATCGACATCCCGATCTCCAATTGCCTGAATTCAGGCGTACGGCGGATGTTTGTGGTCACGCAGTACAATTCCGCGTCGCTGAACCAGCATATCAAAAACACCTACAACTTCGACCTGTTCGGGCATGGGTTCGTCGACATCCTGGCAGCCGAGCAAACGCCTTCTTCCGACAAATGGTTCCAGGGTACCGCCGACGCTGTTCGCCAGTCGATGCACCACCTCAACAACCACATTTACGATTATGTCCTGATCTTGTCCGGCGACCAGCTCTACCACATGGACCTGGAGGACCTGGCCAATTACCATGTAGGCAAAGAAGCGGACCTGACCATCGCCACTATTCCGGTTGTAGACCGGGACGCCTCCGGATTCGGCATCATGAAGGTGGACGAAAACGGGATCATTGAAAAATTCACCGAAAAACCGTCGGCAGATGTCCTCCATGAATGGACGTCTCCGGTTGAGGAGAAATACGCCAGCCAGGGGAGGCATTACCTGGCCTCCATGGGTATTTACGTGTTCAAAAGGGAATTCCTGATCCGGCTGTTCGAGGAAAACCCCGATGCGACGGATTTCGGAAAGGAGATCATCCCTTATGCTATCGAAAAAGGCCATAAGATCGCCAGTTACGCCTATGACGGTTACTGGACCGATATCGGTACCATCCGCTCCTTCTTCGACGCCAATATCGCGTTGACCGAGTCCATTCCGCAATTCGATCTGTTCAACAGCGATCGCCAGATCTATACCCGCCCGCGCTTGCTGGCGCCCTCCAAGATATTCGGAACCTGGTTCAATCAGGCCATTGTGGCGGAAGGCTGCATTATCCACGCCAAGATGATCGAACGGTCCGTTATCGGGATTCGCGCCCGGGTCGGCAATAATACAGAGGTGTCCAATTCGATCGTGATGGGCAGCGACTATTACGAGCCCCTCGAAGATATGGCCCGCCTCAAAGGCCGGCCCGCCATGGGCATCGGCGAAGGTTGTTACATCCGCAACGCCATTGTGGACAAAAACGTCCGCATCGGCAACAACGTCCATATTCACGGCAGTATCGCCCTGCAGGATATCGAAACGGATACCTATGTCATCCGCGACGGGATCATCGTCATCAAGAAGGGCGCTGTGCTGAAGGACGGCACCCGGATTGGATTGGGAGCGGGGTAGACTTGATCCCGGACGGAGGAAGCTCGTTTCTGGATGCTGCTTCGGCTTGGCTCAGTGTAAAGCCGCCAGAGACTGCCAACTGCAAAACTGCCAACTGCAAGACTGCAAGACTGCCAACTGCAAGACTGCCAACTGCAAGACTGCGTTCTAAATGCCGGATGCTGCCCGCCGCCGCTCTTGAGGAGCGACGGCGGACGGCCGGTATCCGGAAAAATTATTTCAGGAATTTGCTTTCCAGCCCGAATCTTTTCACCAGGAGGTAGTGGAAAATAGCCCGGTATTTATTCCGGTTGGAGCTGCCCATTTTCTGGCACACTTCCTCTATGGCATCATCCAGTATGGTGGAGTCTTTCAACTTGAGCTTGCCGACCAGAAAATTCCGCTTCACCCGTTCCCGTTCTTCCTTATCAGAACACGAGACCTTGGAGGCATCTGCCAGGTAGATGGAAGGCCCCAGCGATTTGGTGATCTTCCTCAGCAGGAGTTCATCCACTGAGGTAAGGCCTATTGATTTCATTTCGGCGAGATAACCGTTCACGGCGTCATCAAATTGGCTCATAGTTGGTATTTTATTTTCAGATTAAGACAAAGGAAAGCAAAATTTAGGGCTTTTTGCGGAATTGTCCGAGCGTTACCGGAAATAAATCCCGTCAAACCCGGATAAAGATCCTGCGGCTGTACAAGATCCAGGTTATTCCGAGGATAAACAGGACGTTCAGCACAGCGTAGCCGAGCGAGGCCGGATAATCGGGCAGCCAGGACAGGAACAAGCTCTGGTAAATCCACTGCCCCAGCGATTGGGTTTCTCCGGCGGCCGTGGTCCATTTTATCAGTCCCAGGGTCTTGGCCACCAACCCGGACAAAACAAAAGCAAACAATGCATTGGTGCCGTATACCACAAAGGGCTTGATCCATCCTTTTTTCCCCTGTACATCCACCAGCCAGTAGACCGTCCCGAGGAACAGCAGCGCGATGCCGCCGGCATAGAGCACATAGGAACTTGTCCAGAGTTTTTTGTTGATCGGGAATGCCAGGTTCCAAAAGAGTCCGACGGCGACCAGAATAACGCCCGAGGCGAAGATGCCGGTCAGCTTGCGATAATCGTCGCGGTCGGTTTTGATCCAAAGCCCGGTCAGCATACCGATCAGGCCGGTGACAATGGCCGGGAAAGTACTGAGGAGCCCTTCGGGGTCCCAGGTCTTGGATTGCCGCCACAGGTGATCGGTGGTGAAGATGGTGCGATCCAGCCAGGCGCCCAGGTTGGTTTCCGGGTCGAGATTGGGCGGGTATCCGCCGGGCACCGGTACCAGGGTCATCACGGCCCAATACCCCAGCAACAGCCCGATCGACCACCGCACCAGTCCTTTCCAGTTGGTTTGCATGAAAAGTACGGAACAGGCGCCGTAAACCAGCGCGATCCGCGGCAATACGCCGGGAATGCGAAGGGTTGCGAGATTGAATCGCGGAATCGCCGTCAGCAGCAAGCCGATGCCGAAAATCAGGACCGTACGGCGCAGGATCTTGAGGTAAATCGACTTGCGGTCATCGCCCCGTTCCTTGCGCTTGCCCAACGCCAGCGGGATAGCTACCCCGACAATGAACAGGAAAAAAGGGAAAACCAGGTCGGTGGGCGTGCACCCATGCCACTCAGCATGCTCCAAAGGCGGATAAACACTCCCCCAGGACCCCGGATTATTGACCAGGATCATACCGGCAATCGTGATCCCCCGGAATACGTCGAGGGCCAGCAGGCGCTTATTTGCTTCCATTGACAGCGGCTTTTCGTTTTTTTGGAAAGGTACGCAAAATTTTTACCACAAGTTTTAACAAATGCCCTCCATAGTGACCTTCGTGAAATCACTTTGTGTCCTTCGTGGTAGAAATTATTTACCACTACGCACACGAAGGTTGCACAAGGGCACGAGGACGGCATTATAAGGCCTTTGCGTTAAAAACAAACCTCCCGCAGATTGCAAAAACGAATCTGCGGGAGGCAACTTTGCTCAAAACAACCTGAAAAGTGCTAATCCTGGACGATCATCGCGCCCTGTTCCTTATAGAAACCGGATTGCAGCTTGTCCTTGATCGCTTTGAAGGCATTGATCGTGATGTCAATATCCTCCTTGGTATGGGAGGCCGTCGGGATGAGGCGAAGGAGCATCATGCCTTTGGGAATGACGGGATAGACCACGATAGAGCAGAAGATATTGTAATTCTCGCGCATGTCCTGGACCAGGGCAATCGCCTCGCCGACGGTGCCGTGCATGTAGACCGGCGTTACGCAGGTATTGGTATTTTTGCCGATATCGAATCCGTTTTCTACAAGGCCTTCCTGGAGGAGCTTGACATTTTCCAGGAGTTTGGCGCGCAGTTCGGGCCTCGTGCGAAGCAGTTCCAGCCGCTTCAGGGCGCCGATGACGATGGGCATGGGCACTGATTTGGCAAAGATCTGCGAGCGGGTGTTGTAACGCAGGTATTCGATGATGTCCTGGTCGCCGCCGACAAAAGCGCCGATGCTGGCCATGGATTTGGCGAAGGTGCTGAAGTACAGGTCGATTTTGTCCTGCACGCCCTGCTCCTCACCCGTGCCGGCGCCGGTTGCACCAAGGGTGCCGAAACCGTGGGCGTCATCCACCAGCAGGCGGAAGTTGTAGCGATCCTTGGTTTCCGCAATTTCCTTGAGGATCCCTTGTTCGCCGCGCATGCCGAAGACGCCTTCGGTGATCACCAGGATGCCGCCGCCGGTTTCTTTGGCTTTGACGGTGGCTTTTTCCATCTGGCGCTTGAAGCTCTCGATATCGTTGTGCTCAAACGGGAAACGCGGGCCGATGTGCATGCGTACCCCGTCATAAATGCAGGCGTGGTTGTCTTTGTCATAGACCACCACGTCATGGCGATCCAGCAAAGCGTCGATAATGGAGAAAATGCCCTGGTAGCCGTAGTTGAGCAGCATAACGGATTCCTTGCTGATGAACTCACCCAGTTCGCGTTCGAGCTGTTCGTGGTAATCCGATTCGCCGGACATCATCCGGGCGCCCATCGGATAGGCCAGTCCCCATTTGGCTGCGGCGTCGGCGTCGGCTTTGCGCACTTCCGGGTGGTTGGCCAGACCCAGGTAATTATTGATGCTCCAGACGATCTTTTCCTTGCCCTGGAAGATCATCCGGTTACCCAGCTCGCCTTCCAGTTTGGGAAAAGTATAATAACCGTGGGCCATGGACGCGTATTTACCCAGGGGGCCGCGGTTTCCTTTCAGTTTTTCAAAAATATCCATATTGCAAGATTTGCTGATTGATAACTTACCAGGTCTTATCGGCTTTTTGGTCGTCCACCCACTTGCTCCAGTTTTTGTTGTAGGTATGGATAGCTTTCGTCGGCCGCCCTTGTCCGTCCACCATCGGAAATCCACGGTTTGCCCATTCGAACAAACTCCCGAAAAGATTGTAAACCCGGGTGTACCCCATCTTTTCGAGCTTCTCGCCTATCTTTTCGCTCCGGTAGCCGATGGAACAATACAACACGATCGGCGCATCTTTCGGCAGCCCCTCCAGCCGCTCCGGGTCGAAATCATCAAACCCGAGGTAGCGGGCGCCCGGAATATGGCTGACCTCGTATTCCGCTCGTTTTCGTGCGTCAAAGATATGAACTTCGTCTTGAATATTGCGCAACTCCTGCACACCGATTACCGGAACGTCCATTTGCAGCATGCCGGCCACTTTTGCGTCAAACGCCGGATTCTCGCAATGGGGGCGCTCCTCAGGCGCCTTGTTCTGCCCGCAAGCTGCCGGCAGGATGGAAAAGATAAACGGCAGGCTCAGGATCCATTTTCTCATATGATCAATTGCATTTTTGAAGGTCATCTCGTTTAAATTTTATGCCCCGCCGGGTGAAAAGGCAGGATGCTGAAAGGGCCCGTGTCCAATTCCCGGGGTTGAATGCCTCGGGTCATGCCCAGCAAAAAGCCGCCGCCGCCCGCACCGCAAAGTTTGATCCCCCAGCCGGTCGCATCCAGGCTCGCGGCCCAAAGCGCGCGACATGCGGGCGGGATCATATCCGGCATCAAGGCCCATTGCGCCCGACTGACCGTCTTGAACGCATCGAACAAACCCGGGCCGCCCGACAACATCAGCCGGATGGCGGCGCCCACTGCGGGCAGCAGCTGTTCCCTGATGCGGCCGTCATAGCCTTCATCCCGGCAGCCTTCTAAATAACGCTTAACCAGGGGACCTGTTTGACGGGCTATACCGGTGTCCAGCAAAAAAAAGGCCTCTTCTGCCGCCGCATCCCCGGGCATATCGGCAAACGACACCTCATTGCCCCGGAACAGCAACGGACGGTTGACATAGGAAACCAGCGGGTCGGCGCCGGAGCTGGACCCGTGGAAAAAAGACTCCATCTCCGCCAGGACGGCCCGGACAGCCCCGAGTTCTTCCGGGGTTGCGGGTTTGATGGCCGAGTGCGCAAACCGGTCGTAAACGGCCGCCACCAAAGCGCCAGAACTGCCGGCCCCGTAGCCGGTCGGGATGGTGGAATCAAAATAACCGCCGCTGCGGAGAAAGGCCTCCAAACCGGCCGTATCCAGGGTTGCATTCAGAAAATCGATGCCGGTCAGGTATTGCACGAACGGAAGCAGGTCGGGGGCCTCAGCCGGTCTGTTTGTCCGCCACCGGCCGGAAAAACCGCTGAAAGGGATCGCCAGCGCCGGCGAACCCTGAATGACCGTATATTCACCAAACAGCAGGATCTTGGCGTTATAGACCATGGCGCAACATATCGCTGTAGGAATGAGTGAGCAGGTCCCCCTCTTCGATTCCAAGCAGGGTCATAAACCGGTCGCATTGAGCGCGAAGATGGGCTTCACCAAGGTCGCCGGAGAAATCTATGGCCTCAATTTCGACGAAATCGCCGAGCCCTTCCACCTGGTCGATGTGAAACTTGACGTTGTCGATGAAATAGATCTCACGGGTCTTGACCACCCTGATCAGGGTATCCAGGGCGTTGTGGAGCACTGTTTTGAGCGGGGAATCGGGCGCTACCTGCAACAGGGCCACCTCCGAACGCTTGGGACCGGCCTGGTCGCTGCGCCGGTAATGGATCAGGGCGTTCTCGATCCGGCCTTCCCGGAGCTTCAACCGCCCTTTCGGCACCTGAAAGTAGGTGTCGGTCTGCCGGTCCGTTCCGGCAAACCGGGGATTTTGATCGTGGAGGATCCGGCGCAGGGCGTCAATATCCCTGCACCGCGCTTTTATTTCGACATTCAGATGAGACATGCTGACCGGTATTTCGGGACGTAAATTTAACCCAAAATTACTCAAATCCGGGCCGAGTGCGTTTTTTGGAGCCCAAATACCGAACAGCATCTCTCAACCCCTCCCTCTCACATCCGGCGTAGTGACGCCGCAAGCGTTACGAAGTCGGGCTCCCTGCGCTGAGCGAAGCCGAAGCATCACTCTCCCACTCTCCCACTCTCCCACTCACTCACTCTCTCACCCTCTCTATTAAGGCGTAACCACCTCCGGCTTCGGCACGTAATACGTCAGTTCCTGATTGGCAACAATTTCCTTGTGCCGCAGTCCGTTCCAGCGCATGATATCCTCAATGGAGCACTTGAACAGCAGGGCCAGGGTTTCCAGCCGGTCGCCGGGGAGCGCTACGTAGTGCCGGATATTGGCCTTTTCCAGGAGCGAGGTGTTGTCGATGCCGCGCTTTTTGTCCAGCCAGATCTTGAATCCGGACGCCGCCCAACTGGGCAGGACCAGGAAGTACCCCTTGGAGCTGGCAGGAACCAGACCGGTAACGAAGGCCGGATTGAGGTTGCGAACGGTGCTGTAAGTCACGCCGCAAGCCTTGCTGATTTCGGAAAAGGTCATAGACCGGTAAATCCTGAACGTGCGGGTGTCCGTCATATCCAGCGAGGGATAATCGGGCGCCATGCCGTGCTCAGGGTAGTATTTGGCCAGATAAGCCGCTGCAATAAAGGCGGGGATATACTTCTGCGTTTGCTTGGGCAGGTAGTTGGCAATTTCCCAGTAGTTGTCGCAGTGGGCGTATTCCATCGCCTGTTCAACCCGACCGTGGCCGCAATTGTAGGCAGCCAGCACCAGCAACCAGTCATCGAAGCGGTTGTGGAGGAATCTGATCATTTTGGCGGCGGCTTCTGATGACCGGTAAGGGTCGAGGCGCTCGTCAACAGGACCGTTAAGCTCCAGTTTGAAATGCCTGGCCGTAGAGGGTACGAACTGCCACAGCCCCGAAGCGCCCGCCGAGGAATGAATATCGATATTCAGTCCGGATTCCACCATCGGCATATACTTGAAAGCTGCCGGAAGGTGGTAGCGGTTGAGATAATGCTCGAAAACGGGAAAATAAATGGCTGATCGGCCGAGAATGGCTTCCGCGTCTAAGCGGCCAAGGGTGACGTAACGGCGGATGAATTCTTTGACGTCGGGTGTATACTTGACGTCAAAGGGCAATTCAAGATGTTGTAGCCGTTGCTTGATGACCTCCTCTGATAAAGCGGTATTTTCATAGGATGACTCGCTTAACAGGGGGTCGGAGTTTGCATAAATTTGCTTGTTTGTGACCGCAAACGCCGCCACAACAATCAATGTCCATGGGAATTTCATCAAAAAAAAATTTAGTTTTCAAAACCCGGAACGACTTGAATCGGATTCTTGCCGGACCGTTAGTTTTCAGGCTAGCGTTTCATAGCAATGGCGCCTGATTTTTGGGGATTTTGAAACACACTCAATCATTCTGAGAACGCAAATTTACGCCAAAATGTATTGCAAGCCAACTAAATAGGTGCAATCTGGGTTTATTAACGTGTTTTCAGAATTCATTGTTTCACGGCCTCCAACTAAAAATCTGATTCAGTGGCGCGGAGTGAAATTTTAATTTCTCCTCAGGCGGTTCCAGGCCAAATAAAATGGAAGGGCCGGTGTGGAAAACGCGGAAATGTTAAAGAAATGTTAAATTTTTTTGAAGAATACGCAATCGACCTTTTTGGGTCACATTTGTTTCATGAAGAAAAGACCGCTTTTTTATGAAGATTAATGTGCTGGCTTTCGGTATTGCCAGGGAAATCCTGGGCGGCCCCCAACGGCAGATCACGCTTCCGGAAGGCGCCACAGTTGCCGATCTGCGCCGGTTGCTGGAAACGGAAGCCCCCGGGCTCAAACGCCTCAGATCGTGGGCGGTAGCCGTCAACAGCGAATACGCCGAAAACGCACTGGCATTGCAACCCGGGGATGAAATAGCCGTTATTCCACCCGTCAGCGGCGGATGAGGGTGCCCGATAGAGACGGAAAATTTTCCGTCTCGAAATTTTCCGTCTCGAAACCCTGGAAACAACGGCATCTTCTCTTGAAACAGGACGCCGGTATCATCAATTATCAGTCAACAAACATCGACCGCGGGACCGCAATAGCTGACAAGGCTTTAAGGTCCGGCGGACCGCAATAGCTGCAGTTATGATCGATATACAATTGCTGGAACAGGAGCTCGATATTCGCGCATGCGTTGATTTTGTGAGTGCGCCGGAAGCCGGCGGCATCAACGTCTTCATCGGCACGGTGCGCAATCAGACGCAGGGCCGGGCGGTGATCAGGCTGGAATTCGAGGCTTATGCTCCTATGGCCGTGTCGGAAATGCGGAAGATCGCAGCAACCGCGCTGGGCCGGTGGCCGGTTCAGCGGATTGCTGTTCACCACCGGGTGGGGAGCCTGGGTATCGGGGAGGTGCCGGTCGTAATTGCGGTAGGCAGTGCGCACCGCCAGGCGGCATTTGAAGCCTGCCAGTACGTGATCGATACCTTGAAACAAACCGTGCCGATCTGGAAAAAAGAAATTTTTGAGGGTGGGGAGGTATGGGTTGCGGCGCATCCGTGACCGAACAGGAGTCATCCAGGATTTCAGGAGAAAGGCCAGGATGACCCCTGTTTTAAAAAAGTTGCTTCATGGTTTCCAATCCGCTTGCATTAAACCCTTTTACGGGTCGGAACAAGTTGTGGTTCCAATGGCCTTTGCAGGGAAAATACCGACCGATAGATCCCCCTACCGTCCAGATAAGCCTCGAGGGCCGTTCTGGTTTCCCGGTCAACCAACGGCAGGAGCGGTTGATCGACCAGTCGCAGGCTGGCCAGGCTGTTTTTGGCTTTTTCGTCCCAGCTTTCGCCCCAAACGGGAAAATCCTCAGCTGAAACGCAGCCTCTGCAACCAGGCTGGCTGCAATAGAGTTGCATGCCCCATTGCAGGTTGAACAAGCCGTACTCGTCAGTTACTTCTTCGCCGGGCTGAATGTCCCGGATGGCGATCTCGAATCCGTAGCCGGTGCTGATGGAGTTGCACTGGCAGCAGTGGTTCACGTATTTGGCGTGATCCCAGCTGACGATCCTGACCCCTCTCTCGTCGATATAACTGTACTTTTCGACGCGTTCCTGTAAAACGGGTTCCAATTCGGCGTATGCCTCCGGAGTGATTTCCAGTTCGAGTTCATCCTTTACATAGACAATGGTGCCTTTGGGAATAAACGCGGTGGCAAATACGCCGCAGCCCATTTCATCACTGATGAAACGAACCTGTGTGTGCGGATGCATCATACGTTGCTGTCACAATAGATAGGTTGGTTAACAACATGATTGGTTAATAACTATGAAGAGTAATTGGTTTCAATCAGTTATCCCGCCGTTCAATCAACGGCGCCGGACAGCTAACTCCAGGATGTCAATGGTCAGATCCGGACTATAATGCCCGGAACCGAAATACGATGAGAAGCCTTTGCCTCCCAGGATTCATATGAATTTGAATTGGTCACGCGCTCACAGGGATTGCCTGATGCGGCAACCACCACGCCATTGCGTGGCCGCTAGTAATCTTCGCCGCCATCGTCGTCGGAAGCGAAGTTATCGAAATCGATATCATCTTCTTCCGCTTCGGAATCATTGCTCTCCTCCTCATCGCTGCCGATATTGGCGGCGATATCTGCCGGCCAGATGTCATCCAGATCATCGTCATCCGCCGGTTTGGGTTTGGACGCCTGGCCGGGCGAGGGTTTTCTGATCACTTTGGTGATCACCTTCGGGGTCCGGGGCGCGGTTTCTTTCGGCTTTTCTTCGCCGTCGTTGTCTTCGTCGGGCACGGCTTGCTTTGAGGCTGGTGCGCCGCCGCCTGAAGGCTTGCTTTCAGAAAGCTTGGCGTTCATGCTCTTGGTGGTTGTCGGAACGGCGAGCAATCTTTTCTTATCGATCAATTCGCCGGTCACGGTGCAAATGCCGTAAGTTTTGTTCTTGATCCGGATCAGGGCGCTATCCAGGTCCTGAATATATTTGCGTTGGCGGTTGGCCATATTATAAAGCATATCCAGCTCGGAAGCGGTGCTGCTGTCATCCATCCAGTCGGTCCCGAAATCATCTTCCGTATTTTCCGTGATTTCGTTGATCTGGGCTTCCATATCTTCGAGTTCCAGGCGTGCTTTGGACAGTTTTTTGTCAATCAGCTGGCGAAACTCCTCGAGCTCAGCATCTGAATATCTGTTGACAGTATTTTTCATAAAATTTTCAAAGCTTGTTAAAAAAGATTTAATAGAACAACTTTTACTTCCTACAAGTTTTCGGTCAATTTTTGATGAACGTCGTTTCCTTACTTTTTCTTATCCCGGCCGGTCAGCCAGAGCGAAATAATTACACCGGCCAGCAAGGATACGAAAATAATGATCAGGGATAACAAATCGGGCAAATTTACCCATTTATGCGCCAGCATTTTAAACGCCACGAAAAATAAGATGATGACGAGGCTGTATTTGAGGTGTTCAAAACGGTTGAGCATGGACGCCAGGACAAAATACATGGACCGAAGCCCCAGAATGGCGAAAATATTGGAGGTAAACACGATAAAGGGGTCCGTTGTGATGGCGAAAATGGCCGGGATCGAGTCAAAGGCGAACATGATGTCGGTGGTTTCCACCATGATAAGGGCTACAAAAAGGGGCGTGGCGACCAGCACGGACTTTCGCTTCTCGAAATTCCGCCGCCGCACAAAAAAACGCTGGCCTTCATATTTCTTGGTGATCGGAAAAAACCGCTTCAGCAGCCGGATCACAGAATTTTTGCTGGGGTGAACCGATTCGCCGGCCGTCAGCATTTTATAGGCCGAGTAAAGCAACAGGACGCCGAAGACATACATCATCCAGTCGAACCGGTGGATGAGCGCTATGCCGAAGCCGATCATCATCCCCCTGAAGATGACCGCACCGAGGATGCCCCAGAATAAAACCCGGTGCTGGAAGGCGTCCGGAACGCGGAAATAGGAAAAGATCAGGGCGATTACAAAGATATTATCCAGGCTGAGGGATTGCTCGACCAGATACCCGGTCAGATAAGTGACCACGGCCTTCCCCCCGGTAAGGTGGCTTTCCACCCATCCGCGGTCGTAAGCATAATAAACAAAAACGCTGAACAACAGGGATAGACTGACCCACAGGGCGGTCCACTTCAGCGCCTCCCTGGCAGAGATGACGTGGGATTTCTTATTGAGCACCCCGAGATCAAGCGCCAGCAATAACCCTATCAGCAAGAAAAATCCTATCCAAAGCCACATTTAAATCGTCCTGAGATTGGTTTTTAATATGAACAATGATCAATTCTTTTTGGACGAACCTGCGCCGGCAAAGTCGCGCAAAGGTCTGTTTTTTTAGCTGGAATACCCCAATTATTCGACTAAAACCAGGATGCAGATCCTCAATCCTTGCTCCGGTCGATCAAGGAACGCCGGTACTCATTAAAAATAGAGGATTTGGACACAAACCCGAGATACCGGTTGGCCTTATCCAGCACGGGAAGATTCCAGGCCATGGAATTTTCGAACTTGTCCATCACCTGTTCCATCGTATCGGAGATCCCGACCGTTGCCGGCGGCTGGTGCATCAGGTCGCCCACGGTGGTCTTTTCGTACGCCTCCTTGTTGAACATCAGTTCCCGGACGTCATCCAGCAGGATCACGCCTTTGAGGATGCCTTCCTTATCGACCACGGGGAAAACGTTGCGTTTGGATTTGGCGATCACTTCCACAAAGGCGCCGAGGGTCATTTCCGTGGTCAGGACGCGGAAATTGGTCTCCATCAGCGCGCCCACATTCAGGTTGCTGAGGATATGCCAGTCGCGCTCGTGGGAAGGCGCCCATAGGCCTTTTCTGGCCAGGTCCCGGATGAGCGCCGAATGCGGTTCGAAGTAAAGGGAAACAAAATACGACAGCGCCGAAACGATCATCAGGGGGATAAACAGCTCGTACCCGCCCGTGATCTCTGCGATGAGGAAGATGCCCGTCAGCGGCGATTTGAACACGCCGCTCATCAGGCCGCCCATGGCCACGGCGATGAAATTGGCCTGGTTCAGGGTGACCCACCCCAGCTGGTTGATCCCGTAGGCGAATACGAAACCTAAGGTAGCGCCGGTGAACATGGTGGGCGCGAATTTGCCGCCGTTGCCGCCTGCTGCGATGGTAACCGAGGTCGCAATGGCTTTGCCGAAAAGGATGAATACGCCGAACAGGAAGATGAACAGCGGATTGCCGGCCAGGCCGTAGAACAGGCTGTGGTCGGCCAGGGAACTCTCCTGACCGATCAGCAGTTTATTGACCGTATCGTACCCTTCGCCGAAAAGCGGCGGCATAAGGAAAATAAGCAGCCCCAGCGCAGCGCTCCCGACAGCTATCCGCCAATAGAAGGACTGTACGCGCTTGTTGAGCAGCTCGCTGGCCCAGGCCGTTGCCCGGCTGACGTACACCGACATCAGACCGGCCGCCACGCCCAGCAGGAGGTAAAACGGGAGGGCCTTGATCTGCCAACCTCCTGCCGGCAGGAAGAATATTTTTTCGTAATAGAGGATCTTGGCCACCACGGCCGCCGTAGCCGCGGAAATGAGCAGGGGTATAAAGGAGTGGATGGCAATATCGGTCACCAGCACCTCGAAGGCAAAAATCACCCCGGCTACCGGACTGTTGAAGATCGCAGAGATGCCGGCAGCTGCGCCGCAAGCCAGGAAAAGGGTCTGTTTTCTGCGGCCTACCCCCAGCAGCCGGGCCAGGTTGGCCCCGATGGCGGAGCCGGTGCGCACGATGGGCGCTTCCAACCCTACCGACCCCCCGAAACCTACCGTGAGCGAACTGCTGATCACATGGCTGTACGTTTCGTGGACGGGTATGTTGATCCGTTTTTTGGAAATGGCGTAGATGAGATTGCTCAGGCCCGAGTCGATGGGGCGGCGCAGGATCAGCCGGGTGTACACCAGGGTGAGCACAATGCCGAGCGCCGGCAAAAAGACAAACGCCAGGCGGCCGCTGGTCGGGTCGGCGCCGTACAACCAATCCCGGACACCGTGCACCAGAACCTTCAGCACCACCGCTACCAATCCCGCTACAATCCCGATGATGATGCTCACCAGGATCTGGTAGTTCCGACTGGAAATCCGCCCGGACAACCACCGGATCGCACGAAAAAACAGCAACCGCAAAAAGCGAATGCCTTTCATAATGGACATGGCGCTTCGATTGTGACCTGGAATGCAGTTATTTACCAGGCAGGGTCAAAGATAGGAAGTTATGGTTGGATGGTTCATTGTTTCATTGTTTCATTGCCGGGCATCTACCATATGGGCGGACTGCGAACTGCCAACTGAGCTGAATCAAGTCGGAGACTTGGGGGTAGCCGCATTGCGTCGGAGACGCTCGCGAACATTGCGTCGGAGACGCTCGCGAACATTGCGTCGGAGACGCTCGTGGACATTGTGCCGGAGACGCTCGCAAACGGTTTCAATGAAGCCACGACAATGAAACCATCTGATCATCATCAAAACAACGCTTTCAGCAAATTATCCTTGAAATTGCTCCCGACAGGCAGTTTTTCCTTGCCCACATGGAGCAGGTTGCCTTCCAGGGTACTCGCCTTGTTGACAGCTACGATATAGGATTTATGGATACGGAGGAACTGATCGGTGGGGAGTTCTTCCTCCAGGCCTTTCAGCGATCCCAGCGACATGATCCGGCCGGTGGGTGTATGCACAGAAATGTACTCCCGCATGCTCTGGATATAGAGGATATCCTCCAGGGGAATGCGGTGGATCTTGTGGTCGGCTTTGAGGGTGAGATGCGTTTTTCGGGGCGGCGGCGCCGGGGTTTCAGCCGGTGGTTGTGGAGTGCCTGAATGGTTTTTAAGGCGGTCCGAGGCCTTGTTCACCGCCTGTACGAACCGCTCGAAGCTGAACGGCTTGAGGAGGTAATCCACGACATCCAGCTCGTAGCCTTCGAGGGCGTACTGCGGATAGGCTGTGGTGAAGATGACCAGCGGTTTCTTGTTGAGGGTCTTCAGGAATTCGATGCCGGTCAGTTCGGGCATCTGGATGTCCAGAAAAACCAGGTCGACGGGATGATTGCCCAGAACCGCCATAGCTTCCAGCGGGTTTTTGCAGATACCGGCCACCTCCAGCAAGGGCAACCTGCCGGCATAATTTTGCAGGAGCGCGCGGGCCAGTTCTTCGTCATCGACGATCAGACATTGGATGGATTTCATGGGAGTTGGATTTTCAAATGGACTTCGAATTGATCTCCTTCGCCATGGATGTCCAGTTGATGTTTGCCGGGATAGAGGAGTTCCAACTGGCGTTTGACGTTATCAAGGCCGATACCGCCGATCTCGTCCTTGGGCTGGTTGCCGCCCGGAACGCTGTTGGTGACCTTGAAATCGATATTTTTTTCGCCTGTTTTGAGCGTGACTCGGATCCAGCCTTTTTCAAGGTCTTCGATCTTGCTGTGTTTGAATGCATTTTCGATGAACGGGATAAAAAGCATGGGCGCCACTTTCAGTTCCGGCCGGCTCTCATCCAGCTCAATGGCCACGTTCATACCCTGGCTGTCCTTCAGCATCTTCAGGTCGGTATAATTGCGGATGTAGGCGATCTCCTTTTTAAGCGGAACGGTCTCCTCGTTACAATCGTAGATCATATACCGGAGCATCTCGGAAAGCCGGAGCAGGTTTTCGCCCGCCGCATCCGATTTCAAAATGGTCAGCGTATAGATATTATTCAGGGAATTGAACAGGAAATGCGGGTTGATCTGGGATTTGAGGAATTTCAGTTCGGTGGCGAGTTTCTCATTTTGCAGCTGCACGGCCTCTTTCATCTTCTGGTCGGCAAAGGAGGCGATCCGGTAAAGCGCGCTCCCGATGAAAACGGTGAAATACGGCATCACACGTCCCATCCAGCGCAACCCCTGAAAAGCTGGGTTGTCCATGCGCGGCGGCCGGTTGCGGGCAATTTCCCTGGCCGCATCGCGGGTAGGGCGAAGCAGGCTTTCCCACGGCGACCCGTCCCAGTAAATGATCACCGTAACCAGAATGACCAACACTGTACCGGCTACAGCATACAGGACCTTTTTATCCTGCAGGTAGAACCGCGGCAGCAGCACCTCCAGATTGACAAATACCACGACGGCTACGCCGATGAAGGTCAGCAGGCTCCTGCCGTAGTAGCGCTCGGGGTTTTCCCAGCCGGCGCCCAGCAGAAACGGGATCAAAATCCAGAAGCTGCCCCAGAAAATGAACTGCAACCAGGTACTGCGTTGAATCGGAATCATGGGTCAAAATTGGCAAACCGCAATTGATTTGCCAATTTTTATCAATGAAAACGGGATTTTTATCAATCTGGAGGGGTTTTGGGGGAATTGGGGAATCGAGGATGCGAGGAATCGAGGATGCGAGGATGCGAGGAATTTGATCAATCGGATAATTGAAACAATTCTTAGAATGATTCGAATGAATCGATTGGGGTGACCAACCGGCAAACGCTAAAAATGGAATCAATCGGATCAATCGGATCAATCGAACAATTGAATCAATTGGAACAATCGTCCTATTTTTTTCATTGATAAAAAACCCGGCTTCATTGAATATTTTTCATGCCCTTGTTAATTAGGCGGACCTTTGTTCCGGATTTCAAAAACCAATTTCTCACTAAATTGTATTGAAGGATGAAATTTGCAATTCAATCGACGGCAACTTTGGTACTGGCAGTACTCAGCTTGTTTTCCGTTTCTGCCCAACCCGGCGGCGGATGGCAGCGGCAAAGCCCTGAGGAAAGAGCCAGCCAGCAAGCAGCCCTGATGACCGAAAAACTTGCTCTCTCGGAAGCTCAGGCGGAAAAGGTGAAAGAAATTTCCCTGAAGTATTCCAAGAAAATGCAGGAAGCCCGCGAAGCCAATACCGGCGGCGACTGGTCGGCCATGCGGGAAACCATGACCGCCATGCGCGAAGAACAGGACAAAGAGTACCAGAAGGTCCTCACCTCCGAACAATGGGAAACCTGGGTGAAGGAACGCGAAGAAATGATGAAGAACAGAGGCCCGCGTCCGGGCGGAGAGGAAGGCAGACCGAGGAAGAAAAAAGAGAAAACGGACGACGGCTCCAATTAAGTCGTAAGTCAGTCAGTCGTAAGTCGTAAGTCAGTCGTAAGTCGTAAGTCAGTCAGTCGTAAGTCAGTCAGTCGTAAGTCCTGAGCAGGGCCCCTTACGACTTATGACTGGTCGCCTTATGACTTACAACTTATAACTTACGACTTATAACTTACGACTTATAACTTACAACTTATAACTTACGACTTACAACTTACGACTAGTAACCACTCACAACTATCCGACTTAAAAATAAAAAAATGAAAAATCTGCTTACCGTCCTCTTTGTGTTTGGCGCCGTCTGGTTGGGCGCTCAGACGTATTCCATCAAAGGGATCATTGTCGACCAGGAAAACACCCCGCTGTCGGCCGCGCTGGTCGAATTGCAACAACCCTGGGGAGATCTGGTTAAATCTACCGTTGCCGATCTGGATGGTAAGTTTGAGCTGAAAGAGGTGGGAAAAGGCGGATACGTCATCAAGATTTCCTACCTGGGTTATGAGGATTTTAAAAAGGAAGTGACCGTCAGCAACCAGAACATCGTGCTTGAGCCGCTCAAAATGGAATCCTCCGCACTGTCGCTCAGCGAGGTCGAAGTGACGACCAAAGCCCCGATCGGCACCCAGAAAGGGGACACCTCGGAGTTCAACGCTACGGCTTTCAAAGTCATGAAAGACGCCGCTGCCGGCGACCTGATCGAAAAAATGCCGTCTGTAACCGTAGAAGGCGGTCAGATCAAAGCGCAAGGGGAAAACGTCAGCCAGGTATTGGTGGACGGCAAACCGTTCTTCGGCAATGACCCGACGGCCGCTTTGCGCAACCTGCCCGCTGAAGTAGTCGACAAGATCCAGATCTTTGATCAGCAGAGCGAACAATCCCAGTTTACAGGATTCAACGACGGCAACACCGTCAAGACCATCAATATCGTGACCAAGTCCAACATGCGCGCCGGCCAGTTCGGCAAGATCTACGGCGGTTACGGATATGAGGATAAGTACCAGGTCGGCGGCAACGTCAACTTCTTCAACGGCAGCCGAAGGGTTTCCATCCTCGGCATGTCCAACAACATCAACGTCCAGAATTTCGCAGCTGAAGACATCCTCGGCGCAATGGGCGGCGGCCGGGGCGGCTTCCGGGGCGGCGGAGGTGGTGGTGGCGGCCGGGGCGGTTTCGGCGGCGGCAGCGATTTCCTCGTGCAAACCAACGGCGGCATAACCACCACCCATGCTATCGGCGTCAACTACTCCGACCAGTGGGGCAAGAAGATCGAAGTGTCGGGCAGTTACTTTTTCAATAAAGGCATCAGCAATTCGGAAGAGTTGCTCAATCGCCAGTTCTACGACGAAGAGGGCATTTCCGATATTTATGACGAATCCACTTTCAGCGAAAGCGATAACGTCAACCACCGTTTCAACCTCCGGTTCGAATACCAGATCGACAGCTCCAACTCGCTGTTGTTCCGCCCGCGACTGACCTTGCAGCAAAACACCGGTTCGTCCCTTACATCGGGGCAAACCACGCTCCTCAGCTCTTTGCTCAATGAAAGCGATTACAACTATTTTTCCAATTACGACGGTTTGAATTACAGCGGAAGCCTGCTGTGGCGGCATAAATTCGGCAAACAGGGCCGTACATTCTCGGTGGATGTTTCTTCGGGTTACGCGCCGAAAAAAGGCGACAACCAGTTGCTGTCCACCAGCAGTTTTTACCAGCAAACCACGGTTTCGGACACCCTCGACCAGCAGTCCATTCTGGATGCGAACAGTTGGAACGTAGCCGCAAACATCGAATATACTGAACCCCTCACCAAGAACAGCCAATTGTCGCTGAGCTACCGGATCAGTTATCAGCAAGAGGAATCCGACAAGAGCGCCTATGACTTTGAAGAGGCTACCGGCCGGTACAGTCTGCTGAATGAACAACTGAGCAACGTATTTTCAAATGACTACGTCACGCACCGCGCCGGCCTGGGGTACAATTTCAACAAAGGCCGGGATATGAACCTGGTACTGCGGGCCAACGCCCAATGGTCGGATCTGGTGAACGACCAGGTCTTCCCGAATACGCAGCAGTTCAGCCAGACCTTCTTCAACGTCGTACCGTTTGCCATGCTGCGCTATAATTTCGACCGGCAGCGCAACATCCGGGTGTTCTACCGGACTAGCACCGACCTGCCGTCGATCGATCAGCTGCAGAACGTAGTGGACAACAGCAACCCGCTTCAACTCTCCGTGGGTAATCCGGACCTGAAGCAGAGCTTTGCGCAGAACCTCTTCATTCGCTATCAGGCCGCCAACCCATCCAAATCCACGGTATTCTTTGCCATGATCGGCGGCGGCCTTACCAGCGACTACATTGCCAAGAACACGTTCTTTGGCGGCAGCGACGACCCGATCTTTGACGAATACGACGTACAACCGGGCGCGCAGATCACCCGGCCCACCAACCTGAACGGTTACCGGAATTTCCGGTCGTTTGTCTCCTACGGGGTTCCTTTCGGCCTGATCAAGTCGAACCTGAATTTTGACGTGGCGTACAACTATTCCCGCACTCCGGGTATGCTGAACGACGCCGTCAACTACGCCGGAAACAATACGCTGTCGGTGGGTTTGACCCTGAGCAGCAATATCAGCGACAAGCTGGATTTCAATATCTCTACCCGGCCGGCCTGGAGCAAAGTGACCAACACGCTGCAGACCAAGGCCAATAACGAATACCTCAATCAGAACACGCGCCTGCGGTTCAACTGGATCATCGCCGAGGGTTTCGTGTTCCGGACGGATGTCGCGCACCAATACTATGCCGGTCTGTCCGATGCATTCGACCAGACCTATGTCCTCTGGAATATGGGCATCGGCAAGAAGGTATTCAAGAACCAGCGCGGTGAGATCACCTTTTCGGTCAACGACCTGCTGAAGCAGAACCGGAATCTTTCCCGGAACGTGACGGAGATCTACATCGAGGACGTGCGGACCAATGCGTTGCAGCAGTTCTTCATGTTGTCGTTCACGTACAACCTGCGGAACTTCAACGGCAATCAGCAGCAGCAACAGGATATGCCGCGGCCGCCGTTCGGCGGAGGCTGGGACCCGAACCGGCGGGGAGGGTTTTGACAATTTTTCGATTGAATCGATTATTCGATTGATTCGATTATTCGATTGATTCGAATCAATATTATCAAGCGCACACAACGAGGATTAGAGTTTCATATTTGAAACCATGCCAGGCCGCTGGATATTCCGGCGGCCTTTTTTTTGGAAAAATTTGACATACGTGTGACTTTCCGGATCGGGTGCGTCAAAAGGATGTGTTTTTCAACAACACAATCCCTGAGGCGGTGGCCTCCAACCCAACATCCCGAAAACTGTTTTAGTGAGCCGGGGCCCGTTGCGGCCTCATCGTGCAAACCCCAAAAGCATGAACTTGCATAATCCCATGAATGAGGGCCTGCCCTGGTGAATCCGGGGCGGGCCTTGTTTGTTGGGGCAGGTGTCAACCAGTCGTTGTGAGCCGGGTTAAGCGATCACTTCGAGTGCTCGTTTGGCTTAGCACCTTTCCCGCTGTTTGAGCTGCCGCGGACAGCGGGCCGTCAGGTCCGCCATATCGGTAGCACCCCGGCAACGACGAAAGC
>CALMYQ010000076.1 GCA_937873655.1 uncultured Lewinella sp. | reverse complement strand
AAGGATAAAGGTTAAAGAAACCCATTGGCAGCGACCGTGCGGGCCGTCAGGTCCGACATGTCGGTAGCACCCGGGTTGAATTGAAACCAGCGGGCCGTCAGGTCCGCATTTTCAAGGATAAAGGTTAAAGGATAAAGGTTAAAGAAACCCATTGGCAGCGACCGTGCGGGCCGTCAGGTCCGACATGTCGGTAGCACCCGGGTTGAATTGAAACCAGCGGGCCGTCAGGTCCGCAATATCGGTAGCACGCGGTTTGAATATTTGATTCCGGCCTGTAGGGCCGGTATGTGATCGCTCAGGGTTGAATCGACCATAGCAACGGCCGGCAACCGCCAGCATCAAGCATCAAGCATCCAGCTCACCCCTCCCCTTTCAACGCCGTCAGCACCGCCAGCAGCAGATCACCGCCGATGCGCTGTTTGTAATCGGGGTTGATGTACTCGAAGAGGATCTCGCCCCCGGTGTTCAGGACAAAGACCGACGGGACGGGCAGGTAGCCTTCATTCTTGCCGTCGGAGAAGTTCTTCAGGCGGGATTTGACGATGCCGGGGGCATCAAAGGCGATGCCGACGGCCTTGGCCAGCACGCCGCCCTCATCGGAAAAGAGGCGATATTTGAGTTCGTTTTTGTCGGCTGTTTCGCGGAGTTTTTCGGCTTTGTCGGGGCTGACAGCCAGGACCTGATAGCCCAGGCTCAGGATCTCTTCTTCCCTTTGGCCGATCTCGGCCAGGTGCCGGTTGCAGTACGGACACCAACCGCCGCGGTAGAAAATGACCACGGTGGGTTTTTCCTTGACGAGGTCCAGGATAGAAACGCCGTCGCCTTTGAGATTTACCAGATTTTCATCGGGAAAGGATTCTCCGATGAGGAGCGGCGAAATGTCTTCGGCTTTTTCCGGCAATTGCGCCGAAACACGGAGGGTAATCGCAAAAAAGAATAAGGCGGCAAGCAGTGGTTTTCGAGTCATGTCAGCAATTTGTTTTCTTTTCAAATAACATGACTGCAAATATGGTTGACCGATCCCTGCGCTGAAGTCCTGGCTGCGACAAAAATGCCATCATTGCGCAGCCCGGGCAGGGATCCGGTCAAGCCACATAGTCTCGGCTATATGATTTGATTCATGCCTCGACTTTTGCACTGGTCGTTTTCCTCTTCGGCCGGACTACAGGCGGTTTGGCGCCGGCAGTTGAAGGTTTCTTTTTAGCAACAGGCGCCGGGGTCTCAACTTTTGCGGCAACCTGCTTTTTCTTCACTTTTGACAAAGTCTTAAGCTGCTTCCTGAGCTCGCCCTTGGCGGTTTTCACCTCTTCTTCCAGGGCGCTTTTTTGCTTTTTCGCTTCTGAGAGCGCTGTTTTTTTGGCTTTGATGTTCTGCACCATTTCAGCCAGTTCCGGATGGTTTTCCAGGAGTTTATTGCTCAATTTCTTCATAATTCGGATTGTATATGGATAAATGAATGATCTGATTGCAAAATTAGAGTGTTAACAAATTTTTTACATTGATTTAATGTTAAGTTTTCATTGAAATGCGAAAACTTAACATTGGAATTAATTAATACAATGAAAATCAAGTGATTAATAAATATTATAATTTTATTTAATTTGATCAAATAATTGGATAAGCACGACCGGCCGGCCGGCAGCTTACCAATCCTGCCCGCGCCTGGGCGCAGCATGGCTTAGTAATCTGCCGGCGGCGTCAGGCGAATGACCGATCGGGCGGCGAAAGCCCCAATCATTCCCATATTTTGACCGATCGGGTTATTTTTGCCCAGGCAACTGCATGGACATGATTAGACGCTTCCTTTTTCTCATCCTGATTTTATGGGCCTGTCTGGCATCCGGCCAGCAAACCGTGGGCCTGTTCACCAACAACTGGCTGGCGGTGAACGGCTATACGCTGTGGTCGAACAGCCGCATCACCTACCTCATCGACAATTGCGGTTATGTGGTGAATACCTGGACCAGCGATTATCCGACCAATACCGCGGTATACCTTCTGGAAAACGGCAACCTCCTGCGCACGGCCGAGATCAGCGGCAACTTCAACGTCGGCGGTGCTTCCGGCAGGTTGGAACTGTTCAATTGGGATGGCGACCTGGTCTGGTCCTACAATTACGCCGGCGACGACTTTCACCTCCACCACGACATCGAACCCTTGCCCAACGGCCATATCCTGCTGATCGCCTGGGAAAGGAAGTCGATGGAAGCCGCCATTGCCGCCGGACGGGCGCCCGACCGCGTTGCAGGCGGCGGGCTCTGGCCCGAGAAGATCGTCGAGATCGAAATGGTCGGGACTAACCAGATCAATACCGTGTGGGAATGGCATTTGTGGGATCACCTGATCCAGGATGCGGACCCGGCCAAAGCCAACTACGGCGATATATCGGCCCACCCTGAGCTGGTCGACCTCAACGCCCCGAATGAAGTGACCGGTTCGACCAACGTCGACTGGGTTCATCTCAATGCCATTGATTATAATCCCGTACTCGACCAGATCGCGGTCAGCAGCCGCCACCTGCACGAGGTCTGGATCATCGACCACAGCACCACCACAGCCGAGGCGGCCGGCCATTCCGGCGGCAATTCCGGCAAAGGGGGCGACCTGCTCTATCGCTGGGGCAATCCGGCCGTTTACCACCGCGGCACAACCGGCGACCAAACCCTTTACGGACCGCACAACGTCACCTGGATCCTGGAAGAGGCCCACCCGCAGTACGGCAAACTCATGGTCTTCAACAACGGCTTGGGCCGTCCGGGCGGAAATTTCTCTTCGGTGGATATCTGGACACCGCCGGTCGCGGAATCCGGGGTTTACAACCTGGAACCTAACCAGCGCTTCGGCCCCGACACGGTCGATTGGGCTTATACCGCGCCCGGTTTTTATTCCGCCAACATTTCGGGCGCGCAAGCCCTGGCGGAAGGGAATATCCTGATCTGCAGCGGCAAACAAGGGCATTTCTTTGAGATCACCGGTTCGCGGCAGATCGTCTGGGATTACATCAACCCCGTGTCCGGCAATTCGCCCGTCAAGCAAGGCCAGACGCCCTACCAGAACGATACGTTCCGGGCCACCCGCTACCGGGAGGATTACCCGGCTTTCACCGGCCGCGACCTGACGCCGGGCGATCCGGTAGAGCTCAGCCCCTGGCCGTACAGCTGCACCCTTTATCCGGGCGGGCCGGTCGGAACGGGGCGCGATCCCAAAGCCCTGGAAGGCGTTTCGCTGGCTGGAAACCCGTTCGGCGACCAATTGCAGATCGAAAATATGACCGGGCAGTCCCTTCAAATGGCGATCTTTGACGCCACCGGCCGGCTTGTCTATCCCGAAACCACCATCGACAACCTGACGGCGGTCGATACGGCCGATTGGCCCGCAGGCCTGTATATTGTCCGGGTATTCAACCGGGCCCGCGACCGTGCTTTTATTCAAAAAGCCATCAAAATCAATTAATCTGACTTTACGAATATGAAAAAACGCTTACTATCTGCTACGCTTTTCCTGATGGCAGCCGCATTGACCGCCCAGAACACGGTGGGCTTGCTCTCCTACCAGCCGCAACAGGCCTTCGACGGATACAACCTGATCTTTCCGCACAACCAGTCGACGGTTTATCTGTTGGACAACTGCGGGGAGATCGTCAATTCCTGGACCTCGGCCGCGGACCTGCGCCCTGGCAACAAGGTCGCCCTCCTGCCGGACGGCCGCCTGGTGGTCGCTATCCGGCCCGACGACGTCAGCAATGACCCGATCTGGGCGGGCGGCGGCGGCGCGACCATCGAGATCCGCGACTGGGACAACAACGTGGAATGGAGCTATACGCTGAACAATGCCGAACGGCGCCTCCACCACAGTTTCGTCGTCAAACCCGACGGCAACCTCATCCTCATCGCCTGGGAGAAGAAGACCCGCGAAGAGGCCATCCAGGCCGGCCGCGACTCAACTTTGCTGCCCCAGAACGAGATCTGGCCCGATTACCTGTTCGAGATCAACCCCGCCAACGACTCCATCGTCTGGGAATGGCATACCTGGGACCACCTCATTCAGGATTTTGACGCAACAAAGGACAATTACGGCGTCATCGCCGACCACCCGGAACTGATCGATTTCAACTACGATACCAGCAACGGAAACCCCGACTGGATGCACGGCAATGCTGTCGACTACAACCCGGACCTGGACCAGGTGCTATTCGGTGTGCCGACCTTCAGCGAGATCTGGATCATCGACCGGTCGACGACAACGGAGGAAGCGACCGGCCATTCCGGCGGGGCCAGCGGCAAGGGCGGCGACCTGATGTTCCGCTGGGGCAATCCGGCCGTTTACGGGGTAGCGGCGCCGCAGACGCTCTTCTTCCAGCACAACGCCCACTGGATCACCGATGTGGACATTTTCGACCCCAACTACGGTAAGATCGCCGTATTCAACAACCGGTACGGCGCCAATTATTCCGTTGCCAATATCATCGCCAACACCTTCGACATGTACAAGGGCAACTACCCGATGTCGGACGGCGCCTTTTTGCCGACCACTTACGACGAGACCATCAAGCACCCGGTGGATTCCACCCTGATGAACTCCAACGGCCTGTCGAGCATCCAATACCTGCCCAACGGGAACTACCTGATCCAGGTGGGCCGCACGGGTTACGCTTTTGAATTGACTCCCGATCAGGAGATCGTCTGGGAATACAAGGTGCCGCTGAAAAACGGCCAGCCCGCTCCGCAAGGCGCTACCCTGGTTGCGAACGATAACATCACCTTTGAAATGATCCGCTACCCGGCCGGTTTTCCGGGATTCGACGGCAAAGACCTGTCGGGTAAAGGCTGGATCGAAACCAGTCCGGACTCCACTTTCTGCAGCAATATCCTCCCTACCGAGGATGTGGCCGATCATGCACGGCTCAAGGTATACCCCAACCCGGCCTTTGATTGGGTTACCCTGGAATGGGACAACGCCGGGCCGATCGCGGTGGAAGTACTGGACCTGACGGGCAAGCCGGTCATGGGCACACGAAAGCTCGAATCCGGCAAAGCCGACCTTGACGTTTCCGGTTTGCCGCGCGGCATGTATTTCCTGTGGGTGAACGGCGTGCGGGCGCGGAAGTTGCTGGTGGTGAAGTAAGGGGCAGTGAGCAGTCTTCAGTCGTCGGTAACTGAGCGAAGCCGAAGTTCAGTTGGCAGTTGGCAGGGGCAGTCTTGAGTTGGCAGTTGGCAGTCTTCAGTTGGCAGTCTTGAAGTTGGCAGTCGGCAGTTCGCAGTCTTCAGTTGGCAGTCGGCAGTTGGCAGTCTTCAGTTGGCAGTCTTGCAGTTGGCAGTCGGCAGTTCGCAGTCGGCAGTTCGCAGTTGGCAATCTCCTGGGCCAGGAAAGAAGACTGCTCCAAAGGGATTCCTATGGAGCCAACTGCCAACTGAAGGACTGCAGGACTCACAATATTTCGCCTATGAACCTGAACGACCAATCCGAAAAACTCCTCTACGCCGCCAAAACCGGCCGCCCCACCGAAGCGCTGGTGCGCGGACTGGCGGAAACCCCGTTCCGGCAACTGACCGGAGAGCTGAACGACGACACCCACAAGCTCGCTTTCTGGATCAACGCCTACAACGCCTATTTCCTCATCCTGCGCCACGAGAAAGGCCTCCAACGGCCGGGCATCTTCAGGCAAAAGGCCGTCCGCATCGCCGGCCGCGACTTCAGCCTCGACGATATCGAGCACGGCATCCTGCGCCGCAATCGGTGGAAATGGTCATTGGGGTACCTCCCCTACCCGTTTGCCCCGAAACTGCTCCGGCAGCTGGCCGTTGCCCGCATCGACCCGCGCATCCACTTTGCGCTCAACTGCGGCGCCCGGAGCTGCCCGCCCATCGCCTTCTATTCGCCGGACAAACTGGACCGGCAGCTCGACCTGGCTACCCGGTCCTTCCTGGAAAGCGAAACGGACTTTCTGCCCGAAAAAAAGGAAGTGTGCACCACCCGGTTGCTGTTGTGGTACCAGGGCGATTTCAGCGGGATGCGGGGCGTTCGGAAGACCCTTGAACGGGTGCTTGAGCGGGATCTGGCGGGGTGGCGGGTGCGGTTTGGGGGGTATGATTGGGGGGAAATTCAAGGTTAAAGGTTAAAGGTTAAAGGATAAAGTGGAAAGGTTAAAGAAGCCAACTGGCACCGGCGGGGGCGACAAATAACCCATGTTTAATGGCTGCGAGATCAGGATTTATGATTTCGGGACGCCCCGGCCGGTCGGGCCGTCAGGTCCGCAATATCGGTAGCGGTTTGGATATTGGGTTTCCGGCCTGTAGGGCCGGTATATGGTGGCGCCGGATGGGCGATTTTGTGCCGGTCGATTCCAAATCGCGACCCTTTAAAATGGGTGGAATGGATTTCAACCCCGTTGCAAATTTTCATATGGCGGCCTTGCGGGTTGGTGGCTTGCGTCGTCCAGGTTTACGAAACTTTCGAAGTTTCGCAAACCTCACCGTCTCCCAAACCTACCTGCCGAACAACCCCAACACCGACACATTCCCTTCCACCCATTCCCGGGCATAAATTTCGGTACCCGCCAAGCGCATGGCCGTGACGCAGGAACCCAGCAGGAGGTCCTCTTTTCCGTCGGCGTTTACATCTGCGGCGTCCATGACCAGCCAGCGGCCGGCGGCGGTTTTCGGGGAGCCGTAGACGTCGAACCGGAGGTTGCCCCGGTTTTCGAAATAGAGGAAACTCTCCTCGGGGACACGCTGCAGGTCGGGGAAGAAGGACATGGCGGCGATGTCGGGGTCGCCGTCGCCGTCGAAGTCGCGGGTGAGGGTCTTGGAGGCGCCGTTCATGGGGTAAAACCAGGCCTGGGTGAAGTGTTGGCGGCCGTCATTGAGGTAAATGGTGACGCCGTGCCAGGGTTTGAAGACCACGGAATAATCGGCGTTGTCGCCGTTGGCGATGATGATGTCGTCGTGGCCGTCGTTGTTCATATCCACGAGTTCCAGGTAACTGGAGCCGTGTACCGATGGAAAGCGCAGCAGTTCGTTCTGGGAGAAATTGCCGCCACCTTCGTTCCTGAACCATCGGACGCACTCGTTGCCTTGCGCAAAAAGCACCACCAGGTCCTGCAGGCCGTCCCCGTCGAGGTCGGTGACTTTGGCGGTCCGGGCGCCGGGTACGTTGATGAGGGTGTGGCGATCCTTTCCTTCCTTTCCAAACCAGGAGAAACTCCCCAATTGGTGCCCGAATTCACAAAGGATGAGTTCAGGGTTCCGGTCGCCGGTGATGTCGGCCCACTGGATCTCCGCCGGCCGGTTGAGCGTTCCAATCAGTTGGGTCTTCCCTGTAAGATCACCGTTGAATGACCAGACGGCGCCCTTGAAGATATCGCTGGGATTGAGCCGGCCCATTTCCGAAAAATACCAGTCGTCACCCGTGCGTACCACG
Organism: uncultured Lewinella sp.; assembly: GCA_937873655.1. GTDB lineage: Bacteria > Bacteroidota > Bacteroidia > Chitinophagales > Saprospiraceae > JACJYC01. The sequence goes on along the minus strand of CALMYQ010000076.1, from coordinate 10,867 downwards.
TCCGAAACGGCGCTGGCAAACCGCAGGGAATCCCGGCGCTGAAACTGGTCGTCGAGCATGAGAACGGTCCCGTCCTGAAAACCGGTGACGATCCGCTTTTCCGCCGGAAAATATTTGACCAGCGTGGTGGAAGGAAGCCGGGTCAAACCGGTTATGGGTTTGAAATCGAACCGGGATTCCAGGTCCAGGATGGGCTGCCGGCCTTCGGGCTGCGGCAGGGAATCGGGCGCATTTTGCTGATAAAACGACTTGATCTGTTCCCATTCTTCTTCACTCAAAACGGGCTGGTCCGGAAAATAATGGGCGCTTTCCAGGTACATGATCTCATCCATCGACAAGCTGCCGTAAGGGTTGTTCCGGTCGTTGATCAGCCCCAGCAGCGGCATCATGGCGGGCAAAACGCCCTTATCCCAGGTCTGCTTCGGCAGCAGAGACGGCTCCGGAAACAGGTGACAACTCCCGCAATAGCGGCGCGCAACGGCTTCATCGCTCGTATCCTGGCTGCAATGCTGGAAAGCGAGCAGGGTGGCGGCGAGCAGGAGGCATAGTATGGAGCGGCGGAGATTATTCAATGTTGATTCGGTGATTTACCTCCTCCGCTCTTTGGGAGCTGCGGCGGTCGGAGGGTGATTCGGTGATTTGATCATTTTGACTTCGGCGGCGCTCAACCTACCTTTTCGTGTTCGTGTTGATTTGGTCCTCTCATATCAACACATCCACAAATCAACAATTCCTCAGTTCCTCCTCCGACCGCCGTAGCCTTGGCGGAGGTGGTAATTCCTCAGTTCCTCAATTCCTCGATTCCTCGATTCCTCAATTCCTCAGTTCCTCGATTCCTCATTTCTTACACCCAAACATCCACTCCAGCAACCAGGGTTCCGCATAGGCCTTTTCCCAACTGTTGTGATTCACGTCCGGGTATTCGGTATAGACCACGTCGGCGCCCAGGGACTTCAGGCGTTCGGTCATCTCGCGGGAATGTTTCACCGGGATCACCCCGTCCACATCGCCGTGGAAGATCCGGAAGGGGACCCTTGCCGCCTTTTTATTATAGGCTTTTACATCGCCGCCGCCGCAGGTGGGTGCTGCTGCCGCAAACAACCGCGGTTTCCGGTAAACGGCCTCAAAAGTACCCATTCCACCCATGGATAACCCGGTGATATAGATCCGTTTTTTGTCCACCCCCTCCGTTTTGGCGATCCGTTTTACGAGTTGGAGCGCGTGGTCCAGCGCCCACGTGATCGGATAGTTGTAATTGAAATCCAGGTCCAGCGGGTATTTGGTACGCTCGAATTTGACGGAGGCCCAATAATCCCCCTCAGGGCATTGCGGCACGATGACAATGCAAGGGTATTTGGCCCGGTTTTCGGGTTGCATGAACAGCTTCGCGCCGTGCACCAGCTGCTTTTCATTGTCGTTGCCGCGCTCGCCGCCACCGTGCAGGAGCAGAACCAGCGGGTATTTTTTTGACTTATCGTAGTTCTCCGGATAGAGTATGCGGTAGGGCATGACCTTGCCGTCCTTTCCGGTGAATTCCCGTTTCTGGTACAGGGAAAGATCCTGGCTGAACAGGCCTTGAGCCAGGAAAAGGCAAAAAATCGGAACCAGTAATTTCATAAATTTCCCGAATGTTTTTTTTGAATCATTCAAGCCTCCCCCTCACTCTCTCTCTCACCCTCTCACCCTCTCACCCTCTCACCCTCTCACCCTCTCACCCTCTCTCTACTGTATATCCACCGCCCCCACCGTCCTCGAGTTCCCCTCAAAGTCGATCAGTTCCACGGTTTCCGTTTCCGGGGAGATGAACAGGTTGCGGGACGACTGCGACAAATACCCCTGACCGTAGCTCATTTCCTGCCGGAGGATGCGGCCGTCCTTCAAGTGGATGATGGCGATGAAGTCCATGGGTTTCAACGGGATGGACTGCCAGTTTTGGGCGGATTGATAAACCTGCAACCGGCCTTTATTCTGTCCTGCCGCGACCAGCAGACTGCCGTCGGCGCCCTTGACTGCTGCCAGGCTCTTGCCGTCGCCGGGGATGCAAATGCCGCTGGCCGACATCGGCGCCGGGATGAAATGTCCGGCGCCGTCGCCGGTCATGAGCAGGCCGTTGAAGGCGTCGTAGCGGCCCATGCCCACTTCGCCCCCGAAGTCGTTGCCGGATAGCAACAGGTCCGGGTTGCCGTCGCCGTTGAAATCGCCGGCCAGGGCGCCGTAAACGGGGGCGGTCTGCGCTTCCAGCGGCAGGTCGGTGATCTTGAATTTGCCGCCGCCCAGGTTTTCGATATAGGCGCTCTTCAGGTTGGCGGCTTTCAGCACCAGCGGTTTGGCGTTAGGGAACTTGGCGAGCACTTCCTGGATGGAAGCCACCCCGAATTCCTTGTGCCGGGGAAAAAGGCCCTTGATCTTGGTCAATTGCTTCTCGATATCGATCCGCTGGTAATAGGGGTATTCGACCAGGTTGCCGTTCCGGTCCGGGAACCAGGCGGTCGGGATGGCGTCTACCGATTGGTTGCCGTCAAAATCGGCGGCGTAAATGCCGATGGGATGCGCTTCGGAGGCCTTGAAAAAGCTGTTCTCCCCCAGGTTGCCGGCCACATAGTCCATATCGCCGTCCAGGTCGAAATCGGCGGCGACGAGACTGTTCCAAAGGCCGGTAGCCTTAACCAGTTCCGGACTTTGAACCTGTTCCAGTTTACCATTGCGGTTTTTAAGCAGGGTGAGCGGCATCCATTCGCCGGTCAGCAGGAGGTCGGCCCAGCCGTCGTTGTCGTAATCCGTCCAGATAGCATCGCATACCATGCCGATATCTTTCAGCATGGGCGCCGTTTCTGTGCTGATGTCCGTGAATTTTATGCTCCCATCCTTCGAATCGTTGCGCAGGATATAGCTGCTGACCGGCATGGGATAGAATGCCGGCAATACCCGTCCGCCGATGAAGAGGTCGAGGTCGCCGTCGCGGTCAAAGTCGGCTGCCTTGATGCAGGAACCGCTTTTGATGAAATCAGGGAGGGCATTTTCGGCCAATGCAAACGCACCGCCGCCGGTATTGACAAACAGGCGATCCTGGTAATATTTAGCGCTTTCCTGGGTGTTCATCGGGAATTCATTCCCGCCGCTGACGAGGTAGAGGTCGTTGTCGCCGTCGCCGTCCGCATCAAACAGCAAAGCGCCCAGTTCTTCTTCCAGTTTGACCCCGCTTCCCGGCGACGGCAGCAGATCCTGCCGTTCGAAAGCGATCCCGCCGTCGGTTTTCTGCTGGATAAAAAACGATCCCTTGTAGAAATGAGAACCGCCGACATAAAAATCGTCCAGTCCGTCGCCGTTCACATCTCCGGCCGCGATGGCGGGTCCGTACTGGGAGAGTTTGTGGGTGAGCAGGCGCTGGATGTTGAAGTCGATGAAATTGCTGTCGCGATGAACGAAATCGATGCCCAGGTAGCGGGTAATGTCCGTAAAGGCGGGCGGCGCCTTCTTGATCATCGGTACCGGTTCATCGATCGCCTGGGATTCGTCGACCTCCAGTATGGCATTGGCAGCCACATTGCGGAAGTGCTGCTTTTTGCCGCCGACCCAGGTTACGATCACCTCGTCGGCCTTATTCATATTGCCGAGGCCGAAATGAAGGGAATTCTCCACGGTGGACAAATACCCCCTGTACGGGCTGTTTTCGGCTGTCTTGATCTCGTTGTCGGGCAGGCGGACCTCCACTTTGGCGCCGAGGCCGTTGAGGTTGCGTGCGCTGCCTTTGAATTTCACCTTCAGCCAGTTGGCGTTTTCGGGGCGGGTCTCGATCAGTTGATTGCGGAAGACGAAGGCGCTGTCGTTGATGTTGTTTACGATATAATCCAGGTCGCCGTCGTTGTCGAGATCGGCGTAGGCCGCGCCGTTGGAAAAAGAGGGTTTTGAAATGCCCCACGCTTTGGAAACATCGGTGAAAGTGGGCACTGCAGCCCCGGAATTCCGGAAGAAATAGTTGTGGATCTTGACCGCCGGGATCTGATCGAGGAGCATATCGTGCGGTGTAAATTGCCCGCTTTCGACGTGGTAGTCCATGAAATCGCGGTCGGTCACATCCCTGGGGAAGCCGTTGGTAATGGCCAGGTCGCGGAAGCCGTCGTTATCGAAATCAGCGAGCAGGGCCGACCAGCTCCAGTCGGTAGCGGGCATGCCGGCCAGCATGGAGACGTCGCTGAAGATCACGTTGCCGCTGCCGTCAGCGGTGGGGCGTACCCCCTGGTTCAGTTGCAGCATATTGCGGCCGAACTGGTATTGATACCCAAAATTGTCGTTGTTCACATAGGTCATATAGTTATTGGGCGGGAGCATGGTCTTGCGGCGGTAGTTGTCTTCCGGCATCATATCCAGTGAGATCACGTCGGGAAGTCCGTCGTTGTTGACATCGGCGATATCATTGCCCATGGCCGAGTAGCAGGTATGTTTCAGGTACTCGGCAGCCCGGTCGGTGAAGGTGCCGTCCCCGTTGTTGATCCAGAGGAGGTCGTTGGTGAGGTAGTCGTTGGATACATAGACGTCTTTCCAACCATCGGCATTGATATCGCAGATATTAATCCCCAGGCCGTACCCTTCGATGGTGATGCCGGCTTCTCTGGAGACATCCGTGAAAACAGGGTGGCCGAGGGTTTCATCCCAGTCGTTGCGGTAAAAGTGGTCGGTACGCCTGGAGGAGCCGTCGGTGATCTTGGGCCGGTATTTGTTGGGGAGGCGTTCATCGTCCATTTCGTCTACGAGGATGTACAGGTCCAGGTCGCCGTCGTTGTCATAATCGAAAAAGGCGGCATTGGTGGTATGGGTGGTATCCGCAACGCCGTATTCGGCGCCCATTTCCTTGAACTTGACCTCGGGGCCGTCGGCGCCCTGATTGATGTACAGGAGGTTTTTCCTGCGGGCGCCCGGTTCGTACACCGTAGCGCAGACATAGAGGTCGAGCCAGCCGTCGGCATTCACATCCACTGCGGCAACACCGGAGCACCAGCGGCCCTTGCCGGCGACGCCTGCGGTTTCGGTCTGGTCTTCAAATTTGAAATCCCCTTTGTTGATGTAGAGCCGGTTGTCGGCGGTATTGCCGGTGAAGTAGACGTCCTGCAGCCCGTCGTTGTTGAAGTCGCCTACGGCTACCCCGCCGCCGTTGTAGACGAATTCAAAATCGAGGATATTAAAGGTATCGTTCTCTGTGATCCGGTTGGCAAACTGAATGCCGGTTTCCGCCGGATCGAGCTGCTCCAGCAGTGTTGTTTCTTTCTTCTGACAGGCGAAAATGCTTGCGATCAGGATGGTTGCGACCGCCAGGTAAAATTTTTTCATAATATGAAAGGCAAAATTTGGATTGCAAGATAAATCTCATGATCCGAACCCGTCAAAGTCCTGATCCGGGATCAATTATTTTGTCAACTGCCTGTAAACCAAGCAAAAAATAAATTTCAAGTACTCAGCAGCCCCTCTGCAATGTGCGGGGAAAGGTTTTTATCGGAAAGGACAAAGGTTTATTTGGCAATCAACCGCTCCGGGTTGCCCGGTCAAAGGTCTGCAATTCCGAATAAAATTCTATAAAAATATCCATTCAAAATAAAAATAATACTAATTTTGCTCCCGGCTTTACATTCATTTCCTAACCAGCTATTGTACCAAATTGAATCAAAAACCTCTGCGAACCCCGGGAGGTTTATTGATTTTGCCTCGAATCAGCCATTCCGTGTTTCTGCCTCTAACCAAATTTTATCCGAATCAGGTAATTTTTTCAATTCACCAACTTTTTACAAATCACTATTTATGAAACGACTTTTTTTCCTTTCGCTTATGACCTTGTTCCTGGGAGCAAGCGCGTATGCACAGCGAACGGTTAGCGGGTCCATCACCGAGGATGATGGTACGCCGTTGATCGGTGCAACTGTCCAGGTCAAAGGAACCGGCACGGGTACGGTAACTGACCTCGACGGCAACTTCTCTGTGGATGTGCCTGGTGATGATGCGATACTGGTGGTTTCCTACACGGGTTATGAAACCCTGGAAATCGCAGTAGGCAGCCAGAGCACGATGGCGATCAAAATGTCCCAGGGGATCAGCCTCGACGAAATCGTCGTAACGGGCTATTCTGTGGACAACAGGCGTCAGACGACCGGCGCCGTGTCAACAATCAAAACGAAAGACCTGACCGTAGTCCCTTCCGGCAACGTTGAACAACAGTTGCAAGGGCGCGCAGCCGGCGTAACCGTGATCACGAACGGACAGCCCGGCACCAGCAGCATCGTCCGCGTCCGCGGTTTCGGCGCATTCGGCGGTAACGAACCGCTGTATATTGTAGACGGTGTGCCCGTAGGCTCCACGGACTTCCTCTCCCCGGATGACATCGAATCCACGACCATCCTGAAGGATGCAGCTTCCGCCTCCATCTACGGCGCCCGCGCCGCCAACGGCGTGATCGTTTACACCACCAAAAAAGGCAAGAAAAAGCCTCAGCCGCTAACCATCAGCTATGATGCCCTGTACGGTGTAACCACGCCGGGTACCGGCCAGACCATGCTGAATCCGACCGAACAGGCCGAGTGGACCTGGAACGCCATCCGCAACCAGGCGATCCAGAACAACACCACGCCTACCTTCAGCCACCCGCAGTACGGAACGGGCAATACGCCCATCATCCCCGACTATATCAACGTCGGCGGCGCTTCCGGCGTCACAGGTTCGGTTGACCTCAACGCGGAAAAGGCCAAGTACAACGTCGACCCGACCGTCGGCGCGATCTACCAGGTTGTGAAAGCCAACAAGGCCGGTACCGACTGGTACGACGCCATCACCCGCAACGCCCCCCTGACCCGCCATTCGCTGGGTTTCCAGGGCTCATCGGATAAGGCGCGCTACTATATCGGCCTGAGCTATCAGGACCAATCCGGTATCCTGACCTACAACGAATTCAAACGCCGGTCATTCCGCGCCAATACCGAATTCGATCTTTCCCCGAATGTCCGCATCGGTGAAAACCTTCAGTTCACCTACCGCCAGGTTCTCGGCCTGAGCGGCGGCAGCGGCGGTCGCGGTATCAACCAGGATGAGAACGACATCCTCTCCGCATTCCGGATGCCTCCGATCATCCCGGTATACGACGAATTCGGCGGATACGCCGGTACGGCTGCCAAGGGCTTCAACAACCCGCGCAACCCGGTGGCTTCCCGCGACGGGCAGGCCAACAACTCCGGCTTCAACGGCAACGGTTTCGGTAACGTCTACATCGAAGTGGACCTGCTGCCCGACCTGACCCTGAAGAGCAGCCTCGGCGGCCAGTACAACAACTTCTTCAGCAAGTCGTATACCCGCCTGCAATACGAGAACTCAGAGAACAACGCCAGCTTCGGCTACGGCGAAAGCTCCTCGTACGGTTTCAGCTACAGCTTTACGAATACGGCCAACTATAAGCGGCAGTTCGGCGCCCACTCCATCGACCTGTTGGCAGGTGTCGAAGCCCTGAATACGGGCTTGTCCTACTTCACCAGCAGCTCCGGCCTGAACCCGTTCTCCACCAACCCCGACTATATCAACCTGTCGACGGTAGGTAACGACGTGGTCAACTCCGGCTTTTCCAAAGGTGTGAACTTCTTCTCCTATTTCGGTAAGGCCAACTACTCCTACAACGACAAATACTACGTAACCGGCGTTATTCGCCGCGACGGTTCCTCCCGCTTTGGCGAGAACAACCGCTACGGCGTGTTCCCGGCCGTTTCCGCAGCCTGGCGGATCACCGGCGAACCGTTCATGCAAGGCGTTTCTTTCATCAACGACCTGAAGATCCGCGGCGGTTGGGGCCAGATGGGCAACTCCAATAACGTGGATCCGAACAACCAGTTCTTCCTGTTCGAGTCCAGTGTCGGCAACGCATCCTACGACATCAACGGCACCAACAGCAGCGCAGCCGAAGGTTTTTACAAAAGCCGGATCGGCAACCCGGACGCCAAGTGGGAAACCTCTACGACAGTCAACATCGGCATGGACGGTACCTTTGCCAAAGGCAAACTCGATCTGATCCTTGACTTGTGGAAAAAAGACACCCGCGACCTGTTGTTCCAGGTGCCCATCCCGCAAGTGGTCGGCTCTTACGCTACGGCGCCTTCCGTCAACGTGGCCAACATGTTGAACAAGGGCCTGGACCTGCAATTGATCTACCGCGGCAAGGTGAGCGACCTGGGTTACGAAGTGAACGTAACCGGCTCCTGGCTGCACAACGAGATCACCGGCCTGGCAGAGAACGTGGACTATTTCGAAGCCCGCCCGCCGACCAACCGCCTGAGCGCGCCGATGATCCGCAACCAGATCGGATACTCCATTTCCGCATTCTACGGCTATCAGGTAGTAGGCTTGTTCGCAGATGCTGCTGAAGTAGCTGCCGCGCCCGATCAGGAAGGCGCTGCGCCCGGCCGTTTCCGCTTTGCGGATATCGACAGCTTTGACGACGAAGGCGAACTGACCGGCATTCCCGACGGCAAGATCGACGCAGCCGACCGCACGTTCATCGGCAGCCCGATCCCGAAATTCCTGGGTGGCGTGACGTTGACCTTTACCTATAAGAACTTTGATTTGCAAACTTACCTGTACGCTTCGATCGGCAACAAGATCTTCAACATGTCCAAATGGTATACGGACTTTTACCCGTCCTTCTCCGGCGCAGCTGTAAGCGCACGCGTCAAGGATTCCTGGACGCCGCAAAACACCGGTACCGACCAGCCGATATTTGAAGACGTTTCCAATTTCAGCACCAACACCCAACCCAACTCCTGGTATGTTGAGGACGGCTCTTACCTGCGGATGCAGAACCTTTCCCTGGGCTACAACCTGCCTTCCGGCGCGTTCGGCGGCTTCTTCAACCGGGCAAGGATCTACGTGTCCACCAACAACGTTTTCACCATTTCCAAGTATGACGGCCTCGACCCAAGCGTAGGTGGCGCTGCTGATACGAACCTCGGTATCGATATCGGCAACTACCCGATCACCCGTAGCTTCCTTGTCGGGTTGAATGTAGGTTTCTAATCAAAACAGCGTTTAAAAAGAAAAAAAATGAAAAGTTTGATCAATAAATTCGTTCTTGTTCTTGCACTGGCTCTCATTGTCGGCGCTTGTAAGGACAGTTACCTGGAAATTCCGCCTACCGGCCAGTTGACCGAGGAGGTATTGAATTCCAAAAAAGGGGTTGAAGGCCTGCTCATCGGCGCCTACAGCATGCTGGGCGGCCGCGGCAACTACTTCAGCGGCGCTTCCAACTGGGCCAACGGCAGCATCCAGGGCGGTGAAGCCAACAAAGGCACCAACGCCGGTGACTTTAACGACATCAACTTCGTAGAACGTTTCGAGTTGAACTCAACCTCCCGGGTTCCGGCCGATCGCTGGAACGGCCTTTACGAAGGCGTCAGCCGCACCAATGCCGTGCTCAAGCAGCTGGCCAAGGTGACCGACCCTACCCTGACGGATGCCGACCGCACCCGGATCACGGCTGAAGCCCGCTTCCTGCGCGCACACTATTATTTCCAACTGAAGATCTCCTACAACAAGGTGCCCTTCATTGACGAAACAATGGAATTCGGCGCAGGCCTGGAAGACGTGACCAACGACGCAGACATCTGGCCGAACATTGAAGCCGACTTCAAATACGCCGCCGACAATCTGCCGGAAGTACAGGACGCAGTAGGCCGCGCCAACAGCTGGGCTGCCAAGACCTATCTGGCCAAAACCTACATGTTCCAGAGCAAGTTCAATGATGCCAAAACCTTGTTCACGGATATCATTGCCAACGGCAAAACCTCCAACGGCCTGAAATACGGGCTGATGGACAACTACAACGACAACTTCAACGCCGAGACCGAGAACAACAAGGAATCCATCTTTGCTGTACAGGCCGCAGCCGCATCCGGCAGCACCAATAACGCCAACCCGGACCTGGTGCTCAACTGGCCGTACAATACAGGCCCCTCCGGCCCCGGCAACTGCTGCGGTTTCTTTGCGCCGAGCTTCGAACTGGGCAACTCCTTCCGCGTAGACGCCAACGGCCTTCCGCTGCTTGACGGCAGCTACAACCAGGGCGCCAACCAGTTGAAGACCGACCAGGGCATCCTGTCCAGCGAACCGTTCACGCCGGATGCAGGCACGGTTGACCCGCGCCTCGACTGGTCGATCGGCCGCCGGGGTATTCCCTATCTGGACTGGGGCCTCTTCCCCGGCTTCGACTGGATCCGCGACCAGGCCTACGCAGGCCCCTATTCGCCGAGAAAGTATATCTACTACAAGTCGCAGGAAGGCTCGCTCACGGACGGCAGCTCCTGGACGCGCGGCTACCCGGCCATGAACTTCGTGCTCATCCGTTTCGCCGACGTCCTGTTGATGGCTGCTGAAGCTGAAGTTGAAGCCGGTACGCTGGAAACCGCACGCGGTTATGTCAACCAGGTTCGCGCAAGGGCCGCCAACCCGGCTACCTGGGTTAAAATGCCCGACGGCTCCGATGCTGCCAACTATTTGATCGGTTTGTACAACACGCCGTGGACGGATAAGGACGCTGCCCGCCAGGCTGTACGTTTCGAGCGCAAACTCGAACTCTCCGGCGAAGGCCACCGCTTCTTTGACCTCGTTCGCTGGGGCGTTGCCGAAAAAGACATCAACGCCTACCTGGCCTATGAAGGCGCCAAACTGGTGAACGCACTGGGCGGCTCCCACTTCACGGCAGGCAAAAACGAATACTACCCGATCCCGCAAGGCCAGATCGACATTCAGGGCGCTGACGTGCTGAAGCAGAATCCGGGGTATTAATATTGAGGAATTGAGGAATTGAGGAATTGAGGAATTGAGGAATTGAGGAATTGAGGAATTGAGG
>CALMYQ010000075.1 GCA_937873655.1 uncultured Lewinella sp. | reverse complement strand
CGGCTGTTATTTGGACCACTAAGGGCACTCAGGGCACTAAGACTCGGCTGTTATTTGGACCACTAAGGGCACTCAGGGCACTAAGAGTCGGCTGTTATTTGGACCACTAAGGGCACTCAGGTGATGTTTGAAACGTCTCCAAGGTATTATAAAAAGAAGATTTTTGCAAATGTATTCGCCGTTTCTGCTAAGGATAAGCCGGTGGTGTCGATGACTGGGGCGTTGAATTCCCCGGCCTGACGCCGGAGGTATTTCAGCCAGATAAACCAACAAAGTGGTTTTGCCGGCCCCGGATGCGCCGGTGAGGAAGTAGATGGATTTGGAAAGATCAGTCAATTCCTTCGTTTCCGCTTTGGCTCCACCTCGCCTGGATATTTTGATGCCTGATTCGACTGTCAGCCTATTTTAGTACCTTAAGTTGAGGTGTCAACCCAATTTAGGACGTATTTTGTGAATGTCAACCTATTTCAGTGCTACCCCCAAAGGTGTAAACTTTTTTCAGGACAAGACACACAAACAACCATAAACTATCATAAACTATCATAAACTATCATAAACTATCATAAACTATCATAAACTCATTCACAACCAAACCATACCCCGCGAACCACCAAACCATCTAAACCATCCAACCATACACCAACAACTCCTCCGCATCATCCGCCAGACGGGTCGTCCGTTCCAACCGGAAGCCGAGTTTTTGCAACAGGCCGATGGAGGGTTGGTTGTAGGGTACTGTGATGGCCAGCAGGCGCTTGATCTGCCAGTTTTGGACGGCATAAGCCATCAGCGCGGAAGACGCTTCGAAGCCGTAACCCTTCCCTGTATGCTCCGGCAGGAAGGAGAAGCCCAGGTCGGGGTCCTCCAGGTTGTCCCGCTTGAAGAGGCCGCATACGCCGAGCACATTTTCATCATCAATCAACTGAATTGCATAAGGGCCGTAGCCGTATTTTTCGTAGCTGATCAGGGCGCCGTTCTCGATGTATTGCCGCGCATCATCCTCATTGCGCACACCCCGGTCGCCGATGTATTTGAGCCAGTCCGGACTGGTGTGCAGGGCGAGCATGAAAGGGGCGTCGCCGGTGGTGAGGCGGCGGAGCGTGAGGCGGTCGGTGGTGAGGAGGAAAGGATTCATGGTTGGATGTTTCATTGTTTTATTGCTGGCGTCCGTCTCAGGCGGCATCATTTCGCCTTCTAACGCTGACTTAAGGTATGAAATGTCTTCCTGGAGACTGTTCAAAAAATGGTTCTTGCGCAAAGACGCAAAAATTTGATTTTCATCACGTTGCGCGCGATAAAAATCGAGTTGACACAGGATTCTGAACGGTTTCCTGGCGACGTAAAATTTTACGTCGCTACGGTTTAATTATGCAATGCGCGTGCCGTTTTCTACAGGGCGTTCGGGTTGCAGCAGGGTCACTTCGCCGTCGTCGCCGACTGCGCCGAGGACGAGGCATTCGCTCATGAAATCTGCGATCTGCTTCGGCGGGAAGTTAACCACTGCGATGACCTGTTTGCCGACCAACTCTTCGGGCCGGTACAGCTTTGTGATCTGGGCCGACGATTTCCGGGCGCCCAGTTCGCCGAAATCAAGGATGAGCTGATAGGCGGGTTTACGGGCTTTTTCAAAAACCACGGCTTCCAGGATCGTGCCCGCGCGCATGTCCACTTTCATGAATTCGGGCCAGGTCAGGTTTTGCTCCATTATTCAGGTGATTTGCGCCCAAAGATAATACGGGTTGTCCGTTTGGCAAACCCTGCCTTTTCAGGGCTCCACCTCTATCCTGAGCGGAATTGTCATCCTGACCGGAACCGGGATGCCGTTCCGTTCACCGGGCGTCCAGTCCGGCATCAGGCGGGCGACGCGGAGTACTTCTTCGTCCAGTTTGGGGAAGCTCTTCCTGACGATGCAAAATTCCGACAACTTCCCGTCGGGGTTTACGGTAAACTGGAATATGACCCTGCCTGCATAGCATACATCGCCGGAAGGATACCTGATGTTTTTATACAAGAACGTCAACAATGCAATGTCCCCGCCCGGAAATTCAGGCCTTCGGTCAACGATCAGAACCGGAAAGGCTTCATCGGGATTTTTGGATCGAACCCGGCGAAGGGGGCTTTTTTCCCCGATCGCAGCACCCGGCGAAAGGGTCTCACATTTTTCATTGACAACCCGGTTATTCCGGTATTTTGTTGCGACCCAAACGGGCGGCGCCTGCGCCTGGATGATCTGCGCAAAGGTGAAGAAGGCCAGGGAGAGAAGTAAAATTTTCATACCCTGAAGATGCATAATTTGAAGCTTGTGGTGTAATTTGCCTCCCGCAGGCCTCACAGCTCATCCGGGAATCATTTCTCCAGCCAATACTCCTCCCCCAGCCGGTTCACCAACTTGACAACGCCTGCCTGCCGGACCCCGTACGCCTGCCAAAAATCGAATTTCGGATTTTCAGATTCAATCATGAAGGTATCCCTGGAGGATTTTACGAGGTCGGTATAGGTGGCGCCGTCCACCGTCAGTTCATCCACCCATTCCTGGCCGCCGTTTTTGACCAGTTCATGGGGTTGCACCAGAAAAGCGTGGCTGGCAATCCCCTTGTTGATGCCGGTTTTGTAAAAAATATAATAGACCACCACATCCTCTTCCGATTCGGGGAGGTTGGCGATCTCCAGTTGGTCAAAGGTGATCTGCATGCCCAGGCTGTCTTCGATACCCAGCAAGACGTAATTGTAATCGGCGTTCAGGTAGCAAGGCACATCATCTTCATTTTTATAGCCGATCCCTCCCTGGGTATTGACCCCTGATTTGGAACTTTCCGTTTTGACGAACACCAATTCGCTGCTGTCCGCCGGGTTAAAATACCGGATCGTATCCAGGTTATCAAGATCTGCCCATTTGGCCACGTCGAACTCGAAGGCGGGGCATTGCCGGCTGGCGGTGGGGTCGCAGCTGAAGAACGCAAAGATCGCAACAACCGCCGTCATCCACAGGATGCTTTTCATATCATTGGTTTTCTTTCCATCTAAGAACGCATCGATATCCCGTTTCGCGTCTTCAGAAAATAGAGAGTTCGGTCTTGGTGGTCAGCAATTCCAGGGCTTTCATGCCTTTGAAGGAGTTGCCTTTTTTGTTCAGGCCGGGGCTCCAGACGGCAACAGCGTACTTGCCGGGGTGCACCGCCGCTATGCCGCCGCCCACCCCGCTTTTACCGGGAAGGCCCACTTTGAAGGTAAACTCGCCCGCTTCGTCGTAGAATCCGCAGGTTTGCATAATGGCGTTGATCCGTTTGGCCTTGCTTTTGGATATGATTTCCGCGTTCTGCTCCGGCATTTTGCCGTGATTGGCGTACAAGAGGAACGCCTTTGAAAGTTCCTCGCAGGTCATTTCGATCGAACAGAGGTGAAAGTAAAAATCCAGGATGCCTTCAATGTCGTTGCGGATATTGCCGAATGAACGCATCAGATTAACCAGTGCGGCATTCCGGAAACCGGATTGCTTTTCCGATAAGGCTACCGTCTCATTGTATCCGACATGAGGCAGGCCGGAAACCTGTCGGATAAAATCCAGGAGGTCCCGCCTGGGGTCTTTGAGACGGCCGTACAAAATATCCGCGATGACCAGGGCGCCGGAATTGATCAGCGGATTGCGGGGTATGCTGCACGGGGGCCAAAATAGGGGTTTTATGGTTGGGAATGCCAGGAATCTGATGAAAAAATCCTTACCTTTGCGCGCTCAACCAACGCCGCCTCCCAGGCGTTAAATGGGTAAAAAATTGATTTTTATGGCCATAATGATAACGGACGATTGTATCAACTGCGGAGCTTGCGAACCGGAATGCCCCAACAACGCCATCTATGAAGGAGGCATCGAATGGGCCATCAGCGACGGCAACACCGTCCGGGGGAGGTATAAGCTCGAAGATGGAAGAGAGGTGAACGTGGATGACAAACAATCGCCTGTTTCGGAAGATTTGTACTATATCGTTCCCGATAAATGTACGGAATGCGTAGGCTTTCATGAGGAGCCGCAATGCGCCGCCGTCTGCCCGGTCGATTGCTGCGTCCCGGACCCCGAAAGGGTGGAAACGGAAGAACAACTGCTGGGGCGGAAAGAACGGTTGCACCTTTGACCGTTTTATTGGTTTATGGGTTTATGGGTTTATGGGTTTATGGTTCCCAGGTTCATGGTTGACCGGCAACTGAATTAACCGGCCGATCAACCATAAGCCACTCAACGGTGCAATTACCTATTTCGTCTGCTCCAATATCCAACCCGTCATATAATTCAGCGCTTCGGGAGCAATCGTTTCTTCAATTTCGGCGTATTCGCTGGGTTTGCCGGTGTCCGTATGCTGGAACAGGTGATTCACCCCTGGAATTTCCTTGAGCACATATCGGGTATTACCGCCTTTTTTCAGGGCCTTGCCGATGGCGGGTAAATTCTGGTTGGGATCCACCTGAAGGTCCTTGCCGCCGTTGATCGCCAATACGGGGCATTTCACCTTTTCCAGTGAGGTGGCCGGGTCGTAGGACAGGAAGTACCTGAACCACGGGCTGGTAATTGAATTGACCTGGCTGGCGGCTACCTGATCAACGTTGCCGAGTTTTTCCTTTTCAGCTTCCGGCAATTTTTCCAATTGTTTCGTCAGGGCCTTTTTCAGTTTGAGTTTGGTCGCTTCAATATCCTTGCTCTTTTTCATTTCCTTGAAGGCCATTTTCAGGAAATCGTCGTCGGCCTTGATCTCCTCGTCGCTTTTTCCTTCCGCCTTGCTGATCAGGCGGCTTTGGAGCCGGATCACCTGGTCGCCGGGTACGCCGGGACCTGCCATCAGGACGATAAACGCCACATCGGCCGATTTGGCGGCGACCATCGGGGCGATGAGGCCGCCCTCGCTATGACCGGCCAGGCCGATCTTCCTGGCATTGATCTCCTTTCTGGTTTTGAGGTATTCCACACCGGCCTGCACATCGGTAGCAAAATCGGCGGAGGTCGCCGTGGCAAAATCTCCGGTTGATTGGCCTATGCCGCGGTCGTCAAACCGGAGAACGGCAATCCCGTTGCGGGTGAAATGGTCGGCGATGACCAGGAAGGGCTTGTGCCCCAGCAATTCTTCATCGCGGTTCTGCGGGCCGGATCCGCTGATGAGGATGACCGCCGGGAAAGGCCCGTCGCCTTTCGGAAGGGTGAGGGTGCCGGCAAGCGTAACGCCCTGTGCAGCGGGGTTGTCGTAGGTTACGTCTTCCTGTGCATACGGGAAGGGAGCAACCGGATTCTGAGGCCGCTTGAGCTCTTGCTTCTCCTGTTCTTCCCGGGTGAGTTTCAGCGGAAATGTAGCGCCCCCCTGGCTGAAGGTGCCGTCGACAACCTGAGCGGCCGCATCAAACTTCCCTTTGTACTGGGCAGCCAGGTTGGGCAGTTTGATTTCCAGGTTGTTTTCAGCAAAAGTGGTTTCTCCGGCCGGGATCCCAAAGGCTTTCTGGTCCGGGGAATCCAGTGTGGCCGTGTAGGCTCCGCCGGTTTCCGAAATATGGAAAACAATGCGCAATTGGGTACCCTGTATGTTCAGGATGCCGTTCCAATCGCCGAGAACGGACTGGGAATAACCGATGCTTCCCAGCATTAAAAAAAGGAAAAGGATTCGAATACGCATGGCTGATCTTTTAATCCCTCGCATCTGACGACCAAGGGGAGTTCAGGTAATATTGAACTTATCCGGAGTTGGCCGGACAAGCTCCTACAAATTTAATGCGGGAAGCAGGGATAGTCAAGGAAACCGGCAAGTATTTAGACAAACGTCTAAATATTCCGCATTTCCGGACTTTAACGGAAGATCAATGCTGATGCGTTTCAGGTATGGAAAGAGGTGATCTTGACCGGCGTGCCCCACATGAACAGGGAGAATTCTTCTTTGACCTCTTCGGCTTCGAGGTGTACTTCTTTGCCTTCTATCTTCAATTGTTCGGGCATATTCACGGGGCGCCATTGGTTTCCCTGGGGGCTTTCGATTCCCCAGAATCCGGTTTCAAGCGGCATATAAACTACCTTACCTTCGATTTTTATCCTTTTTTTGCTCATTTCCGGTCGTTGTTTTGGAAATTATCCAGGGAATCGGTCAGCTTTTGGATCAGGTGACTTTGCCGTTCAAGCCCGCTTTTGATCTCCAGCAAATCGAGCGGCAATTTCCTGGAAGGGCTGTCGGGGGAAGGCATGAAGGCGCTGATTTTGGACCTGACATACCAGACCTCCCTGACATCGCTTATGGAAACGCGGAAGGGTTGATAAAAGTTGTTGTCGGAGAGCAGTTCGAGCACTTTGTGATCCCGGAGCCGGTTGAGCACGCGCCGCACCATCACATCGGCTTTAGTGACCACGACATAGACGTGATTATCCTTCAGGGCGGAATCCCAGAGGGCCGGTTCCAGGTAGCTGCACACCACTTTGTCGCCTTCCTGGAGGGTGGGTTCCATGGCGTCGCCGGATACATCGAATGAGCGGTGGGTGCCGACCTTGTATTTGTATTCGGGAAGCGAAAACGTGGGCAGGTCTTTGATGAAGTTGGGATTGGTCCACTCTACGGCGTAGCCGGTCTGGGCGGGGATGGGCACATGAACGATGCGTTCGTCGTTCTGGGCGTTGGTTACGATGGTGAGTACCCGGAGGTTTTTCTGGTCCTCATCGGTCATGAACATGGGCCCTTCGCCGGTAAAAAGGTAGGCGGGATTGATCTTGTAGAACTCGACCGCTTTGCGGATCAGCTCAATGGTGACATCCCGCCTTCCTTTGATGATCTCACTCAAACTTTGCGGCAGATAATCCAGGGAAACTGCGAATGCGCGACTGGAGCGAACCCGGTTTTCTTCCCTCAATTTATCGTGGCATTTGATAAATCGCTGGGTGACAACGCTGTTCATCGAAAAGGTTAGTTAATAAGGTGGAAAAATAATCTAGCTCCGCAAAAGCAGTTCTCTGTCGCTATTCAGCAAATGTATAAAAAATGCAGTTTCGGTATCAACAAATTGCCTAAATTTTATTCAAAAAAGTGACAAGCGGCAAAATCACGCCGGAAAGCTGCCGATAATGGCCATAAACTCCTTAGTGTCAAGGGAAGCGCCGCCGATGAGCCCGCCGTCCACATCGGGTTGGCTAAACAATTCGGGTGCGTTGCTCGCCTTGCAGCTGCCGCCGTAGAGGATGGAGGTTTGTTGCGCCAGGTCCCGGCCGTATTTTTTGGCGATGGCGTCCCGTATTTCCTTGTGCATATCCTGCGCCTGTTCCGGGCTGGCGGTCCTGCCGGTGCCGATCGCCCAAACGGGTTCGTAAGCGATGACCACTTTGGCAAAATCTTCGGGCGACAGGTCAAAAACGGAGGCTTCCAGTTGTTCGACCACCAGTGCTACATGGGCGCCGGCTTCGCGGATCTCCAGGGGTTCGCCGCAGCAGAAAATGGGCTTCAGGCCGGCAGCGAGAGCGGCTTTCACCTTATCGGCCAATAACGGACCGTCCTCACCGAAATACTGACGGCGTTCGGAATGCCCCAGGATGACGTATTCTGCCCCCGTAGACCGGACCATCGGCGCTGAGATCTCACCCGTATAGGCGCCTGAGTTTTCCTGATGGCAGTTTTGAGCGGCAACATGCAGATTGGAGACGCCTTCGGCAATAGCGGCCACCCCTCTGAGGTGGATAAAGGGCGGCGCCAAAACGACGACGGTCTCTGAGGGTTGCAGGTTTTCGGCAATGGCTTTGGCCAGGTCGCGCCCTTCCTCATAGCTTTTATTCATCTTCCAGTTACCGGCTACAATGCGTGTTCTGTTCATTTTTCTTGGTTTTGACCCGCCAAAAATAGTTTTCTGCCGGCAAAATACAATAGGATCGAAGCCACTATCATCATACCCAGGTTCCAATACCAGGCGATCGGCTCCTTATTGACCTCCACATAAACGGCCTCCTCAGGGTTGAGGTACTGTACGGCCGGCAATTCGGCGGCTTTGTTCTGGCGTTTGAGCGGTTTGCGCACCAGCCCTTTGATGTCGAGCGGTCCTTTCGGCGCCTGGTAGCCCGATTTGAGGGGGTCCTCCCCTACCGGTCTTTTTTCCCAGGCGATCACAGCGGGTTTTACCTGCCGGCCGGCTTTCAGTTCTTCCAGTTCGCCGGGCGAAACAATGGGATAAAGGATGACGGCGCGGTCTTTTTCATTTTTGAGCGGGCCGACAGCAAAGTCGCCGGTTGCGACGCCGCCGGTGACCGCTACAAAGTCAGCGGCGCCGACGCCTCTGGCCTTCACTTCATCGATGGTGTCGGTATGCAAACGGTGGGTTCCCAGGTACCTGGAAAAAATGCTGTTGCAACCGTTGATGAACACCACGGTGGCAATGAGTATGATCGACAATCTGATCCACATAAATGCGAAAATTGGTGTTGTGATGGCCGCAGACCGGGCAATTTACCGGGCAAAATCGTAACCGTAGGTAAGTTCCGATTCCCGGAAATGACTGGTCAGCAGTTTTTCGAGGTAAAGTTGATCAATTTTATCGAAAGAATCCTTTTCCGTGCTGTCCACATCGAAAACGGCGATCAACCGGCCTGCCGGATCAAAGACGGGTACGACGATCTCCGACCGGGAGTTGGGATCGCAGGCGATATGTTCGGCGCCTTGCACCAGGGCGTGGGTGTCCGGGACGATCTGGGAGGCTTCTTCCCGGGCCGCTTTGCCGCATACGCCCCGGTCGAAGCGGATATCCAGGCAGCCCAGCGTACCCTGGTACGGCCCGACAATGAGCTTTCCGCTGTGAACGATATAGAACCCGGCCCAGTAATAGTATGGCAGGTGGGTTTTGAGCAGGCAGTTGATGGTTGCCATTTTCAGGATCATCTGGGTCTCTCCCGCCAGGTTGGCGTTAATGGCGCTGAGGGCGTCTTCGTAGGCGAGGCGTTTTTCCGCCGCGGTCAGGTTGCGCGACGGTTTGATGAAGTAGGGCATTTCGGCTGAAGCGGACATACAGGTTGCTTTTAAATATGTTTCAGGTCAAAGGCAAAGCGGTAGCTGATCAATTCGTTGTTGGCCTGTGCTTTTTTCCAGGCATCCTCTTCATGGCTCATATTTATCATTTCATCGGTTCCGGTTTTTTTGAACCTGGCTGCTATTTCCCGCAACGTGGTCTTTTCCGGTTCGCTAAAAATGCTTTCATCCATAGCTTTCGTTCCAGGCAAAAACTGCTCGCCTATTCCGCCGTTAGGAAAATCTTTATAGGCAATCTGAAGGAATCCTTCTCGTCTGGCCTCATTAAACAGCCCATCAAAATTATTGGGCACGGGCCCCATATTGATGGCAATGTATGAAGCTCCGGAAATTGATCTCCCTGTTTTCTTGAAATGAAAGAAATCGGCATAAAACAATAATTTGCACATCTTTACTTTGAAGGGCCGTACCTCTTTGACCAGAAAGGCAAGCATATGATTAAACCTGACCAAATTTGGCCTGCGATAACCTCTGTAAATGCTGGGGAACAAATCCTTGCCAAAGAGATAACTTGTCAGTCCTTCGAAAACAGACTCATCTCTGGAAAAAATAAGCAATTTTATTCGCTTACGGATCTTGGCTTTATCTTTTTCCGGTAATTGGTCGCAAAGGTTAACCAGTTTTTCAAATTCCAGAGGATCCTCCGCCAGTTGGATCAGGCGGGCATTGGATAAATTGGGAATTTCTCCTTGCTCATACAACCGGTAGGTATTGACACCGAAACCCAAAACTTCCGACATTTTAGCGGATGAAAGCTCGTACTGCTCCCGAACCCGGATAATGTCTTCAGGAAATGGAAGCTGATGTTTAACCCTGTATTGATTATAAACCTGGTCGAGGTTAAGATTAAGTTGTTCTTCAGTCTCAAATTCGGCATCTGAATCAGGACACAAGAAAAAATGTTTGATAATTGTAAATTCTTCTTTCCTGAATTTCAGAACCCGCTCCTCATGTACAATCTGCATCGGTTTACCTGTATATGGACTGTTCATTTTGAGTATTATTTAAAGGGAAAATGCAAGGGGAATTCTGCCGTATGAAAAGAGATGCAAACTGCCTGAGCATTTAAAAAGCCGATTGTCACTTTGATATAAATTTCCTTCCTTTTGATCAATTTGCCGAAAACCCACAAATCAGGACCATCGTTGAGGGTGTCTTTCTTCGGGCCTTCGACATAATCGGCTGCATTAAGTGCTTTGATAATTTCCTTTACGGCATTTGGCGATAATTCCAGATCTAATAAGGTTTGAAGATTCTTATCCCTGTCGCTTCTGAATAACAATCCCCATATATCGATCTTTGTTGACAGATCCCTGAGGTAAATTTCAACTTCATCTTTTGTTATCACGAGAACGCATTTTCCAACTATAAAGTTGCAAATTATGCGTTTTTTTAAAAAAATTCAACTTTTTAATTAAAATATTTTCTCCCCGATCAACCGCAACCCCGTCAGCGTCAGGTTGGGATCGATCACCTCAAACATGCCTTCCAGCGGATGAAGGATAGAGGACAGTCCACCGGTCGCCACGGCGATGTAGTGCCCGCCCAGTTCGGCCCGGATCACCTCAAGCATATGTTTTACCAGGCCGACATACCCGATGAGTATCCCGCTCTGGATCGCGTGTACGGTGTCCTTCCCCACGGCGGAAGCGGGCAGCACCAGCGGCACTTCCGGCAATTGGGCGGTATTGAGGAAGAGGGATTTGATGGCCGTTTTCAGGCCCGGCGCGATGGACACGCCCAGGATATCCCCCTCCCCGGTGAGGGTGGTAAAGGTCAATGCCGTACCAAAGTCCACCACAACGCAGTCTTTCCGGTACAATTGAAATGCGGCAAACGCATTGGCCACCAGGTCGGTTCCGATCTCATCGGGTTTCTGGATGCCCATGCCCAAAAGCGGGAATACCCTGGGGCCGATCAGTACGGGTTCGAGCCCGGTAAGGGTCCGGGAAACGGCAATCCAGGTGTCTCTCAGATCAGGTACCACGCTGCTGATCACCACCTGCCGGATCTCACCTTCCGGAAGCCGTGCCTCCAGGAACAGATTGCTCAACTGGACCTCGTAGAACATCAGGGCGCTCTGATCCGCCCGCGTGGGAAGGCGCCAGACGTACAACCATTCCGGCGCTTTCCAAAGCCCGATGGTAACGTTTGAGTTTCCGATGTCTACGATTAGTCTCATGAGAGTCAGTTGTCTGTAGCGACGCATTATTATGCGTCGTGCATTATTATGCGTCGTGCATGATCATGCGTCGCACATCATCATGCGTCGGGCATCATCATGCGTCGGGCATCCTCCGTCCGCCATAGCCCTAAGGCGACGGCGGGCAGCATCCAGCATCCGGAAACAAGCATCCAGCATCCAGCATCAAGCATCCAGCATCAAGTATCCAGTATCCGGCATCCAGCATCTGGTCACAATTCACTCCTTCCGCTCAAAACACCCGATATCCGGCATATTGTCCCGGGGTTTTCCTTCCAGGTCGTCCGGAATATTGGGCAGCACGAGGCCTTTATCTTTTGCGATGGAAAGCGTATCCAGGTGGAAATCGTCTTCCGAGGGGTCCAGAAAGAGTTTATCCTCGCGTTTGCCGTTGATGCAATCCGAGCACAAGGCGGTGAGGAAGTCCTGAAAATCGCTGTTGGCGCTGGTCAGGAGTTGGTCGACCTTGACGACGCAATGGTCAAATTGAACGTTGAATTGCGCTGGGGTTTGCCGCCCTGAGAAATCCGACAATTCCAGCTCATCGCGGCTGGAGCCGAACAGGATGCAATTCCGGAAGGTCGCATTGAGCCGGTAGGTCTTGTTGATCTCGCACGACAGCGGGTTGTTGTCGTAGCAATAGTAGTTGCTCATGCCCAGTGCCGATGCGTCGACCCCGTAGCTGGCGATGGTGCAGTGTTCGAACAGGTAATCGCCGCCCAGCAGGATCTGGACAGCGTTATTGGCGTGGTTATAGAACAGGCAGTTGGTCATGGTGGCCTTGGCGTGGAAAGCCAGCAGGCCGTTGCTGTTGGTATTGTAGATCTGCGTGTGCGAAGCGGTGAGCTCTGAGGTGGAGTCGGCGTATATGCCCACCAGGCTGTTCCGGATGACGGCATAATCCATCTGGTTGCCTTTGCTGCCGCGGCCCAGAATGATGCCGTACCATTGGCCCGGCTGGTCCTGAAAATCCTCCTCCAGGCGGTCGCCCTGAATGATCACCGGATTGTTCGGTTCGCCCTGCAACCGGATGGAGCCCTTTTCGAGGGGATAGATGATGCCGTCGTTGAAGACATCGAAAACATCGTTTTTGGCTATGCCGCCGTGGACGTACACCCGGGTGCCGGCCGCCATTTCCAGCGCGCAGCTGTCGATGAAGATCTCGCCGAAGATCACATAGGGCTTGGGGTCGTCCCAGCGGATGGTGCCGTTGTCGCAGGTCAGCAACACCGGTACGCCCTTGTTGTAGCGGGAAGGATAATAATTGGCGTTCTGGCCCCAGGCTTCCAGCCGGACTTCCTGCTCCCGGTCGGCGGATTGCAACACCACCTGGTCCTCGATCACAAAAGGGCTCACGGAGAGTGGCTGGTCGGGGTCTACGGTCACTTCCACAAAAACGTAGATGCTGTCGCCGCCCCAGATCTCGACATTGTCCACGGATTTGCCCGGCAAGCCGTCGACATTGAGGCGAAAGGGAGACTGATCGCCGCCTTTCAAATAGACCTTGTCGAGGCGCAACGGCCTTGAGTTGGGGTTGTAGACCTTGAAATAACGGGTTGCGGAGCCGAGTTCGGTAAATACGGTGTCAAACCGGAGCGTATCCAGGGAAAACCGGAGTTCGACGCTGCCGTCAGTGATAAAATCATCTTCCCGGTCCCGGCACCCGTTCCAGATCAACAGACCGAGTGCGGATAACAGAAAGATAACGGATCGCATTTTTTTCATACGGGCAAAAATATGAAGGCAAAATTAGATTTTTTCCGCGATGGGTGTCGTTTAATAACCTAAACGAAAGAAATGGTCCTTCGTTGCGACCGATATTCGGATCAATCGAAATCTTTTTTTTCTATTATATTTGCAGCGCTATACACTTAAATGGCTTATAACGCATTGTCGCCTGTTATAGACGTTATCATTCCGGCCTTCAATGAAGAAAGCTCCATTGGATTGGTTTTGGGAGACATGCCCTGGGGGCTGGTTCGGGAAGTGATCGTTTGTAACAATGCCAGTACGGACAATACGGGCCAGGTCGCTGCGGCCGCAGGAGCCACCGTTCTAGAGCAACCGAGAAAAGGTTACGGCAGCGCCTGTCTTAAAGGCATCCATTACCTAGCTGCAAAACCAAAGGAAGAACAACCCGACATTGTTGTATTCCTGGATGCCGATTATTCCGATCATCCTGAAGAAATGCCCGCGTTGGTGAACCCGATCGTTGAAGATGACGTTGACCTGGTAATCGGTTCGCGCGCGCTGGGAACGAAAGAACGCGGGTCCATGCAGCCGCAACAGGTTTTCGGCAACTGGCTTGCCACCAACCTCATCCGGCTGATTTATCGTTACAACTTTACGGACCTCGGCCCCTTTCGCGCGATCAAATGGAATAAATTACTGACGATTAATATGGAGGACCCGGATTTTGGCTGGACGGTTGAAATGCAGGTGAAAGCAGCCAAATACGGCCTGAAATGCACGGAAATACCGGTCTCCTACCGCAGGAGAGTTGGCGTTTCGAAGGTATCAGGCACGATCCGGGGGTCATACCTGGCCGGAAAAAAAATATTATGGACAATTTTTAAACTTTGGTGACCTTCCGGGGCCAAAAACCCGTTACGTTCAGGCACTTTCAGCGTCTGATATTGAAGGTTCTTCCATTGAGGAACGAATAACAAAAAGATCATGTCCAGCATTGCTTTTATTGTTTTGGGAATTTACACGCTTTCCCTGTTTTACATTACCCTTTACTGCGTTTTGCAGTTCAATCTGCTTTATTTTTACAAGAAGAAATCCAACCAGCAGCTATCCGTGGAAGAATCGGCACCAATACCCGGTCCCGCCATCGCTTCCCGGCAGTTGGCGCTGGCCGAAGCAGGCCCGGCCCAGCCCTTTTCCGGATTGGATGCGGGCCTGGAGGACGAACCGGAAGACCAACCCTGGCCGTTCGTCACCATCCAGCTGCCGGTTTACAACGAATTATACGTCATGGAACGGCTGATCGACTGCATCACGCAGTTCGATTATCCCAAAGACCGTTTCGAGATCCAGATCGTGGACGATTCTACGGATGAATCCGTTGAGATCACCCGTCAGAAAGTTGAAGCCTACAAAGCGCTCGGATTTCAGATCGAACAGATCCGCAGGCCGGTTCGTCAGGGCTACAAGGCAGGCGCGCTCAAGGACGCCATGCCTTTTGCCAAAGGCGAATTCATCGCCATTTTCGACGCCGACTTCCTGCCTAAGCGCGATTTCCTGAAAAAGACCATCCCGCATTTCAAGGATCCCAGCGTCGGCGTGGTGCAAACGCGGTGGGAGCATATCAATGAGGATTATTCCCTCATCACCCAGTTGCAGGCCCTCCAGCTCAATGTCCACTTCACGGTGGAACAGGCCGGCCGGATGCGGGGCAATTACCTGCTGCAATTCAACGGCACAGCCGGCGTGTGGCGCCGCAAAACCATCGATGACGCCGGCGGTTGGGAAGCCGATACGCTGACCGAAGACCTCGACCTGAGCATCCGCGCCCAGCTCAAGGGGTGGAAGATCCACTTCCTGGAAGATGTGACCTCGCCGGCCGAATTGCCCGCTGAGATGAACAGCCTCAAATCCCAGCAATTCCGCTGGATGAAGGGCGGCGCCGAAACCGCCAAAAAGATGCTGCCCACGGTATGGCGGTCGGATCTGAGCCCCTGGAAAAAGATCCAGTCCACTGCGCACCTGCTGTCCAGCACGGTGTTCCTGTTCGTCTTCATTACGGGCTTTTCCAGCGTGCCGCTGCTGTTTTACCTGGATGACCTGATCAATATGGGCTTCAGCAAGAACTTCTTTGCGTGGTTCATGGCGGGGTTGTTGTCCATCATCGCCATCTACTTCGTAGCCAATGTGCAGGCAACGCACAAGAACCTGCCCTTCGGAAAGAGCCTGGTGCGGTTCCTGAAGCTGTTCCCGATGTTCCTGGCCATGTCGATGGGCTTGTCGCTGCACAATTCCGTCGCCGTGATCGAAGGGTGGCGGGGCAAGAAATCGCCTTTTGTGCGCACGCCGAAATTCAACATCAAGTCGGGTAAGGACAGCTTTGCCAAGAACAAATACGTCACCGCCAAATTATCCTGGACGACGATCTTTGAGGGCCTGCTGGCTGTTTATTACACCGGCGCTATTGCGGCTGCCATCTGGTTGCAGAACACGACATTCCTGTTCTTCCACCTGACTTTGGCTGTCGGCTTCGGCACGATCTTCTATTACACGGTGCGGCACCTCAAAGTGAAATGAGTTGGTTTCGCACCTTATTTAAAAAGGAGCCTTCCGCTCCGCCTGATCCAATGAAATACCTGATAGCAGGACTCGGCAACATGGGCCCTGAATACGACAATACCCGTCACAATATCGGATTTGAGGTGGCGGACCTGCTGGCCCGCCGTTTCGAAGCCGCCTACGAGCATGAGAACCTGGGCGATGTCGCCAGGATCAAACACAAGGGCCGGACCCTTGTCCTGCTCAAGCCGTCGACTTATATGAACCGCAGCGGCAAGGCCATCCGCTACTGGTTGCAGAAGGAAAAGATCAACAAGGAGAATATGCTGGTCGTGCTCGACGACAAGAATATTCCCTTCGGCAAGGTTCGCCTGCGCGGCAAGGGCAGCGACGGCGGCCACAACGGCCTCAAGGACATCGACCAGCTCACCGGCGGTAACGACTACGCCCGGCTGCGCATCGGCATCGGCGACGACTTCGCCAAAGGCGGCCAGGTAAACCACGTGCTCGGCGAATGGACCCGGGAAGAAGCCGATCAGCTCCCGGAAATCCTCCAAAACGCGGCAGAGGCAGTACTCAGCTTTGCAGCCATCGGGCTGGAGCGGACGATGAATGCGTTTAATAAATGATTCGATTGATTGGATTTTTCGATTGATGGCTTCAGGTTGTTGGTTATCCGAATCGAATCAATCGACTTAATCGAATCAATCGACTTAATCGATTCAATTTCTCAACATTTCCATGGAAGACTTCCGCCTCCTGCTACAGCAAACCCTGACCCCGATCGCGCTCATCTCCGGCGTAGGGTTGTTGCTGCTGAGCATGATCAACCGTTACAACCACGCCATCGACCGGGTGCGGTATCTGATCAAGGAAAAGAAAAGCCTGCCGCAAGGCGAAACAGATAAGATCGACCGGTCCATCCAGATCATCTACCAGCGCTGCCGGATGATGCGCAATGCCATATTCTGCATTGCACTGAGCATTGCCGCCAGCGGCGCCATGATCCTGACCATTGCACTGGAGGGTTTTATTTCTTCCGACCTGTTCACGTTAAAAGCCCTGCTGCTGATCTCTGCCATCGCCCTCATCGTGGTAGCAACACTGATGTTTGTGACGGAAACGACGTATTCGCTGAAGGCGTTGAAGATTGAGTTGGAGGAGTGAGGGGGGATCTGTTGATTCGTTGATTTGGATCAACCTTCGAATTCAATTGGACTGAATTCAAGTGGACTTCAGTCCAATTACCCGTTTAATAAACTTCGGCGCCCGGAACCGCGGCCCGTAAGCCTCCTCAAAATACCGGCACCGATCCAGGAACGCTTCCAGGCCGTAGTCCACCACGTACTGGATGACCCCGCCTTTGGAAGCCGGAAACCCCCAACCGTAAATGCTGCCCAGGTTGGCTTCGGGGATTGACTGGATCACGCCCTCCTGCATGCACCAGACCGCCTCGATCACCTGGACGAACAGCAGCCGTTCCTGGATCTCTTCGGCATTGAAGCCCGATTGGGTGACCGGGAAATGGTCTTTGAGCCCTGTCCATAACCGGCGCTCCTCGCCTTCCTCGTATTCGTAGAAACCGGCGCGTTTGTTCCTGCCCGTACGTTGCAGCTCACCGATCATGGTGTTCAGCACATCCACAGCGGGATGTTGCAGGTATTGGGCGCCGTAGTGGGCAGCCGCCTGGTGTTCGTATTTCAGGGCAAAGTCGAGCCCGAGATCGTCCGCCATGGTCAGGGCCCCTTTCGGCATGCCCGCCTGGCTGCCCAGGTTTTCAATGAGGGCGGGCAGGTACCCTTCCTGGAGCAACGTGATGCCCTCCAGCAGGTAGGTGTTCTGCACCCGGGCGGCGTAGAACCCCCAGTCGTCCTTGACGATGATCGGCGTTTTCCAGATGGCCAGCGAAAAATCGAAGGCGCGCGCAATGGTTTCTTCCGACGTTTTGTCGCCGCGCACGATCTCCACCAGCGGCACTTCGTCGGCGGGATGGAAAAAGTGAAGCCCTACGTAATTGTCCGGTCGGGAAGAGGTCTCCGCCAGTTTGGTGATGGGGATGGAAATGGTATTGGTGCCGAAAATGCTGTACTCATCCATGAATTCCTCTGCTTCGCGGGTGACCTTCTGCTTGACCATCCGGTTTTCGAAGACGGCTTCGATGACCAGGTCGCAGGACGCAAAATCGGCGGAGGTATCGGTGGTTTTGATCCGCTTGAGCATATCGGCGGCTTCTTCCCTGAGCAGTTCGCCCGATCGCACCAGTTCCCCGACGCGGGTTTTGACGTACTCCCGTCCGCGTTCGGCAATCGGTTTTGAGACGTCTTTGAGCACTACCTGCATTTTGTTGCGCAGGCAGGCCAGGGCAATGCCCGATCCCATCATGCCCGCGCCGATCACCCCGATCTGTTTGGGGCGGAACCGGCCGAAGCCCCTGGGCCGTTTTTCCCCGCCTTTGATGGCGTGGTAGTCGAACCAGAAGGCTTTGATCATGTTCTTGGAGGATTTGCTCTTCACCAGGGCGCTGAATTGCCGGGATTCAATCCGGCAGGCCGTATCGAAATCTACCTTGGAGCCATCCTCCAATACCCTTAAAAGCGCTTCTTTGGCCGGGGCGTAATGCCGGCTCAACCCGGTGGCCAGGCGGTGGATCAGGGCGCCTGTTTTGGGATCGTACGCCGTACCGCCCGGTATGGCCGCTTCACTGCGGTCCCAGGGGCGGCGGCCTTCAGGGGTGCTCATCAGCCAGGTTTTGGCTTTCTCCATCATTTCCTTTTTGGAATGAGCCAGTTCGTCGATTATGCCGGCCTGGAGGGCTTCATGCGGCGGGTAATGCTTGCCGGAGGTCAGGATCTCATAGGCCCTTTCAATCCCCAGCAACCACATGAGCCGGATGGTCGCGCCGCCGCCGGGTATAAGCCCCAGGTTGATCTCCGGATTTCCGATGCGGTTGGTCGGGTCGTCGAGCAGGATGCGATGATGGCAGGCCAGGGCCAGCTCGAACCCGGAGCCCAGTGCCGCTCCGTTGATGGCCGCCACGACCGGCACCCCGGGCCGTTCCAGGTCGCGGAGGAACACTTTCAGCTTTTCGGCAAAGCGGAAGATCTGTTCTGTATCGGTCGCCCGGTAGAGGTATTCCAGATCGCCGCCTTCCAGGAAGGATTTTTTCGCCGAGGTCAGGATCACACCGCGCAGGGCCCGTCGCGCCTTTTCCTTTTTCAGGTGCTCGATCACCGGGAGAAAAGCCTCGCCGAATTCGTAGTTGATCACATTGGCGGCCCTCCCCTTCATGTCCAGCGTAAGGGTGACAATATTGTCCGTATCTTTTGAATAATTGATCATTTGTTTAGTCGTAAGTAGCGACGTAAGATTTTACGTCGCATCAATTTTACGTCGCATCAATTTTACGTCGCATCAATTCATCCCATCATTTTAAGCAGCGTTCCCATTCATCCGATGTAGCGGGCAGTAATCAGTTTTTCAGTTGGCAGTTTTCTGTCATCCAGCATCAAGTATCCGGCATCCAGTCCTTCAGTTGGCAGTCTCCAGTATCGAGAATCTAGCATCCAGCCCCCGGCATCCTCCGTCCGCCACAGCCCCGGCGACGGCGGGCAGCATCAACAGCTGACATCCAGCAATATCGCCGCATGCACGCCCGCATCGGTTGCCGATACCAATCCCGTTTTCAGTTGTTTCTTCTCCAGGGCTTCCAGCAGGTGGATCAATGACACCGTAGCGCCGCATCCCGGCGGAAAGCCGAAGGCGATATTCCCGCCGAACGGATTGTACCGGGCTGCGGGAAGATTGAAGTCGCGCTGAAATTTGAGGGCGAAAGCGGCCGTATACTCGCTGCAGGCCCAAAGGTCGATATCTTTAGGTTGTTTGCCGGCCAGTTCGAGGACTTTTCCGACTGCCGGGAAACGGGGGAAATACTGATCCGCAGTGGTAAAGGCGGCTGCGATTTTTGCACGCGGTTTCAGCCCCAGTTCATCGCCGGTCTGCCGGTCGCCGATCAGGAGCAGGGCGGCGCCGTCGGCTCCGGGGGCGGTATTGCCGGCTGTGTGCAGGTGCCTGACCTTTTCAATGGCCGGAAACCGCTGGAGCGCTACCTGATCGAAACCTTGTTTGCCTTCCGCTTCAAAGACGGGTGGGAAACCGGCGAGAATATCCATGGACGGCATTTCCGACAGCAGTTCATCTTCGGCGAGGACGGCCAGGCCGTTGGGGTCATAAACCGGTTCGAGGAAAGCCTTCAGGAGGCCGGATGCCGCCGCTTCCCGCGCTTTCTGGTGGGAATGCAGGGCATATTCGTCCAGGTTTTCCCGGGAGAATCCCGAAAGGGTGGCCGTCAGGTCGGCAGCGATTCCGCCGGGCAGGTTGTTGCCGCGGAAGTAGAAATCCGGGAAATCGACGGCGAGCTGGGTTGCGAATTTGCTGTAACTCTCCACTCCGCCGGCCAGGGTCATCTGCGCCCACCCGGAGCGGACTTTAGATGCAGCCAGCAGGATGGATTCCAGGCCTGAAACCCGGCTGCGGTTGACCTGAAAGCCGGTTGTTTGCCCGGTGAACCCCGCCGTCAGCAGGGCTTTTTCGGCAATATTGCCTTCCTGGTCGCCGGTTGTCTGGGTGCAGCCGACGATC
Source organism: uncultured Lewinella sp. (assembly GCA_937873655.1). Classification (GTDB taxonomy): domain Bacteria; phylum Bacteroidota; class Bacteroidia; order Chitinophagales; family Saprospiraceae; genus JACJYC01. The sequence goes on along the minus strand of CALMYQ010000075.1, from coordinate 18,505 downwards.
AGATCCTGGACCTGCTCCAGGCCAATGCCGTTGTTGCGGCGCTGGATGGCGTTGAGGAGTATTTCCAGCAGGTACGCGGGATTGAATTCGTAAAGGCGGCCCTCAGGCGTTCCCTTCCCAAGCGGCGTTCGAACGGCATCGTAAATGTAGGCTTCTGTCATGGGGAATGAAATTCAGCCGAAATTCGGCGCTAAGGTAGGAAGAATCGGCAGGATGTCCAGTTCAGAGGTACATTTTCAACATGGCACAAAAAAAAATTCCTACACCCCAGAAGGGATAAAGGTGTAGGAAAATTAAACATACTATGAGAAAACTTGATTACAAAGGTAAGGTAACAAATGATCCGTAAAAGGTTGTTTTACGAAGTGGTTTGAATTGGGTCTTTTCAGGCCCTCATTGTTTACTAAACGGGAAAAACCATCCGGAAACGGCAGTTATCCGGGCTCCTGATCGGCAAAAAGTTGCTGAAGGTCCTGATCGGCGGTACGCAATTTTCCCCGGCAAAAAGCAATCAGCCCGGCCGCCCGCTGCAGTTTGGCCGACAATTCATCAATGCCGATCTGCTCGGATTGCACCTGATTGACGATGGCCTGCAATTCACCGAGAGCAGACTCGTAGGTCAACTCATCCATCTATTTCTATTTTTTCTAAAAAATTTCTCAAACTACCGCGGAAATTTACGACTTTGCAATTGGAGAGCGTGAAAATTTTTCTATTTTCGCAACCGTTCGAGCATAATATCGTTCTAAATAAAAACCGATACGCAAGGCGCCCAATAAGCATTCATCGCCATGGATTGGAAGGACTTTAGACTGAAAAGGCAACTACGGCAGATTGTAAAAGACGCGAATGACGATTTGTATCTTATTCGCGAAGCAGGTCCTCATTATTATTCCAATACAGAATTGTACGCCTTGCTGGAACGCCTTAACTCGGAAGAAAGCGAAGCGCTCCGCCTGAATTACCGCCTTTTCGTTCTGCTGGCCAGCCTGACCATCTGGATCGCCGGCTTCTTTCTCTTCGAAGCCTTCAACGTGCATTGGGGCGCCAATATCTGCTTTACCCTGCTGGTCGCCAAGTTTCTGATCTTCTCCGTGGGCATCGTGTATATCCATCGCCGCTACCGCCATTTCCGCTTTTCTTCCCGCCTCCGCATGATCATCCAGCAGGAACTGGAACGGCGGAGGAAAGACGCATCCATTTCCTGATCGCTTGATTTTTCGATTGGTTCGATTAATCCAATCAATCGTATCAATCGAACAATTGAATCAATTAAATCACCACCTTGTCCGCCATCCAGTGCACACCGTCCGTCCATTGGATCCAATATACGCCTTTGGGTAATTCCGGCATATTCAAGCTGATATCCTGGTGTCCGGCGTACAGTTCGGCGCGGCCGGTACCGACCAGTTTGCCCGCCGCATCGTGAATGCTGTAGTTGATGGGCATGTTCTTCAGCAGGGTTGCCGACAAGCGGATATTGCTGCTTTCGCCGGCCGGGTTGGGGTACAACCGCCATTCTTCGATGCCTGCAACCCGGTTAGCGCCGGTCACCTGGGCCGAGCGGAAAACGGCCGTCCCGGAAGTAGGTTCGCAAAACTGGTAACGGGTAAACGGTTTGACGCGCCAGTAATACCGGCGGTTGATCAGCAATTCATCGATGAGAAGGGTCGTATCGGTCGATACGAATTCCTGTAATGCGGCATCCTGAAAGGTCGTTGAGGTACTCAGCATGACCAGATAGGATACGGCGCCGGGAACGGCATTCCAGGTCAGCTCCAGATCCTGGTAATTGACCAATTCGTCGCCGGTGGGATAAACGGGAACTGCAACCGACATGGTCAGCGAATCCGGCAGCGTCTGATCATTGATCCATTCCGGTTTTTCATTCACCAGAAAAGCGCGCATGGCTGCGATCTGTTCAGGCGTGAAGCGGCCCTGGCAAACGTCGTTTGCGTATCCCATGATGAGGGTGCCGTCCGACCTGAAATTGGCGCCGTTGGGGTCCGTTTGCAACGTGCTGCTCAGGCTGTTGATATCGCAGTTCCAGCGGTTGTACAGGTAATCCGGAGGAGTGTCGCAAAAACCGTCGGACGCGATATGGCAGTTGCTGCCGTCCAGTTTTTCCACCAACGCGGTATCGATGATCAGGGTATCAGGATAAAAAACGCTCTTGAACAGCGTATAATCGTAGGTGACGTATTCCGGGGCGGGGTCGGCATAGTCATAAGCTACGGAGTTGTCATAACTCACCCCGCCTTCCCAACCCAGGAAGGGATGCGGGAGGGACAAGGCATGCCCGACCTCGTGCGCCCAGGTATGATCATCCGGGTTGGAGCAGCTCTTGTTCAGCGCAATCCCGCCGTAGGGCAGGTTATAGCCGCAATTGCCCGCCGGGTTCGCTACAAAATAGATATTCAGGGTATTTTCCACATTGTTGGCGAACATCATTTCGGCGCCGGTTTCGACCTCTTCATGGTCGTTCCAGGCTGTATTGCTGATGTAGTCAATGTCACCCTGGATATAGAACTGGATGCCGGCCTGTTCGAAGTCCCGGTTGAGGCTGCAGAATGCGTCAAAGACCCGGTGGAGTTTGAAAAAGCCCGTTCCATCGTCCGATCCGAGCAGGTGAATGGCCAACGGGACGTACATTGTCGTATCCGTGCCCTTTTCAAACGCTTCGGGATGGGATTGGTATTTCTTCAGCCATGCCGACCGGCCTGCCGGCGACCCGCAATAATTTTGAGCTGTCAGCGATGACAGCGACAGCAGCAATGCCGCTAGCGGAACGAGCCCTTTGCCCATTTTCATATTTTTCGTTATAATTTACTTACCAACCACTATCTTTTTGCTGAACTGGCCTTCAGCCGTATTGACCTTCACCCAATATACGCCCGAAGGCAGGCTCGCTGCCGGGATCTCAACCCGGTTGTTGCCCGTTTTGAAGGACCGGCTCACGGGAGAAACGACCTGACGACCATCCAGCGACAGGATCTCGATCCGGGCGCTGAAGGCTTTGGCAGCATTGAGTTCGATGGCCACAGGTTGGCCCGATACAAGGGGGTTTGGCCAGAGTTTCCACCCTTTCACGAAGGCCGGTTCCGCAGTTGCCGTTACCGATCCCGTTTTGAAAAAGTGATTCGAGCTGGGCGCTACGCAGCTGGAGTAATCCGTCAGCGGGCGCACGCGGAAATAATAGTTGCGGTTGGCCTCCAGGTCGGTAACGATCTTTGAAGTACCGCTCACTACGTAATTAAGGGTAGTGGAGGCCGGGTAGGTGCTGTTGCGGCTGATCTCAAGGAGGTACCGCTCGGCGCCGGGTACTTCCGACCACTGGAAGAATATCTCATTGAACTGCGACAAGGTCTGGTTGTTGGCGGGCGCGATATTGGTGCAACCTGCTGCCAGAGCCGTCGGATTAGGCGAATAGCCGGTGCGGAGATAGTCCCTCTCCGTGGAAGCGTAATCCTGCATGATGATCTGCTGCTGCATATCGGAAAAGAAATAATCATCGACCGGGCAGTAGCCGAAATAGCCCATGAACAGTTTTTCCTGCGGGTCGATCAGTACGCCGTCGGGGTCCATGGCGCCTGCGCTGAAATTGCAGGTTAGCCAACCGAAGCCGTTGTAATCCGGGGGTGTATCGCAGATCTTGTCGCCGGCGGTCGTACAATTGCTGCCGCTCATTTTTTCTGTTGGAATGCCGTCGGGGGCGGTAGCCGGAACCGGGTTGGGTGTCGGCGTGGTAAAACCTTCGTTGATCGCCCATTGCGGCACGGGATCCGGGATAAAAGGCTTACTGTCCCAACCCCGGTGCGGGTGCGGCAGGCTGAAAAAGTGCCCCAGCTCATGGGAAAGCGTTGTCGATCCGGCATTCACCTCTCCGTCCAGCATAACGACCCAATCGAATTGGGGGGAGTAGTACCCGAGGGTCTGGCCGATCGTGCCGCCGGCGGGTGTTGCGTTGGCCAATATCCAGATATTGATGGCATTGTCATCCCGGTACAGGTTATTCATCAGGGTGAGCGAAGAGGTATGATCGTTGAAGATGACCGAGTTATTGATATAGGTCAGCCCGTTGGCCGTATAGGAGCCCTGAGGGAGGGTTTCGTTCTTGTTTTTGATGTAGAACTGGATGTTCATGGGCGCATAATCCTCGTTCAATGCGCAAAGCTGTTCATAAACGTCCGATTCCAGGATACGGTCGTCGCCGTTGGATTCCGCAACCAGAAAAAAGTGGACAGGCACAAAGGATACGGTCCGCCCCAGCGCCGGGTGGTCGCCCATGGCCCGCAGGTTGCGTTCGAGGCGGGGCATCAGCATTTCACCGGTAGCGCCCGAGGTACCGCAGCTGAAAATATTCGTTTGAGCGGAGGCTGCCAGGGCAAAAACCAAAGCAGCCAGGCTTGACAATAATCTGATCATTTGAAATTTTACTGTTTAGGCCACAAATGTAATCAAATGGAAGGGTACCGCGGCCGAAGCGGTGCAATTCTTTGGTCTTGGATTAAACAAAGCTTTTGAAAAAAGACTACTTTTGCGGGACTTAAAAACCAAATTTTTTAAATCACCAATATCATGAGTAAAGTAACTGTAATCGGTGCGGGCAACGTTGGCGCTACCGTTGCCAATGTGCTGGCGCATCGCGACATTGTTAAGGAAATCGTTCTGCTGGATATCGCCGGCGACCTGGCGCGCGGCAAAGCGCTCGACACCTGGCAGCAAGCCCCCATCGATTATTACAGCACTCACGTCAAAGGTACGGATGACTATAAAGAAACCGCCGGCTCCGATATCGTGGTGATCACAGCCGGCGTACCCCGCAAACCGGGTATGAGCCGCGACGATTTGATCTCCACCAACGCCAAGATCGTCAATTCGGTCACCAAATCCATCCTGGAACACTCCAAGAATCCGATCATCATCGTTGTTTCCAACCCGTTGGACGTGATGACCTATGCCGCTTACAAGGTATCCGGACTGGATCGGTCGCGGGTATTCGGCATGGCCGGCATCCTGGATACGGCCCGTTACCGCGCATTCCTGGCTGAAGCGCTCCAGGTATCGCCGAAGGATATCCAGGCGTTGCTCCTGGGCGGCCACGGCGACACCATGGTGCCCCTGCCCCGCTATACCACGGTTGCCGGCATTCCGGTCACGGACATGATCGGTTCGGCCGAACTCGATGCCATCGTCGAGCGCACCAAAGTGGGCGGCGGCGAACTGGTCAAACTCATGGGCACCTCGGCCTGGTACGCCCCCGGCGCGGCGGCAGCCCAGATGGTGGAAGCCATCGTCAAGGACGAGAACCGGATCTTCCCCTGCTGCGTCAACCTCAGCGGCGAATACGGCATGAAGGACATCTTCCTGGGCATTCCGGTGAAGCTGGGCAAAAACGGGATCTCCGAGTTCATCGAACTCAAACTCAATGCAGATGAAATGGCCCTGTTGAATGATTCCGCCGGCCACGTCAAGGCGGTGATGGAGGTGTATGACGGGATGGGCTTATAGGTTAGGACTTTCTGAATTAAAGATAAAGGGACCGTGTTTCTCTGCGGAGAAGCACGGTTTTTTATTTTTGGAAGCGCTAAAATCCCCTACCTTTACCCCGACCCAAAATCCTTAAACTCCATGAACCGGGCAGATAACTTAAAGCGACTGCAAACCGAACATTTCGATATTTGCGTCATCGGCGGCGGCGCCAGCGGCGCGGGTTGTGCATTGGATGCCGCACTCCGCGGTTTCCGGGTCGCGCTCATCGAAAAGAACGACTTCGCCGCCGAAACCTCCTCCCGGTCCACCAAGCTTATCCACGGCGGGGTCCGCTACCTCGAACAGGCCTTCAAAAAGCTCGACCTGGGCCAGCTTCGGCAGGTCAGGCACGGCCTGGAAGAACGCCATACCGTGATCAAAAACGCGCCGCATCTGGCACGCCCCCAGGCGCTCCTCACGCCGGTTTCCAACTGGTTTCAGGGTCTTTACCTCGCGATAGGCCTCCGCATTTACGACTGGATCGCCGGGAAGAAGGATCCCCTGCCCCGTTCGCGATGGCTCAGTAAAAAGGAAGCGCTCCGGAGAATGCCCGGCCTCAACCCGAAAGGCCTGCACAGCGCTGTACTCTATTACGACGGTCAACATAACGATGCGCGCTACTGCCTGGCGGTCGCCCATACCGCCGCGGAAGCGGGCGCCGCCGTCGCCAACCACCTGGAAGTGACCGGGTTCAAAAAAGATGAGAACGGCAAATTATCCGGGCTGACGGCAAAGGACCTGACCCGGGAAACCGGGCCGATAACGGTCAAAGCCCGCCTTTTCATCAATTGCACCGGCCCTTTTTCGGATCATATCCGGCTGATGGCCAACCCCGCCCAGGAACACCGCATCCGGCCCAGCAAAGGGGTCCACGTCTTGCTGCCTTTCGCTATCCTGAACAGCCATGACGCCATGCTCATCCCCAAAACACCCGATGGCCGGGTGGTATTCGCCATACCGTTCGAAGGCAAGGTGCTCCTCGGCACGACCGACGAGGATTATCCCGACCCGGAAAAGGAGCCCGTTCTGGAACGCCGCGAAGTGAATTTCCTGCTCGACACCCTGGCGCCTTACCTGACCGCTCCGCCTACCGCAGATCAGGTCCGGGCCGGCTTCGGCGGGTTGCGCCCCCTGATCGCCGCCAAACCCGGAAAATCCACCAAACGGCTTGTTCGCGACCACGAGGTGGAACACGACCCGGCATCGAACCTGCTCAGCCTCCTGGGCGGCAAATGGACCACCTATCGACTGATGGCCAGGGATACGCTCGACAAGGCGTGCGAGATCCTCGGCACAACGACACCCTGCACAACCCAGGATCAGTTACTGGTCGGCGCTGCTGGTTTCAAAGAGGACGGCTGGAAGGACCTGGAAGGGCTCCCCGAAGACATAGCCCGGCACCTGTCGCTGGCCTACGGCGACCGGGCCGGTCAGGTAGTCTGGCTGACGAAGCAGATCCCGGCCTATGCAGAAAGGCTGGTGGAAGGCCATCCCTTTATCCGGGCGGAAGTCGCCTACACCGTAGGCAATGAAATGGCCTGCACCCTGCGCGATATCCTCGGCCGCCGCATGCGCCTGGAGATCACGGATTGGGAAGCCGCCAAGGTCGCCGCCCCGAAAGTAGCCGCCCTGCTCGGCGATTTTTTTGAATGGGACGATACCCGGGTAAAACTGGAAACCGAGGCGTACCTTGCAACGGTAGACGGGTGGGAGCGATCGGCGAAGGGTCAAGCATAATGTATAGAATGAGAGACCAATAGAAGGGGTGAAGATCAGTCATCAGTCATTCCCTTAAACCCTTGACCCTCTAAAAAGTCCAATACCCGAACGATCTAAAATCCGGGTTCATGAAAATTCCTGTCTTGTGTGCAGCCGGCCTGCTGGCCTGCAATTTCCTGTCCGCTCAACCGCCGGTTTATCTCTACCTGGCATCCCATAACGAAACGAACGACCGCAGCTTTCACGGGCTGGATTACGACAACGCTGCCGATTACGCCGTCATCCGCGATTTGGCGCAGGCCATATGCGATTCGGTCCTCGCATACGATGCCGCCTACGTGATGATGCCGGAAAGCAACTTCATCAACGCCTGCCTGAAACACGAGAACGCTCACACCAACCCGGAAGATCTGTTGCAATGGGCCGACAAACAACCGCAGATCGAAATAGAACCGCACAACCATTTCAGCCTGACGGCAGGCCCGGGCTATAACCCGTACAATTACGCCGATCTGGCCTATCTGCTGGACAGCTGCGGCCTGACGCCTCCCCGGAAGCTGATGGGCGGGTTCATCTGGCGGAATTTCAATTCGCCGAGTGTAACGGAGGACTGGACCTTGTGGCAAACACCCCAACCAGGGCATACCTTCCCCGGTTACACCTGGCAACCGCAGATCCTTTGGGGCGGCGGCAGCCCGGGGCATGTCGACGACTTTGAGGCCTTCGGCGTCTGGCGGCCGGCGGCGCCGACCATTGCCGGATTCGGCGCCAATGATCCCGACCAGCCGCTCGTCTGCCTCGGCAACGGCTGCAACAACGAATTCATCATTACCGATACGACCAATGTGGAATTGCTGGCCAACCGCGTCATCAACCTGCTGGACGATATCCGGAACGGGGCCTGGCCGCCGGATGCCTTTTTCAGCTTCAAGATCATGATGAATTTTCGGCATTTGCCCTCGCCGGGGTATGTCGACAAGGTGGGTGAACTGCTCCGCCGCCTGCAACCCTACCGGGAAGCCGGTTATTTTGTGTGGGCGACGGCCGAAGAAGCGGTAGCGGCCTGGCAGGATCTGCACCCCTCAACCGATGATCATTTCCTGGCCGGATGTGGTGATTTCACCATTTCTTCCGACGCGCCTACTTTGACAGGGTTGAACCATGATCTTTACAACCATGTTCCCCTGAAAGTTTTCCCGAATCCCGCCGGAGATTGGGTGCGGTTACAGGCCGGTTCGGAGCCCATTGAACGGATCCGGTTCTACGACCTTTTCGGAAGGCTTTTGCTCCAGGTGAATGACCCCGAATCAGGTGAAATCAGGATCGGAAATCTGCCTTCCGGCATCATTGTGGTCATAGCGGAGAACCGCCTGCAAAAGACCGCAGTCAGGATGATAAAAGAGTAGACTCACCTGGAACTGAGGCGTTTCCTTCAGGTTCGGTCATCCCGGGATTGATTATACCCGCAGAAATTCCCTATCTTGGACTCCAAAATCACACCGACATGAAATTACACCTGTTCACCCGGCTCCTGTCGTTGTTTTTCTTGTTTTATGCAACGATCGCAAGCTGCCAGCCTGCCCAATTCACCTTAAAAAAAGGCGAAACCAGATCGGCTTCGATCAGTGCGGGCCAGACACACCAATATACCCTTGAGCTCAAGGCTGGTCAGTACCTGCTCGCCGAAGTCGTCCAGAATGGCATTGACCTCATCATCCGCGCCTACGATCCGAAAGGAACCCAACTCGGCGAATTCGACAGTCCCAACGGCCAGTTCGGCCCGGAGCTCATTTCTTTTGTCACCAAGTTAGCCGGCGCTTACCGACTGGATATTGCCCCGCTCGAACCGGAAGGCAAGCCCGGAAAATATACCATCGCGATCAAGGTGCTGGAAAAAGAAGCCACTACACCCGAAGGCAAGGTCGATCAGCTCTTTGCGCAATGGAATGTACCGGGGTCTCCGGGAGCGGCCGTAGCCGTCGTCAGGGATGGAAAGCTGCATTACTCCAAGGGCTACGGTTTTGCCAACCTGGAATACGACATTCCCAATTCACCGACAACCGTTTTTCATATCGCCTCCGTTTCCAAGCAATTCACGGCGTTCGCCATCGCCACGCTGGCCGATCAGGGCAAGCTCTCACTGGATGACGATATCCGGAAATACCTGCCGGAAATGCACGATTTCGGGAAGCCCATCACTATCCGGCAACTGGCGCACCATACCAGCGGGTTGCGTGACCAGTGGAACCTGCTGGCTCTTGCGGGCTGGCGATTGGACGATGTGATCACCCGGGAACAGATCCTGAAGCTGGTCTTCAATCAGAAAGAACTCAATTTCGAGCCCAATGCCGAACACCTCTATTGCAACACGGGCTACACCCTGATGGCGGAGATCGTCGCGCGGGTCACCGAAAAACCCTTTCCGGAATGGTGCCGGCAGCACATCTTTGAGCCGCTCGGGATGAAACAAACCCTGTTTTACGACGACCACGAAAAAATAGTCAAAAACCGGGCTTATTCTTATTATCAAAGCCCGGAAGGGTTCAAAAAAAGTGTGTTGAGCTATGCCAATGTCGGGGCTACCAGCTTGTTCACCACCGTGGAGGACCTGGCCAAATGGGCCGTCAATTTCAAGCAAATGAAGGTGGGCAATGCCCGGATCATGGCGCAAATGTCGGAACGGGCAGTGCTCAATTCCGGCGATACCATCCCCTATGCACTCGGACAAGGCATCGGTACGTATAAAGGCCTAGCAATGATCAGCCATGGCGGCGCCGATGCGGGTTACCGGACCTCTCTGGCGCGGTTTCCCGACCAGGATTTTGCCGTGATCGTATTCAGCAATCTGGCTTCTTTCAATCCGACGGGGTTGGGCCTGCAAGTCGCCGATATCTACCTGGGGGACCGGATGATCCAACCCAAACCAGCGCCGAAACCCGATGCAGCCCCGAAACCGGAAAAGGAGGAAACCGCCGTTAAGGTCGACGCCGCCGTATTGAATGCTTATGTGGGGGAATACGAACTCGCGCCGGGATTCAACATCAACGTCACGCTGGAAGAAGGCAAATTGATGGGGCAGGGTACGGGGCAGCCCAAAGCGGAAATGAAGCCCCAATCAGAAACTACCTTCGTTATCCCGGAAGCAGGCGCTACGGTGATCTTCGAACCCGAGGACAACGGCAAAGTCAACCGGTTCACCCTCAAACAGGGCGGCCAGGAATACAAATGTACCCGCATACAACCATTTTCGCCCGCCTCCGTCGACCTTTCAACCTTTACCGGCCGGTTTTACAGCCCCGAACTGGAAACAGCCTACACCCTGAAAGTGGAAGACGGCAAGCTCATCGCACACCACCAACGCCATCCGGATATTGAACTTCGCGCCGGTCAGGGAGGAAAATTCACCGGCAATACCTGGTTTTTTGGCCAGGTGGAGTTTGATAAAAACAGCGAAGGCAAAGTGACCGGCATGAAAGTATCCAGCGGCCGGGTCCGGGGGGTGCTGTTTGATAAGGTGGGGGATTGAGTTGGATGGGTTCATTGTTTCATTGTTTCATTGCCGGGCTTCCGTCTCAGGGGCAGGAAGACGCCGTTTATTCAGACTGATAACTGACCACTGATCACTGCCCACTGATAACTGTTTCATTGCCGGGCGCCCGTCACAGGGACGGCACAATGCCTTACGACTAATGACTTACGACTAATGACTTACGACTAATGACCATAAACGGAACTATTCCCCAATTCCCTCCGTTATCCTACTTTTGCATTACAAACTTTTACCTTTCAAAATGCTCTTCCGACCGGTTACCTCCAAAGACGCCGAAGCCATAGCCCAGCTCCATACCGAGAGCTGGCGGGATCACTATCGCGGCATTTTCCCGGATTCCTATCTGGACGGCGGGATCTTTGACGACCGCATCCAGGTCTGGACCGAGCGCTTTGCCCAACCGCAATCCAACCAATGGGGAGCCGCAGCCGAAGAGAACGGCCGGTTGGTCGGCTTTGCCTTCGGCTACGGATTGGAGGACACGGAATGGGGCTCATATCTGGACAACCTCCACGTCCGGCCGGATTACAAAGGGCGCGGGATCGGAAAAGTACTGATGCAAATGACCGCCCAATGGATAGTTGAGACCTACGACCGCCACGATTTCTATCTTTGGGTACTGGAGGCCAACCACGCCTCCCGCGCATTTTATGAGCGGATGGGCGGCCGGAATGCCGGCATGAAGAACTGGGATACCCCCGGCGGCGGGTTTGCGGATTGCCTGCGGATCGCGTGGAAGGACGCCAAGACCCTACTGGCTGCTAATAATACATGATAATGTCATCGTGGGCCCCGGGTTTGCAGGCGGCGAAAGGGTTTCAAACTGCGGACCGGCGGCCGGTTCCCCTACCCTGGCTTTGAGGATCATGCCCAGCAATTCCTGAACCGATTCTTCCGGGACATTTTGATTCTGATAGGGATCCGCAAGGTGAACCACCACAAGGTCATCTTCCGGGAAAACGCAGATCCGCTGTCCGCCTGCACCGGAGGCGTAAAACATGGGCGAGCCGTCAATGCTTCGGTCATTTTTTTTTCCTGATTAACGATTGATCCCGAAAATAGGATTAATTTGAATAACCTGGAAATTGCAACCCCCGGACAGCGCCCTTGTCATTAGGTTGAATATTCCCGACATTCTTTCAAAATGAACACCATGAAAAAACTGGCTCAAATCACCCTGTTGTTTGTTTCCACCTGGGCTTTTTCTCAGGAAAAAACACTCCCTGTTGACAGTTTATACGCATTGGCCGTCACTGATCTGCCGGCATTCGCTCATTACGTCACCCGCGATGCCGACACGGATTTTGAAAAGGCGTCCTTTGTGATCGACTGGTTTGCACGGTATTTCGACTGGACGGCTACCGACTACCAACGCCGCACCGTTCAGGACATTCTGGAACGCAAAGGCGGCAATTGCAACGAGCTCGCTCAGGTGAGTAAAGCCTGCATGGAAACCCTCGGCCTGAAGATGCGGCGCGTGCGGGAGGTCAACCTTCACGTATTGGCCGAAAGGCGGCAGAAAGATGCGGAAGAACGGGTGAAAGAGGACGGTGTGCGCGCTTCCGTCTTCGGCAAACAGCACAATGATCACGTATGGCTGGAAATCTTCGACAACGCCGACGGGGAGTGGTTTCCCGCCGATCCTTCCCTGGGCGTAGTTGGGAAGCGGGCGTGGCTGGCCGCGCGATACAGTTTCGGCAAGCGATACAGCCTCGACCCTTCTTCGGAAGATATGATCGCCCCGTTTGCCGTTTTTGCAGAAGGAGATGACCCCTGGATCGACAGAACCCAATATTACGCCGTTGAAGGATTCAATGAATTGTATTACGGCCAACTGGAAAAACTCCCGGCCTGGGATAGATGGACAGCCCTCATCGGCCGTCTGGACGGCAAAGCCCTGGCCGCCTTCATGGGCAAGGAAAACCTCCACGAGTCCCTGCCGCTCATTGCAGAATTATCCGATACTTACGAGACACTGAAAAAACAATTCCTGGCCACCGATCTTGGAAGGATCCATCAAAATATTGATGCCTTTTCCAAAAGCCTTGTAGCAGGTGAATACGATAAAGTGGTAAACGCCTATACCGCTGACGCCAAGATATTCCCCGACCGGATGGAGATCCTCCAAGGCGCCAAAGCCATCGCCGGATACTGGATCCCGCCGCCGGAACGCAAATCCAGGACCATCCACCACCGGATCATGCCCGAAGAGATCCGCATCATCGGCGAAGAGGCCTACGATTGGGGATATTATGAGGGAAAAACCCGCGCAGCCGACGGCGCTGAGGCGCCCTGGCGCGGCAAATACGTCATTGTATGGCGGAAAATGCCGGATGGAGACTGGAAGATCTATCTGGATATCTGGAACCGCACCTGATCATTTCGTCACCCGGAACCAGTCAAAATCTGCATAACTGCCCCGTCGGGCATTGCTGGCGCTGGTAGCGAACAAGCCCACCTTTGCGCCGATCCACTTGTCGGGCAAGGCGGTAAATTCCTCGCCGATGGGTGTAAAACGCTGCCCGTCCTCGCTGTAACTGAACCGGCATTTGGCATCCGGGCCGCTGACATTCACCCGGAGGTATGCCGTGTCCGTGCCGATCCGTTTTTCCGCAACGACTTCTTCGGCCGTGCCTTTTTCAGCATTTTTACAGCGGGCCTGGCTTATCTTGTACCCCTTGTCGTCCTGCGAGATAGCGAGGTAAGCGTAGTCATTGCCGGTTATGATCAGCCCCGCTTTTTTTTCCTGCCAGGCTTCGAATTCCACCTGCCAGGTGACTTTGGTGGTGGCTGTGAAATCCGGCGCCGGAAATTTCTGCAACAACAGGTTGGGCACGGGCCACAGGTTGGCAGCGCCTGCCGGCTGATTCACCGCAAACAGGCGCAGATAATCCTTGCCGCGCAGCAGCGCGCTCCACACTACCCGGGGGTTGGCGTGCCACTGCCATTGCAACCCCAACTCATCCGTATTGAATTCATCGCTTTCGGCAGGTGTCTGAATGGGGTAGGTGGCGCCCACATCGGGCTTTTTATGTCTCAAAACGGGTTCGCCCACCCCGTTGCCGTCCTTGTCGTTCCCCATCATTGGCCAGTCGCCGACCCAGTGTACGGGCTGCAGGTGAAGAATGCGGCCGTAGGCTTCGACATCCTGAAAATGAAGGAACCAGGATTCTCCGCCGGGCGTTTCCACCCAGCCGCCCTGGTGCGGGCCGTTGACCGGCGTGCTGCCTTGTTCCAATACGATCTTTTCTTCGTACGGACCGTAGATATCCCTGGATCGCAGGATCAACTGCCACCCGGTCGGTACGCCGCCGGCGGGAGCGAAAATGTAATAATAGCCGTTTCGCTTATAGAATTTGGGGCCTTCGATCGTCTTGTGGCCGTCGTGACCGTCGAACACGTGTTTGCCTTCATCCAGGACGCGGGTGCCATCGGCATTCATGCGATTGACGGTGATCAGGCTGTTGACGCCTGCACGGCTGCCGGCCCACCCGTGTACGAGGTAGACCTGTCCGTCGTCGTCCCAGAGCGGACTGGTATCGATGATGCCCTTGCCTTCTTTTACCAGCACCGGCAGCTCCCAATCTCCGGCCGGGTCGCGGGTTTTGACCATGTACACGCCGTGGTCCGGGTCGCCCCAATAGATGTAGAATTCGCCGTCGTGGTACCTTAGGCAGGGCGCCCATACCCCGTTGCCGTGTTGCGGGACCTCAAAAAAGGCTTCCGGGATCTGCTTTTGGAGGGCGTGGCCGATAATTTCCCAGTTTACCAGGTCCCTGGAATGCAAAATGGGCAGTCCCGGCATGCAATTGAAGCTGGAGGCCGTCAGGTAATAGTCCTCCCCTACCCGGATCGCATCCGGATCGGAATAATCGGCGTACAGGATGGGATTTTTATAGGTGCCGTCCCCCTGGTCGGCCACCCAAACCTGGGAGATCCCGCCTGGTGATTGGGTAAAAACCGGCAGGGCGCCTGCCGCAAAGACAAAAAAGAACGCAATTTTTTTAATCTGCCAATACTTCATCAGACTCCGGTTAATCGGCTGTTTTGTGTATCAATCACCCGGGAAGCTCGTACTCCACCCCGGAAAGTTTCTTTTTCAGGTTGTGAATTCCTTCGATATACCGAACGGTCCCCGACCTGGATCGCATAACGATGCTGTGGGTCGTTACAATTCCATTGGCCTTGAAGGTAACGCCTTTCAGGAAAGGGCTGCTGGTGATGCCCGTGGCTGCGAAATAGGCATCGTCCGAGCTGATGAGGTTGTCCAGGTTCAGCACTTCTTCCAGGTCGGCGCCCTCTGCCAACAGCCGGCTTTTTTCTATCTCGGACTGCGGCGCACGCATACATTGCATGCCCCCGTCCATAGCTTTGACCGCCGCCGCCGACAGGATCGCTTCGGGCGTGCCGCCGATGCCGATCATGACATCTATCTCAGTATCCGGCAATGCAGCGGCAACAGCGCCGGTCACGTCCCCGTGCGGGGCCAGGAAGATCCTGGCGCCCAGCATGCGGATCTCGCGGATCAGTTCTTCATGCCTGGGGCGGTCGAGCACAAAAACAGCCAATGCCCGGACATCCTTGTTGAGGGCTTCGGCAATATTCCTCAGGTTCTCGCTCGCCGGCTTCCGGATATCGATCGCGTTTTTAGCCTGACCGGGCACCACCAGCTTGTTCATATAAAAAGAGCTGCCGGGCCGCAACATGCTGTCGTGTTTTGACATGGCAATGGTCGCCACGGCGTTAAACTGCCCATTGGCCAGCAACGTCGTCCCCTCCACCGGGTCAACGGCAATATCCACTTTCGGTCCCTTTCCCGTTCCCACTTTCTCTCCGTTGAACAACATGGGCGCTTTGTCCTTTTCGCCCTCGCCGATGATCACCGTTCCGTCAATATCAATGGTGCTGAGGTAATACCGAATACCGTCCACCGCAGCCTTGTCGCCGCCCTCTTTGTCTCCCTTGCCGGCAAAATAAGAGGACGCAATAGCCCCGAGCTCGGTAGCCCGAACAATTTCAAGTGCCAAATCGCGATATGCCATATCATTTGTTTTTTAGTCTTCAGTTGGCAGTTGGCAGTCCTCCCTATCTTTACACTGAGCGGAGCCGACTCCGTCGTGGAGGGTGATGCCGGCCATACAATTGGGTAACGCCTTATCCGGGTCGAGCATGACCTCGTACCGGGTCAGGTTAATGTGGTTGGTAAAGGTAGTAAATCCATTTTTCCGGAAGGCGGATGCGGATAAAAAACCATTCCGGGCCGTTCTGTACCATTGATTGCCTTATATTTGGGCCATATTGGCCGATTGCCTATGTCTAAAAACATGTACGTCCTTTCCCTGGTCATTCTCGTCGCCCTGACTTCAGCAGCGGTTCTGTGGCGGTTCCCCGATTATTTCGAATACGGCAACAGCCGGGTCATTGAACCCTGGGGAGACGGTTACCAGGCCTATCACGCCTATCTGTACCATATAAAAAATGACACGACATACTCCCATTATGCCGGGATGAATTACCCGTTCGGCGATCATGTCATTCCGGGCAATTGCCAGCCGCTGCTCAGCAATGCGGTCAAGTTCCTTGGATTGGAGCACTACGCGCTGGGCATCATGCATTTTTCCATGCTGGTCTCCATTTTGCTGGCCGCTGTGTTCTTATGGCTGATCTTCATGCGGCTGGGCTTGCCGGGCTGGGTTTCGGTCGCGGCAGCCATCGGCATTGCCTTTCTGTCGCCGCAGATACACCGCATGAGCACCCATTACGGGCTGGCGCATCCGGAGGTCGTTCCGGTTGTATTTTATCTGCTGCTGCGATGGGAAGAACGCGAGGACTGGCGGTGGGCCCTGGGCCTTGGGCTGTCTATTTTTATATTTGCCCAGATCCACTTCTATTTCTTTGCCATCATGGCATTCACCATCACGGGATACATGGGCATCCGCTGGTTATGGCGGCGCGACTGGAAACGGCTGCTCCGTTATGCCTTGCACTACGGCCTGGCGGTCCTTCTCCCTTTCGTCTTCTTCAGCTGGTGGATGAATGCCGGCGACCCTGTGAACGACCGGTCCGGATTGCCCTGGGGCTTTTTCAACTACCGGGCCTATCCGGGCGGATTACTGTATTCGCCGTTCGAGCCCCACTGGAAATGGTTGGGCGAGCATATGCTGAAACTGCGGCATTTCGATTTCGAGGCGCGCAATTATATCGGATTAACTGCCATTGCAGGCCTGGTTCTGCTGGTGGTTGCGCTGGCAAAACGCCGGTTTGATACGGTTATGCCTGCAGAACAACCCGTCGACCGCAGGCAGTGGATGATCTATACCCTGGTCGCTTCGGCTGCCATCCTGATCTTCGCGTTCGGCGTACCGTTCATCATTCCCGGGTTGGAAGGCCTGCTGAACCATACCGGTCCGATACGCCAGTTCAGGTCCATCGGGCGGTTTGCCTGGGTCTTCTATTATGCCGTCAACATAGCGGCTATCACGGCCATTTACCGGGTATGGGGCAAAAAGCCGCTGATGATGGCCCTCCCGCTAGCCGTCCTGCTGTTCGAAGCACATGCTTTTGCCTGGGATAAAGACCTGCGGCTGGACCCCATTGAAGAATACGAACCGGGCAAGCGGTTTACCGACCTGAAGGAGGTCAATTTTGCCGCCTATCAATCCATTTTGCCCATTCCCTATTTCAACCTGGGATCCGATCAGTTCTGGTGGGACATCAGCGGCCTGGTCGCCCAGAAAAGCGAGACCATTTCCATCCAGACAGGATTGCCCCTTTCAGGATCGCACCTTACCCGGACCTCCCGGTCGCAAACCCTCAAACAACTGCAACTGGTGACCGAGCCGTACCGTTTGCCGGCTATCCTGTCGGATTTTCCCAACAAAAAGCCGCTGCTCATGGCCTGGGATACCATCCGCCACGCCGATTTCGGTCAGGATTTCCGCCATTTGCTCGACGGCGCCTTGCTCCTCTACGAGAAAAAGGAATTCCGGTTGTACGAACTGCCGCTGGAATCCTTTCAGGAACGGATCAACCGCAAAATAGCTTCGATCCAGAGCAGCATGTCCGGCGACGCCCTATCCGCCCGGGACGGCTGGCTGCTGAGCGACTCCACAGCCCGGTTCGTCTACCGCTCTTTCGATGACAAGCCATCCGATCATCCCTATTCAGGAGCCGGCGGCTTCAAAGGCATCATGAATGAACTCAGCACCCTGTACGACGGTCCGCTTCCCGGCGACAGTGCGCAGGCTTATGTTTTTTCCGCCTGGATGTATATCGACGGCGACCTGAATACCCGGAGCGATATGGAAATCCAGCTCTACAACCCCACCTCAGGGGAAGTACGCCAATCCGCCCGGTCGCAGGTCAAGGATAAGGTCAAAGTGTTCGACACCAACGGATGGGCCCTGATCGAATGGCCGGTCCGGGCAGAACAACCGGGTTCCGCCATTCGCTGGACTTTCCTGAACAAGGATCTCGGCAAAAACGAACTGCTGCTGGACGAACTGCTGATCCGGCCTGCCGGGCTCGATGTGTATAAACAGCTGGAGAAAGGGGTCTGGTGGAATGATCGGTATTATACGGTAGACAGTAGAAGGTAGACGGGGAGACTGCCAACTGCCAACTGCCAACTGAAGACTGGATACTGGTTTCTGCCAACTGAAGACTGCCAACTGAAGACTGCCAACTGAAGACTGCCAACTGAAG
>CALMYQ010000074.1 GCA_937873655.1 uncultured Lewinella sp. | reverse complement strand
CCCGGCAATGGGTGACAAGTCGCTGACCTGGGTGTCTGAGCAGTAAAGCAGTTGTAATTGGCTCAACCCGGCAATGGGTGACAAGTCGCTGAGTTCCCATTTTTTACCACCATCGGAATAGTGCCCGGCAACCACCAGTTTTTTTAACGAGGTCAATCGCTCCACCCCTTCAATGGAGTCGATGCGATTGGATTTGCCCTCGTTTTGGCTTTTATTTTCTTCCCACCTCTTTCGGTTAGCATGGTATTCCTCCCAGGCATTACTCAAAATCAACGTCTCCAACCAAACACATTCCTTCAATTCGGGAGGCAGGTGAGTCAGGCCGCAGCGGCCCAGGTCCAGGTAGGCGGCGTCTTCACCGCGCCGGTGTTTTTCAATGTTTTCGCGGATGAGACGGAGGGCTGATTCGGACATAACGGGTTTATTTTTCTTGTTTTACAAAAGCGGGTATTGTTGTATGAACCAATCCAGATAAGGCTCCAGACGGGTGGATAAGAAATAGGGCAAATTCATCAGGTAAAACATTTTTCCGGCCGGGGTAGCCACTTTTTCTACGGAAAACATATTAGCGTGGAACCGCACTGCGAAATGATGAGGGGCCCTGTCCATGAACTGGTGCAGTGAGCGGAGTTTGCCTTCCTTGCCAGATTTCACTTCCACCGGAATGAGCATCGAACGGTAGGGATAAGCCAGGTCCACCTCAGCCTGTGCATCGCTTTTTTCCCGGACCCAGAACATGGGTTTATAGGAAGGAAGGAAATGGGTAGAAATAACCTGCTGCGTCACCAGGTGCTGAATGATTTTTCCCCGGAACACCTGGTTCAAATCCTGAATGCCGAGCAAGTCCATCTGAATGCCGGCCTGGTAGTTCATCAGGCCGGTGTCCAATAGTTGCAGCCGGGGTGATTTTTTAAGGTCGGGCAAGGCGGGCAATTCGACAGTGGTGGTGGGGTAAACCAATTTCAGGAGACCAGCCAGTTCAAGCGACCGCATAGCTTCACCCACTTCTCTTGATTGGTAATTTGATTTTCCGAAATTTTGGAATTTGATCCTGCTATCCGCTTCAAACGGAGCCGTTTCGATGATATGCCGCAGTATCCGCACCTCAGAGGCATTTCTGGCATATTTGCCGACATCGTCCTTGAAAGACTGGATCAGGCTTTCATAAACCGGCACCAATGACGTAAAATCCCTGTTCCCGATGAAGCCGGCCAATACCTCCGGGAGGCCGCCTACTACGGCATATTGGTGATAAAGCGCCAACAAGATGGGATGGGCAAATTCGGGAATGGGAATTTCATCCAGGATCCTGAATGCCTGGGGATTATCCGCTGCCAAAAACTCCTCGAAATTGACGGGGTGAAGGTTCAGGTATTCAACCCTGCCTACCGGAAAACTTTGTACATCTGCCAAAGCGTGTTCAAGCAAAGAGCCTGCAGCAATGATAAACAGATTGGGAAACAGTTCCTTGAAATAGCGTAGATGCTGAATGGCCTTTGGCGACTCCTGGATTTCATCAATGAAAATCAGCAGATCATGTTGGTCAGAAGGCAGGCCTTCCCGCAAAAAAAGCGCTTGAACCAGGAGTTTTATATCGTCGAATCGCTCGAACAGATCCCGGTCATTCGGAAGTTCAAGATTCAGGTAAATGAAACGGGTAAAACCTTGTCCGAACTGTTTGACCAAAGTCGTCTTGCCTACTTGTCGTGCACCTCTGATAATCAATGGTTTGCGATTCGGTTTGGCCCGCCATGATTCAAGTTGCCGTGTCAGCGTCCTTTGTATCAAATTTTATTTTGTAATATTTTGTGGGTAAAATTAAGGTTTTTTTGTTATAAATTGATACCATTTTTTTGATTAATTGTAATATTTTGTGGGTAAAAACCAAAACTTTGCGTCCTTGCGAGAGAAATATTTTTTTGGACAATCTTATTGGTTTGAAGATGCGAGGATTATTCCCTTCGGTCATGTACTCGTGCTTAAGGATGCGAGACCGCACAGAATGTTGAAACTGCATGCGAAGGCGTACACCTGTGCTGAGCGAAGCCGAAGCATCACCCTCTCCCCGTCCGCCGAAGCCTCGGCGAAGGCGGGCTCTCTCCATCTCTCATCCGACGTAGCCTCCGGCGAGGTCGGGCCCTGTGCTGAGCGAAGTCGAAGCATCACTCTCTGTAAAAGGATGCCTCGGTGTCCATTCCGCCTCCGGCTCCAGGTAGCGCACCAGGTTGGGCAGCAGCAGATTCACCACCGGGTTCTTGTGCCGAACGTAGCAGTTCAGCATTTCCGGTTTGGCGCCGACGGAGCTTTTGATCTCCAGCGCGGTGCGGGCGAATACCAGCCTTTCGGCTCCCGCGTTGATGGCTTCTTCGGTCAGGTCGAAGAGCATGTTGAGGTATAATTGGTGTTCGCGGTTAACGGTTTCGTCGTAACCCAGGAAATGGGCCTCCATGCTTTCGCCGTGGTAGATGCCGGTATAGAAGCCGACCATCTCCCCGCCGGAAAAATAGGCCCAGACCCGGAACCGGTTGCCGAGGGCGGCTTTCAGCGCCTGCCAGTAGCCCGGATGCAGAGAGATCAGGTTGAAATCGGCTTTGGCAGCCTGGTCCTGATACAAGGTGTGGAGGGTGTCGTTATAGGTCCGAATGTCGGGATAGGAAAGCTCCTTGCGGGTAAGGCCGCCCAGTTTTTTGCGGGCCCTGCGGTAGCGAACCCGGTATTTGGCGGAGAGGTCCTCCAGGTAATCGGACAATTGACGCCAGTGCGGCGCCCTGGACAATACCATGTTGGGCTGGAAGGGGAAAGCGGTGTAACCGGATTGGCGGATCCGGCTGAAATCGGTTGCTGTTTCCCGGCAGGTATCCTTGATCATGATGGCGCCGGCATTGAGCCGGGTCGCCTCTTTTTCCAGGGCTTCCACCAGCAATTGACCGTTTTGCGCGAAATCATCCCGGAAGTGGAACCCGTGTTTGCCGGTACCCTGGACCGTGCCGCAGATCAGCATGGTGAAATTGAAAAGGCCGGAGATCTGTTTCCTGAGCCAATGCCCGTCGTTCAGCCATTGGAGGTGTTCGGTCGTCCGGATCGGCACGATCTGTGCCAGGGCGATCCCGGCGGGTTGGCCGTGCCGGAAAAATACAAGGTACCGAAACCGCATGCCCGCCGGCGGAAAGTCTTCCATGGATTGCAGAAAAGGGACCGATAAGTACAGATTATCCGCCGGTGCGAGTCTTTCCCAGGTGTCGGCCACGGCCTGGATCTGATCCGATGCCAGATAGCCCGACCCTTCCGCGGACAACGGCGCAACCGCTGCATCTGGAAGCGGGGCAACCGTACAAAAATGGGTTCGATGAAGGCTAACGGCGAATGCGACCGATTTGGAAACGAGACATTGCATCATCAGGAAAGAACTTCAATTTGATAAATAACAGGTAGGGGGCAAATTAGTTTAATTTCAACAACTATTTGGTTTATTTTTTTACAATTTGCCATTTTTTTATTTCATTCAGGGCGTATTCGCCGTCTTCCCAGCCCAACAGTTCCACTGCATTGTAGCCCTTGTAATAGACGAACCAGTTCTCGATCATGCGCTTGGCCGGTTCAAATTCCAGCGCGAAGTCCAGGTAATTGCCGGCGTCAAAGAGCCTGTCGGCCGGGTCGGCGGGTACGGCAATGATCTTGGTATCCAGTTCGCCGTTGTCCTTCATCACCAGAGCGGCAATGGGGATGCAGCGGATCAGCGAACCGGTCGGCCGGCTTTCCGAAAGGACCAGGATGTCGAGCGGATCGCCGTCGCCGCCCTCAGCCGCCGATACCAGTGTATTGGGAATGAAGCCGTAATTGCCGGGGTAGGGGAGGAATTGCACTTTCCGGACGGCGCCGTCTTCCAGATCGGGGAGGAATTTACCGGATACCTGGTCGTACTCGATCTTGGCATTGGTCCCTGCGGGGATCTCGATAACGGCGTTGACAACCGAATCCGTCATGGGTGGAATGACCAGCGGATCGACCGGCTGGAACGGATTCACCGGGCGGCAGGCGAACAACCCGAGGATCAGCAGATAACTCGCAATATGGAGCCATGAAGCTATTTTACGGTGTGCCATAGCATGTTTTTTTGGTTGCGTTTAGGGGTAAAGGCGTCAATTTGCCATCCCTGTATTGAATGCTTGCAAATAACCATTATTCCAATTAATAAAACCACTATCAATGAAAAAAATATTCTTTTTCCTGATGATCGCATCGCTGACAGGGTTGAGCAAAGCCGACGCCCAGGACTGGTGGAAGAGCAAGATCAGGGGAGAAGGCCCGACCGTCACCCAGGATCTGGACCTGCCTGCATTTGAAGCCGTCAAGCTGTCGATGGATGCCGATGTTTATGTCCGTCAGGGTTCGCAGCAAAGCGTCCGCATCGAAGCCCAGCAGAACATGATCGACAACATCAAGAAGGAAGTGGACGGCAAAACCTGGCGCATCTCGACCGACCGGTGGGTTACCCGCCACGATCCCATCAAGATCTACATTACGATCCCCAGACTGACGGAAGCCTCGGTCAGCGGCTCCGGCAATCTGATGGGAGAAACGGCCTTTTCCGGCTCCGACCGTTTCTACACGGGCGTTTCCGGATCGGGCAACGTCAAACTGGAGGTTACCTGCGATGAACTGGAAGCCAGGGTCAGCGGGTCGGGGAATGTCCGCCTGGCGGGTTCTACCGGTTCCCTGATGGCTAAAATTTCGGGTTCCGGCAACATCAAGGCTGAAGACCTGATGGCAAAGACTTGCAATGTCCAGGTCTCCGGTTCGGGGAATTCCTCGGTGAACGTGAGCGATGAACTGGACGTGAAGATCTCCGGCTCGGGCGACGTCAGTTACAAGGGACGCCCCAAGGTGAATTCCAGGATCTCCGGCTCGGGGGATCTCGTTTCCAGGAATTAAGCTCAAATACAGTCGTACTAATCCACACTACTGGACATTTTTAGAAAAGGGGCAAAAAGAGCCCGAGAGCATGAGTGAGCGAGAGCGTGGAGGTGTTGCTTTTCAGACTCTCGCTGGTTCTTTGATTTGTCCCCTCTGCTCATATTGTCCTGTAGTATGGTACTAACCATATTACAAAGGCCGCCGGATGAACCGGCGGCTTTTTTTGTTTACGTTATTATCTTTGCGGCCTAAATCTGTTTTCAACCTATGCGTAAGCACTTACCACTATTATGGGTACCGGTATTCGGGCTGCTTTCCGCCTGTTCGGGAGACCGCGCTTCCGAAAACGGCGATCAGGGGCCGCAAAAGCCGCTGACCGAGATCTTGCCGGGCACCTGGGAGAGCGTGACCATCAACGTCCGGGTCAATTCCGTGGAAAATATGGACTCTACCGCCTATTTCAGCATCCCGGAAACGGATTGGAAGGACGTGTACATGGTCAAACCGCCGAAGGTCTTTTTTGAACCCGGCAACAAATACCGAAGGGAACACCGCAATTTTCAGGATTCGATCATCAGCATGAGCCGCGGCATGTGGAATGTTTTCGGCGATACCCTGATGATGATCGAAAAGGACGCTACGTACCAGTATTTTGTCAAGCGCGGCAACGGCCTGGTCACCTTTACCACCCTGATGGACTGGGACGGCGACGGCCTGGAGGACGATGAATACGAGGAGGTGAAGCGGAAGGTGAGCATCAGTACGGAGGAGAACTGAGGTTGCCGGAGACGGTAAAAAGACTGCTGGACTGCGGACTGCGAACTGCGAACTGGTTTATGGTTGTTTTATGGTTGTTTATGGTTGTTTATGGTTGTTTATGGTTGTTTATAGTTGTTTATGGTTGTTTATGGTTGGGCTGCCAACTAAAAATGGTTTGCGAGCATGGAATACTTGTTTAAAACGCAGCGATTGGGATTCCGGCCCTGGCGGGAAACGGACCTTGAGTCGTTGGCGGCCCTGAATGCCGACCCGGTGGCGATGGAATACTTTCCCGTCACGTTGACCCGGGATGAAACGGCGGCGATGATCGCGCGGTTCAGCGCCCATTTTGAGGAACACGGGTATTGTTTTTTTCCGGTCGACCTGCTGGAAACCGGAGAATGCATCGGGTTTATCGGGCTTTCCAATCCGCGGTTTGAAAGTTATTTCACCCCTTGCGTGGAGATCGGCTGGCGGTTGTCCCGATCGGTTTGGGGAAAAGGATTGGCAACGGAAGGCGCTCTGGGTTGCCTGGAATATGCCTTTTCGAGCCTGGATATCCCCAGAATTTATTCCTTTACATCAGTTTATAACCACCGCTCCCAAAGGGTCATGATCAAGGCCGGCATGGAAAAGGTCGGCGAATTTGACCACCCAAGTATTCCTGAAGGACATTGGTTGCAGCGGCATGTGCTGTATTGTCTGGAAGGAAAGAAGTGATTTGTATCGGCTCAAGTCTCTGACTTGCGAAATGAATGAAAACTTGTTCCATCGGACCGGGGCCATCACATACCGGCCCTACAGGCCGGAAACGTAAAACCGCGACCGAATGCTACCGACATTGCGGACCTGACGGCCCGCGCGGT
>CALMYQ010000073.1 GCA_937873655.1 uncultured Lewinella sp. | reverse complement strand
TTCCGCATTTTACATTTTGCATTGCACCATTCCTCCACCCGCCCGCGAGAGGCTCT
Source organism: uncultured Lewinella sp. (assembly GCA_937873655.1). GTDB lineage: Bacteria > Bacteroidota > Bacteroidia > Chitinophagales > Saprospiraceae > JACJYC01. Next base: position 4,030 of record CALMYQ010000073.1, on the reverse strand, counting down.
GCCTCGATGCGGCTACTCCCAAGTCTCCGACTTGCGTGTCTTCCCGATTTCCAACAAATTCCCTAAATTTACCCCACCCAACAACATTCCACCAAAACCATCCAAAACGCTATGCACCAGATCCGCCAGCTTATTGTTCAGAACCGGCTCCGCGAGGCGCTCCTTGCCCTGGCTGATGCCGCGCCGACACACCTCCAAAACGATGCGACCTTACTCCAAAACCGGTACCATCAATATGAACAGGGTAAAATGCGCGGCACGCTCTATCCTTCCGAGGCCGAGGTAGAGCGCAACCGGATCGTTTCTTCCGCATTGGATCTTTGCAATCTTGTGGAAGCTGAAAAACCGGCGCAACGGCCTGCTGCCCGATCCGCCAATAATCCGGCGCCGAAACCGGGCGGCAAAAAAATATTCTTTTCCTACTCCAAGGCCGACCGGTCTGTCCTGGAAGAACTGCTCCGGCATATCAAGCCGCTGGTCCGGGAAGGCAAACTCCAACCCTGGAACGACCACGATATCCTGCCCGGCGACGACTGGGACGATGAAGTGCGCGAAAAGCTGGAAACGGCCGATATCTTCCTGTTCCTGATCAGCGCCAATTCCATTTCCACCGATTATATCCTGGATGTGGAGATGCCCATTGCCATGGGGCGCCACGACCGGGGTGAAGCGCGCGTCATCCCCATTTTCATCAAACCCTGTGAATGGGACAGTCTGCCCCTGAGCAAACTCAACGGCCTGCCCTCCAAAGGCAAACCCGTCACCGCCTACGCCGACCGCGACGAGGCTTGGGTGGAAGTCGTCAAAGGCATCAAACGGGTGCTCGACTGATGGAATGTAAAAAGTGGGCGTTTTAATGCAAAATTTAAAAGTTGTGGGTAAATTGGACTTTTGAATTGGATCCTTTACATTTTGCATTTTCACTTTTCTATATGGCAAGGGGGCCGTTCCTGATCGCATTTTCCATCCTGTCTTTCCTGCTTTCCGCGCAGCAAAGCCTGACCGACAGTCTGCGTGGGGCTTTCCAGCTCGAGAAAGATCCGGTTAAAAAGCTGGAAATCTATTACGACCTGGCCACCGAAATAAAAGAACACAACCTGGAAGCAGCCTTCCTCTATGCGGATACGCTGGAAAATATGGCGCAAAAACAGGGCAACAAAAAGGCATTGGCGCGTGCCCTGGATTTGCGCGGAGACGCTCTCGTGGAAAAAGGTCAGGTAGAAGAAGCTATCGCCTTGTTCCGCAGGGAACTGGTCCTGTTCCAGGAACTGGCCGACCAAAAAGGCCAGGCCATGTGCCTGAACAGCCTCGGAATCGCCTTCAAGGAACTCGCCCAGACCGATTCCACGATCATCTACCTGCTCAAAGCGGCTAAGATCCAGGAGGATCTGGGGGGGATGTCCGAACTGGCCTCCGTATACAGCAACATCGGTAACCTTTACGTGGATAAACAGGTGTACGACAAAGGGATCGAATTCCTGCAAAAAGCCCTGAAGATCCGGCAGGAGAACGGGGAGGAAAAGCGCAGCATCTACACCCTCAACAACCTGGCGGTAGCCTACGGCTCAAAAGGGGACCTTGACCCCGCCATGGATTACGCCCGCCAGGGGATTGAACTGGCCCTGAAATACGATAACAAATACGTCGCCGGCGTGATCAGCGGGGGCATCGGCCACTTGCTGCACGGCAAAGGTGAATACGATGAAGCCATCCGTTGGTGCGAGCAATCGATCCGGTACCTGGAAGCGGCCAACCGCCGCCCCAACCTGGTCTTCCCGCTGGTCAACCTGGCGACCATCTACAACGATCAGAAAAAATACAATGCGGCCCTTGAAGTAGCCCGGGAAGGCTATCAACTGATGCTGGAATACAAGCAGGTCGAACCCCTGGAAGTGTACTACGAGGAAATGGCAAAAGCCTATGAAGGGCTGGGCAACTACGAACAGGCCTATTTCTGGTACAAGAAATTCATGGTGCTCGATGATTCGCTCTACAAAGCGGAAACCGTTCGTGACATGGCCGACATCGAAACCAAATACGAAACCTCCAAAAAAGAAGCCGAGATCGCCAGCCAGAACCTGCAATTGTCCCAACAACAAGGCCGCCTCTTCCGGCAACGCACCTGGATATTCGGTCTGGGGCTGGGCCTGCTCGCGTTTGTACTGGTCGGTTCGCTGTATTACAACCGGTACCGCCTGCGGCAGAAGGCCATCCTGGATGCCGCCGTCATTCGCGAACAGCAACTGGGCCTCAACGCCGTGATCGAAGCCCAGGAGGCCGAGCGGAGACGCATCGCCAAAGACCTGCACGACGGCATCGCGCAAGAGCTGGTGGCGGTCAAACTACAGTTCAACGCACTAGAAAACAAGCTCAAACGGACCATTCCGGAAGAATCCGGCCGGCTGTCCGAACTCTCCCACCAGCTCGATGAATCCTGTACCGAACTGCGCAATATCTCCCACGTCATGCTGCCGCCGGCCCTCGAACAACACGGCCTGGCGCCCAGTCTGGAAATGCTGTTGCGCAATACCTTGCAAACCACCGGATTGAAGGTGGAATTCATTTGCGGAGAAATACCCGCGTCCCTGGACCACCGGATCGCCATCGGCTTGTACCGGATCGCGCAGGAGCTGATCAACAACGTGGTCAAACACGCCGAAGCGGCCAAAGTGATGTTCCAACTGTACGCTGCCGGCAACAACCTCATCCTGCGGATAGAGGACGACGGCAAGGGATTCGACTTTGAGGCAGCGCGCAGAAAAGGCAGCATGGGCCTGCTCAATATCCTGAGCCGGGTCAATACCCTGGGCGGGGTGTACTTTACCGAACCGGGGCAGCCGAAGGGGACGGTGTCTACTGTGAGGGTGCCGTTTCATGACTAAGTGTCGACTTCAGTCGACACAAAACAAGCTCAAATGAACCCAACAATCAAGATCATCATCGCCGACGACCACCACCTCGTCCGGAAAGGCTTCCGGGCCCTTCTGGAAGAACTCGACTTTGTGGAGATCGTCGGAGAAGCCGCCAACGGCCAGGAAGTCCTCAACCTCCTCCGGTCGGGCAAACACGCACAGGTCGTCCTGATCGACTACGAAATGCCCGTCCTGAACGGCCTGGAAACCGTAGAACGGATCCAAAAAGAGTTCTTCGGGGTCCGGACCATCATGCTCACCATGCTCAACAGCCGCGAGCTCATTCAGGAAGCCGTCGGCAAGGGTGTCAACGGATTTCTTTTTAAAAATGCATCCGTCAATGAACTGAGCGATGCCGTACGCCGGGTCGCGGAAGGCGGCACCTACTTTGCCAGCGACGTGGCGCTGACCCTCCTTCAACCTGCCGTCAGCCCGGAAGCTGCCCTGGCCGACCGCCTCAGCGAACGCGAGATCGAAGTCCTCAAACTGGTCGCCCAGGGCTTTTCCAGCGCCGAGATCGGAAAACAGCTTTTTATCAGCCCCCGTACCGTGGACACCCACCGCAACAACCTCATCCAGAAACTCGGCGTGAACGGCATCGCCGGGTTGGTGCAGTTCGCTATTAAGCATAAAGTTATTTAGTCATAAGTATGTAAGTCGTAAGTGGTAAGTCGTAAGTGGTAAGTCGTAAGTCGTAAGTCGTAAGCCGTAAGTCGTAAGCCGGGTGCAGGGCGGCATCCCGACTTTACAACGGACGCTTCCATCAACAATTAACGATCATTTAGTCGTCAATCATCAATCAACGCATTTGACAGTCGTAATTGGGGTGGAAGCGGCCCATCGGATCAATCCCATCCTACGCTGAAGCTTCGGCGGGCGGTGGAATCAATCGAATCAATCGAATCAATCGAACCAATCGAACCAATCGACTCAATCCTTTTATTGAGTAACTGAAGAATCGAGGAATTACCACCTCCGCCAAGGCTACGGCGGTCGGAGGAGGAACTGAGGGCAGGACCAATCGGATCAATCCCATCCTACGCTGAAGCTTCGGCGGGCGGTGGAATCAATCGAATCAATCGAATCAATCGAATCAATCGAATCAATCGAATCAATCG
>CALMYQ010000072.1 GCA_937873655.1 uncultured Lewinella sp. | reverse complement strand
AGTTGGCAGTTCTTCAGTTGGCAGTTCTTCAGTTGGCAGTCCTTCAGTTGGCAGTCCTTCAGTTGGCAGTCCTTCAGTTGGCAGTCCTTCAGTTGGCAGTTCTTCAGTTGGCAGTTCGGTAGCTGAGCGCAGTCGAAGCTACAACGAACGCCCAACCATAAACCCATCCACCCAAAAAAGGCAATCGTTTATAGAATGCAGCCATTGCCGCGCCCTATGTAATATTTTTTTACTTTTGCTGTTCAATAATGAAACGCACTGTTAAATCAGTAGAGATAAATTCATGGGATCGTTAAAAGGAATCCAGAAAATCGCCGGATGGCTGGTCTTTGCCATTGCGCTCACGGTATACTATTTTTCAGCTGAACGAGTCGGAAGCCTCTGGGATTGCGGAGAATTCATCCTCGGGGCCTACAAACTCCAGGTTGTGCACCCGCCCGGCGCTCCGCTGTTTGTGCTGATCGGCCGCATGTTCACCTGGGTTGCCTCCCTGTTATCGAGCGATCCGCAGGATATAGCATTTGCCGTCAACCTGATGTCCGGTATCTGTACGGCGTTCGCCGCCGCACTGATCTGCTGGACGACCATCATCCTGGGCAAGCTGGCCGTTAGCGGCCGGGATGAGGAGCCGGATACCGGTCAGGCTATTGCCATCGGAGGCGCCGGTCTTGTAGCCGGGTTGGCTACCGCATTCTGCTCTTCTGTCTGGTTTTCAGCCGTTGAAGGCGAAGTGTACGCCATGTCCACTTTCTTTACGACCCTGACCTTGTGGTCGACCGTGAAATGGTTTTCACTTCCGGATACGCCGCAAAGCGACCGTTGGTTGTTTTTCACCATTTACGCCGCCGGCCTTTCCATCGGCGTTCACTTGTTGAGCTTGCTGACTTTCCCGGCGCTTGCTTTGTTCTATTATTTCAAAAAATACAAGGAGCATACTTTCCTGGGTATGGCCGCGGCAGCAGGCGCGGGCGTGCTGATCATTGCTGCAGTCCAGAAACTGGTCATCGTAGGGCTTCCCAAGATGTGGGCATTTTTTGACCTGATCATGGTCAATGACCTTGGTCTTCCCTTCAATTCAGGCATTATTCCCACGTTGCTCTTTGTTGCCGGGGTGATTTATTTCGGTTTGCGCTACGCGCACAAGAACGGCAATGCCCTGGTTCAGAATATTACGGTCTCCGCGCTGTTGTTTGTAATTGCGTTCTCCACCATCGGGATTGTGGTGATCCGCGCGAATGTGGATCCGCCCATCAACATGAACCGTCCGACCGACCCCTTCCGGCTGGTCCCCTACCTCAACCGGGAGCAATACGGCGAACGGCCGCTTGTATACGGTCCGAGTTTTGAAGGCCGCATCAAGCGGGACGGAACCGGTTATGAATTCAGCGACCGCTACGGCCGTGTCGGCGACCACTACGAATATACCGATTACAAAGTGGATGTCAACTATGAGCCCGCGGACATGATGCTCTTCCCCCGCATGGGCGACGGCACCCAGAACCGGCCCCGCCAATACAAACGATGGATGGGCCTCAACCCGGATAAACCCCTGCCCTCTACGCGTCCTAACCAGATCGATAACATCAGCTTCCTGGTCAGTTACCAGATCGGCTGGATGTATTTCCGCTATTTCATGTGGAATTTCTCCGGCCGGCAAAACGGCGAACAGGGCTTCGAACCGTGGGACAAATCCAAAGGCCATTGGATCACGGGGATCAAATTCCTGGACGAACTGAGGTTGGGCAATCTCGACAAACTGCCGGAATCAGAATTAAAGGATCCGGCCCGCAATAAATACTACGCACTCCCCTTCCTGTTCGGCCTGATCGGATTGTTCTTCCATGCCCGGCGGCGCAAGAACGATTTCATTGCACTGATGTCGTTGTTCATCATAACGGGTATCGGGATCATTATTTATTCCAACCAGCCGCCGATGGAGCCGCGGGAACGGGATTACGTACTCGTGGGGTCCTTCTTCACCTTTTGCATCTGGATCGGCATGGGCGTGCTGGCCATTTTCTCGCTGGCCCGCCGGTTCATGCAGCAAAGCAGTCCGGTTACGGCGGTCCTGTCCACCCTTATCGTCCTGTCGGCGCCCATCCTGATGGGTACCCAGAATTTTGACGATCACAGCCGGATGCACATCACCGCTTCCCGGGATTATGCGTCCAATTTCCTGAATTCGGTTGAAAAGAATGCCATTATCTTCACCTACGGCGACAATGACACCTATCCGCTCTGGTACGCCCAGGAGGTGGAAAATATCCGGACCGATGTGCGGGTGGTCAACCTCAGCCTCATCGCCGTCGACTGGTATATCGACCTGCTGCGCCGGAAGGTCAACGACTCTCCGCCGCTCAAACTGACCATTCCATCCGATAAATACCGGGGTAAAAACCGCAATCAGGTGCCTTTCTATACACCTGCTGCCAACGACCAGAATTACAACCCCGCGCGGGATCCGCGGATTTCGATTGACGCTTTCCTCAGGGAACTGGCCAAGGATAAACCGCTCCCCGCAGCCAGCGGCCGCGAATTTGAAACCCATTACGAGACCCACAACCTGTACATCCCGGTCAATAAGGCGGAGGTGCTGAACAAAGGGGTGGTGCCTGAAAGCGACACCGCCAATATCGTGTCGGAGATCCCCATCACCATCCGGCAGGATTATCTCATCAAGGATGATATTGCCATTCTCGACGTCATCGCCTCCAACCTGTGGGACCGGCCGGTTTATTTCGCCGTCACCTGCCGGCCGGAGAAATTTTTCGGGCTCGACGATTACATGCAGCTTGAAGGCCTGGCCTTGCGCATCATTCCGGTCCGTACGCGCGGTGAATCCATCTACGGCGTGCTGGGCAGCGGCCGGGTAGATACCGAGAAATTCTATGAAAACGTGATGACCAAGTTCCGCTGGGGCAATTTTGATAAAATGCACCTGTTTGTCGACCGGAGCTATACGCCCAGCATCCAGAGCATGCAGTTCGGCATCCGCCGGGCGGCATTTGCCCTGCTGCGGGAAGACAAGCGCGACAAGGCGCTTGCGCTCATTGACAAGTACTTCGAGTCGTTCCCGGAAATGAACTTCCCCTACGACTACCGCACCATGATGATGCTGGACGTTTATTTTGAGGCCAATGCCTATGACAAGGCCAAGCCGCACCTCGAAATACTGGCCAAGGAAACCAAGGACCACCTGGCCTTTTACGAATCGTTGAGCAATAAAACGCTCGCCACCAGCTACGAAAGCGATTTCCGGGTGGCTTACAACGTCATGGACCGGATACTGGAAGAGATCAAGAAGAACAACGATACCGAATTCTACGAAAAAATGCAGGCCTTTTTCAAACCGGTCATGCTGGAGGATTCCCAAGAGGAAGATCCCGGTTCGATCCCCGTCCTTGACGACCTGGATTCACCGGATATCCAATGATGGAAAACCATAAAATAATAGCCGTAGGGTGCGATCACGCCGGTTTTCCCTACAAGGCAGCCGTTATCGAGGTTTTGACAGGCGAGGGGCTGCAAGTGGAGGATTTCGGCGCGCATTCCGCAGATTCGGTTGATTATCCCGATTTTGCCCACCCCGTAGCCGATATGGTAGAAAGCGGCCGGGCAGCATTGGGTATTTTGCTTTGCGGAAGCGGCAACGGAGTGGCTATTACGGCCAATAAACACCAGGGCGTCCGGGCAGCGGTTTGCTGGTTGCCCGAACTAGCCGCACTGGCCCGGCAACACAACGATGCAAACATAATCGCCCTTCCCGTGCGTTTTATATCAGAAGAAACAGCCAGGAATACGGTAAAGGCGTTTCTGTCCGCCGAATTTGAAGGCGGGCGCCATGCCCGGAGGGTCGGCAAGATCTCCTGCGGATAATGTGGCCGGCCGGGTTGTTTTGTTTATGTTCCTAAACCTGGGAGAAAATGTCATTAAAAAGAATCATTCCGCTGTTGATCACCTGCCTGCCGCTGGCTTATGCTCCGGCGCAGGACAATCCGGGCGCCTATAGCCGGGTTCATCCCCAATCGGATGAAGAACGGCTGGCTGAAACCATCAATGCCCAGGATCTTAACCGGCACCTCAGCATTCTGGCCAGCGATGAGATGGAAGGGCGCGAAACCGGTGAGCCGGGTCAGAAGAAAGCAGCCGCCTATATCGCCGAGATCTTCAAAGGGCTGGGACTGCCGGCCATCGGCGACGACAACGGCTACTTCCAGCATTACTCCTATATTTCTGAATACTGGACGGAGATCCGGATGGAGGTCAACGGCCAGCCCGTGAAACACCTGTCGGATTTCTATTCCTTCCCGGCCCGGAATGCCGACCGCGACTGGATCGAATATGACGAGGTGGTCTTCCTGGGCTACGGCATTGACGACAGTCGTTACAATGATTACAAACATGCGCCGGATGTGAAGGGCAAGGCTATCCTCATCTACACCGGCGAACCCCTCAGTAAAGACAGCATTTCGACGGTCACCGGCAAGCGGGGGCTTTCGGAATGGTCAACCGATATCAGCAGGAAACTCAAAGCGGCCCGCGCACACGGGGCATCAACGGTCTTCATCATCGACAATGATTTCAAGCAACGCGTCCGCGCCGCCCGCCGCACGATCATCGGAACCGGGATGAATATGGGCTGGGGCGAAAATCCGGAAGAAAATTATGCCAACAGTTGCTTCATTACTTCCGATATGGCCAAAGACATGGTCGGCAACCAATTCAAACGCCTTGCCAAGGCCAGCACCCGGTTGTTGGAAAAAGGTAAGCTTAAACCTGTTGCATTACCGGCAAAAATCCGTATATTGCAAAAGAAAAAGGTCCGGCAATTGCTGGGCGAAAATGTTTTGGGGTATGTCGAAGGTACCGACCCCAGGTTGAAAGACGAGGTCGTAGTCCTGTCCGCCCACTATGACCATATCGGCAAACAGGGGGATGAGATCTACAACGGCGCCGACGACAACGGCACCGGATCTTCCGCTGCCCTGGAAATCTGCCAGGCATTGGTGGAGGCCAAACGCAACGGCATGGGCCCGCGGAGAAGCGTACTGGTCCTGCTGGTTTCGGGTGAGGAAAAGGGATTGCTGGGCTCACAATATTATGTGGCGCATCCGGTTTTCCCGCTCAGCAATACCGTAGCCGATGTGAATGTTGACATGATCGGCCGGGTAGATAACAAGCACGCCGACAACCCAAACTATATCTACGTCATCGGAGCCGACCGGCTGAGCTCTGAGCTGCACGAGATCAACGAAAAAGCCAACTCAACGTACACCCATCTGGAGCTCGATTACACGTACAACGCCGAGGATGATCCAAACAGATATTATTACCGGTCCGATCATTACAACTTTGCGGTCAACGGCATTCCGGCAATCTTCTATTTCAGCGGTACGCATGCGGATTACCATAGGCCGACCGACACGATTGAGAAGATCAATTTTGAAAAAATGACCAAGATCAGCAAGCTTATTTTTCACACCGTATGGACCTTGTCTACCCGAGACCGGCGTATTGTGGTAGACAAACTTAAAGCGCCTTAACCCGGCTGAAAAAAATAGTATTATTCCCGGCCGCTTTTGCAGGTGGTTTCTTATCCTTCCCCTGCGAAACGCCGAGTTCATTTATTCAACAATCCTCGAAAATTATTTATTGTATATTATTTCTTAATATTTTAACTATTTCAAAAATAAGACTATAACTTAGACGTATTTCATTATCTCTACAATTAATTTCCTTTTTCGTCCTGCCAGACTGAATAAGAGGGGTTTTTTGTCTTTTTTTTATGTCTTTTATTAATTTAACTCCTGGAATTTATTTTTCGCCTTTGCACAAAAAAATATTTTTTTTTCACATCTGATCCGGCAAAAGGGACATTCAAAGCGCCCCCTTTTCAAGACCGGCAGAACCATTGATGCAACAGCAATTCAAACCCTTCCGCAAAGAATTCAGGCACTGCTTATTCCCGCAGGATTACCCGGCAAATGTCCGTCAATATTTTTTTCCGGTCCGGGCTTGGTTTTTCCGCAGTTATAATTATCTTTGTGAACTTCAAGGCAAGTAACGCTTTTTCTGCCCGCATCAAGGTGTTAAAAAAGCGCTAAAAAGTAAATTTTTATCAAAAGGCTTGCTTTTTTCTATAAAATGTGTTATATTTGATGCGACTAATTTTACCCTAAAAACCATGGACATCTAAGAAAAATGATCGATGTATTTTGGTTTTCCAGTTTTTAATAAAAACTAATGAACAAACGGCTGAACCATAAATATCTCTCACCGAAATTCTTCCTCCAGAAGAATTTGCCTTTTTCCAGGTGGCATTTTTCTCAGAATTTTAAGTCCGAATTTTTTTTATTTGACTCAATTGATATTAATCATCGAGAAGGGCCTTTTTAGGTCACTTTTCATGTCACGAATATAACTGGGGTTTAGTTTTATTTTGGGAAAGTGCGGCGTTAGCTGCACTTTCTTTTTGTGGCAAGTCCATCCAAAAACTACTGGAAAATATGGAGCTTTTTCCCTTTACCGGGTTCTTCCCGACACCCGGAAGCTTCGACCCTTCAACGTCATTTTTTGAATCGCTCAGAGAAGCATTTCCAACTTACTTCCGAAAGGAAATCTTTTTTCACCGGCCATCCCCCGGTTTATTCATCTACCGGATCGAAACCCCCAAACGGCAGCATACCGGCCTGCTCGCCTGTACGGATATCCTGAGCTACATGGACGGCGAGATCAACCGCCACGAACTAACCTTGTCCCTGCGGGAAGAGACCCAGGTCGACCTGATCCTCAAAAGAGGCGCTTCCGTAAAACCGGTTTTGCTGACCTATGCCAATATTCAGGCGTTGGACGATATCCTTCTGGCTTTCACCCTGGAAAACGCACCGTTCCAGGAATTGAAAATATCGGATGAAGACCAACTCCACCAGTTCTGGGAAATTACCGACCCGGCTTTGATCCGATTGATTTCCGACCTTTTCGATGAAGCCAATCCGAGGGTTGTGATTGCCGACGGCCACCACCGGTCCGAAGCCCAGGCGCTGCTTTATCAGCGGTTCGCCGATCAGGGGCAACTGGATACGCCGTTCCGGTACCTGCTTTCCGCCTATTTTCCGGTAAGCGAACTGGACATCTGGTCCTTCAACCGCCTGGTGGAAATACCGCAGGGTGTAACGGCCGGCCAGCTGATTGAAAAGCTGGGTCTGTTTTTTGACCTCACCCCCTCTCCGCTCGAAGCGCCCCGGAAAAAAGGCGAAATCATCATTTTCGGCGAAGGATTTACTTATCTTGGCCGCTGGCGGGAAGACCTGATGAGCCGGGTAGCCCACACGCGGGAAATTGTGCTGGATGCGGACCTCCTCAATGAACTGATCTTTACGGATCTGATCGGCATCCGCGACGTCCGCAACGACGCCCGGATCCAATACGTCGAAGGCATCAAAGGTATCGAAGGGCTAAAAAAAGGCCTGGAAAAAAGGCCGGGCAGCATTGGTTTCTGGCTGTACCCGGTAGATATTGACGACCTGATGACCCTGTCTGTTATCGGCGAAAGCCTGCCCCCAAAGTCCACCTGGTTCGAACCCCGGATGAAAAACGGCATGATCGTTCAGGTTTTTTAAGCTTGCCCGCAGCATATCCGAGCCCCGACATTACTTCACTGGCCAAGCTTAAATCATCCAATTAATCATTCAGCCATGAGAATAGCATTTTTCCTGTTCATGATCAGCCTGACCATGATACAATGCACATCAAAACCTGTGGAAGAGAAAACGCCGGAATTACTGAATATGTGGATCGGCACCTACACCAAAAAAGAAGGCCATGTCGACGGCCAGGCGCCCGGCATATTTCGTTCAAAAGTAGACGCCCAATCGGGCGACCTGAAGGACCAATTTGCCAAGTCGGGCATTATCAACCCCTCATTCGTAGCCGTTTCTCCGGATGACCAGTACCTGTACGCCGTTTCGGAAACCGGCCCGGATGTCGATACTACGGGTTATGTTTACGCCTATATGATCACGGATGACAGCCTGAAAATGATCAACCGGCAACCCAGTTACGCTTTTGCACCCTGCCATGTCAGCGTACACCCTTCCGGGAAATGGGTCTTTGTCGCCAATTATGTCGGCGGCGTGATCGCCATGTATCCGGTACAGGAAACCGGCGCATTGGCCATGGCTACCGACATCCAACGCTTCTCCGGCAGCGGCCCGAACACTGCCCGGCAGGAAGCCTCGCACCCGCATTCCGTTTTTATGGACCCGAAAGGGAATTTCCTGCTCACCCCCGACCTGGGGACCGACAAGATCATGATCTTCCGGATCGACACCGAAGCCGGAAAACTGATCCCGGCAGACCAGCCGTTTGCGGAAGCCGAACCCGGCTCCGGCCCGCGCCACCTCGTCTTTTATCCGGACGGCAAATCATTTTACGTCATCCACGAGCTCAACAATACCATCGTCCATTACCGTTTTGATCCGGCAACGGGCGCCGCCACCCGCGAGCAAACCATCAGCACGCTCCCTTCCGAATTCACCGGTACCAGTTACTGCGCCGATATTCACCTGACGCCCGATGCCCGTTTTTTGTACGGCTCCAACCGGGGGCACAACAGCATCGCCATTTTCAGCGTAGATCCGCTCAATCAGTCGCTAAAAGCCGTCGGACACCAGTATACGAAAGGCGATTTCCCGCGCAATTTCACCATCGACCCCGAGGGGAAGCACCTGTACGTCGCCAACCAGAATTCGAGCAATATCGTACAGTTCAACATCGATCCTGAAACCGGGATGCTGGAAGAAACGGCCCAGTACAGGGTGCCGACTCCGGTTTGTCTGGTGTTTCAGTAGAATGTTTCATACTACTGGACATTTTTGTAAAAAGGGCAAAAACGGGGAGAGCGAGGGAGGGAGAGAGTGGGTGAAGGCATTGCTTTTCACCCACTCTCTCCCTCCCTAAGTCTCCCACTCTGCTCATTTTGTCCAGTAGTGTGAGAATGTTCATTCATCCCTGAGGCTATCAACCGGATTGGCAAACGCCGCCTTGATGCTCTGAAGGCTGATGGTGGCCAGGGCGATCAACACGGCAAAGGCGCCGGCGCCCAACGCTACCGGCAGGAACGACAGCCAGTTCATCGGAATGTGGTAAGCGAATTCGTTCATCCACTGGTTCATGGCGTACCAGGCCAGGGGCATGCCGATCAGGAACGCAATGCCGACGGTCCGGGTGAATTCCCTGGAGATCAACTGAATGATCTGGATTGAACTGGCGCCGAGTACCTTCCGGACGCCGATCTCCTTAGTGCGGTTGCGGAGAGTAAAGGCCGTCATGACCAGCAGGCCGAGGCAGGCGATGAAGATCACGATCCCGGAGAAAAACAGCAGCAACCGGCTGCGCAGGATATCCGCCTCGTAAAAACGTTCGAAGCGATCGTTCAGGATATTGTATTCCAGCGGATTTGCGGAATCGAACGCGTCGTTGATCTTTTTCAGGGAGGCCAGTGTCCCCGGCCAGTCGGCGGTCGATACTTTGATGGAATAATAGTCGATGTTGTGAATGGGATTTTGCCAAAAGCCGATGACCATGGGTTTGATGGCCAGTCTGACGTCTTCAAAGTGAAAGTCGCGGACCACCCCGGCGACCTGCGCCAACATCGGCCGGTCGAGCGGATTGTTGTCTCCGCTCCAGTTGACGCTCGGGATTTCGATCCATTGTCCGATGGGGTCGTCAAGCCCCAGGGTCTTGGCGGCCGTAGCATTGATCAGGACTTTGGAGGTATCGGAAGCTACCGACCCGTTGAAATTGGCGCCGTTGAGCAATGAAATACCGTAAGTGCTCAAAAAATCCTGATCGGCGCCGATAAAGATCATTTCCTTTCGCTGGTCATCTGACTGGCCGCGCTTTTTGACATTGGCGAGCGGGAAATTCTTCCACTCTCCGGGTACGCGTGATGTGACGGAAACGCTTTGCACCTCCGGCAGTTTGGAGAATTCGGCCTTGATGGCCTCAAACTGGCTCCGGAGGTTACGGCTGTTGATATCCACGATCACCATGCCGTCCTTATTGAAGCCCATTTCCTTTGACTGCAAATAATTGATCTGCCGGTAAAAAAGGAATGAACACCCGATCAGGGCAATGGCTGTAGCGAACTGGAATACGGTTATCCCCTTGCGGAAAGAAAACCCGGAACGGGCATTGTTCTCATTTTTCATGGCCTGCACCGCTGCGACCCGCGTAATCATCCATCCCGGATAAACGATGGCCAGCAAACTGACGAGGAAGCCGATGCCGCCCAACGCAGCGATCTGGATGGCCGGGATATGGGACCAACTGAACGATGTACCCAGAAACCGTGCAATCAGGGGCTGCAGAAAATTCAGTAATACGACGGCAAGGACCAGGGCAACCCCGGTCAGCAAGGCGCTTTCCAGAAAAAACTGATTGAGCAGTTGGCCTTTACCGGCGCCGACGGCTTTCCGGACGCCGATCTCGCGGCTGCGCCCCAGAAAAGCGACGTTCAGCAACCCGGCGTAATTGAAACAGGCCACCAGCAAAATGACCAGCGCGATCCAGAAAAATAACCGGATATAGAAGGCATTGCCTTTGGCATTGTTGATCTCCCCTTCCACATCATGCGCATATAGGTGGATGTCCTGGACGGGCTGCAGGAAAAATTCCGAGGTAAAGGGGGCGTCTTTAGGCCAGTTGGATTTAGCCATGGCCGTTATCTTGCGCCCCAGTTCCGGGATATCGGCGTCGGGGCGCACTTTAAAATAAGTGATCAGGCTGTTCCGGTTCCAGTTGGTCTGCATGAATTCGTCCCACCACCTGAAATTAGCGGATGCCAGTTGGGTGGTGACCATCAGCTGCCCCTGAAAATGCGAGTTCTCCGGAAAATCTTCCAGGACCCCTGTGATGGTACATTCAAAAACGTTGGTTTTAAGGGTTTTGCCCAGCGCGGATTGGTCGCCGAAGTATTTTTTGGCAAATTTTTCCTGGACAATGGCCCCGTTGGGCTGGGAAAAAGCGCCGGCAGGATCGCCTTCTTTCAGCTTGAATCCGAATACCTCGAAGAAATTACTATCGATCGTGCTAATCCCCTCGTAGTTCTTGTTATCGGGATCGTTGCCCACCGTCAGGCGGCCGATTTCCATGATCTGCGTAACCGACTCAATTTCCGGAAATTGAGCGTTGGCCTCTGCGCCTACCCGCGAACCGGAAGCAGCGCTTTCCCGTACCAGCCCGTTGGAGTCGGTTATTTTTTGCAATAACCGGTAGGCTCCGGGGTTCATCCCGTCGAAGTTTTTTTCGCTGCCGATATAGGAATTCAACAGCAAAAAACACCCCAATCCCAGTGTCAGGCCGGCGATATTGGTCAGTGCGTAGGTCTTGTGGTGAAGCAAGTAGCGAACGGCAACTTTCAGGTGGTTGTAGAACATGTCGGTGATTTTAATGAGTCGGATACCTGGATCTTTGCAAAAATCATGCCTTTCCGGATAATTGCCTGTAAAATAAAGGCCGGCCATCGGCTAAAACAGGGCTAAGGCTGTTCTTTTTCCACTGCTCCTGCTTCCCGGGTCACGCTCTACATTCCTGCAGCGTTGCCGACTTTACGGCCGGTTGAAGGCCACCGGCGGGAAGAATGCCGGAAAACACTGTACGAAAGTGGACATGGAATGTTCGTTATTGAACACCGAAAACGATCATTTCTGATTCCAATAAACTGATTATCAATAATTAACTATATTGGCACGTCATTTGGTAAATATTTTTCGGAGTAAATCACCCGACGACATTTTTAACTAACATTATTATGATCAAGACCAACCACTTAAAGAAGATCTATCGCACAGAGGAGGTAGAGACCACTGCCTTGAACGAAGTAGATATCCAGATACAGCAGGGGGAATTCGTTTCAATCATGGGTCCGTCCGGATGCGGAAAATCCACTTTGCTGAATATCCTGGGTTTGATCGATAACCCGGACGGCGGCGAGTACTTTTTCCTGGAGGAGGAAGTGGCCCGCTATTCGGAGCGCAAACGCGCCAACCTGCGCAAGAATAATATCGGCTTTATTTTCCAGAGCTTTAACCTGATCGACGAACTGACCGTTTTTGAAAATGTGGAGCTGCCGCTGATCTACACCAAGGTAGGCGCCCGCGAACGCAAGAAAAGGGTTGACGAAGTGCTGGAAAGAATGAATATGATGCACCGCCGCAATCACTTCCCGCAGCAATTATCCGGCGGGCAGCAACAACGGGTAGCCGTGGGCCGCGCCATCGTCAACAACCCGAAGATCATCCTCGCGGATGAACCTACGGGTAACCTCGACAGCGCCAACGGCGATGACGTGATGAAAACGCTTGTTCACCTCAACCAGGAAGGCGCTACCATCATCATGGTTACGCACTCCCAATACTGCGCCGAATTCGGCAACCGCATCATCCGGATGCTCGACGGCCAGGTGGTGACGGAGAATGTGGTGAAACAGTACCTTTGATAGTTGTCAGTTGTCAGTTGTCAGTGGTCAGTTGTCAGTTGTCAGTTGTCAGGATCCATCCAATCTGCTGACAACTGACAACAGTCAATTTTTCCACAACGGCGCGGGGTATTTTCCAGCCGTGATCAATTCTCCGAACGCTTCCTGCACAATAGGCTTATCTTCCCGGTAGGTAACGCCGTACCATCTGTCATTGCTGGTCAGGACCTTCACTTTGGCATCCCCATCCCGGATCTGTTTATCTACGAACAGCGGGATGAAAAATTCCGCCTTGGGATCGCTGCCGTTCTCCCGGACAAAATCGACAAATTGTTTGCGGATCGTTTCAAAAACGGACGGATGGAATCCCCAGAAGTTCATGGAAACGAGGTCGTCATCTTTCAGCGGATGCCGTGCGCCGTCATCGCCTGCGTAGGAGATCTGTCCGTCGATCCGCTGGATTTTCAGCCGCTCGTGCACTTCCGTCAGAAAGCCGTCCTGATCCATGGCGCAGATGCCGCGGTTGACCGTTCCGTGGTCCGACAAGGTGTTGCTGATCACATAGCCGATCATGGCGTGCAAATCCGGCTTGCAACCGGTATTCAAAAATTCAGCCATGGTATAAAACCCCGAAACGCCGTAATAATCGTCGGCGTTGATGACGGCAAACGGCTCTTTGATCACATGCCGGGCTACCAGCATGGCGTGGGCGGTTCCCCAGGGTTTTTCCCTCGGCGGAAAGGAAGGGATCCCTTCCACCGGGCTGTCCAGTTCCTGAAAAACGTACTCCGTATCGATCTTTCCTTCAAAAATAGAACCGATCTTTTCCTTGAACGGCGCTTCAATGTCTTTACGAATGATAAAGACCACCTTGCCGAAGCCCGCCCGAATAGCATCGAAAATAGAATATTCTATGATGGTTTCGTCAAAAGGACCGACACCGTCCACTTGTTTCAGCCCGCCGTACCGGCTGCCCATTCCGGCCGCCAGGATCATCAATGTAGGTTTCATACCGTGTTATTCTTTGGTTTTCACAACGATTTTACGATCCGGCGAAAATAAGGTTTCCACGGTTAACCGCACATTAAAAAGGTCTTGAGCCGTCAATAATTATCCCCCATCGCGAAAGTATTGGACCTGAAGACCCACCGGCCCCGCGTGAAATCAGGGAATTCGACCGGCGCGCTGCCCATCGAGATGGAAGCCTCCGATAACGGCGTAATGGAGAGCCAGGTAGCGGCGTCGTACGCGTCGAACGGCGGTTCTTCGTTGTTTTTCGCACATTCAACAAAGGCATTCAGCAGGAAGAAATCCATCCCGCCGTGACCGGCGCCTTCCGCCTGGTGTTCCAGCCTTTTCCAGAGCGGGTGATCGTATTTTTCGAGCCAGGTTGCGGCCTCTTCCCAGGTATGCGGCTTACTTTTGCCTTCGATGTAAAGTGATTTATTGACGTCCATCCAGAGGCCTTTCGTGCCCTGCACCCTGAAACCCAGCGAATACGGCCGCGGCAGGTTGGTGTCGTGCGACATGATGACGGTTTCGCCGTTGCTGGTTTTGATCAGAGTCGTGACAATATCCCCCAGGTTGAACCGGACCTTCGCGTTGGGGTGGTTCTCGCCGCCTTTGGGGTGGTTGACGATGTATTCGTGCAGCCCTCTTGTCTTGGTGGCCATGGAAGTGAGGTACAGAAAGCGGTTGCCCCGGTTGATGTTGGTGTACATGGCCACCGGACCGATGCCGTGCGTGGGATAGAGCTCGCCGTTGCGGTGTACGGAATGCAGCGTCCGCCAGCGGGCTTCGCTGAAGCCTTTTTCGCCGAACTCGACACCGCTGTCATATGGGGTTACGCCGTCATTGAACTTGACGCCGCGCAAATCGTGCTGGTATCCGCATTCGAGGTGCACCATTTCGCCGAACAGGTCCTGACGCACCATATTCAGGATGGCCATGACATCCCGGCGATAACAGACATTTTCCAGGAAAAACAGGTGAACGCCGGTTTGTTCGTGCGTATTGACGAGCTGCCAGCACTCATCCAGGGAAAAGCCGCCGCAGACTTCCACGCCGGTATATTTCCCGGCCTTCATGGCGGCAATGGCCATTTCGCTGTGCCAACGCCAGGGTGTGGCGATGATGACGGCGTCGATATCCGGCCGGGCCAGCAATTCGAGGTAGCCGCGTTCGCCGTTTTTGAAGACAGCAGGTTTCGCCTTGCCCTTTTTACTGATCATTTCCAGGGTGCTGTTGATCATTTTATCGTCGATGTCGCAAATGGCAACAACGTCGCAGTCCGTGCGATCAAGCGCCAGCCCGACGTGGGATTGGCCGCGCAGGCCGACGCCGATAAACCCGAGGTTGATCCTGGATTTCGGTTTTTCCCTCAATATTGCGGTTGCTTTTGTCAGTGTTTCTGTGGCGCCGGCCGGTACGGCTATGCCTGCGGCGCCGGCCAGGACAGACTGCTGGATGAAGGTCCGCCTGTCCAATGATTTTTGATTTGCCATATGGTTTTTGTTTTGTTCGGCGTGAAAATAACAATTTACGCGGGCTTGAAACCGGAAAACCCCGGCTTGAGGGCATCCTTTTAGATTGTAAAATCACCAAATTTTCTTTGGCAGCATACTTGCCTCCTGCCTTATCTTTGCCACATGGAGATTTCTCAACCGATCAATTTCACCCGGCAAAGACAAATCCTCGCCGCAGGCCTCATGGTCATTGCGGCCACCTGCTTTTCTGTAAAAGCCGTGCTCATCAAACTGGCCTATCGGTATGAGGTGGACAGTACCTCGTTGCTGGCGCTCAGGATGGCGTTTTCCACGCCCATTTTCATTCTGGTCGCCTGGTGGAACAATCGCCGGCAGACCCGCAGGATGAACGCCGTAAAAATGAGCCGGCAGGATCTGGTCAAGGTAGCGGCGCTTGGCCTCACCGGTTATTACCTGGCCAGTTTTCTCGACTTCTACGGCTTGCGTTATATCAGCGCCGGGTTGGAGCGGCTCGTCCTGTTCACCTACCCTACCCTGGTGCTGCTGATCTCGGCAGCCGTTCTGAAAAAGAAGGTTACCCGGATCCAGCTCATCTCTTTGGGCATAACCTACTTCGGCGTCCTGCTTGTCTTTGCCGATCGCGCTCATTTGGGCAACCCCGGTCAATTCCGGACCGGCGCCCTGCTGATCTTCGGCAGCGCGCTTGCTTATGCGATCTACATGGTGGGCAGCGGAACCCTGCTGCACCGGATCGGCACCCTGAAATTCACGTCCTACGCCATGACCGCGGCCGGCGCGGGCGTATTGATCCACCACGGCATTTTTTACCAGTGGCGGCTTTTCCACTTTGTTGCGCCGGTCTATTATCTCAGCTTTGCCATGGCCATCATTGCCACCGTACTGCCTACTTTCCTGGTTGCAGAGTGCATACGGGTCATCGGCGCCAACAATACCTCCATTATCAGCGGCATCGGGCCGATCACGACCATCATCATGGCCTGGTTTATTCTGGGCGAACGGGTAGGACCGCTGCAATGGGCCGGAACGATTTTTGCCATTGCAGGGGTATTGCTGATCAGTTTAAAACGCCAGGGAACCTGAAGCGAACCAATGTTCACCGGCCACGGCCAGGCGCTGATCCTGCAACCGCACTCATAGAACAACGTTCAGCAGTCAACATGCAGCACAAACCAACCGGCAACAATCGGGCCTACAACCGGATCACTTTCCGCGAAAACCGCCGCTGTCCGTTCGCCTCCTCACTCACAATGAAGTAAACGCCTGAATGCAGGTTGCTCAGGTCCAGGAAAGCGCGGTTATCGGCAAAATTGAGCTCCAGAGACGCCACCTGCCTGCCGTCCATCATGAATATGCTGACCGGTAATGCGCCTTCATACGGGTATTCGATCTGGATGCAGGAAAGCGTTGGGTTAGGGAAAAGTGAAAATACCGCTACATCGGTCGGCAGCGGATCTTTATGGAAATACTGCTCTGCAAATTCGAGCGCTTCCGGGCCGATCTCCATGCCCAGGAACCGCCCCGGCATATCGTCCATCGGCGGATGGATCCCGCCGTATATGCGCGAAAGGCTGCATTGGTCGGCGGCGTCGCGGTAGGTGGCCCATTGCAGGGTCAGGTCCTGGCTCGGACCGTCTTCGAATACCAGAAACTGGTTTTGTTTGCAAAAGAACTGCCCCATGCCGCCGGGAAAGTACGGGTCGCCGGTAATTGCCGTCAGCACCTCTGCCGCTGCCCGGCTGTATGTGGAATGCCCGCTGACATACCCTGCAAACGGCGGGGAGACAAAGGTCGGCCGCTGGTAAGGCCACCAGCCCGCCGCGCGGATCCAGCCGACGCCGGCAACATCGTGTTCGGGATCGGGAATGTAAAACGGCCCTTTCCAGGCCCACAACTTGATCTGACCGATATTCTCCCCGTTTGGCCCCTGGAGCGGATCGCCGGGGCCGATCAGCTCCACGTATCCCGGCACCAAGGGTATACCGCCGGGGTGATAGCTCGGCAAATTGGGGTCGGAACTTTGTCCGTATTCGGCCATTCCGCGGATTGCCGTGACCGGCCGGGCAGAGTCGTACCAACCTTTTATTCCCCAGACGGTGACCGCAACATCGTGCATGGCTCCGCCCAGGGCGAAGTAGGTTTTGACATCCCATTCCAGATTGTCCAGTACGGGCCCTTCTCCGCGCCAGCGTTTTTCCAGGCTCGTTTGATCATTGACGTAATTGAGAATGGTAAACCAATGGCCGGGCGGTGTTTCTGAATTGGGGCCGTCCGCCCAGAATTCCGCCAGAACCCGGTAATAATCCGCCCGGTGAACCAGCTGCGGGACGTACGGCAAGCCTGTCTTGGGATTATTGTCATACCCTATGCCCGGGTCGCCGCCTTCAAAAAGGTTATAAAAATCATGGTATTTCTCCAGCGTCGTTGGGTATTCCTGGATATTTCCGATCGAAGCTGGCGAAATATCGATCATCTCGCCGTCCTTGGTATCCAGCAGAGACGACCAGATGGCCACTACCGAATGGTTCCATTTGTACTCCTCGGAAGGCCCGCCGGTTTTGGTGGTATCAAAATAAGGCGGCGGCCCCGGATCGTGATAAACCCAGTAATCATGCCCGTCCCGCTGATAGACGTTGGCTTCCGGTTCTTTCAGTGAAAACGGCAATACCCTGCCCCATTCCGGACTGACAAAAGGCGGAATCCTGTTTTCAAAGATATTGCCGCTTTGGTCGATGAATTGGGCAAATCCCAGCGGTTGCCAGCGATTGAGGTCCACGAAATCCGGATTACCCGGAGCCGCTACATACAACGGAGGATTTACCGGCTCATAATACAGATTGGCATACTCCCCGGCTTCGTTGGCCCCGTCCTGCAATCCGTATGCAATCACGCATCTGGCGATGTAATTGCCCATTTCCGCCGGTCCGCAAAAATAGTTGGCGGAAGTATTGGATTTATCGTATCCCAGAGAATCCATCAGAAAATCGATCTCCTTATAAAAATTCTCTTTCCCGGGTGAGTTTTCAAACCGGTGTTTCAGCACGCGATAAGCCGCAAAACTGACTGCTTCGTCCTGCGCCGCTTTGGTATCCGACGGGGCGGGAAACGGCTTGAGGCCGCAAGTAAAACCATGGACTGTTTTTCCCAACAGGTAAGGCTCCGCGTTCGGACTGTAAACTGCCCACGCATCGTACATGGCGACACTGGTATGAAACAGGTTGCGGGCATGCACGGTTGGCCGGGCCAGGTCGGTCCGGATACCGTCCAGCAATCGTTCATTCCACAGCCTGGCAACGGAGTGCTGCCCCTGCAAGATCCCGCATGCCGCAGCAGAAAAAATCAAAAAAAGGGTAGATTTCCTGATCATATGTGTAAGCTTTAACACGGTAATATGTCTTCTAAAACAACATAAAAGACGGGCAAATTTGACGTAAAGGCTAATTTTTTATCCCGCCTTAACCAAATTTTAGCATTCCCCGGTCGTTCAACATGCAATTTTCCCCGGTCGGCACCCGGTAAAGAACATTCAACCCGGGATAAAATTCCTACAAAAAAAGATCTTTACGGTTTATCCCCTTACCTTTCGGATCATGACAGGCCCACAGGACCGAAACATCCAAACATCCAGGTCCAGAGGACCGCAACATCTGTAACAACCAACATCCATGCAACCAGGTCCAGAGGACCGCAATATATGTAATGAACCCACCCACCATCCTCATCACCCGAAAAATCCCTGCAACCGGTCCGGATCTGCTCCGCAAGGAAGGATACACCGTCAACGTATGGCCGGAGGCCCGGGCAATGACCCCCGACGAACTGATCGCCGGAGCGCAAAAAGCCGACGCTCTGCTATGCCTGAGCACGGATGCCATCGACGCCCGCTTCCTCCATGCCTGCAGCCACCTCAAGATCATCTCCCAGTTTGCTGCCGGCTATGACAATATCGATCTGAAAACAGCTGCGTCCCTGGGCATTCCGATCGGTAATGCACCCGGCGCTATGAGCGAGTCGACCGCCGATATCGCTTTCCTGCTCATGATCGCCGCCTCCCGGAAAATGCTCTTCCATCACAAACGAATCCTGAACGGGCAATGGGGTGAGTTCGACCCGGAATTCGGCCTCGGCATCGAGCTCAAAAACAAAACCCTGGGCATCTTCGGCCTGGGCAAGATCGGCACAGCTATGGCACAGCGTTGCAAAGGCGCTTATAATATGGATGTCATTTACCACAACAGAAAACCCAACCCGGAGGCAGAAGCCGCCCTGGGCGCAAAATGGGTCGAATTCAACACATTGCTGGAACAAAGCGACGTGCTCTCCGTCCACAGCCTTCTCAGTCCGGAGACCCGCGGGGTTTTCAACCGGCAGGCTTTCGAAAAAATGAAATCGTCCGCTATTTTCATCAATACCTCCCGCGGCGCCCTGCACAACGAACCCGACCTGATCGAAGCCCTGAATACCGGCAAAATATGGGGCGCCGGCCTCGATGTGACCAACCCCGAACCCATGCACCCCGACAACCCTTTGCTGAATATGGAAAAGGTGGCAGTCTTACCCCATATCGGATCCGCTACCGTGGAAGCCCGCAACGAAATGTCCAGAATGGCCGCCGTGAATATTGCTGAATGCTACAAAGGAAACCCCATACCTTATTTGGTGAGAGGGTGAGAGATCAGAGAGTGAGAGAGTGAGAGAGTGAGAGAGTGAGAGAGTGAGAGAGTGACAGGGTGAGAGAATGGCCCAAAAACAAACCACCTTAGTGCCCTGAGTGCCCTCAGTGGCCCAAAAACAAACCCCTTAGTGTACTGAGTGCCCTCAGTGGTCCAAAACACACACACCCTGAGTGCCCTCAGTGGTCCAAAAACAAACCACCTTAGTGTACTGAGTGCCCTCAGTGGTCCAACACACACACCCTGAGTGCCCTGAGTGCCCTCAGTGGCCCAAAAACAAACATCATGCATACCATCAGCCAAAAAGACAACCTCCGGTTCCAGGTTATCCGCGGATTCCAAACCGGCTACCTCGAGCCCGTCGCTCATTTTGTATGCTGGAAACTCAAAAACGATTGGGATGATTATAACGAGTTGTACCACGCCACCAAATATTTCGACGGCTTGCTAAAAAATCCCAACCTTTGGATCGACTCCCACCTGATCATGCACGATGACCAGATCAAGGGATGCCTCTTCCTGGTAGGCGGCGCAATTTCCGGGATCGAACCCAAATACCCGATCGAGGATGAACCCACCGCGTTGTCCTTGAAATACTTTCACATCCTTGACAAAGGGCGGGGTCTCGGGCGTTTCTGGTTGAACGAGGTGGTCATGCCCTATTACGCCGAACGCGGTTTCAAACGCATCTATGTCAACTCCAGCCACCCGCAATCGTTCCCCTTTTACCTGCGATTCGGCGAGGAAATCTGCCGTTACAATAAGGTCAGCGATATCGGCGGCATACCGAGGGAAGGGCGGAGTTTTTTGTTGAAATTGGAATAAGGGCATTGTTGTTAATTTGCGTAACAAATACAGCTCACCAATGGTCAATGATTTAAAAAATATTTTGGGTGAACGCCTTACCGAAGACCTGACAACGCGAAACGACCACGGCTTCGGCTTCAGCTACCACCCGGTCACGCCGCCCGACCTGGTGGCCTACCCGGAATCCATTGAGGAAATTTCGGAGATTGTCCGGGTTTGCAGCCGGCACCAGACACCCGTCATCCCTTATGGCGCCGGCACCTCCGTGGAAGGCCATATCCTGGCCGTCCGGGGCGGCTTGTGCCTGGATTTGAGCCACATGAACCGGATCATCGAGTTCAATCCGGCGGATATGATCATCACGGTGCAGCCCGGCGTCACGCGCAACCAGATCGACGCCTACCTGAAGGGCACCGGGTTTTTCTTCCCCATCGGCCCCGGCGCCAACGCTACCCTCGGCGGAATGGCCGCTACCCGCGCTTCCGGCACCAACGCTGTGCGGTACGGCACCATGAAGGACAATGTACTCGCTTTGAAGGTAGTCCTGCCGGATGGTCAGGTCATCAAAACCGGCTCAAAGGCCAAAAAATCATCGGCGGGTTACAACCTGACCCAGCTTTTTGTCGGCTCAGAAGGCACATTGGGCGTTATCGCAGAACTCACCCTGAAGCTCCACCCCACGCCTGAGTCGGTCGAGGCAGCCGTCTGCCCTTTCCCATCCGTAGAAGCCGCCGTCAACACGGCCATCAACACCATTCAGAACGGCATACCCATAGCCCGGATCGAGCTGCTGGACACCGAGATGATGAAGGCCATCAACCTGTATTCCGGCGTGCATTACCAGGAAAAACCCACCTTATTTCTTGAATTCCACGGCTCCGCCACCGAGGTTAAGGCTCAAATTCAAAAAGTCCGGGAATTGTCCACACTTTTCGGCGGCGAAGACTTCCAATGGGCAACATCGGAGGCAGAGCGGGATAAACTCTGGCGCATTCGTACAGATGCTGCGCCTTCAGCGATCGCATACAGGCCGGGCGCACAACTACTGTCGACCGACGTATGCGTTCCCATTTCCCGGCTGGCCCAATGCATCGCGGAAACCCGGGCGGATATCGAGGCAACCGGCTTGGTCGCCCCCCTGCTCGGCCATGTCGGCGACGGCAACTTCCACCTCACCGTCCTGATCGACCCCGATGACCCTGCCGAAATGGAAAAAACCCGGGCCTTCAACGAACGCCTGATCCTCCGCGCCCTCGACATGGAAGGCACCTGCACCGGCGAACACGGCATCGGTGTCGGGAAACTGCCCTATATGGAACTGGAACACGGCCCCGCGCTGGAGGTGATGCGGGCCATCAAGCAGGCGATCGACCCGGAGGGGGTGATGAACCCGGGAAAATTGGTACCGGGGGGATGATTGTTTATTGCGGTTTGTGGAAGCGTTACGAATGCCAACAACAATAAACCAACATAAGCTAAAATAAAAATCATCCATCCGCCGAAGCTTTCCTTTTCAAGGAAGCTTTTCCCAGCCCAAATATCAAACTCAGGACCAGCGACACTGCGATCTGGCTTTTCATCGCATCCCAAAACGGGATCGATTGCTTTTCAAAAATAAAATAATCAAACAGGCCGGCAAACAGCTAAACGACCAGGAAGTTGACCAGGAATGAGGTAAGGATGGATTTTTTATTGCCCAACATAACTTTCTGCTTTAGTGTATAAGCTCAATCTAACCTAATTGTGACTGTGATTACCTTAAATCCGGCAAACTTCCAGGCCAGGCTTATCGGGATAAGATAGTATTCCTGTTTATAGCCAATGATTGCTCATGTTTACGCCCGTTATCCTATCGAAACCTCGCCATTCAATAAGCTGCCTTGCTAACAATTATATCAATTGATGATTGACAATTACCCCGCTAAAGCTGGGCGGGCTATGATGGTTAATTGTTGATCGAAGCGTCCGTGGTGAAGCCGAACTATTCCCTCACCCCACTTACGACTTACAACTTACGACTTACAACTTACGACTTATCACTTACAACTTACGACTCATATGTTTGCAAGATAAGAGAAATAGATGCATTTTGA
>CALMYQ010000071.1 GCA_937873655.1 uncultured Lewinella sp. | reverse complement strand
CCGCCCGCCCAGTGTTTGTTTTGCTTCTTCAGGCTGCCGCGCCCTGGGGCCCCGCCCCAAACCGGAAACCCACACCGCCGGGGGCGACACCTCCGAGGGCCAGCGGCTCGCCCTCGTCCTTCGACTGGTAATAATCCAGGTAAACATAGGTCGTAGGGGTCATGATCACGTCGTGCTCCTGTTTGGCGGCAGCAATCCCGCCCTCCATGCCGCGCCATGACATGACCGTCGCATTGGGCGCCAGGCCGCCTTCCAGGATCTCATCCCAGCCGATGATCCGCTTGCCCTTGCTGTTGAGGAAGCGCTCGATCCGGCGGATGAAATAACTTTGCAGCTCGTGCTCGTCCCTGAGGCCTTCCCGCTTGATCAGATCCTGGCAAAATGAGGACGCTTTCCAGCGCGTTTTCGGGCATTCATCCCCGCCGATATGGACGTACTCGCCTGGAAACAGGTCGACCACTTCAGAGAGCACGTTTTCCAGGAAAGTAAAGGTTTCCTCCTTCGGGCAGAAAACATCTTCATAAACGCCCCATCTGGTTCCGACTTCGAATGGGCCGCCGGTGCAGGAAAGCTCCGGATAGGCGGCCAGCGCGGCCAGCGCATGACCGGGCATTTCAATTTCAGGTACGATCTCAATGAACCGGTCGGCGGCGTACCGCACTACTTCCCTGACCTCATCCTGGGTGTAATATCCGCCATAGCGCTGTCCGTCAAAACGCTCGGGTTTATCGCCGTAATGCCCGATCAGGGTTTCTTTCCGCCAGGCGGCGACCTCGGCCAGTTTGGGGTATTGCCTGATCTCGATCCGCCAGCCCTGGTCTTCGGTCAGGTGCCAGTGGAACCGGTTCATCTTGTGCATGGCCATGACGTCGATGTACTTTTTGACGGCTTCAACCGGGAAAAAATGGCGTCCGACATCGAGGTGCAACCCGCGGTAGGCAAACCGGGGTTCGTCTGTGATCTCCACGGCCGGGACGGTCCATTCGATCCCGGATTGGAGCGTGTCGCGCTCCGCCTGGGGCGGCAATAACTGGCGCAGGGTCTGAACGGCATAAAAAGCGCCGTTGGCCCTGCCGGCTTTGATGGTGATCAGGCTTGGGCTGACCGTCAGCCGGTAGCCTTCGGGGCTGGAGATGCTTTCGTCGGTCTGGAAAACAACGGCATTTTCCGAGGGGGCTTCACCGCTGCCCACCTGCAGGTCGAATCCCGTTGCCGGCCGGAGGATGCCGGCCAGGTAGGCGCCGACCCTTTCAAGCTGGGTCGTTTGCCCGCTCAGCACGATCCTGGTTTGCGCATTGAGCGTGAAGCGCCCTCCTTTGGGCGTCAGTTGCGCAGGCGCCGGAACAATCCCGTAATCGACCTCCTGCATCGTGGCGGGCGGTTCGGGTTCGGATTCGGATTTGCAGCCGGCCAGACCGGAGAAGGCCAGGGCTGAAATGAAGAACAGGTTGGTTAATCGTTTCATTTGTTCAAAAGATTTTCAAGTACGAAATAAACGGCAAGTTGTGTAAACTATGTGTTACCTCAAAATTAAATTTACCTGAATTATGAAGGAGAGTACCTGCGAATCCGGTGCAATTCCATGGCATGAGCCGTACTTTCGCGCCCGGAAAGGGATCAGGCTGAATGTTTGTTTCAGCGGTGAACGAATTCAGGTTACCTTTACCGGCAGACCCCGATAAAAAAGACAAAGATGGATCCTACATTAATTACGATGTGGGTGGGTTTTGCGCTGGCAGCCTACTCCGTGGTCGGGAACGACAGCATACAAACGCTGGGTACTTTTTTGAGTTCCAACGAGCAAAGGCCCTGGTACATCCTCTGGCTTTATGCCGGGTTGATCCTCAGCGCAACCTTACTGTACGGCTGGGCTTATTACGGCGGGGATGTATCTTACGCCAGGCTGTCCAAATATCCGTTTCCGGACAATTTCGGATGGCCCTACCTGCTGCCGCCGCTCGTGCTCATGTTGCTGACCCGTAGCGGCATTCCTGTCAGCACTTCTTTTATGGTCCTTACTTTCTTCAACCCGGAGAACCTCGGCTCCATGGTGTATAAATCCGTGCTGGGGTATCTGGTGGCATTCGGTGCGGCAGTCGCATTGTACATTGCCATCGCCCGGTCGGTGGAAAAAAAGTTTATTGAAAACGAGATTACCCGGCGGGAGAACCAGATCTGGTCAGTGTTGCAATGGTTTTCAACCGGTTTCCTGTGGTCTCAATGGCTGATCCAGGATTTTGCCAATATATACGCCTACCTTCCCAGGTCGCTGAGCCCGGTGCAGATGTACGGCTCCCTGGCGCTGCTGCTCGTCACGCTGGCCTATATCTTCTACAGCAGGGGCGGCAACATTCAGAAGATCGTCAAGGCCAAGACCAATACGGTGGATATTCGTTCGGCTACGATCATCGACTTTTCATACGGCATTGTGCTGTATGTTTTCAAGGAATGGAGCAACGTCCCCATGAGTACCACCTGGGTGTTCATCGGTCTGCTTGCCGGGCGTGAAATCGCCATTCGCTACCAATTGCAGAAAAAAGTGGAGCGCCCGATTTTCAAGATGATCGGTTCCGACCTGCTCAAAGTCTTCTTCGGGCTGGTGGTGAGCATCGCGCTGGTGTACATCATGCGGTGGCTTACGGTCCGGTGATTTCGGCTCCGCTCAATCACCTTAAAACGGAGTCGAAGCTCAGGCGTTGTGCTTGATCCGCACGCCCATCAGGATCAGGATGCTCAGCACAAAAAACACGCCCAGCGACAGCACGCTGTATTTGATGCTGCCGGTGAGGACCTGGAAAAAGCCGAAAATGAAGGTCCCCAGGATAATGGACATCTTTTCCAGTACGTCATAAAAGCTGAAATAGGAAGCGGTATCCGGCGTATTCTCGGGCAGCAGCTTGGAATAGGTTGACCGGGACAGGGATTGGATGCCGCCCATCACCAAACCGACCGCCCCGCCCAGGCAATAGAACTGCATTTTATTGGTCAGGAAGTACGCCGCAAAGCAGATGGCCGTCCAGATGATGAGCATGGCGATGATGGAATACTTGTTCCCTTTCAGGCCGGAGATCCAGGCAAACAGATATGCGCCGCCGATAGCGACCACCTGCAGAATCAGCACCAGGATGATCAGGTCCTGCGTCTCAAATTTCAACTGGACCTCGGCGTAGGTGGAGGCCATGAAAAGGACCGTCTGCACCCCTGCGCTGTAGCAGAAAAAAGCCATCAGAAACCGGAGCAGGTTGGGTTGTTTGGCCGCATGGCGGAAAACCTTCTTCAATTCGTTGTATCCTTTGGCAATGAGGCCCGGTTCGTTCTTGCTCCGGTCGTCGGCCGGCAGCCGCCTGAACGGGATCTGCGCAAAACCGATCCACCACAATCCCACCATCAGAAAAGCCAACCGGACGGACAGGTCCCCATCCTCGGAAAGGCCGAAAACCGTCGGAAATGTGATGATGATCAGGTTGAAAATGAGCAGCAGGACACTTCCAACGTATCCGTAGGCAAATCCCTTGGCGCTGACGTTGTCATACTGGTCTTCGGAAGCGATGACCGGCAGATAGGCATTGTAGAAGACCAGGGCGCCTGCAAAGCCGATGATGCCGAGCATGAAACCGATCGTTCCGATGCTGACGGGCACGCTTTCCCGGTAAAAAAACAGGGAAATGCAACCTATCGAGCCTATGGCAGTAAAAAACTTCATGAAGAATTTCTTGCGGCCGCCGTAGTCGGCGATCCCCGAAAGCAGGGGTGAAACCAGGGCCAGGGCCAGATAAGCCGCCGAAATAGCAAAGGCGTAAAGGGCGCTGTTGGATACCTCCAATCCGAAGAGGTTGACCGTATCCGGAGTGACGTGCAGGTAGTAGGCCGGAAAGATGGCCACGGTGATCACGAGGGCAAAAGCGGAGTTTGCCCAGTCGAACAAGGCCCAGCCGTTGATGATCTTAGGGTCGTTCAGCTGAATCGGGCCTGCCGGTGTTTTCATGGTAGCATAAGGATTTGAAATGCATGCAATCTTACAGGTGCGCGTTCGGCCGCAAATGCGGCGCAAACCGGAATTTTGACGCAAGATAAACAAATTGACTTATCTTGGCGGCCTTAATCAATGGGCGGCTAACCCGGTTAGTGAAATTCTTCGAGTATGAGAATGGCAATCCTGTCCAGAGGACCACAGTTGTATTCCACCCAGAGCCTTTATCGGGCAGGCCGGCAACGCGGCCATATCGTCTATGTGATCGACCATACCCAGTGCAGCCTTTTCCTGGAAGAAGGCAGCCCAAGGGTGTATTTCGAAGGCCGTTCCCTGGATAATTTTGACGTGATCATTCCCCGCATCGGAGCTTCGGTTACCACACAGGGCGCCGCCGTCATTTCCCAGTTCGGATTGATGGGCGTACCCAGCACCGCCAAACCCGATGCCTTGCTGGAAGCCCGCGACAAGCTCAGGTGCCTGCAAAAATTATCCACCCACGGCCTTCCCATTCCCCGGTCCATTTACGTCGGCGACAATCCGAATATCCTGCAATTGACGGCTATGGTCGGCGGCACGCCTGTAGTGGTCAAGCAGCTGGAAAGCACCCACGGCATCGGCGTGATCCTCTGCGAATCGGAGGCCAGTACGGAAGCTACCGTTGAGGCCTTCCACCGCCTGCGCGAGCGGGTCATCATGCAGGAGTTCATCCGAGAGGCCGACAGCGTCGATATCCGGGCCCTGATGGTCGACGGCGAAGTCGTGGCCTCCATGCGCCGGCAGGCCAAGGAAGGGGAGTTTCGCTCCAACCTGCACCGGGGCGCCACAGCAACGCCCTACCAACTCACCGAGGAGGAGCACGAACTGGTCCGTGAAGCGGTCAGGGTCATGGACCTGGACGTGGCCGGCGTAGACCTGCTGCCATCTTCCCGCGGGCCGCTCATCATGGAAGTCAACGCCTCTCCCGGCCTGGAAGGGATCGAAACCATCACCGGTGTGAATATTGCCGCAAAGATCATCCGGCTTGCAGAGCAGAAAGGCAGGAGAAATTAAAAATCGAACCAATCGACCACGCCGCGGCGTGGTGAATCAATTATTAAAAATCGCCATCAGCACCGGTTCCAGCTTCTTCCGCATTTCCGTTCCCGTACAGCTGTAGTTATTGACCAGGATGCAAAAGGCCGTTCGTTTACCCGATCTGGTTTCGACATAGCCGGCGAGGGACCGGACGCGCTCCATCGTGCCGGTCTTGGCCCGGATCTTTCCGGCTGCCGGCGTTCCGGGGAGGGTGTAGCGCAGTGTGCCCGATTGCCCGGAAACAGGCAGGGAAGCGTAGAAATCCGTAAAAATGCGGTCGTCGGCAGCGACGGCATGCAGCAGGCCGGTAAAGAAATCGGCGGAAACGGCATTTCTGGGGGATAAGCCGCTGCCGTCCTCGATAAAGGCCGCATCGAAAGAAACGCCTTTTTCCCGCCAGAACCCCCGGACGGCTTCCCGGCTGCCGGCCAGGCTGCCCTCGTCCGACCGGGCCTTTCCGACGATCCTCAGCAGGGATTCGGCGTACAGGTTGATGCTCTTTGTATTGGTGCGGCCCACGACCTCCCGCAGGGGCGGCGATTCGTGGGTATACAGCGTGGTGCGTTCCCGGCCGGTATCGGCGACCTCCAACCAGGAGGCGGGCCCTTTCCGGCTGATGATGCCCACGCTTTTCAGTTGGTCGGCCAATTGCTGTGCCGCAAAAAGCGGCGGGTCGGGCAGGGCGCCCTTTACCGAGAACCGGCCCGATCCGCGGGGGATGGTGCCCCGGGCAATGCGGTCATAGGTGCGCGGGGCGCCGAAAATGTAGACGTTGTCGCCGGTACCGGTTTCGGCGGAAGTGACCTCATTCACCATTTTCAATCCGTCAATTGCGGGCGTGATCTCCACCAGCGGCGGCCGGTCGCCGAGTTTGGGGCGCTTCTGAAACCGGAGATAGTACAGGT
This sequence comes from uncultured Lewinella sp., assembly GCA_937873655.1. Classification (GTDB taxonomy): domain Bacteria; phylum Bacteroidota; class Bacteroidia; order Chitinophagales; family Saprospiraceae; genus JACJYC01. The sequence goes on along the minus strand of CALMYQ010000071.1, from coordinate 13,637 downwards.
TTTCGTGGATGTTGAGGCCCCAGGCCCCGGCGGCGTAGTAATTCCCCATATCGTTCCACTGCCAGGTATCGGCCTCGGCAGGCAGGTCGAAATAGGACCCGTCGCCGACGATATAGCCCTCGATCCGGCGGATGCCTTTTTGCTGGACGGCCATCGACAGCCGCACCATCAGCGCGCTCAGGCCCGGGGTGCCGTCCATCTCCGGGGAGCCCAGGGTCGGATCGCCGTAGCCTTTCAGGTAGAGGTTGCCGTGCAGGACGCCCTTCGCGTCGATCTCTCCGTCGTATTGCAGGTCGGTCTTGATCCGGAAATCGCCGCCCAGAATGCCCAAGGCGCTGGCAGTGGACAAGATCTTCAGGGTGGATGCAGGGATCAGGGCCAGGCCGGCGTTATGACTCGCGATTTCCCGGCCGCTCGCAGCATCAACGACCGAGATGCCCAGGCTTGCCGCCTTCAGATCGGGATCGGCAGCCAGTTTCCGGATGGCGGCGGTGACCGGGTTTTGTGCCTGCGTGATCACAGGTGCAAATACTGCTGCAATGCCGGGCAGCAAAAGCAAGAAAAATAATTTGGAATGAGGATAAACTTTCATCGGCTTCTGGTTTTCCGGCGGTCAGATTTTCGCCCGGAGTCACCCAAGAAGCCGAATTTTTATGATATAAACAAGGCGCCGGTTATTTTTCTTCAAACCAGAGGTTGGTGCGTTGGTCGCCGCCGTCAACATAATTAAAGGTGATCTCTTCCCCCGCTGCAATGGGCCGGATGCAGATGACATCGATGGTTTCCCGTTCAAAATCCATAGCATAATCCGCATTGGGGTCGGAAGCGTGGTTGTAGAGCGACCCGTACCCGAGGGCGATGGCACAACCCCTGTCCCCCCAAAGAAAGTAGTAGTCGTGGAGGCCGGTTTGGTGGACTTTTTCCAGATCCTGTTCGTTCAATACGATCACCGGGCAGATCTCGATGAGCGCGCCCTCTTCAATGGCTTCGGCGGTGAACACGCCGCGACCGCCGCGGGGGCTGGGAGCGATGTAGAGACCTGGAATGTGGAGACTCATTTAATGGTTCGATTGGTTCGATTGTTCGATTGGTTCGATTGGTTCGATTGATTCGATTGATGCGATTGGTTCGATTGGTTCGATTGGTTCGATTGGTTCGATTGATCCCCTGCCTGCCGGTCTCCTATGCGCCATAGCCGCTTTCGGCGACGGGCGCCGGCAGGGATTGGTTTTGCCTTCAGTTCCTCAATTCCTCAGTTCCTCAATTCCTCAGTTCCTCAGTTCCTCGATTCCTCAGTTCCTCAGTTCCTCGATTCCTCAATAAATGATTGATCCGATTACCTGTTACCCCTCAAGTCACCCTCCGGCGGCTGAAGCTTCAGCGAAGGCGGTAAATCAACGCACCATCAATCAAAAGGCAACGCCGCTTTCAGCTCCGGATGCTCGGTCCAAAAAGCGCGGTACCGGTTGTTGCTGGCGATGAACATAAAGGATTTGCCGAAAATCCCGGCGGTTTTCAGGGTGACCCGGACGACTTTCAGAAATAAAAAACTGCTTTCCGATATTTTTTCGACCTGGTGATAGGGATATCGTGCGTATTTGAAATAGTTGGTTGCAAAAATAAATTCGCTATCCATTTCCACCCGTTTCAGGCGCAGGAGCGTGAACAACAGCATAATGACGCCGGAAACGTAAAAAACGAGGGTGCCGATCCGGAAGGGGCCGCCGCGGAAATCGCCGTAATGGTCATAATTCAAAGCTAAAACGGCAACAGTAAAGGACCCGAACAATACAATCCAGAAAATGGGAACAAAAAACTTGAAAAACAGCGTCAAATTGGTCGAGACTCGCTCCATGCTTTAATCTTCTTGAAGGCCTTTCTTGTAGAGTTGTTCGCCGCGTTTGGCGATGTAGATGCTGATCTCATACAGCACGTACAGCGGGATGGCGATCAGCATCTGGGTGATCACATCCGGCGGCGTGACAATGGCTGCCAGCACCAGAATACCCACAATTGAATGGCGGCGGTATTGCTTCATGCCTTTAGCGGTGACCACGCCCAGTTTTGACAGGAAGAAGACCACGATCGGCAGCTCAAAGATCATGCCTGCGGGCAGGGTGAACATGATCATATAATTGATCAGCGACTGGATGGTCGGCATGTTGGTCACTCCTGGAATGGTATAGGTCACCAGGAAGTTGATGGCAAAAGGCGCAATGATGAAATAGCCGAAACAAACACCCATCAGGAACAGGATGGAGCAAATGAAAACCACGTACCGGGTAACGGATCTTTCCTGCGGGTACAGGCCCGGCCGGATAAAACTCCAGACTTCCCAGAATACGTACGGGAACGAAATGACCAACCCGCCGATGAAGGCCATCTTCAGGCTGAGGATGAAGGTTTCCGCCAGGCCCGTTGCAATGCTCTGGAATTCGGGCGGCGAAAAACAAAGCGCCTTGAAGCCGGTGACATCGGCCAGCCGGCAGAACCATTTGTAGGAAATGAAATCCGGATTCTTGGGCCCCAGCAGGATATGCTCAAAATACCACGGGTAGAAGATAAACAGGACCACGCCGCCTAACATGATGGCCACCAGGGCGCGTAAGATGTGCCAGCGCAGTTCTTCCAGGTGCTCAAGGAAGGACATCTCCTTTCCCTCTTCCGTTTTCTTTCCTGCACCCAATTTGTCAACGTCTATTTGATCCAGCGGCATAGCGGAAACAATCACTTGTATGAAGGAGCAAATGTATAAAAATTTGGGATCAGGATGTAACTTTTAGACCTTCGCGAATTAATTCTTTCAAAGGCCTTTCATTCTACTCTTTCCACAAAAATCTTCTTTTTACTTCACTTAAACCGACACGGCCATGAGAATTGTGATGGTATGCACCTGTATTGCATTGTGCCGTCACCGCGGCGCCCGCGAGGTGGCAAACAACCGCCGGATACTGTATTTCCCGGCTCCGTTGACCCATACCATGAGCAGGCCGCCGACGATGGCCAGGTCCTTCATGAACAGGATGGCCTGGAGCCTGCGTTGGTCGGGCGGGTCGTTCCAGAAGGAGTGGAGGATAAAGGAAACGGGCGCCCAATAGCAGATCAGCAGGAAGGCGCCGAGTTTGGCCCGGTAGCCGGTCAGCAGCATGAGGCCGCCGAGGATCAGGAAAATGATGGAACCGACCAGCAACAGTTCCTGGTGCCAGGTAATGTAATAATCGGTCATTTTTTCCTTGGTGGTCTGGAAGTAGTATATGGAGTCATAGGCTTCATAAAGGAACATAAAGGAGAGGAACAATCTGGCAATCAGATCAACGACGTTTTTCATGATGGTTTCCCGTTAATGTTTAAAAACTGCCCGACGGCGCGGGCAACGTTCTGGCCGTCCATGGCAGCGGAGATGATGCCGCCGGCGTATCCGGCGCCTTCGCCGCTGGGGAACAAACCGGTACAGGCCGGGTGCATCAGGGTCTGCGGATCGCGCGGGATGCGGACGGGCGCGCTGGTCCTGCTTTCCGTGGCGATCACATTGGCCTCTTCTGTAAGATAACCCCGCATCGCTTTCCCAAATTGCAAAACACCCAGTTTGAGCCGGTGGTAGATGCCCGCCGGCAGCAGTTCGTGCACCGGAGCGCTGAATAATCCCGGAATATAAGAGGATTCCGGCAAACCGGCGGATAATTTTCCGTTGACGAAATCCGTGAGCCGCTGGGCCGGCGCCCGTTGGGTGCCGTCGCCCTGGCGGAACATGGTTTGCTCCACTTCCTGTTGAAAGGCCAGACCGGCGAAAATGCCGTGTGCGGCAAACGGCGCCAGGTCCTCCAGTTCTACGGCGACCACGGTGCCTGAATTGGCAAACGGCGAGTCGCGGCGCGACATGGACATGCCGTTGACGACGATTTCTCCGGGGGCGGTGGCTGCCGGTACCACCAACCCGCCCGGGCACATGCAAAAGGAAAATACGCCCCGCCCATCCACCTGGCAGGCCAGTTTGTAGCTTGCGGCGGGCAGGTTCTCCTCCCTGGGGGATTGCCGGTACTGGATCTGATCGACCAGCGATTGGTTGTGCTCGATCCGGACGCCCAGCGCGTAGGGTTTGGGTTCCAGCCGGATACCCCTGTTGTGCAGCAGATGATAAATGTCACGGGCCGAATGGCCGGTGGCCAGGATGACGGCGTCGGCCAGCCGCTCGTCCCGGTCGTTGATGACGACGCCGCGGATACGTCCGTCGGCCAGGATCAGGTCCGTGATCCGGCTGTCGAAATGGACCTCGCCGCCGTAGTGGAGGATCGTTTCCCGGATATTGGCCACGATGCCGGGCAGTTTATTGGACCCGATATGCGGGTGCGCATCGATGAGGATATCCGATTTTGCGCCGTGTTCCACCAGCAGGCGAAGGGCTTTTTCGATGCTGCCCCTTTTATGGGACCGGGTGTAGAGCTTGCCGTCCGAGTAGGTGCCGGCGCCGCCTTCCCCGAAGCAGTAATTGGAATCGGGGTTAACCTCGCCGAATTGCTGGATGGCGCGCAGGGATTTGCGCCGGGTGCGGACGTCCGTTCCCCGGTCAAAAACCACGGGCTTCAGGCCTAGTTCGATCAACTCAAGCGCAGCGAAATAGCCTGCGGGCCCGGCGCCCACTATGATGACCTCGGGTTTGTTTTCCACCTGTTGCAGAAAAGACAACAAGGCCGGTTCGGCGGCAGGCTGTTCGCCGAGGTAGGCGGCTACCCGCACCAGGTAAACAGGTCGGGCCCCGCGCGCGTCGATCGACCGGCGGAGGATGCGCAGGTCGGTCAGTTGGCCGGGGGCCAGATTCAGCTTGCGCCTGACCGTTTCGTTGACGTACTCCAGGTCGAAGGCCTTGTCCGGAAATAATTTGAGCTCCAGTTCCCGAACCATATATCAATCTGGCTGATTTCCTTTCCGGGCAGGTTCGGCCGGCGATCCGTTTTTGGTCCACGTTTGTTCAGCCGTTTTGGCGAAGGATTCCGGGATAAAAACGCGGGTGACGATGGTTTCTTTCCAGGCCCCGCTTTTGGTACCCAGCACTTTGCGGTCGGACTCTTCGCAATAAAGCCGGATGACCCCGCCGGTGGTGTCAGCGTCTATTTTATACCGGCCTTTCTCGATATAATATTTCAGGATGGCTTCGGTGCCCTCGTCGATCTTGACGGTTGTTTCGAGCAACAGATTGCTGCCGACCCAGGGTTCGACAACAAAGTCGTTGCAGATTTCGATGCGGATGGTTGCGGCGTCGCCGGTCTCAACATCCTGGTGCATGATGCGCTGGATCTGGGCCGGGAGGTGCGCTCCTCCAAGGAACAGGAAACAAAATAATCCGGTTAATTTTCGCATATGCAAAAGTTTGGTGCAAAGGTAGGGAGAAAATTGGAGAGTGCCCGCCTTCGCCGGAGGCTACGGCGGATAAGAGGGTGAGAGGGTGAGCGGGTGAGAGGGGGGATTAGAATTTTGATTTTGTTTTGTAGCGGACAGGATTTACATTTGTACAGTAATGGTTGAGGCGGAATGAATGGACCTCCCCGGGGTACACATCGAACTTATAGCAGACTAATATATGGAAATTCTCCTGATCATTGTTTTCGTCGTAGGGTACCTGTTCATCGCCTTTGAACATCCGTTGCGGCTGGACAAGACCGTTCCGGCCCTTCTTATGGGTGTCATTCTCTGGATGATCATTTCCCTGAAGGGATTACCGACCCTCGTTGAAGGGGAAAGCGCCGACCTTGAATCGAGCCTGTTGCACCATGTGGGCAGCATTGCCGAGATCCTGGTATTCCTGCTGTCCGCCATGACCATTGTCGAGCTGGTCGATCTCCACAAGGGTTTTTCGATCATAACGGACCGCATCAGCACCCGGAGCAAAAGGCAGCTGATGTGGCTGGTCGCGGCCATTGCGTTTTTCCTTTCCGCGGTACTAGACAACCTGACGACGACCATCGTGATGGTTTCCCTGTTGCGAAAACTGGTGGACGACGATAAGGAACGCATCTGGTTTGCTTCCCTGGTGGTGATCGCCGCGAATGCCGGCGGCGCCTGGTCGCCGATCGGGGACGTAACGACGACCATGCTCTGGATCGGCCACAAAGTGTCGTCTTTCAGCCTGATCGAGCATTTGTTCATCCCTTCGGTGTTGTGCATTCTGGTGCCGCTTTTCGTATTGGGCCGGACCAAGGTCATGCAGGGAACGCTCAAACCTGCGGCGGCGTCCGATGGAAATGACGAAGAAGCCCGTTTGCTGAGCAGCCGGACGATGCTGATTGCCGGGGTCGGCGGGTTGATCTTTGTGCCCATTTTCAAGGTGCTGACCCATTTGCCGCCGTTCATGGGCATCCTGATGAGCCTGGGCGTGGTCTGGCTGATCTCGGAATATATTCATCCGGAGGAGGATTTTGACGGGACACGCAAGAACAAGAACCTGTATTCCATGAAAAAGGCCCTGTCGCGGGTCGAATTCTCCAGCATTCTGTTCTTTCTGGGCATTCTGCTGGCCATTTCTGCTTTGGAAACGGTGGCGGTAAAGGGGCCGGACGGCGAAAGCCTGGGCATGCTGCATCATTTTGCCCTTCAGATCAACAATGTCTTTCCCAGCGAGAATATCGTGGCTTTGATCCTGGGTTTTCTATCCGCTATTGTCGATAATGTGCCGCTGGTGGCGGCCGTCATGGGGATGTACCAGGAGCCTATGGATCACTCGATCTGGCACTTCATAGCGTACACGGCAGGTACGGGCGGGAGTATGCTGATCATCGGTTCAGCTGCCGGCGTAGCGGCTATGGGCATGGAGCATATTGATTTTCTGTGGTACCTGAGGAAAATTGCGTGGTTGGCCATGTTGGGATACCTGGCCGGGGCCGCGGTGTATTTGTTTTTGGAAGTGGGATTCTGAGGTTTCTCATTCTCTAATCCCGGGAATTTCGACTCCCTGCCTTGCCGGTCTTTTATGCACCGGAAGGGTGACGGGACGAAGACAGGCTCAATTCCTCAATTCCTCAATTCCTCAATTCCTGCAGTGATTCCGGGGTGCGTGATTTTTTAAACAGTATAAAAGGTTCAACATGAGGATTTTATTGACAGCCGTGTTTCTGGTGGGTGCGGTTTTTTATTTGAGCAATTGCAAAACATCGGGCGCCAAGGATCCTATGGATGCCGGACGCAGTATTGAGTCGGCGAAAGTGATGGAGTCGATCAGGGGAAAGGAACAGGTGGAAGTGACGGAGGTCTTCAAGAATCTGAAGGTCCTCAACGGATTTCCGGCCGAAAACCTGGTAATTGCCATGGAAACCTGGTCAAAAGCGCTGGGGGTGACCTGTTCGTATTGCCACAATTCCCTGGACTATGCGGCCGATTCCAAACCTGAAAAAGAGGTTTCCAGGGATATGGTGCGCCTGGCTGAAAAGATCAATGCCGACCTGGCCGTGATGCCCAACCTGGGGAGTGAGAAGCCTATCGTCAATTGCGTGACCTGCCATAGGGGAGCGACCAAGCCCGCATTGCGCATGCGGTAGGATCAGAAAGGAGCTGGTTAAATTGAACTGGGATTTAATATTGAAAATTGAATAGATGGCAATTACTCAGGCTTATCAATCCCTGCGGGCTTAATAATCTCAGATTCCGGCCGACATTGACGCGCAGATAAGGAATTACTCAGGCTTATCAATCCCTGCGGGCTTAATAATCCTAAAAAAAGAAAGCGGCAGCAAAATGCCGCCGCTTCCGGTTTTCTGTTCATGGGTGGGGTTTAGTTGTAAGTTGTAAGTCGTAAGTTGTAAGTCGTGAGTCGTAGGTCGTAAGTCGTAAGTCGTAAGTGAACTGACCCCCTCCTCCGCTGAAGCTACGGCGGGCGGAGACTGACCACTTTAACTCCCTACCGCGCAGTTTTCACGAAACGTTGCTGGGTTATCCGGCCCTGGTCGTCAATGGCGCGGAGGATGTAGACGCCGTCCGGCAGCTGATCGACGGACAGGGTAGCGTTGGAGCCGTCAAAGCTGCGGGTCAGCATGCGGCTGCCGTTGGCGTTGTACAGCTCCACGTTGTAGCGGCCTTCCGAGCCGAAACGCAGGGTCAACTCGTCCCGGACGGGGTTCGGATACAGGTTCAGGGAGAGCGGTTTGGGGCCGGCAGTGAACGGCGTCCGGTAGAGGCGCCCTTTGGCGTCGGTTGCCCAGATCTCGTACTGCCCCTGCTCCATATCCGTCCGATCGGGGTTGAGTTTTACGTCCGAACCGTCGAAATCTGCATTTTCAATATCGATCGCTTCCCATACGCCGGCTGCATTGCTGCGCATCAGGCCCGCAAACCGGATCCGGTGTTTGCCCGTCAGATCGACATGCAGGTTGGGGCGGATCTCCTGAGCGGTCTCATCCAGGTTCGGCAGGTTGATCACGTTCGGATTGTTCGGGTCATTCGGCCCTTCGGGGCATGGGCCGGGCGTCCAGCTGGTGACGCCGCCCCAGTTTTCCGCTGCGCAGGCGTTGCTGTACGTGACGCCGTCGCAACCGCAAACCGGATCAAAGACGGCCGGACAAACAACGGTCAGGTCGATCTGGTTCTGGTCGATGCAATCCACATTCTGGCCGCAGGTGATGACGATATCCTGGCAGTATTGAAGGGCTTCGTCAAAACACCGCTTGCCGTCCTCGTTGATCGGAATGAGCGTCATGCAGACCCCGTATCCGCCCGGCCCCGGGAAGGTAAAGGAAATGGTCTCATCCCCATGACCCTGAACCGATACAGGGGGTTGGCCAGGCAGGAAGAACTGCCATTCGACCAGATCACATTCGGTACCGGCAACAGCTGTGAAGTTCACTTCCGGACAATCTTCCACAAAGGTGAAGCCGGCGTTGACATTTTGCACATATTCCTCAAACGGCGGACATGCGCAACCGCCGCAATCCGGCAGGGTAATGCTCAGGCTGTCGAGGTGGCAGCACCAGCCGTCCGTATCCAGGATCAGCGTCTTGAACCAGACCACATCGCCGGGGTTGCCGCCTGTTATCGTTACAGGGCCGATCGGGGCGCTCTGGCCGCCGTTCAAGGCCACGTTGAATACATTCGGCGTGAAGGCTATTGTCGTTGAATAGACTTCCAGGACCACATTGCTCACAAAATGGGCCGGATTGGAGTTGTTCGTAACGGTCATGTTGTAGGAATAGGTGCCGTCTTCGTTGCAAACGATGTTCTCCTCGCTGACGATGACGCATCCCTCGCAGTTGAATTCCAGCGTATCCGAGCAGGCGATGTATTCCTCACCGGCCGCGTTGACCGACATCCAGTGGAATGCCACGTATTGCGGCTTCTGGGTCTGGCTCATAATGCCGCCCAGGCAGATCGTCATGTCGCCGAAGGTGCCGGTCGGGATATTGCCGCCGCCGGCCGGCGCCCAGCTCAGCCGGTGGTTCAGGTTATCTTCCGTGACGTCCCAGGTAGAGCCGCCGTTGTACGAAGAGAAGACCACGCCGGGCGTCAGGATCTCGGTTACCAGTACGGTGAAGAAATTATCGCAATAATCGTTGGTTACGGAAATGTCGTAGCAGCAGCCTTCATCCGAGTCGACCGAAGTTGCGGTAACCGATACCTGGCACGGATCGATCGGCTCGAGTATAATGCAATGGGTGAAGTGGCAGCATTCGTTGGCGCCGCTGAAGAGCACCACGTCGAAACAGATCTCGGTCGGCTGCGTGATGGGCGCGGGCGGCGTTATGGTAATGGACAACGGACCGGAAATGCCGCCGTTGGGTGCGATTGGCAATTCAGCGGGGTTGGTCCATTGCGAAAAATACTGCGGGGTGAACGTGTAACCTGCCGGCAGGTTGTTGAGTACGAAGGAAGTCACCAGGTCGTTGGTATGGTTTTGCATCTGGAAGGTGTACTCGTAGCTGCCCAGCGGATCGCAACTGAAATTCACTTCTTCCTCTACGAAATCACCGCAACTCCGGCAGTTTCCGAAATCCAGCGGGCCGACGATCTGCAGCGGGTCCACCACCACGGTATAAGCGCCGGTCGGCGGCGTGGAAGGCGCCCAGCCGGATTGGTTGATCTCTTTGACCATATAAACGCCGGGCGCCACATTCGGGAAGGTATAATACCCGAAAGCGTCCGTCAGTACGGTATCCAGCGGGTTGCCCAGGGTATCGCACAGCACGATCTGCCAGCCGGGGATGCCGGGTTCGCCGTTCGGGCCGGGGTTGTCCCATTTGCCGTTGCAATCCAGGTCGTGGAACTTGGCGCCGGTAATCCCGCCCGCATTGGTGCAACAGAGGGTTTCCACCAGATTTTCGCCAGTGATGGTACCCTGGATGTTGAGGCCCATAGCGACGCCGGACAGGTTGCGCAGGTCGGCGCGCAGGCAATAGGTGCCCGCGTTAAGCGTATAGCTCATCGTGCCCGAAGTAACGGTCTGGAATGCGCTCGTACCCGTGCTGGTGATGGATACGATCGTAGGCGGTATATCGTTGCCGTTTTCGTCTTCCAGGTAGATGTCCACATTGTTATCGGCCAGCGCGTTCAGCGATATGGTGATGTCCGAGTCGTCCTGGCAGATGCAGAAGCACCGCTTGAATCCGTACGGCGGATTGGGTTTGGGATTGTTGGAGTTGAGGTTGGATTGCGGGTATGCGGATATCCAGCCGGTATTCGTCTGGTTGGCCCATGCGCCGTTAGGTGTTACCACATAGGCGGGCCTTGGGACGGAAATCCCGGCATCCGGAGATTCAACCAGGGACCAGAGTCCGTCGTAGGTACCGTTGGGATAGGTTGTACCATTTACGGGGTCATAGCCGGTGTTAATGACGATTTCATCCGTAGCGCATTCGCCGCACCCGCCGGTTGAGCAGGGAGCCGTTGTCTGCCAGTCGAGGTTGACGGCGGTTTGCAGGGTCAGCGGCGTCGGGATGACCGGGCTTGTAAAGGGAGCCTGGGCTGTGGTGATGACCAAATTCAGGGGGATGAGATCCACCGGGTAATCCTGGGTACAATCGGATTCGAATTCCGGATTCAGTACGGCCAGCAAGGCGTCGCGCTGCCCGAAACCTCCGGGGTTATTGGTCCGGCCGTCTGCAAAGATCAGGTTGCCGTTGGGCGCCAGGCCGAGGTAGCTGCCGACATAAGCGGATTCACCGCCGTCGAGGTGCCTGCTCCACAGCACGGTTGGCAAACCGCCAGCTGCTTCCTGGAATTTTACCACGACGTTGCGCTGGGGAGTAACGCCGTCGGTCAGGCCCACCGCGTAAAAAATGCCGCTATCGTCCGGTTGGGTAACCCTTTGGAAGGTTTGGATGTTCGGAATCCTGAGGGCCCAGACCTGCCGGCCGTTCTGGTCGAGGCGGGCAACCAGGCCGTCCTGGTCATTATTGCCCAGGTTCCAGTAATGCCCTACCCCGATAGCGCCGGTATTGCTGTACAGTTTAAGGTCATTCCAGGAAATGAACTGGGGGCCGTAATTGTTGGCAAACGAGACCGTGCCGTTGGGGTTTACCCAAACGATGCGGCCGGTGGTCAGGTCTTCCCCGCCCATGGCCATCAGGCCACTGGGATAAGCTAGCAGGGTGTGGCTGAATTGTGCGTCGTTTCCGGTGTACCGCCGTTTGGAGGCGATATTCCCGTTGAAATCGAGGTTGTACAGCGTAACCACATCGCTGGTGCCCGGCGAATTGGTGGTGTTCTCAATGGCCAGGATATAGTAGGGCGAGTTGTTGCCCGGGGTCGGATTGCGAACGATGCGGCCGAAACCTTCGCGGCCGTTGTTGGGGTATCGCCGCCACCAGAGTACGTTGCCGGCCGGGGTGATCTTGGCCAGCAGGGACATGTTGTTGGTGTTCGGGTTGAACCTCGGGTACGTGCTGCCGATCAGCAGGAAATTGCCGTCTTCGTCGCAGCGGATAAAATCGCTGAAGCCGGTATTGAACTCCGGCAACTGGACGGTCCACTGCAGGTTGCCGTTGAGGTCGAACCGGCTGAAGTTGGCAAAGATATTGTTGCCGTCGCCGGTGATGCCGATCGCAAACAAGGCGTTGTCGACCACCTCCGTTTTGTTGAAACTTTGGAAGTCCTGGTCGCCGTACAGTTTGACGAAAGGCGCCTGTGCATTTGAAAGGGTAATCTGAAAGGCAAGGCCTGCGAACAGCAACGCCATGCGCCTGAGGGTACAATTCAGGGTTAACATAAGCTATAGGATTTAATGATCAATCAGATTTCAGGATCCGGTTTGGGGCCGGATATGAAAGGATATCAGGCGGGGCGGGAGATTGTTACCTGGCGGGGGGATTTTTTTTACGGTGGACGGGAGAATTCCTGTCAATTATTTATGGCTCCGTTGGTTACTTACATCAAAAATCATCAATGATCAATCAAGACCTGTTCCCTGTTCGCGAGAGGCTCCGCCTCGATGCGGCTACCATCAAGTCTCCGACTTGCAATTCTTCTGTCCTCGCGTTCCCAAAATCCACAGCCGCCCCACTTTTACCTTTCGCATTTTTTCTTTTGCATTTTGCATTTCCTCTCTGCCTCCGGTCTTGTCACTTTCTTTTGGCGCCCAAAAGAAAGTAACCACGCCTTTGGTCCACCGGACCAAGCCCGCGCGGGCATATGCATCTGTGCCTAAAAGGGAGCCTGGTCATCCTCATTCAAACACGATCGTCTTGTTCCCATACACCAGGATCTTGTGCTGAATCTCCAGCCAGATGGCTTCGGCGAGCACCGTTTTTTCCAGGTCCTTTCCCTTCCGCACGAGGTCTTCCACGGCGTCCTTATGGGTGACCCGGGTGACGTTCTGCGCAATGATCGGGCCTTCATCCAGGTCGGAGGTGACGTAGTGGCCGGTTGCCCCGATGATCTTCACGCCCCGGTTGAAGGCCGAATGGTAGGGCCGCGCGCCCTTGAAGGCAGGCAGGAAGGAGTGGTGGATATTGATGATCTGGTTGGGGAATTCCCGGACGAAATCTTCGGACAGGATCTGCATGTAGCGGGCCAGCACAATGAAGTCGATCTTTTCTTCGCGCAGCAATTGCACCTGGGCGGCTTCGACTTCGGCCTTGTTGTCCTTGCCGACCGGAAAGTAGCGGAACGGGATATCAAACCGTTCGGCGATGTACCGCAGGCTTTCGTGGTTGCTCACGATCAGGGGGATCTCTACGTTCCACTCGCCGGAAACGTAGCGCTGGAGGATGTCGTAGAGGCAGTGCGACATTTTAGAAACAAAAACAGCCATCCGGGGGCGCTGATCGGAAAAAAACAACCGCCATTGCATTTGATTCTTATGGCCGATCAGGGTGCCGAAGAACTCGTCGATCTTGTGGGGCGGTATGCTGAAGCCTTCCAGTTCCCATTCCACGCGCATGAAAAAGCGGGCGGCGTCGCGGTCGACGTGCTGGTCCAGGCTGATGACGTTGCCGTTGTTTCGCTGCAAAAAATCGGTAACGGTGGCAACCAGACCCATCTGGTCCGGGCAGTGCATGAGCAGGATGGCGGTATTCGAATTCATAACAGGTCATTTTTTGGCGGCGCAAAAATGGGGAAATTTATTGAAACCCGGTAGTAGGGGCGACCCTTGTGGTCGCCCCCACCGTGTGGTCGCCCCCACCGTGTGGTCGCCCCCACCGTGTGGTCGCCCCCACCGTGTG
>CALMYQ010000070.1 GCA_937873655.1 uncultured Lewinella sp. | reverse complement strand
GCCGGAGGAGGTAAATCAACCCATAAACACATCAACGAATCAACAAATAAACCCCCTCCCCCTCATTCCCGCACCGGTCCACGGCAGACACCTTTACCTGCTTCAAAGGAACGGAATCCGCATTATTCGCTTGCAAGCGATCCAGTTCCACCCTCCGTTCATTCCGGTTGAGAATGATGTATTCCCAACGGTCGCCGTACTGGTAACGGACCACCCAATGAAATACGTCCTTTTCGTCAGGATGGGTCCAGCTGATCTTTATTTTTTCGCCTTCCGGCACAGCGGTTGCGATCGGCGGTTTGGGCGCCTTTTTATCCAGCCAGGGGCTCGGCGGTACGAGGGCCTGCTTTTGGTACGGGCCGGCGAGCAAGGCTTTCGACAGGTGGGCATTGGTCACCAGCGGGCCGATGCTCCAGTGCACCACGCCCGGACTCTCGGGTACGGCGCCGCGGGTGATCATGATCTGGTTGACGGTTTCGTTGACCTTGTCCGGCAGGGTATCCCGGCTGATGCGGATGCCCGGCCAGAGGTGGCGCTTTTTCGAATTTTCGCCGGCCCACCAGCCGAGCAACACGGGATAACTCTGCGGAATGCGGTTGATGGTCCAGTACAGCTGAGGCGTGAAATAATCGATCCAGCCCTTGTTGAGCCATAATTTGGCGTCGGCATAGAGCTTATCGTACTGATCGAATCCCTGGATGGAAGGCGGGTTGCCGGGCCGCCAGATGCCGAAAGGGCTGAGTCCGAATTTCACGTACGGTTTCTCGGCCTTGATGGCTTTATACAGGTTCCGAATGAAGGTATTAACGCTTTCCCGCCGCCAATCGCCGCGCGACAATTTGCCGCCCTTTTGCCGGTATTCGGCCCAGCTGGCGTCGTCCGGAAAGTCGTCGCCGTTGTTGTAGTCGGGATACGGGTAGAAATAATCGTCGAAGTGTACGCCGTCGATATCGTAGCGCCTGACGATGTCCATCACGACGGCCGTGGAATGATCGCGCGTCCCTTGTCTGGCCGGATCGAGCCACCAATAACCGGTTTTCAGCGGCACCACCAGGTCGGGGCGGGTTTTTACGATGGATTGATCCGAGACCGGGCCGCCGTCCTTGTGGTGGGCGCGGTAGGGATTGAGCCAGACGTGGAGTTCCAGTCCGCGGTCGTGGGCCGCTTCCACCCAGAAAGTCAGCGGGTCGTAGTAGGGCTCGGGCGCTTTACCCTGTTCACCGGTGAGGTAGTACGACCACGGTTCGAGCTTGCTGTCGTAAAGTGCGTCGCATTGGGGTCGCACCTGGAAGACGACGGCGTTGAAGTGGTTGGCCTGCAAGAGATCGAGGAGGGCGACGGCCTCGCGTTGTTGTTCTTCTACCGGGAGGCCGGGTTTGCTGGGCCAGTTGATGTTGGCCACCGTCGCCACCCAGGCTGCGCGGAATTCGGTTTCTACCCGGGGGCCATCTGCCGCAACGGATACCTGTTTGGTGGAGGCGCATGCCTGTATCAGGATCAAGGCGGGAATAGCCAAGAGCAGCAGCCGGCGTTGTATATAGGGCATGTTCAAGCTGGTTTTCCCGGTAAATTTAGGCATTTAAAATGCCAAAGCATAAGGGTTGATGAATATCAGGAATCCCAATGACGAGAGTCAAGAGGAAACATGCGCGTGTCCGATAACTTTGTCCCCAGAACCGACACATTTCCACCGGTTTAAATCGGCATGCCATGAACCCAAAACTCATCCCGGCCTTTACCATCCCCCTGGCGGCGCTGGTCATTTTTGCCGGCGTCACCGGTTTGGTTACACCCGGTTTTTACAGTGCAGAAACCCTGAACTGGGAAGCCCAGGGTATCGGCCAGGATATGATCGACCTGTTCCTGATCACGCCCGTGTTGATCATTTCTGCCTGGATGGCCTGGCGCGGCAGCAAAGCGGGGTTGTTGTTTTGGGCCGGCGCCCTCTTTTACCTGATCTATACTTTCGCCATTTACTGTTTTGCCGTACACTTCAACAGCCTGTTCCTGATCTATTGCCTGGTCCTGGGATTGTCCTTTTACGGTTTCCTGGCGTTTCTGATCAGCTATTCGGGGGAACCGACAACGGATTGGCCCACCGGGCGGATTCCGGTCAGGCTCACCGCCTGGTTCCTGATCAGCATTGCCGGGCTATTTTATTTGTTATGGCTGTCGGAGGTCGTACCGGCCACACTGGGCAATCAGACGCCGGATAGCCTGGTGCAAACAGGGCTGTTCACCAATCCGGTACACGTGCTCGACCTGTCGGTCTGTCTGCCGGGGCTGATCCTGACCGGAATATTATTATTGAAAAATAAGCCGATGGGCCGAATGCTGGCGCCCGTAATGCTGACCTTTTGCATCCTGATGGACATCACCATCGGGAGTCTGGTGGTGGTCATGAACCGGCACGGCATCGAAGGCGGCTGGTTTTTGACGGTGATCATGGGGGGGCTGGCGGGGGTGAGTGCAGTACTTCTGTGGCTCAACCTGAAGGGATTAAGCCCGACTTTGAAAGAAGGATAGTTTCCGGCAGATAAGACCTTGACATCTTCAGGGATTTAATTTTAGGGATTGGATATAGGCTGGAAATAATTCCACTCTTTTTATATCTCTGGGATCAAACAAGAACGGTTGGACATCCTTGGCTAATTCATTGAAATCAAATTTTTGACTGATGTCCAGCAAATATGCCTTTAATGCCTGTGAATCCATGATATTCAACTTGTATTCCAGATAGGCAAAGTTGGGGGTGGTTTTCGAAAACAGGAAAACAGCATCGTAGAAATCCCGGCCTTGGGGTCGTCGTCTGCCTGACATTGCCACAATTTTTTGACTGAGCAGAATATCAACTGGTGTGCAACGAATATGGGTAAATACGTCAAAACGATTCAGAAAAAACGATTCGGGTTCAAATGAAAACCCTTGCGATTCCGTGTCGAGATTAATCCGGACTCTAGCTTCCTGGTGCCCGCTGAGGCCTGATTCATAAAGAAGTCCGGGGAAACGAATATAACAATGGTACGCTCCAGCGAGCACATAGCGCATTTCCACTGAAAACCCTTGCCTTTCTAATCCCATTTTAAGCGTTGCAGATACCTCTTCAAAGTCTTTACTTGTCAGATTGAAATTATCAAAGTCCAGGTCTTCTGAGAATCGATTATTGTTATGAACAATGCGAAGGCAGGTCCCTCCGAGAAAGGAAAATTTTAACGCATACTCGCTTTCGAATAATATTTCCAATATTTTATATTGCAAATATTCTCTGAGCAAGAATTCTCCGCGATGCTGCAAATTTTCGGGATAATAAGATTGGATCTCATTTAGTGAAAGCATGGGCTTCTATGAATTTCATAAAAGATTCTGCTCTGGCCATTAGAGCAGGAGAAGAAAAATATTCCAGGTATTGTTCAAATACATGAAAGTCCAATTTTTCCTTTATCTCCATCATATTCAATCGCAATTCAAAAAAATGATCCTCAGTAGCAAGATGAGGGTTTAGATAAAGTAAATCAAGGAGCGCTTTTGCCGGATCCGCTATTTTTATTCGGAAATCGCCGTATGCTTCCAGGTGATACCCCCAAAAAAGCTCCGGTTTTAGACTTCGGTAAGAAAAAACTCCAACAGATGTAGAAAATTGGATTGTTTTAAGCGTTGATACGGATGTAACTGTAAAAACTCCTTCCGGAATAAAATCATACCATCGCATAGCCGATTGAAGCGATACATAAGAAGGCTGGTATATCCGGTTAGCTATGAAGAAAATGTCGGAGTCACTTTTCAAAGGCCGGCTTGCGAATCGATAAAACCCGCTGCGAATCTTTTGTAAATAACCCTTTTCCTGCCAGCGAGTCAGGGCATTGCGATCAAAATCTGGAAAAGCTTTTTCAACCTCTCTGGTAGAAATAACCGGCAGCCGATCAAATGCATGTTGAAAATTCAAATAATTCATTCATTTCTATTATTCAGCAAAAATAATGAATTACAGAAACAAAAATAAATTTATCGGCACCAAACTGCCCCAGACCCCCTATAAGCCCCACTAGCTCATCAAAAATCACGCGGAATCGGAAACTTCCGGATCAACATCGCCGAATCCTGCACCAATTCCTCCCGGAACATCCCGTTCTGCCAGCCGAACAACGCCACGGATTCCGCGTAATGCTGCTGAGGGTCATCGTCTTCCTCGTTCAGGGTCATCCAGTGATCGGATTGGCGGGTGACCATCCGTTTTTGGCCGTCCGCACCGGGGTATAGCCAGCTTTTCAGGGTTACCTGTCCGCCCTCGCCGCCGTAAAAGGTAGCCACGGGAATCGCAGCTACGACCCGCTTTTCCTGCTTGTCGTACACCAGCAAGGATTTGTTGAGCCACCAACTGGCGACTATATCCGCCACCAGGGCCTCCCTCCGGTCATCCAGCGGAAACCGGCCGTGCGGGGTGATCATCGTCTCGCCGGTATCCATCATATAATCGATATCCTGGCGTAAGGTATCCGGCACAGCGGCGAAAAAATCGGTGAGCGGGATGGTATCCAGGTCGTCGCCGGGTTCGTCGACGGAGAGGATGAGGGTGTCGGACGGTTGGAGGGGCTGGAAGTACCCTGCGAGTTTTTCAGCGGGGGTGGATTTCGGGCTGCAGCCGGCCAGTAAAATCGTTATTCCAAAAAACAGAGGAAGAATTTTTTTCATAAACGCTCGGATTGTTAGATATGCAATTCAGGGGAAAATATCCCGCAGGGATTAAATCCCGGTAGACGAATAGGAGAAATGTGGTTCAGCATGCCGTAGGTATGCAATGTAATGACCTATTTAGAATGACAGTGAAAGATAGGAATTTTGCCGTTCTCCCGAGGGCTTCCGGCTGGAAATGCAAAATGTAAAAGAAAAAGTTCAACATTTAAAAGTGGCGGGGAATATCGGGCGGCAGCGGCCTTAAGCCGGACCATGCCCATACTTTTACATTACCCCCTTTACATTTTACATTTTGCATTCTTCTTCTCCTCACTCCAACAAATACCCGTCAATTCCCAAACCCGCCTTCTCCCCTGCCTGGGCCTGGTATTTCACATATAAGCTGTGCGGCTTGCCGTCGGCCGGCGCCTTGAATTCCACCTGTTTTTCGTAGAAACGGCCGGCAGTTTCTCCGGCTCCGACGGTGGTCGTTGCAACGGGCGTTCCATCCGGGCTATCGAGGTAAAAATACAGTTGGAATCCGGTGGACTTGCCGCCTGACAAGGCATAACGCACCTTGAGCCGGTTGACGCCGGTAAAATCGCAGGCCGGGTAGGACATCCAGCCTTCCGTACCGGCCGTTTTGGCCAGCGTTTCTTTTTGCCAGATCTCCTCGGTCATATGCTGCTTGCGGGCGCTGCCCTCGGCTTCGATCTTGGGGTAACTCAGCTCCAGAGAAGCGGTTGATGCCATGGCGCGGGCGGATGGGCCGCCTTTGTCGGTATAGCTGGCCTTGAGCCGGACCACCGTCTTGGGGTCCGTTTTCTTGCCCTGGTCCGGGTTGAGGTCGCCGGCAGCGGGCAGGCTGATCAGCTTCGTGTCATCGCGGCCGAGCGTCAGGATATATCTGGCGATCATCCCGGCGGTTTCCACAGTCATCGACGGGTGCGCGCTCATAGCCGTTTCGCCCCAAACGCCGCTGCCCCCTTTGATGATCTTGGCGCTCAGGTAGTCGATCGCGTCTTTCTGATCGCGGTAGCGGGCGGCCACTTCCTCGTAGGAGGGGCCGGCAGACCGTTCTTTTTCCTTGTGGCACGAAGCGCAGTCATTTTCGCCGATGTATTGCCTGCCCAATTCGTCTTCCGATACGATCTGGTGCCCCAGGACGGGTTTGGCCACGGTCAGGTAATCCAGCTTGAGCGAGAACCGGTCGGTGGGAATGGCGGCGCTTTCCAGTTGGCCGTCCTCCTTATCGCTAACGACCACTTTGTATTTAACCGGGCGACCCGGAAAATAAAACTGGCGATTGCCCTCCACCTCGATGGCGAGCCGGGGCGCTTCATTGCCGGCATACACGGCCAGCGGGCCGATGCGGGTGGCGGCGCCTTTATTATCCACAGCCGTCAGAAAGACGTTGTAATCGCCCACTTTACCGTAGGTATGCGCGGGTTCGGCTGCCGTCGTTTCTTCCGTCTGGCCGTCGCCGAAGTCCCAGATATAAGAAAGCGGACCGCCGTCGGGGTCCAGCGACCCTGCAGCCGAGAATTTCACGGTTAAGGGAACGGAGCCCGAAGTCCGGTCGGCGACCAGCTTGGCTTTGGGCGGCCGGTTGCCGTCCGTAAAATCGATCCGGTACAGGCCCGAATCGTCGTTGCCGGTATACCAGCCCGCACCGTATTCGAGCACGTACAAGCGGCCGTCCGGTCCGATCTCCATGTCGATGGGATGCGAGAATTTCGAACCCGACATGAACGGCTCCATCCGTACATAGTTACCGGTGGAGTCCATGGTGACGACCTTGACCCAGTCGCGCATCCATTCATAAATGAATAATTTGCCGTCATACGCAGCCGGCAGACGGGTTTCCTCGGGGTAATCAGCCATATGGTACACCGGGCCGGCCATGGCATTCCGCCCGCCGGTACCCAATTGCGGGAACAAGGTGGATTCCTCATACGGATACCAGATGAATGCGCCCTGCGCCGGCGGCAATTCCCGTTTGCCGGTATTCTTTTTCGAGGCGTTGACCGGGTGGAGCGGGTCAAAATAAGCGCCCGCTTTGTCGGTGGCGAAATCGTATTCGCGATAGGCTTTATTGTCGGCAATAAAGAACGGCCAGCCGAAGTTGCCGGAGCCGCGCGCCTGGTTGATCTCGTCGTACCCTTCGGGGCCCCATTGCTCGTTATCTTCTTCGGCATCGGGCCCCACTTCCCCCCAGTACAGGAAGCCCGTTTTCCAATCCACGGAGATGCGGTACGGATTGCGGGTGCCCATGACATAAACCTCCGGCAACGTTCCGGCTTCTCCTTTCGGGAACAGGTTGTCGTCCGGAATCTCATAGGTGCCGTCCAGGTTCATTCTCAGCCGCAGGATCTTGCCCTGATAATCGTTGGTATTGCCCGCCTTGCCGGTGGCGTCGAACTGCTTGAATTCCGGCCGGTTATCGATCGGAGCAAAGCCGTCGGGATGGTTCTTTTCCTTGCGCTGGTGGGTAGGAGCGGTGTTGTCGCCGGTGGAGACAAACAGCATCCGGTCGGGGCCGAACGCCAGCGAGCCGCCGGTATGGCAGCAGATGCTCCGGTCGCTGTAAAATTCCAGGAGGATCTTTTCACTGGCCAGGTCGAGGGTCTGCTCGACAAGCGTGAACCTGGACAGGCGGTTGACTTCCTTCTCTTTCGGGGAATAGAACAGGTAAATGAAATGATTGTCGGCGAATTCCGGGTCGATGGTCAGCCCGACGAGTCCCTGTTCGGAATGGATCTTGGGGTCGTCAGCCTGAAAGAAGACGTCCAGCTTGCCGGCCTGGGTGAGCTCGCGGGTATCGTTGTGGTAATACATCAATTCGCCGCGCCGCTGGATGACCAGGATATCGAGGTTGGGCAATACGGACAATTCGATGGGTTCCACCCAGACGGAATCTGCCAGCGGAACTTTGACGAACCGGTCCTCGTCGGGCGTGCGGGAGGTGGTCGCTTTGGAATAATCGCGCACATTATTGCCGATGGCGTATTGGATACCCCCTTTGAGGTGTTCCAGAAAAACGGGATCCCGGAAATTTTCCGGATTGTGCCCTACGCAGGTATAAAAGGACCGGCCGCCGTCGAATTCGCGGAACCAGGAAACCGGCTGAACCGATTTATTCTCGTCTTCGCGGGTGCAAAGGAGCGCAGCGCCGGCATTCAGCTCGGGAAAATGGTACCATTCATCCGTCCAGCTGAAGCCGTCGGGTATCTTGGCGATCGCCGGATGCTTCACATCCCTGATCACCTGGATGCCCGAAGCGGCGGAGGTCTCGTGCCGGTCCGGCCGTGCGCCGATGAGTTCGCCGAACCAGGCCCAATCCGGTTCGGTCTCGCAGGCGGAATGGATGCCCGCAAAGCCGCCGCCGGCCTGGATGTAGCGTTGCAGGTCAGCTTGTTGAAAGGAATTGAGGAAAGCGCCCGAGGTATTCAGGAAAACGACGGCGGAATAGCGCTGAAGGTTTTCTTCCGCGATCAGTTCGGCGTTTTCCGTGGTATCGATGAGCCAGTGGTTGGCTTCGGCCATTTGGGCCAGGGCTTCGCGACCGGCCTCAACGGCGGCGTGGCGCGGTCCCGCTGTTTTCGAAAAAACCAGAATGCGTTCGGGCTCCGGGGCGTTGCAGGCCTGCATCAGCAAAACAGCCGCCAGGAGCCCCGGCAGGAAATACTTGGTCATACCTCGGTATTATTTTTCCGGTTGTACCATGGCTTCAACGGGCCTTGCAGGGTCGTTCCATTGTACTTTGGGTTTGCTGTTCTTGAAGAGGTTGTACTTCAGGATGCAGTAGATGGCCCTGAAGCCGTCGCGCCAACCGATCTTCTTGCCTTCGTCGTAGGTGCGGCCGTAATAGGAAATGCCGACCTCATAGATCCTGATCTTGGGGATCCTGGCGATCTTGGCGGTCACCTCGGGTTCGAAACCGAATCGTTTTTCCTTCAGCTCTATGCTCTGGATCAGCCGGGTACTGAAGAGCTTGTAACAGGTTTCCATGTCCGTCAGGTTGAGGTTGGAAAACATGTTGGACAGGTTGGTCAGGAACTTGTTGCCGATGGAGTGCCAGTAGAAGAGGATGCGGTGGGGTTTGCTGCCCATGAACCGGGAGCCGTACACGACGTCAGCCATCCCCAGCAGGATGGGCTCAAGGAGTTCGTTGTACTCCCTGGGGTCGTATTCCAGGTCGGCATCCTGGATGATCAGGTATTCGCCTGTCGCCTTTTTGATGCCGGTGTGGAGGGCGGCCCCTTTCCCCTGGTTGACCTCGTGTTCGTAGTAGACCACGTTGAGGTCGGTGTTGTTCTGGATGTAATTGTGGACGGCCTCTTTGGTGTTGTCGGTGGAACAATCGTTCACGATGATGATCTCCTTGCGGATTCCCCCGACCATTTCTACTTCCCTGATCTTGTCCAGGATCAGGTGGATCGTCGGCCCTTCATTGTAGGCGGGGATGACGATCGATAGTTTGTTGATTTTCATGCGAGGCATTTTAAACTTTCAAAGAATGGTTGCAAAATGGTTGTGTTGTTCAGGGTGTTATTCGGTCATTGATTACTGATATGGGTCTGCTGTGAAAATTTGGTATCGACCCTGAAGCCGTCCTGATAATCGCTGCCCCTCATCATCAGGTTCTGTTTGGGGAACGGCGTACAGGGCAAGGGCAGGTTATAGCACCAGATCCCTTTGGCGGGCGGTTCCGCCGGCGGCGTATTCAAGGTGAAGTTTTCGGCCTGGAAAATCAGGGGTTCGGTCCGGACCTGGAAATAATCCGGCATCCACAATAAGCCCGCCGAAAAATGCTCGGTGTACCTCACGCCGTTTTTAAGTACGGAAGTAGCCATCATCAGCGGCGGAAATAACAGGAATATGAATTGATTGGGTTTGATCCGTCTGACGGCCGGCGCGCCGACCCAGGAAAGCACCAACCCCAGCCCCAGGAAAAGGAAAGCAAAGCCGAACCTTGGGCGCGGCGCCTCCAGAAACCAGAAAACCAGGTTGAAGGCCACCGTGAAATTCACGATCGCCAGGGTGTATTTGCGCCGGTACAGGGCCAGGGCTGCCAGGAAAACCGTGAACAGGTCGATGATCATGATCGCCTGCCATTTTAGCGACTGGTTGGGCCACCAGGCCTTGAACCACGGGACAAACGGCATGGAGAGCACTTTCGGAATGTCCTGGATCGGGGTCACGGCGCCGCCCGAAGGCAATTTAGCCCAGCCCGAAACCAGGTTCTTCTCCAGAATCACTTCTTCCATGGGGATCTTCCAGTCGACAGAAAGTACATCGAGCTGGGGTACCGGATAGAGCAGGTAACCGGAGAGGATGATATTCCGCGTGATGAACGGGGCCAGGATCAGGAGTCCGGCGCCGGCAAAGACCAGCAATTTTCTGCCGGCAAAAAGGCGTTTCAGGGTAAACAAGAGGATGACGCCGGCAAATACAGAACTGAGCTTGAAGGTAACCGCCGTCATGATCAGCATCCAGAAAAACAACAGGCCCGTCATTTTGCTCGCTTCGAAAACCGGCCTGTCCATAAAAAAAAGTAAAGCGTACAACAGGATCATGGCGCTGATGCCGTCGGTGGACGTGCCGTGTATTTCCGGAAAAAGCTGGAAGGTACAGGCCAGCGCCAGGATGGAATACAGGATAAAATCAGCCCATCGCTGCGCCGCCAGGTTGGATTGAACCAGCACAACAAGCCGGGTGATGAACAGGAAGAAAAACAGGCTTGCCAGCGAAAACACAACGTGATCGCTTGAAAACCAAAGTGTGAAAAATGCAGATGAAATGAAGAAATGCGAATTGAAGGCAAACCGTCCGTGTACATTGCCCAGACCGGGTACAACGGCGTATTCCCTGATCCACTTGATCGATTGGGAATGGTAGAACCAAACGTCCGATTCGCCGAATTCCAGGATTACCGCGCACATCGACATCAGGAAAACGGTCAGGATCACCACTTTTACCGGCCACGGCAGCCCTTTCCAGCCCAATCGCAGGCCGGCATACACCGCAGCCAGGTCGGCCCTGAGCCAATACGTAAGTCCCGCCCCGGCCAGGGCAAAAGCACTGACCAGGTATCCGTTGACCGGCATGAAAATGGAAGCGATGCTGACCAGGGAAGTGATCAGCATAAAACCCAGTAGAAATACGTAATCCGGGCCGGCCTTTGCCAGTATTCGACGGTCTTCATGCAACAGTGAAGCCGTTAAGGCGGACCCGGCCAGACCAAAGACCAGTGATATCCAACCTGCGAAAACCCACGAAATGAGCAATGCGACCATTCTCGCCCGGTTTATGAGAGCTTAAACTATTAAACGTTTGCAGGAGGAGGATTGTCAGGTAGAGCTGTAATGATGATGTCGGATCTTCCGGCACGAAGGAAAAATCCATTTACAGGGAATCTGATGTCAGTTATTTGTCTTAGATCGGCTTTGTGCGAGTCAAAGGTAACGTATTCCGGTGAATCGCCAAAACAATAAGCGGTTCTACGGCATTTCGCAGGTTTTGTTGCACCGGAAAGTGAAGAATTTCAGGAAAAAACAGATTATTTCCGGTGACGGCCGAACGGAGGCCACGAGGTATCCTTTTGTGACAGGATAATCCCGCCCGGATCGATTTCCCAGTCGATTCCCAGGGCCGGATCATTATAGCTGATGCCGCCTTCATGGGCTTTTGAGTAGTAATTATCGCACTTGTAGGCAAAAATGGCCGTTTCGCTCAGTACGACGTACCCATGGGCAAAGCCGCGCGGGATGAACAGCTGCCTTTTGTTATCGCCGCTCAGCCGGACGCCGTACCATTGGCCGTATGTCGGGGAATGTTCGCGGATGTCGACAACCACATCCAGCACTTCGCCTTCGATCACGCGCACCAGTTTGGCCTGTGCAAAAGGCGGCGCCTGATAATGCAACCCCCGGAGCACGCCATAGCCGGATTTGGCCTCATTGTCCTGTACAAAATCGGTATACACGCCGCCCTCGCCAAACCGGAGGCGGTTGAAACTCTCGAAAAAATACCCCCGGTCATCCGGAAAAACGACGGGATCGTAGATCATCAGGCCCCCGATCGGGGTAGGTGTAAACGGCATCTGACCGGTTTTGGTTTGAAGAGGCAAAGGTAATAAAGGGGACATGCAATCGGCAGCTCCTCCCAATAAAAAAAGCCGCGACCCTGATCAGGATCGCGGCTTCCGGAAGCCAGGCTGAATCAATTCCTCAATTCCTCAATTCCTCGATTCCTCAATTCCTCAATTCCTCGATTCCTCAATTCCTCATAATAATCACATCGCCCACTCCTTGATCGACTTCTCGTTCATCCGTACGTAGTCGTCGTTTCCGGCGGCTTTGGCCAGTTCCAGGGATTTTTTAGCGGCGGCGATGGCCTCTTTTTTCTTGCCCAGGTCGGCCAGGATCAAAGCTTCAGTGCGCACCTGCCAGAAGGCCGGTTTTTCCACATTGGTGGCTTTCTGGATCCACTCCAGGGCCTGGTTGAGGTCCTTACCGGCAGCGTGATAGTAGGAAGCGGCAGCGTAGTAGTCGTTAGGGGTCGGGCCGGCAAGCGTAGACTTGATGCTGGCCATAACCGCTTCGTCAACCGGCACTTCCAGCGGAAGAGCTACCCAGGTGCTTTCCCACATAATACCGATATTTGCGCTGGTGTTGGTGATATCGCCGATATCGAAAGTCAGGGTCTCGATATTGATCGGCGCCAGGCTTTGCGGTTGGGCGGTAACTTTGGCAACCGGATCCTTTTCAGTGTAGCTGGTCCAGTTGGTGCTTTCATAAGGATAGAACATGAACACCCAGCTACTGGCGCCCGGCGTGGCCAGCACCGCATAAGAACCGGCTTTCAGGCTCTGGCCGCCCAGTTTGACGTCCGTGCTGAAGGTGAACTTGGTAGCCGAGTTGGCGCCCAGGCGCCAGACACTGCCGAAAGGCACTACACCCTCGGCTGAAAAGATCTTACGGCCTTTCATGCTGGGCCGGGAATAAGCCAGTGTAATGTCCGTCAGGCCCACAGTTTGCTTGAGCTCAGCGCCCGGGCTTGCAGCCGGCGTCCGGATCTGTGAATGAGCCGGAAGGGCAAACACGACCAGAAGGGCAATCGGTAAAAGGTTGTTGATCAATCGCATCATGTTAATTTTGGTTTTAATAGTAAATAGGATGATTTTGGAGTGTAAAACTCTTAAATTGCAATTAGCTTTGAAAACATCGCCAATAAATTCTTTGTTCAAATGACCATTGCAATCATTGCACACGACGGGCGAAAAGCGGATATGGTAGGCTTCATCAAAGACCATATCGACCTGTTTCAGCGCAGAAACATCCGCCTGATCGCCACCGGCACCACCGGCGAACACCTGGAACGGGCAGGCCTTCAGGTCGAGAAGATGAGAAGCGGCCCCATGGGGGGTGACGCGCAGATCGCCAGCCGCCTTGTGGAGGGGCAGGTCGACATGGTGATCTTCTTCCGCGACCCGCTGGGCAAACACCCGCACGAGGTCGATGTCAGCATGCTGATGCGCCTCTGCGACGTATACAATATACCCCTGGCCACCAATATGGCAGCGGCCGGAAGGTTTGTGGAAACCCTGTAAAACGCAACTTTTACCAGCTGAATCCGTAAAAAACGGGGACCGGGTGTCCGCTTGGGCTCCCGGAAACAAATTTGCGAAAATGGCACACATTCTGATCGTAGACGACGAAGCGGGCATCCGCAGAGCCTTGCGGGACGTGCTCGAGTTTGAGAAATATTCCGTCGACGAAGCCGGCGACGGCCTTGAAGGCCTGGTTAAAATCAAACAAAAGAAGCCCGACGCCGTCCTCCTGGACGTTAAAATGCCCAAAATGGACGGCATGGAAGCGCTCGACCGCATTCAGGAGATCTCTCCCGAAACGCCGGTGGTCATGATCTCCGGGCACGGCACCGTTGAAACCGCCGTGGAAGCCGTCAAAAAAGGCGCATTCGACTTCATCGTCAAACCGCTCGACCTCAACCGGCTCCTCATCACCATCCGCAACGCCCTGGATAAAGGCCACCTGATGGCCGAAACCTCTTTCCTGAAAAAACAGGTCGCCAAATTCCAGGTCCAGGAGATTATCGGCGCCTCGGAGCCCATCAGCCGCATCAAGGACACGATCGAAAAAGTGGGCCCCACCGATGCCCGCGTGCTGATCACCGGTCCCAACGGCTCGGGCAAGGAACTCATCGCCAGGCAACTCCACAAATGCAGCAGCCGGGCCGCCAGCCCCATGATCGAAGTGAACTGCGCCGCCATTCCCTCCGAACTGATCGAAAGCGAATTGTTCGGCCATGAAAAGGGCGCCTTCACCTCCGCCGTCAAGCAGCGGCTCGGGAAATTCGAGCAAGCACACGGCGGCACCCTCTTCATGGATGAGATCGGCGACATGAGCCTTTCCGCCCAGGCCAAGGTCCTCCGGGCACTCCAGGAAAAAAAGATCACCCGCGTCGGCGGTGAAAAGGATATTGAGGTCGACGTGCGCATCATCGCAGCTACGAATAAGGACCTGCGCGCTGAGATCGATGCCGGCCGTTTCCGGGAAGACCTCTACCACCGCCTGGCCGTGATCATCATCCCCAACCCGTCGCTCAACGACCGGCGCGAGGACATTCCCATGCTGATCGACCACTTCAACCGGCTCATCAGCGATGAATACGGCATCAGCGCCAAACCCGTTTCACCCGAAGCCGTAGCGGCGCTGAAGGAGCTGAACTGGACCGGCAACATCCGCGAACTGCGCAACGTGGTCGAGCGGCTGATCATCCTTTCCGGTGAATCCATCGAAGCCGCCGACGTCCGGGATTTTGTCCTGCCGTCCA
The DNA here is from genome assembly GCA_937873655.1 of uncultured Lewinella sp. Lineage (GTDB taxonomy): Bacteria > Bacteroidota > Bacteroidia > Chitinophagales > Saprospiraceae > JACJYC01. The sequence continues at coordinate 21,495 of CALMYQ010000070.1, read as the reverse complement.
GCGCGGGCGCCCGGGAAACTTTGTCGTCCCTCCTCACAAGATTCGACGACCTGCAAGCGTTACAGGCCTATATCGAACAGGCTTACCACAACGCCGGGAATACCGCTTTGCAGGACTGATATCGGGCCGCAGGCGACATTTGGGCGCTGACTTGCTGATTTTATCCTTATTTTTTTGTATATTTGCCCTGTATACGGACATTCTCCGCGAGAAGCCCGCTGTTCACCGCAGCGGGCTTCTCGCGCCTTAAAATAAACAGTATGATCCAAGATGAGGAAAAAATAGGCCAAAAGGCGCCTATGAAACAGTGGGGAAAACAGGTAAAAGGCGAAGACTCATGGACCATGTTCAAGGTCATTTCCGAATTCGTCGACGGTTTTGAAACCCTCAACCACGTTGGCCCCTGCGTATCCATTTTCGGCTCAGCCCGGACTCAACCCAACCACCCTTATTATAAAAAGGCAGTCGACATTGCCCGCCTGCTCACCGAAGAAGGGTACGGCGTCATTACCGGCGGCGGCCCAGGTATCATGGAAGCCGGCAACAAAGGCGCTTTTCTCGTCGGCGGCAAATCCGTCGGCCTCAACATCAACCTGCCGTTCGAGCAAAGCCACAACCAGTTCATCGATCCGGACAAGAACCTCAATTTCCGCTACTTCTTCGTCCGCAAGGTCATGTTCGTCAAGTTCGCCCAGGCCTTTGTCATCCTGCCCGGCGGCTTCGGCACCATGGACGAACTCTTTGAAGTGCTCACCCTGATACAAACCCGCAAGATCAGCAAAGTACCCGTCATCCTGGTCGGCGCCGAATTCTGGAGCGGCCTCAAAGGCTGGATCCAGACCGTCATGCAGGAAAAGGAAAACAATATCGCCGCCCACGACCTCGACCTGCTGCCCATCACCGACGACCCCGTCGAAGTCGTGCGCATCATCGCCGATTTCTACCGGGAAAAAGAAACGGAACTGGCGCCGAATTATGAGCTTTGATGGGAATCGAGGAACTGAAGAACTGAAGAACTGAAGAACTGAAGAACTGAAGAACTGAGGATTCGGCCGCCATGCTTTTAGCCCGGCATCAGTAGTTGACTGTCCGCTTTCGTTCTTTCGGCGCGACGCCGGACGCCGTCTCCCATCCGCCATAGCTCCCTGAGCGGCGGCAGGCACCGTGGTCCGTCCACCGTCCGGCGTAGCTTCAGCGAAGTCGGGCCCCGTAGTCCGTCGTAATCCGTCTCCCATCCGCCAGAGCTCCTCAAGAGCGGCGGCGGGCACCGGCCTAAATCTTCACAAACTTCGCCGCAGCCCGCAGTCCGTTGCGTTCCAGCACCAGCCAGTAAACGCCGGGGCTCAGGTCTTCCGCAGAAAAGACCTTCCGGCTGTCGCCGCTGATTTCCCAGTTTGATTTCAGGCGTTCCACCCCGCCCATATCCAGCACCCGGACGGTCAGTACCTGCTTTTGATCGGTTTGCAGCCTGACCTGTATTTCGCCTTTTACCGGGTTGGGGAGGATGGTCCAGTTCCGGACCCCGAGCGCCTCAAAGGTGCGGTTGATCTGCACGTTCACCGGATCGGAAACCGCCTGGCAACCGTTGGCATCGGTAACGCGTACCGTATACATGCCGGAAGTTGCAGCCGTAAGGTCGGCCTGAACGGCATTCGGCAATTCCTGCCCGTCGAGGAGCCATTGGTAGGCTGCAAATCCGGGTGAAGCCGAGAGCATGTTGCCGTCGGTTTGAATGACCACTTCCAATGGCGCCGGTTCGGTTATTTCGAACGAACGTTCCTGAGTGCAGCCGTTGGAGTCGGTGACGGTAACGGAATAGGTGCCCGGCGAAAGGCCGGTCAGGTCTTCCGTTGCAGCATCGTTTGACCATTGAAAAGATTGTGAGGAAGCCGGCGTGGATACGGAAAGATTGATCGCACCGTCGGCAGTGCCGTTGCAGGTGACCTGTTGAACATCCGCCTCAACAGTCAAAGCTGAGCAGATATCCACCAGTCGATAAACATTGCCGTTGAGGGCGCTTACGTAGAGCTCGCCGTCCTTGTCCTCGCCGAAGGATACGAAGGTATTGTTGGCGCCGTTCAGTACCTCTTCGTTATCCCAGCCGCCTTGTCCGTCCGGGGTGAGGGTCCAGAACCGGCCGCTGCAATAATCGCTGTAAATGTATTTACCATAGAGTGCGGGGAATGCCTGTCCGCGGTACACAAATCCGCCGTTGACGGAGCACCCTCCCACGGAATGGCTGTATTCCGTTACCGGGAACGTGAGCTGGGACATATCCGGGAAACTCCCCGACATGCTGTATACGTGGTTGCCTTCATAGCAACGCCAACCGTAATTTTCCCCGCCGGTGCTGGAGGCTGGTTGAAAATCGATCTCTTCCCAGGCATCCTGGCCGACATCGCCGATCCAGAGGTCGCCGGTCAGCCGGTCGAAACTGAAGCGCCAGGGGTTGCGCAGGCCGGTGGCCCAGATCTCATCCAGGTAAAAATCGGTATCCTTGAACGGATTGGTCGGCGGTATCGCGTAAGGATCGCCGTTGTCGACATCAATGCGGAGGAGTTTGCCGAGGTAAGCCGTGGCGGTTTGGCCGTTGTTCTGCGGGTCGCCGCCCGAACCGCCGTCGCCCAGGCCGAAATAGAGGTAGCCGTCGGGGCCGAAAGTCAGATCACCGGCATTGTGATTGCTGTACGGCTGGTCAACCGGCAGCAGGACTTTTTCGCTGTTGGGGTCTGCAACATTGGGATTACCGGCGCTGACCTTGAAGCGTGAAATGCGGGTATCGCCGCTGTTGTTCGTATAATTGACGTAGAAAAAGCCGTTGTTGGCGTAGTCCGGGTGAAAGGCCAGGCCGAGCAAGCCCTGTTCATTGCCCTGGCTGCCCACGCGGGCGTCGATATCCAGGAACGGAGTCGACAGCACCTGTCCGTTCCCATCGATGATCTTGATGATCCCCCGCTGTTCGACAATGAACAACCGGCTGTCGCCGGCATTGACGATATCTACCGGCCGGGTGAAGCCGCCCGCGTAGACATTCAGGGCTATTTTGGTTTGAGCCGCCAGAAAACCGGCAAAAGAGAAGGCAAATACAAAAACGAGGAACCGTTTATTCATCATCAGCGTGTTTTAAGGGTGAAGGGTTTCGGGTAAAAATACAGTGATTTCCCCCTAATGTTTTCATTATCCCGAAATTTCAGCCGAATCGCCTCAAAAAGGCATCGCTTTGTCAGCCGATAGTCAGATCCACTCTCTCACCCCCTCACCCTCTCACCCCCTCACCCTCCCACTCATCCCCCATATTCCCGGTTTCCCTCCCCAAAGCGGCCGTAAAATGATAATTATCCGTATTTTTAAGCCCAAAAGCAGGAATCACATGTCCAGAAAAGCCTTTTTACTCTGTCTGTCAATGGGATACTTGACCCTGGCCGCAGCCCAGAATTTACCCCAATCCAATATCTATTTGTTTGACGTCAAACGGGTCACGGATACGTCATATGCCTTTACGCAACCGCGGTATCTGACCTTTTTCAATCCATACGGCTATAACAACCAGCCGACCTTTATCTCCAATAACGAGCTGTACATCAGCAGTCAGTCGCCAGCCGACAAGCAGCCCGACCTGTACGCCCTGGATCTGGACAAGCGGACCAAAACCCGGGTCACCAATACCCCGGACGGTGAATTTTCCCCGGCGCGCACACCGAGTTATTACGAATTCTCCGCCGTCCGGCAGGAAGTACACGGCAGGGATACCGTGCTGCGTTTATGGCAATTCCCGGTCGACCGGCTGACCAACGGCAAACCCGTATTCAAATACCTGACCGGCATCGGGTATTACACCTGGCTGTCGGCCTACCAGGTGGCCGTTTTCATCGTCGACAATCCGAGCTACCTGGCACTGGCCGATACGCGCACCGACCAGGTGACGCCCATCGCCAATAACCCGGGCCGCTGCTTCCAGAAACTGCCCAACGGCAACCTCGCCTTTGTGCAGAAAAATCCCGGCAACAACTGGGTGCTGATGGAAAAGAACCTGTTCCGGCCCGACGCCGCGCCCACCAGGATCATCGAGACCTTATCGGGCGCTGAGGACTTCATCGTACTGACCGACGGCACCTTCCTCATGGGCAAAGGCAGTAAAGTTTTTAAATTCAACCGGTTTACGGATCAGGAATGGATCGAAGTGGCCGACCTGCGGTATTACCAGATCCGGAATATTACAAGGATGGCGTTAAGTCAGGATATGAAGATTGCGGTGGTGGCGGAGTAGGGGGATTGTTGTTTGTTGTTGTTTGTTGTTGTTTGTTGTTCCGCCCGCCGTAGCTTCATGCGCAGAAGGGTTTATTGTTGTTGGCGGCGAACAACCATAAACCAAAACAAACCATCATAAACCATCATAAACCATCATAAACCATCATAAACCAAAACAAACCATCACAAACCAAAATCAACTATCATAAACCATCATAAACCAAAACAAACCATCATATAACCCCCTTCCGTTTGGCAGCCTCTACTGCTGCTGTTTTGTTGTGCACCTGCAATTTGCGATAGATGTGCTCGATGTGCTTGCGAACCGTACCTGTACTGATATTGAGATTGGCAGCCACTTGTTCGTAGCGGAGTCCCTTGCTGAGGTGTTCAAGCAATTCGATTTCCCGGGGGCTTAGATCGTGATTTTCCTCCACCGGAGCCGGTGCGGGGTTTTTCCGGAGCAACACAAGCGCTTTCCTGGCAATGGCCGGCGACATGGGCGCACCACCATCCAGTACTTCCCGAATAGCCTGATGGATAGCTTCCGGCGGTGATATCCTCACAGATCTCGGCTGTACAAAGTAAGGCATTGATGGTTTGGAGGCAAATGCGGTAGGTTCCCTGCGCCGGAAAAGTAAATTGCGGATTTGCCTGGTGCGAAATCCCCAGATTGGCAAAATGCCAGGTATAATCGACCGGGTTACCGCCCGATTTTGCAATTGCTGGGCGCTTTCCATGTTAAAGAGTTCAAACCCACCGCAGGGCAATTCAAGGCCGTTCAACGGGTAGTTGGCGCCGGACTAAGTATCCGACAACATTTGCATGATATGGCGGCGAAGGTCTGTAAACCCGATGGCTGCCGACTTCTCCAGGGCCTTTTCATGCCTGCCGATCTTTTTGAAATAATTGCCCATTTCCTTGAGGGTGACCCCCTACCCTGCCGGGTCGCCGATATGTTCGTACCGGTCCGGCGCGTCATGGTAGTAGGCCAATGCTTTTTCGTTGAGGCGGCAGGGTAAAAAGCCTGTCAGCAAAACGCCGCACAAGAGCAGACGCAACGGAATTTTGTTTTGTGTAGTTGATCTGTTCATTTATGGGAAAATTCCTGCTCAAAATAGACAAAAAATCGGATTGATAAGGCTTGTTAAATAGTTCAGGAATAATTCGGACATCAAGTTTTGGATTTCGCAACAGGTCATTTGAACTAAGCCAAACCGATACAAGGCCTCCCGTAAAAATTGGACTGGCCAGAGAAGGATTGGGGATCGGATTGACCATTCCGCTCCGCTAATGGTTGGAAACAGGCTGAAAACGAAGATTGCCCCGGATCCAAATTCTTGCAAGATCCGGGGCAATTCTCTTATCAGCGATCGATACCTAAAACCTCAACCGCCCCGACACCATCACATTCCGCCCCGCCGCCACAATACCCGATGAATACGGTCGATAACGCTGGTCAGTGATATTCTCAAGACCGGCGTTGATCGTCAGGTTGTCGGTCAATTGGTACATGGCCTTGAAATTGAGGGTGTACCAGGCCGGCGAATAAGGATTGCCGTTGGCGTCGACGGCATAGATATAACCTTTGCCCTGTTCTTCCGGCGCCAGGTTCTCGTAGGAGACCTCACCGTTGTAAACGGCGTACAGGTCCAGCTTTGCGCGCTTCTGTTTCCAGGTGAAGTGGGTGGCCCCGAACCAGGGCGCCGCATGCCGCAGAGGAGCTGTGCTGCCGTCGTCGAGTTCCTCCTCGCCGTTCTGGTAGTTGATCCGGGAAGTCAAACCGAAGCCCGCCGGAAGTTTCAACTCGATTCCGGCCTGGATGCCGAAAACATGCGCCTGAGCCGCATTCTGGATGGCCTGTACCTGGCTCCGCTCGCCGTCATACAGGATGCTGTCCTGGCCGTTGATGGTGAAGTCGCGGCGGACCAGCGCATTGTCCAGGACAGTGTAATAAACCGTGAAGTCCACCTTGGCGGCGGTCCCGATGATCTTGCTGATGCCGATTTCTCCATTCCAGGCGTATTCCGCTTCCAGATCCGGGTTGGGTACGACCACCGACCCGGGCTCCGAGTCGAACACCTTGCCCACGTCGTCCACATTAGGTACCCGGAACCCGGTCGACAGGTTAAGGTTCAACTGCCAGCTTTCTGCCGGCAACCAGGCCGCCCCTATGCTTCCGGTCAAAGCCCCTGTATTGATCGCCGCGGTTTTGAATGGGAATTCGTAAAAATCCTGGTTGAATTCCGCATCCAGCGCAACCTGATTGTAGCGCATTCCGGCTTGCCAGGTGATTGCCCTGGACGGCTTAAAACGGTAAGTCGCATAGGCCGCATAGGAATTCCAGGTAGCCGGATTGGGATAACGGGCCGGGCCTTCCACCACTGTTCCGGTTTCAACATTCTTATCCGTTCCGGTGGAATTGACGTTGTTGAATAAGGCTTCCAGGCCGTAAAACACCGTGCTGTTGCTGCTCACCCCCTTTTCCAGATCGAGGTTGACGGAAAATACATCTACCTGCTCTACCCGGCTTCTGAGTTCATTGTCCCCGAAATCGCGGTCGTGGCGGCTTTCTTCAAAATTTTGCAGCGCAATGGTGGCCGACAGGTTGTCGTACAGCCCGCCGGAACCGGCATGAGCGAAATTCAGCGCGTTCATCATCCATTTCTGGGGCCCGTAATACCATTCACCGGAGCGTTGATTGCCGTTGCCGCGATACCGGATGAGGCGGTCGTAGCGCGAATAATCGGAGGTATTGGAATAGTGGAATCCGTAGTTGAATTCCAGGTCCTTTCCAGGTTTGAAACGGATCTTCTGCATGACGTTGATCTGGTTGTAACCCGTCGGGCGCTGCACCAGCGGATCGGGGTTGGTCAGCATGGTATCCCTGCCGTTGACGGTGGCGCCGTAGGTATTCCGCAGGTATTCCTCCGGGCCGTTCTTTCCCATCTTCAGGTCACTGAAATCGCTGTAAGTGACACTGGTGGCAAAGCCCCATTTGGGCAGCCCGATGTTGACGTCGAAATGCCCCGTTTTTTCCGATCCCGCCGACGACCAGCGCGCCAGTGCCGAGCCGTTCACCATGGCTTTATCATCTGAAGAAAGATGAGGCCTCAGGGTATAAAAACTCATGACACCGCCGATCGCATCACTGCCGTAAATCACCGACCCCGGGCCGAAAATGACCTCCGTTCTTTCCAATGAAAGCGGATCCAGGGAAATGACGTTTTGGAGGTTCCCGCTTCTGAAAATAGCCGTATTCATGCGTACCCCGTCCACAGCGATCAATACCCGGTTGGTGGCAAAGCCGCGGATCATGGGGCTGCCGCCGCCCAACTGGCTTTTCTGGATAAACACTTCCCCCGAAGCGCCCAACAGATCGGCAGCGGTCTGCGGGTTCTGAAATCTGATTTCCTCCGGCCTGATCGAGGCGATCCGCACAGGAATTTCGCGTTTGTCCTGTTCCCATCGGGATGCCGATACCACGATCTCATCGAAAGTCAGTTCATCAGGCTCCATCATGAGGATGTATGCCATATTTCTGAGATCCTGCATGCTGTAGGCTGCCGGTCGAAATCCGAGCAGGTTAAAGAACAAGCTGTCGGCGCCGCTGAATGCGGCCAGATCTATTTTCCCCTCCGAATCGGTCATGGCCGAAACCTGAGGGCGAATACTGGATACGGAAACCAGTTCCAGCGGATGGTGATCGATTTTATCTTTAACGGTCAGTACCTGCGCCCGGACACCCAGTCCCAGCGCCAGGAAAAGCCCGCAAATAAGGGTCCTTTTCATAATCGGATTTTTAAACAGGAAACATGGCAACAGGAGCTGTCCCGGTTTTTCGGAACAGCCGGCTTGCTGAAACTGACCGGCAATTTTCTCCTGTTGAATTTGGCAATAGCCGGACCTTGCGAACCTTGTGTTTCCTCCGTGTACCTTGCAGTGATCGGTTACCCGCCTGGCGCACAAAGGGATTTCACAAAGAAAGCAACGGCATATAGGAAAAATGTCAGAAAAGCGACCGCGGTGGGGGGTAAGGCTGTTCGACCTCGCAGGTTTTCAGCCCGAAATGGTAAGCAGGTATCATTTTAGCGGCACGAAAAGCCGTTTGAACACAATGATCAAATTCCGCCATGCACGACATGGATTCCAATAGCCTCAGCAGCAGGTCGCGATGGTTGCCCTTTCCTGAATGATCCGGATCAGAACCGTCAAAGATCTCCAGGAATCGGGAAAAAAGGCGGGTTTCTTCCTCGTCGGACACGCAATAGAACAAAATGGCATCCGGCGTTGATTCCTGCCGCACAATATCGTACCGCATGCCGTCAAAAAGGACTTCATGCCGGTTGATGTGCCTGAAGTTGTGGTCCTGTTTCTCCGATCCGGCGATCTTGATCAGAACGAGGTCTTCGTCGGGAATACCCGACCGTATGCGCTGTTCCAATTCCCACCGGATCTGCATTCCGCAAACCTGGAATAACACCAGGTAACCCGCCACCTGAAACAGCAGGCAGATCAGCAGATATATGGCGTAGGTCCTTCTCACAAACTTTCGATCAGGGTCGAAAATTACGCATTTTGAAGGCGCCGGAATAAAAAAAATGGGCTAACCGCTTTCGATCCCTCGGTATAGCCCACTTGTTAGTATGAAAAAACTACTTATCTTTCTTTAGTCGTAAGTTGTAAGTCGTAAGTCGTAAGTCTGCCAGTTGTAAGTTGTAAGTCGTAAGTCTGCCAGTTGTAAGTTGTAAGTTGTAAGTCTGCCAGTCGTAAGTCTGGCGGTTGTAGGTCGTAAAAGCCACTTACGACTAATAACTTACGACTTATAACTTACGACTTATGACTGACCACTGACCACTGACCACTGACAACTGACCACTGACAACTGATCAAACCATATCCCGGTCGCGCCATTTCCGGTCGGATCCTTCATAGTACAGCGGCTCGGGCGTTTCTTCCGTCTGGCGACGCTCGCGTTCCTCCATCCAGGCTTTCCAGTCCTCTCCGAGCCAGCCGTTGGTGCCGGGGAAGCCGAATACACGTACATAGTGCACAGCGACAAAAATACCCCACATCATGCTGGCGTTCCACCAGTTATGGGCCCTGCCGATAGCCATGAGGAAGAACATGATCATATTGACGATCAGGTAAGATTTAAGGTGTTTGTAAAAGCGCATTTTTTTGGAAACCGGCTTTCTCTCGTAGCGTACGTGGTGCAGGTGGTTATGATGGTGGCAGCTCATTGCGTTTTTCTTTTTTATTTATTGACTGTGATAGGCAGTCATTGTGATTGAACGATACCGCAATGTACAGTCAGGACCGGTCGAAATGCCAGAAAATCCGACAAAGCCTAGCAGAAATCCGAAGAAATGCTTTAAACGTGTTACGTGTCGGACACTTTGAAAGTGTCCGACACGTAACCACATCAGAGATGTCCGGCACGTAATGGTTTGCCGGCCGCAATAAATGGCATTTTCATCAAAGCGTAAAATGAGCGCGGGCGAGGAAGTGAAGCATCTTGTTGCTCCTCCTCCCCGCCCGCGCTGCTCAGGCTGTGGGTTGAATCCTTTCAGGCTTTAAAAGCCTTGAGGGCTTATCAATCCCGGGGGTGCATCTCCGTCCAGGCTTAACAATCCTTGAAGGCCACAATCATGGGGTTGGGAGGTCTTCGTCCAGGCTTAACAATCCTTGAAGGCCACAATCATGGGGTTGGGAGGTCTTCGTCCAGGCTTAACAATCCTTGAAGGCTTATCAATCCTGGACGAAGACTGCCGTTGGGTATTATTCTACAACCACCTTGTGCACCACCCTGACGGTTTCGCTCCTGAATTCGAGGAAATAGATCCCGGCGGATACTCCGGACAGGTCCAGGCTGATCAGCTCGCCTTTGGCTACCTGCTGGGCAGCCCGGCGCAGGACAACCCGCCCGTCGAGGGTGCGGACGATGATCTCCGCCTTGTTCACTGCCTGGGGCGCCGCTACAAACAGCGAACCGGTCGTCGGATTCGGGAAGACCTTCAGTTCTTCCGAAACCGAAGGTGCAACCGTCGCCGGATGCAGGTTTACGGTCTGCGGGCGCATATCCGTCGGTTGATCGCCGCAAAGGGTGTACAGGTCGTTGATGCAAGCCAATGCATCGCCGAATTGCGTGTAGAACGGCGTAAAGCTGTTGGACAGGATGAGGTTCACCTGGGCCATCAGGTCGTTCACTGTCGGATTCGGGGGCAGCCCCTGGAAGATCACCGGGTGGAAAGTGCAGCCCGTGCTCAGGATCGGCGTGTTGCCGAAATCCGGGTTGAGGCGAATATAAATGGCCAGCGTGATCGCCTCGCCGAGGAATGGGTTGGTGAGGTGCCCGTCGCCGTCAAACGGATAGCCGGCGGGCTGGCAGTTCGTGCCGTCCAGGTTGACCTGGCCCCTGGGCAATCCGGAAGGCGTGCCGTTGGTATGCGGCAGCCATTGCACCAGGCATTCGGCGGCGCCGCTTTCCAGAATGAGGGAGGTGCGGCCTGCACGGCCCAGCAAGATCGGATCGCTGATGCCGTCGCCGTCGACATCCATATCCAAAGCGCCCTGGATCAGGCCCAGCGCGGATTTTTCGATGATCTGGGTGCAGGTACCGGCGTTATTGCAGGCATCTTTTGCCGTCCATACCCGGGAGATCCGGCACGACCAGCTGCAATCGCCGTCCAGCACCATATCGGTAAAGGTCAGTTCCGGTGCAATGTCGCAGTTATCCGTGGCCGTGGCCATAGCGGAATCCGGGATATCTTCGCCGCAGTTGACCGCTACATTGGGCGCACAGGTGACCACAGGGGCTTCGGTATCCGGGATGATGCTGATCTGCTGGGTGCAGGTTGCCTGGTTTCCGGAAAGGTCCGTGGCCGTCCAGGTGCGCAGAATGGCCTGATCATCGCCGCAATCAGCGCCCATGGCCGCGTCTTCAAAGTCGACGGTAGCCGTACCGCAGAGGTCTTCTGCAACAGCGGTCCCAACCGCGTCAGGCGCGCTGCTTTCGCCGCAGCTGACCGACTTGCTTTCGGGACAAACAACGGAGGGCGGCGCCTGATCACTGACCGTCACGGCAAAGGTACAGGACGAGCTGTTGCCGCTTTCGTCGGTAGCCGTCACCGTGACCTCCGAATTGCCGACCGGGTACAGCATCGTATCCGGCGCCGTCGCGCTCAGGGCAAATGTACAGTTATCTTTAGCTGTAATGGATTCAAAGAAGGTAACAAGGGCCGAGCAGGACTGTGCATCCGCGTTCCGGACGATGGATTCGGGGCATTCCAGGGTCGGCGCGGTCTGGTCTACCACTTTCACAACGGCATCACAGGAGGCCGTCATGGCGTTTTGGTCCTTGATGGTCAGCGTTACGATATGGTAACCGACCTGGGAGCAATCGAATACCGCCGGGTTGATGCTGTAGCTGAGCTGACCGCCGTCGGGGTCAAAGCTGCCGTTGTCCACATCGGCGGGGGTAATGGAAGCCGTACCAAGGTCGTTGAGCGCCACCACGGTCATGCTGTCCGGGTTGCATTGCGCCACGGGCGGCTGTTGTTTGAGCACGCACTTGTAGAGGGCGTAACCGTCTTCGGTGATGCCGGTCAGTCCGCCTTCCATGATCTGCGGGTTCTGGGTGTAATTCAGGTTGGCATAGCTGCCGCCGCCGCCGCCCCGGCCGGTTGTGCCGCCGCCGCCGCCGCCGGAGAAACCGCCGCCGCCGCCGCCTGCGCCTACGCCTGCGCCGCCGCCGCCGTATCCATAGCCGCCGTCACGGAAAGTGAAGGAAAAACACCCCTCGCTGCCGCCGCCTGCACCGCCTTCGGGGTAACCGGCCTGGCCTTCGGCCACTTCAAAGAACTGGGTAATGTCCGTACAGGTCACCCCGGATCCGGCATGCCACTGACCGCCGCCGCCGCCGGAGATCTCCAGCCCGTTGATGCCGCCGGCCTGTCCGCCGCTGCCGCTGGAGCCGCCCTGGCCGGGTTCGATATCGCCGTTGCCGCTGCCGCCTTCCTGGGTAGCCCTGCCGCCCTGGCCGTCTTCGTTGTCGACGCAAATACCGACAATAGCGCCCTGATAGGCGCCGCCGCCGCCACCGGCTACGGCCAGGATCTGCCAGTTGTCTTCACCGGGGGCTTTGAACAGAAAACCGGTGCCGCCGCCGCCGCCGCCGTAGGTGAACCCTGTGCCCAGCGTAGCCTCACCGGTACCTTTTTCGCCGGCCCGGGCCACTACAAAGCGGAGCGTGGAGCCGTAGGGGACCTTGCCTGCGCCTTCGCCCAGCTCGATGATGAGGAATACCTTTGCGCCCTCGCCGCCGTCCGACTTGCAGAGGCTGCCCAGCCGGGCAAAACCGCCGTCGCCGCCCTTGAGGGTGATCTCGATCTGGCCGACCGACGGGTCATCCGGAACGATGAAATCCTGGTAGGTCCCCGTAAATCCGACCGTTTGCACGTTTCCGTCGCAAGTCAGGTTGGGCTGAGCCCAGGCGACGGAAACCGTCAGAAAAAGGAAGGAGAAGAAAAAGGCCTTGAAGAGGCTTTTCGAGGTTGTCAGGGCTGCACGGCCCCCGTGACGCTTTCTCATGGTCAATTTTTTTGCTAGCATCGCTTAACTTGGTTAAAAATGGATAATCAGGGCATTAATCTTGCGCCGAGTGCGAAAATCAATGACCAAGGTGCCTATCACCAGGGAAGGGATTGGAATGTGAGATAAGAATGCTACTTAGGAGGGTGTTCCGGTAATATGCCTACCGGTCGGTAAAGTTATAAAACTTATTTGAATAAAAAGTAAATATGTAAAATTTTTTAATCTTCCTCCTCTTCATCCTCCAGTATATTGATCGGCCGGTTGATGCTTTCCTGGAGGGAGATGAAGGTTTCGGTCCGCTGTATGCCCTGAATGCGCTGGATCTTGTCGTGCAGCACATCGCGAAGGTGTTTGGTATCCCGGCAGACGATGCGGGCAAAGATATTGTACAGGCCTGTTGTATAATAAGCGGCGACGATCTCGGGGATTTTTTCGAGTTCGGCGGCGACTTCATCGTAGAGCGAGCTTTTGTCGAGGTAAATGCCCAGAAAGGCCGAGATGTCGTACCCCAGTTTGCCGTGGTCAACTTCCAGATTGTAGCCTTTAACGATACCCGCCTCGGTCAGTTTGTTCATCCTTACGTGGATGGTGCCGCCGGAAACGAAGAGTTCCTGTGCGATTTCTGTGTAGGCCTTTTTGGCATTCTGCATCAAAATGGCCAGAATTTGTTTGTCCAGTTTATCGATATCTCTCATGTAGCGAGAATTAACAGTTCACGGGATGACGGGTAATGAAGCTTTATCAATTCAGAATTGGCAACAAAATTAAATTAATGAGCCAAATAATTGAAAGAATTACATTATTTTTTGATTTTTTTTAAATTTTTTATAGCCTTAAACCACTTCCGCCATTCAGCCCCTGCCGCGTGGGCAGCAGCGCCCTGTTTTTTCCTTGAACTTTACTTGGTTGAATTTAGTTAACTTTGTGTTCGCTCTGCATTTCACCCGGTGCGTAAAAAAGAAATTATGGATCAAGATCAGCAACCCGATCTGGCAACCTGGAAAATCTGGCTGCCTGTTTTATTATCCGTTGCGCTGGCTGCCGGCATTCTGATCGGCATGCGCCTCCAGTCCGCATCGCCGGTCATGGTGGTTGATGCCGCCAATGCCATGGGGGGGGCCGGGGCAGGTCAGGGCAAAGTGGAAGAGCTGATCCGCTATATTCAGGCCAAATACGTGGATGAGGTGGACCGGGAGGAATTGATGGACGCCGCCATCGACCGGATACTGGAAGAGCTCGATCCGCATTCCAACTATATCAGCGCCAAGCAACTCAAGGAAGTGAACGAACAGCTGGAAGGCGCCTTCGACGGCATCGGTGTGGAGTTCATTGTGCTCGACGATACGGTGGTGGTCGTCAGCCCCCTGTCGGGCGGCCCCGCTGAAACTGCCGGCATCCTGGCCGGCGACAAGATCGTCAGCGTCGGGGATTCGCTGGTTGCAGGCCAGATCGCTCAAAATCGCGATATCATCAACCTCCTGCGGGGTGAACGCGGCTCGGAGGTCACCATCGGCGTCCTTCGCGGAAGAGACCCTTCCATCCGGAAATATACCCTGAAACGGGACAAAATCCCCGTGCACAGCCTCGATATCGCTTATATGCTGGACAGCAAGACCGGCTACATCAAGCTCAACAAGTTCAGCGCCACCACCTACGAGGAATTCATGGGCGCCCTGGAAAAACTCGACAAGGACGGACAAATGGAAGACCTCGTCCTCGACCTCCGGCAAAACCCCGGGGGGTACCTCCAGCAAGCCACCAATATCCTCAATCAGTTCTTTTCGGAAAAGCAGAAATTGCTGGTGTATACGGAAGGAAGGGCCGTCGGCCGAAGCGACTACGAAACGACCGGACGGGCCTTGTATAAAATTGACGATGTCGTGGTGCTGATCGACGAGGGGTCCGCGTCAGCCAGCGAGATCGTTGCCGGCGCTATTCAGGACAATGCCCGCGGGATCATCGTAGGCAGGCGCTCTTTCGGCAAAGGCCTGGTGCAGGAACAGTACCCGCTCCGCGACGGCTCAGCGCTCCGGCTCACAGTCGCCCGGTATTATACCCCCTCCGGCCGCTCCATCCAGAAACCGTATGACGACCTGGAAGCCTACGAGACGGATGTGATCCACCGGTTCCAGAACGGCGAATTGTCAGAAGAAAGCAAAACGGAGGTCCTCGACTCCACCAAATACCTCACCGCCAACGGCAACGTCGTTTACGGCGGCGGCGGCATTTATCCCGATTTCTTCGTGCCCATCGATTCCATCCTGTTCAACGATGAATACCTCTCGCTGCGGCAGCATATTCCCTCGTTTGCCTACCGGTACGCCGAAGATCATCCCGAGATTTTCAAATCCTATGACCTGAACGGATTTGCCCGCGATTTTGTGGTCAGCGACGGACTTCTGCAGACGTTGAGCGCCTATGCCGCCGAGCGCGGCGTCAAGGTGCCGGCCAAAGCCCTCGCCCGCATCAAACCGGAGATCAAACGGTTCCTGAAAGCCCGGCTGGCCCGCCAGAAATTCGGAGAGGAAGGATTCTATACCGTCTTCAACCGGGATGATGAAGCCGTGAAGAAAGCGCTGGAAGTGCTGGGAAATCCGGACCCGATGGTGTTGCTGAAGAATTAGCCCCTCAGCTGATCCGCTGTTACTGTACTGCAATTTTCAAGCTGCGGCTTTCCGACCCTGTTACAACGCGGAGGAGGTACAGCCCCGGCGTACTGACGCGGAATTCCTCCGCATTTCCCGGGTTCATTCCGATCTTTTGAATCAGCCGGCCCGCCGGGTCGGTCAGTTCACCCGTCGCCTTTTCCGGGCTGCTGATCCGCACAAAAAAGGATCCGTGCGCCGGATTCGGCCATTGTTCCACATTTAAGGTTGTCGCCCATCCGGATACGGCCCTGACCGGTGAATAGGTTTGCTTGCCGTCCAGGTCGGTTTGTGCCAGCCGGTAGTAAGTAATGCCCGCATACGGGTTGGGATCGGTATAAAAATAGGCAAGCGGTGCAGCGGAGTTGCCGCCGGCCGCATGGGAAGGTACAAACCCGATCCCGGAGAAATCAGGCGATTTGTCCAGCCTCCGCTCCACGGAGAACCCCGAATTGTTCTTTTCAGCCGCCGTGGACCAGTCAAGCCTTACCCGGTCAGCCGATTGGCGGGCGGCATGGAAATCCAGCAGTTCTACCGGCAGCGGCACGGCATACAAGGGTTGGAGCATGCCCTGGGTGACGGCTCCGTTGCCGCCGTCGAGGGAAGTGAAAACCATCTGACCGACGACCCATTCTACCGTAATCCCGTTGCCGGGATGGAAATAGGAGGAGCCGGCGTTCCCGAAAGCCGTCGGGCTGAGCCCCTGGCTGTGGATCGCCGGCATCCAGCTACAAAGAAAGGTCACGTATAAAAGTGCCGGTTTTTGAGCCCGATTCAGTATGGCAGCTAACATTGAGCGGTTTTTGAAATGGTAAAGGAAACTAACGTATGCCCACCAGCACCCTGATCTTTCCTGTATGGTACGAATCAAAATTCTCCAGCGCCTTGCCGATGACCTGTCCGGGTTTCACCTTGTCGGCGTCGGCTTTCATGGCGACGCCGGGCAGGGATGCCGTCACGAGCAGATCGCCCCGGCGGATGGACCCGCCTTCCAGGCACACCTTGGTCGGTATGACGCCGGTAACGCCCATCGGCACCTTGTCCGAAAGATCGGCGTCGATGGACTCTTCGGTCAGCAGGACGCCGGGCCGGGTAGCGTAAACACCCGCCACCAGGGGGGAGTAGGCGGATGCGGACCGGGTAACGGTGCGGTCTTCTGAGGTGGAGATCACCAGCACGTCACCGGGTTCGTAACCATCGGCGCTGCCTTCCACGTCAAAGGCTTCCGCGAGGTCGGCGCCGCCGGTCTGGGTGCCGCCGTTGAAGAACCCTTTGCCGGCGTTGTTGATGCGCACCTTGTTGCCGCCGCTATTCCGGAAAACCAGATAGTTGCCGGTCCCGTAATGCGCCAGGTTGATGCCGTCGTCAGAGCAGGCATCGTTGTAATTGATGATGTTCAACCCCTCGCCGAGGCTGTAATTCTGGATCCAGACCGTTGGCACTGTCGTATTGCCGATCCCGGTTACGAACCGGCCGGCAAGGCTGTTGCTGTTATTGACGCCGCCTTCACCGTAAATGCCGGAGCCCAGTTCACCCGTTGCATAACCATGCACGCCGTAGCCGTTTGTATTGGCATTCGTACCGGTGACGCCGCCCTTATAAGACGAATTGGATACGCCTTTGACACCGATCCCAAACTGGCTGTCAAGACCGGAGCGCCCTTCGACGCCGATGCCCTGGCTGCCGAAGGCGATTGCGTAGATCCCGGTTGTGCCGGCTGCGTCGACGGTGATGCCGCGCTGGCCTGCGCTGTGCACGTTCAACCCTGCGCTGTTGTTGGCCGGACTGGTCAGGTTGATGTCAATCCCCTTACCTCCGCCTCCGTGTTCAACATTAACGACGGGGTCGTGATTCGTGGATTTCTGAGATATGAAAGCAGCTGCCGGGCCATCGCCGACCGTCGTGGCTTTTACGGCTTCCGAAATGGAGTTAAGCCCCAGAACTTCGAAGAAGCCCGCGCGTCCGACCTGCGTACGGGAGAAGACCCCGACCCCGGTCCCGACGTTATAGACGTCCAGCGCCGGCAAGGTTGAGTTCGGATTGTTGTTATTGATGAACATGCCGCCCGCTTTGGAATCATTGAACACGGATATGGCCGGACTTGTACTTTCGGTATTGTTGTTCGAGATCCTGAGGGCAGAACCTGTTCCGCCATTACTGGCTTCCAGGGCCGGGTAGGTATTGGATGCATAGGTAGCCTCAAAATAGCCGCCCCGGCTGAACGGTCCGTCGGACAATCCGTAGATGGCGGAGCCGGTATTGGAAACTTGACCTTTCACGCCGTATCCGCCAGGAGAATTGGCCTTGCCGAATACGCCGGCGACACTGCTTCCACTGGTAATGCCGTAAACGCCGTATCCGGCATTGGAAGTACCGGCCACGCCGGCGCCGGCGCCTTCATTGTCGCCGTGTACGCCGATATTGCCCGGCAGCGCCAATCCCGTGGGGGTGGTTCCGCGCAGCGCATAGATGGTTTTGGCAATCGTGCTGATGTTGATATTGTGCAGGTCGAACAGGTTGCCGTTCATGGAACCTTCGCCGTTGAAGGGCAGGCGGACGAGGTCATACCCCAGTTCCCACCGGTTGTTGAAAATGTTCCACTTGAGGATCTGGTCGTTGAGGGGGCTGAGGTCCTGCACGTCGCGGCCCTGGATTTTGGAGACCGTCGGATTGGGATACGCCCCGGAAAGGTCGCCTGAAGCCACGCCCGAGGGCGGCGCCTGGGCGGCATACATGGCAAAGGGGACGCTGATCAGCTGGGTGGTTCCCATTTCGAAATAGCCGTTGCCGTCGCGAAAATCGATTTCCACCTGCAAATATTTATCCCCGGTTTTCCAATCGATATTGCTGAACAAGCCGCTGGTAAAAAAGGGCCCCGGGCCGCCGATCTGCAGGTTGAACAGGCCGAACGCATTGGTGAGCACAGGCCATTCTTCCAGATAAAGGACCGCCCCGGCGGGGTCGAGGTCGCGGAAGGTCAACCGGACATTGATACCCGTGTTGACAACCGGCGCGCCGGAAGCATCGCGCGCTACCCCCTGGTACCCCAGTTTGCGCGGAGCCTGCGCCTGCAAGGTCAAGGCGAACCCGCCGAGCGCAAAAATCAAAAGAATGAACACTTTGGTATGGAAATGCTTTCCTGAGAAAAGTCGATTCGGGATCATAATTCGGGAATGGTTGCTGGAATAATACCTGACGGCGACAAAAGTAGGGCCGCCCCCGGATCGGGGCAATCCTGTAAAAAGGGGATTTTTGGGCCGGTGCTTGACTCTTTGAAATAGATTGCCAAACTTTACTGAAATTTCTATGCATATGCCGGGAAAACAGGGCGCTTTATTTACCGGGTTCATCTTGCTGTCCGTGCTTGCCTTGCAGGGACAGAACACCCTGTACCAGCCGCCTTATTACAACCTCGACAGCGCCATCCGGGCGGTGGAGCGGTTCCCGGCCCCGGATTCCGATCGGGCCAATGCCCTGTCCGGCGTCTACAATCATACCCTGTTCTACAAAAACCAGAAGAAGGTCGAGCCCTATGCGCTGGAAGCGCTGTCGATCAGCCGGCAAATCGGGTTTACGAAGGGAATGGCCGACGCCTATTATTTCCTGGGACTGCTCAACAAGAGCGGCAGCCGTTACGATTCGGCGATGATCTATTTCGACTCGACCATCCTGGTTTCGCGCGATGCCCGGGGGGATTATCTGCAGAACAAGCGGGCCCTGGCGGAAAGGAGCCTGGCTCAGGTGTACGACACGTACGGCGATTACGAACCGGCGCTTCAACATTACTTGCAATCCCTCCGGTACTACGAAAATCATTTTACCGCGCATACCGTCTTTCTATATGCCAACATCGCGGCCATCTACGAAGCAACCGGGGTCATGGATAAAGCCCTGGAGTATTCAAAACGCTGCTGTACAGCGGCGGAACAGCTGGGAGATACCACCGTACTGGCGGCTTATTACCTCAGCCATGTGGAAAACCTGATCAAGGTGGAAAACACCTCCGAAGCGATTGTCTATCTCGACAAGACGGCGCCCCTGATGCCGCTCAAAACGGACCCCAATACCACCAGCATGTTCTATGTATTGAAAGCTGCGGTTTTCCGCATGGAAAAAAATTATCCGGAGGCCGTCCGGAACCTCAATCTGGCCCTGCCCATCGCGGAAGGCTCGGGGCACGGTTTCAGCCTGTTCAGGGTGCTTGATGCTTATTCCAGGGTGGGGCTCGAATCGGGAGACCTGGCCCTGACCGAGCAGTACGCCGGTCGTTATCTGGCCGAAGCCCGCAAGCTCGACGCAAAGGCCGGACAACGGGACGCGCTGAATTTCCTGGCGCAACTGGCCATGTCCAGACAAGACTACCGAAACGCCTACCTGTATCTGGCAGCCGCGCAAACACTCGGGGACACCCTGATGCGGGAAGTCAACCTGAAGCAGATCAACCTGCTGGAATCGCGTTACCAGTCAGAAAAAAAGCAGCGGGAGATCCTGCAATTGCAAAAGGAGAAGGAATTCCAGGCACTGGAGCTTCGCCAAAAGTCGAGGATGAACGGCATTCTCGCCGGCGCGCTGGCGTTGCTTTGCCTGGCCATTTTCCTGGGTTACCGGAACCTGCGAAACCGGCAAAGGATCGCCCGCCAACGGGCGGAACTCCAATCCAGGAAGATCCGGGAAATGGAAAAAGACCGGCAATTCCTGGCCTCAGCCGCCTTGCTCGAAGGGCAGGAGGAAGAGCGCAAACGGCTGGCCAAGGACCTCCACGACGGCCTCGGCGGTTTCTTATCCGGCATTAAATATTCACTGGGCCATATGAAGGAAAATCTGATCGTAACCCCCGACAACATGGCGTTGTTCGAAAGATCCATGAAAATGCTGGACGATTCGATCCAGGAATTGCGCCGCGTAGCGCACAACATGATGCCGCAGTCCCTGGTGCAATACGGCCTCGATACGGCCCTGAAAGACTTTTGCAGCGACATGAACCGAAGCGGCGCGGTCAGGGTGGTTTGCCAGACGTTCGGATTGGATGAAAGGCCGCTGGATACCCCGGTCTCCATCGGTGTTTATCGCATCGTACAGGAACTGGTGAACAATATCCTCAAACACGCCGGCGCGGCCAATGCCGTGGTCCAGGTCAGCCTGCAGGACAACCGGATGCAGATCACCGTGGAAGACGACGGCAGCGGTTTCGACCCGGCTTCCCTTTCAGAGACCGGCCGGGGTATGGGTTGGAGCAATATCCGGTCCAGGGTCAATTACCTGAACGGCCGGACAGACATCCAATCCGCCCCGGGCCAGGGCACTTCCGTCAATATTGAATTCAGCCTATGAAACCTGTACGCATCCTGATCGTCGACGACCATTACATCGTAGTGGAAGGGATCCGGTCCCTCCTGCAACGGGTGAGCGCAGTGGAAATCCTCGGAGCGGCATCAGATGCGGAGAGCTGCATGCGGTTTCTGGATCGCCGGATTCCGGACCTGATCCTGCTCGATATCAGCCTGCCGCACACATCGGGCATCGACCTTTGCAAGGCCATCCATGAAAAATACCCGCGCATCCGCATTTTGGGCCTGAGCACGTTCAAAGAGCAGAGTTTTGTACGCAATATGCTCGACAACGGCGCGTCGGGGTACGTGCTGAAGAATGCCGGAATTGACGAACTGATGATCGCGATCCAGACGGCGATGAAAGGCGGAAAATACCTGAGCGATGAAGTGGCCGCCGCTCTGACCGACCAGCAGATTGATCCGGCCGCGCCGGTGATCACGCGCCGGGAAAAGGAAGTGCTCAACCTGATAGCGGAAGGATATACCAATAATGAAATTGCAGGCCGGTTATTCGTCAGCGTCACCACCGTGGATTCCCACCGGAAAAACCTGCTGACCAAATTCGGCGCAGGCAATACCGCCGCCCTGGTCAAACTGGCGGTCAAAATGCAGATCATCTAACCCTAGGCTGTTCAATTTGACCGCAAAACCGTCCTGCGTTTTTTTGTATGGGTGAA
>CALMYQ010000069.1 GCA_937873655.1 uncultured Lewinella sp. | reverse complement strand
ACTGCTCCTCCACCCAGGTCAGCGACTTGTCCCCCATTGCCGGGTTGAGCCAATTGCAAGGGCTTTACTGCTCCTCCACCCAGGTCAACGACTTGTCACCCATTGCCGGGTTGAGCCAATTGCAACGGCTTGACTGCCGAAACACCCAGGTCAACAACTTGATAACCGTTTTGCCATTGATAGATAAAGGAATTCCCGTCAAGTGGCAGGAATACGGACCTGGGATATTGGTCAAAGACTGTCCCCTAATCATTCCTCCACTAGAATTCGCTCAGGAGTCTCCCCAGGCAGTAAGAGACTATTTCGAAGAGCTTGGTTCGGACGGCAAAAGACTGAACGAAGTAAAAGTTCTGTTCCTCGGCGAAGCCTCCGCCGGAAAGACCTCTATGGTGAAAAAATTAATGGGAGAAGCATTCGACAGCAAGGAAGGTCAAACACACGGTATTCGGATTCGAAAAGCGCCTTTTCAAATGGACAATGGCGAGGAAGTCATTGCACACCTCTGGGATTTCGGCGGACAGGAAGTAATGCACGCCACCCACCAATTTTTCCTTTCGCAGCGAAGTGTATATGTATTGCTCCTGAACAGCCGAAATGATGACCAGGCAGAGAAATGGCTCAAACATGCGGCAAGTTTCGGCGGCAATTCGCCTGTGTTGGTTGTACTGAACAAGATTGATGAAAACCCTGCTTTTCAGGTAAACAATAAGCGCTTGCAAGAAAAATATCCGCAAATCCGGGGCTTTTACCGCGTTTCGGCGGCCACCGGACAGGGAATGAGCGAATTTCAGGAAGCTCTTCGACAAGAAATTGACCAGGCGGACACCCGCCGAACACCTTTCCCGGAGCATTGGCTTGCGGTGAAAGAACATTTTTCGAAAATGAAGGAGGATTATATCGAATCGGCAGATTATAGGCGCATTTGCATAGAAAACGAAGTAACAAAAGAGTTCAGCCAGGACGTGCTGTTGAAATTCTTGCACGATTTGGGCGTGGTTATCAATTTTCGCAACCTGAAGAACTTCGACACGCAAATCCTCAACCCGTTATGGCTGACGAACGGGGTCTACCGCATTATTAACTCTAAAATCGTTGGGGAAGATGCCAAAGGCCTGATCCTTGAAGACGATTTTGATCGCATCATCAACGACCCGCGTTTTTTAAAGGCAGGCAACACCACTGACAAAATCTACCACTATCCTAAAAACAAACTGAACTACATCGTGCGGGTGATGCAGGAGTTTGAACTGTGCTTTCAACTCGATGCACATACCTATGTCGTACCGCAATTGCTGCCCGTACAGGAGCCTGATTTTCAAGCAGAGGGCGCTATGCTCCATTTTGTGATCCACTTCCCGGATTTTTTACCGGACAGCATTTTCCCGCGCTTGATGGTGAAACTGCATACATTCATCAAGGGGGCAAACATCACCGAAAATGCCTGGCGTACGGGCATGATTTTACACAAACCCAATATCTTTAATGCCTTGGCACGCGTGCGCTGGGATAAGGAGGATCAAAAATTGTTATTGGATGTGTGCGGCGAGGAGCGGCGGCGTTTTCTCAGTTTCATCCGTGAAACGGTGAAAGAGATTGTTGAAGATTTTACGAATTTGAAATTTCAGGAACTGGTTCCGATACCTGATAGCAAAGAATTTTTAGAATACGAAGGTTTAGTTGAGACAGAAAAAGCAGGTGAAGAGGAAATATTCGTTTGGCAAGTCAAAAAGAAACTAGCAGTCGCCAGCTTGCTAGATGGAGTTGAGGAAGCCATCATGAGAGACGAAGTTGGACAGTTGCCGGTGAAAGCTTTCGTATCATACTCTCACAAAGATTTGGAATATTTAAAAGAACTTCGCACCGCTCTCGCACCACTCATCCGACTGCAAAAACTCCAACTTTGGGACGATCGTGAAATTGAGGCGGGAGGTGAATGGGAAAAAATTATTTTCCAGGAATTGGAAAACGCGGACATCGTACTTTGCCTGGTCAGTGCCGATTTTGTCGCTTCGGAATTTTGCTATAAAAAAGAGTTCGGTGCAGCTTTGACAGCCCATCACCAGGGCAAAAAGACCATCGTCCCGATCATGCTTCGCAAAACAGATTGGCAAGATTTGCCCATTTCAAAAATCCAGGGCGTGCCGGGTGGCGAATGGATTTCTTCCGCAACAAACAAGGATGAAGCCTGGACAAAGGTTTCCGAACGGTTGCGCCCGGCATTGGAAAAGGCTAAAATCCGAAAAAAGGAATTGATGAAAAAACATCGGCCGAAACCCTGAAACCAAGCTAAACGAAGATCCCTCAGAATTTTCACCACCCCGATTTTTAGCACGCGCAGCGTGTTGAAAATCAAATCTTTGCGTCTTTGCGTCTCCGCGAGCAAACCATTTCTCATTATTTTGAGGATGCGAGACCACACAGAATGCCGAAGCTTCACGCGAAGCCGGACACCTGTCCTGAGTGAAGCCGAAGCATCACCCTCTCCCCGTCCGCCGAAGCCTCGGCGAAGGCGGGCTCACACTCTCACCCCTCCCAAGGCCCATCCTTTTTAACGCTCACAAAGGATCTCCCATCAAACCGAAACAACCCGCCCCAGCCGCCGAACCAGAACCGCCCCTCCCGGTCCTCATAGATGGACAGTACGCCATTGGTGTTCAAACCGTCTTTTTCGTCGAAATGGGTAAATCCCGCATCAGTGTCAGATCGTACATTTCCATCATACCGGTACACGCCGTTGTTTTCAGCTGCAAACCAGATATTGCCGTTTTTGTCTTCAAAATAGCCCCCGACCTCAACCCCGCCAATCACGCCGTCACGGGTGAAATTGGTGAATCCGGTCCGGTCATTGTACCGGCATGCCCCGCCGAACATGGTGCCGATCCAGATATTGCCCTTGCTGTCTTCCATTAGACTGCTGACATTGTTGTCACAAAGGCCGTCCTCCATGGTTATCAGGGTAAAGGGCGCTTGTTTGGCAGAGGGGTCGTATTTGCAGATGCCGAATCCATCTGTTCCAAACCAAAGAACCCCGTTCCGATCTTCCAGGATGGACGTGATCCGGTCGTAGGCCAATACGGTCGTGGTATCTTGCACTTGCGCTTTCGGTATGGGAAACGGGGTGAACTGCTCCTCGTCGAACTGAAACACCCCTTCCATGGTGCCGACCCAGAACAATCCGTTCCGGTCAATGATCAGGGCCCATACATCGTTGTAGAAAGGGCCCTCGCTCAGGGGATAATTGGTAAAGGATCGCCCGTCGTATTTCGTCACCCCGGCATAGGTACCGAACCAGACATTCCCGGCTTTGTCCTCCACAATGCCGGTTATCCTTCCCTTGCCGAGTCCGTCTTTTTCCGAGAAATAGACGAGCGTATCGCCGTCATAGCGCATTAGCCCATATACATTGGTCCCAAACCACAGGTTGCCTTTCTTGTCCTGGTAGATCTTGCGCAGGTGCTGGCAAAGCTGCCCCTCAATAAAGAAAAGCGGATCCTTATAGACGGGCTGGCTTCCCCTGTTCAAGGTATCATCGTCACTGCTTTCCACTTTACCGATTCCGTTCTCCCGGACGCTTTCCTTGTGCTGGCCGGAGCACGAGGCCAGGAAGATCGTGGAAAAAATCAGGAAAAAAAATGGGAAGACGACTAAAGGTTTGAAATTCGGCATTTTCCGGTTTTGCGAGCTAAGCTAGGCTGAAATCTTGCTGCAAAGCCGTTTTGGAGGGCGTTTAACAGCTCAATAACAAGTTCCGGGTCAAGGTTAAAGGATAACGTAGAAAGGTTAAAGATGCCAGACGGCAAAAAAGCGAAGACCAAAAAGTTAAAGTCTGCGATCCGTGGGCTACAGGGTACAGCGTATTCCCCCGCCGAAGGCCGTCAGGTCCGCAATATTGGTAGCAGGTTTGATCGTTGGGTTTCCGGCCTGTAGGGCCGGTATATGGTTATTCCAAATCGGCCCATCAATTCCGAATTGTCGCCTTTAAACATGTATGGAATGAAATTCATACCCCGTTGCAGGTCTTCATATGCCGGCCCTGCAGGCCGATGGCCACGTCGTTGCCGGGGTGCTACAGATGATCCTGACGGATCGCTTTACAGGGGCAACCCAAACCCAGGAAAGAAGGCTGATATTACAAAAGCGTCCAATTTTGCTACACAAGAAAGCCTTTTCAAACCACGGCAGGAGGCCGAAAATCCGCCGTAATGCCCCCCGCCGTAGGGACGCCGCAGGCGTTACGAAGCCGGACACCTGTGCTGAGCGAAACCGAAGCATCACCCACTCCCCGTCCGCCGAAGCCTCGGCGAAGGCGGGCTCACCCTCTCACCCTCCCAAAGCCTGCCGGTTCACCACCAACCGTTTACCGACCTTGCCTTCCTCGATCTTGTCGACGCCAGGGTTGCAGTGGATCCGGCAAAACTCGACCGCCTGCAGCAATTCCGGCGAATAACCGGCCGGTTTCAATTCTTCCACCACCGGCGTGACCTGATTGACGGCAAAGGAATCCGTCCGTTTTTGGTTGGAAAACACCGTCAAAAGACCGATAACGCCGACCAGCAAGAGAATGGCCGCAGCAATGGGCATCAGGCCGGTATGACCGGAATGGAGATTCCGCCGGTTCAGCCGCCGCTCCAGGCGCTGCCAGCTTTGAGGTGAGGGATTCTGGGAAAGCTTGTGCTGGTTTTCCCGGAACAGATCGAATATATCTTTTTGCTTTTTCATCTTTCGCAATCGCTTGAAATCATAATGGACAATCATCCCGCTTGCTCTTTGTGGTGCCACTGATCGCGGGCCGTAAACAGTTCCTGAAGCCGTTTTTTGGCCAGGATCAACTGGGATTTTGACGTATTGATACTGATGCCGAGCATGTCGGCAATTTCCTTATGTTTGAACCCTTCCAACACGTAGAGGTTGAAAACGGTCCGGTAGCCGGTCGGCAGGTCGTTCAGCAGGCTGAGGATTTCCCGGGCTTCCAGCTCCGCCGGTACATGGGCGGGCTCGCCGATCTCCACCTTGTCCAGCTCCACGGTCAGGTTGAAGTTATGCCTTTTCCGGAGGAACATCAGCGATTCGTTCACCACGATCCGGCGGATCCAACCCTCAAAACTCCCTTCCTGCTTAAACTGATCGATCTTGTCAAACACCTTGAAAAAGGCCTCTACGAGCACGTCCTCAGCGTCTTCCTGTACCTTGATGTACCGCCGGCAGACCCCCAGCATATCGGGGGAATACCGCTCATAAAGGGCTTTCTGGGCCCTGCGGTCATCGAGTTTACATCCGTCTATGAGTTCTTGTTCCGTCACCCGGCTGTCCAGTTTGTACTGTAAAGATGCAAAAATGAGGTAAAAGGGTGGGTAACGCCTTCAATTAATAGGGACAAGGCAGCCCTAAAGCTTATTGTTGAATTCCCGGAATCGGTCCAGATACGGTTTATAGGATGCTGCATTGCCGGGGTTGGCAAGAAATGCCCGGTATTCACGCAATAACACATAAAAATCATGGGTATCCTGGTAGCGGGTAAGCGATTTACCGGTGTTGCCCGATTCAGCGCCTAATTCAAGGGCTTTGTCAAAATCCGAATGGATAACCTTTCCCATTTTCTGAATGGTAGGCCGGTAGGCATACACATGTTGATCGGTTGCATCATCCCAATCAGAAGTTTTGAAATACAACCCATCCGGCATAGGCGGCATGGCCCATGAAGGGCCGTAAAGTTGGTCCCTTTTTGCAGGATCGATCATGTACAGGGGATCGGGCAACGCTGATTTTTCAAAATTCCCTGAGTCTATCTTGGGTTGAATGACATCATTTGCCTGAGTCGCGAACGTCCTCGCTGGTAAACGGTAATTCTCTTTCAGGCCGCCCGGCTCATGCAACCCGCAGGATCTTTTCCATTTTGCGCCCCTTCGCCAATTCATCCACCAGCTTGTCCAGGTACCGCACCTGTTGGGTCAGCGGATTTTCGATATCTTCAATCCGGTAACCGCAGATCACGCCGGTTATGAGGTGGGCATTCGGGTGGATCGAAGCATGCTGAAAGAATTTTTCGAAGGTCGCTTTCTCCTCAATGAGCTCCTGCAATTTTTCCTCGTCGTACCCGGTCAGCCACCGAATGACCTGATGCAGTTCATCCTTCGTCCTGCCTTTCTTCTCGACCTTGGCCACGTAATGCGGATAGACCGAAGCGAATGTCATTTTGGCAATGCGCTCATCGTGTTGGGATGTTTGGTTCATATTTTACGGTATTTCGGTGATCAAAACGTGGTTTGGGGCATAGTGCTGGAAAAGGGGGAGATACGGGAAGACCTTTCAGCCTCGCGCCTAATATTAGTTCCTTCTTTTTGCCTTTAACTTTATTACTATGCTGTGCAAGTTCCTCAGCGTTAGTTCGCAAAGATAGGATTCTCCAACTTCTTTAAGGAAGTTGAAAGCCTTACTGTCAAAATAATAGCACTCATAAAATATCCTAATCATGTAAATTATTCAAAGCTAATCCCCATAAAAGGCCATGTCCCGATAAACAATGCGAATCAAGGGTTAAAAAATCCCGTAGGGATCAAATCCCGGTAGACGAATCGGGTAAACGTGGTTCAGCATGCCGTAGGTATGCGATGTGAAGACCTCATATTGCGTACCTACGGCACGCCAAAAACGCCTGATTACCATCATGCTACCGATATTTTGTGCCTGACGGCACATTTATCGTGGATTCAACCCTTGATTCGCATAAACAACCATAAACCCGCCTACGCCGTTGGCTATGGCGGACGGAGCCACCATAAACCCGCCTCCGCTCTAAAAACTATGGCGGGCAGGGCCATCATCAACCTCCAACCACCGCCCCAAAGCCTCCCACCCCAAAACAGCGCAAGTCTCCCGTCCCGGATAATCCGCCGCAGGTAAAAACGGCGCAGCAAACAGAGCCACCCGGTCAGATGGAATTGCCTCCCTCCGGATAGCAGCTACAAATCCCTCGATCAGCGCCCGGGCCTCTTCCACCGGCTTCCCCTCCAGTTCCCGCGCCAGCACCGAACACGACGCCTTGGATACCGCACACCCATACCCGTGAAAATGGATCGCCCGGATCACCCCTTCCTCCACTTCCGGGAACAACCGGTACTTATCCCCGCAATACGGATTGTAGGCTTCAACCGCGGTTTGCCCTTCCGGCATTTTTTCAAAATGATAGGGCGACCTGCTTTCCCTCAGGATGGTTTCACCGTACAGATCGAGTTGTTTCTTTTCCGGATTTTCCTGCATGTTCAAGTTGAATGATGGGTCAAGTTATAATATGCCGGAAACTTCTGCAAAAAAGAAAAATACAAATCATTCGAATTTAAGTGAAATTATTTGCGAACCGCAAAAGAAAATATAAGGATTGATTGATTCCGAATCCCGGAGG
The DNA here is from genome assembly GCA_937873655.1 of uncultured Lewinella sp. Taxonomy (GTDB): domain Bacteria; phylum Bacteroidota; class Bacteroidia; order Chitinophagales; family Saprospiraceae; genus JACJYC01. The sequence continues at coordinate 28,580 of CALMYQ010000069.1, read as the reverse complement.
GATTTCGGATCAATGGCTTTTGCGGGCTTTTGTTTCTTTTGTGGTGAAAAAAAATAGGAATTCATAGCTTCAACTCATTAGTCTGTCCCCTACTTGTCCAGGATAAAAGGCGGAATGGCTCATGATCACAGTAAAATCAATCAAAGGGAACGTAATTTTACTATCTTGCGTCTACTGCTGTCAAAACAACATCCGGTTCATCCAACCTCAACCCACTGCCATGAAAAAAATCCTCGTTCCTCTCTGCCTTCTGGTCGCCTGCAGCGCATTTGCCGCTTCCTGGGGTCCGACCGGGCACCGCATCACCGCAGAGATCGCCCAACGCCACCTCACCGATAAGGCCCAAAAAGCCATCCAGGACCTGGCAGGCCCATACCCCCTGGCCAAACTCTCTACCTGGGCCGACGAGATCCGGTCCGATCCGGCATGGGATTTTGTCAAACCCTGGCATTATATTTCCGTGGATGAAGACGAAACCCTCGACGCCGTGCTGAAACGGGACCACAAGGACGGTCAGATCGCCAACGTGGTGGAAGCCATCCAATTTTTCCACGCCCTGCTGAAAGGAGACGCCGCCAATACCCGGATCTTTGAAGCCATGATGGCAGAACACAAGGTAGAACCCCTGATGGGCTCAACCCGCGCCACCGCACTGGCCTTGCTCATCCACTTTGTCGGGGATGTCCACCAACCGCTGCACGTGGGCCGGACGTATGACCTGGGCGGCAACAAGATCGCGGTACTCTGGTTCGGCGAACGGTCCAACCTGCACGAAGTCTGGGATGAAAGCATGATCGAACAGCAAAAACTGAGCTATACCGAATTCGTCCAGTTCATCGATCACCCCGCCGATCAGGAGGTCAGGACCTGGCAGAACGCCGGGGTCGAAACCTGGGCGCAGGAATCCATCGGTCACCGGAAAGCCCTGTACGCCACCGCCTACCAGAAAACGGACTTTACCAGCGGCCTGCCCACCTTGAGCTACGAATACCCGTTCAAAAACCTGCCGGTCGTAAAGGATCGCCTGCTGAAAGGTGGCATTCGGCTGGCAGCCTTGTTGAATGAGGCTTTCGGGTAATCAGGTTGTTGCCTGTTGTTGTTCGATGGTAATAATAATGAATTCAGCAGGGTGGGTAACGGCGACCATCACATTAACCCGCATCAGGTTATCCAACACATCCTGTGCAGTCATGGTAGACCCCAATCCAATTTGTACAGCAAATGCATCCGACGGCTTTGCACCCTGTAAAGCGCCATCCCGCCAGAGGTTGGTCAGGAAATTGTCCAGCATACCCTTCACTGCCGCCCAGGTATTGGCATCGTTGGGTTCAAAAACATAGGCCATTACAGCATGTTTTGCCGATTGTTCGATCATCGTGATCGTCCTCCTGACGTTGATATAGCGCCAATCCTGGCTGTTGCCGTCGAGCGTACGGGCGCCCCAAACCAGCACGCCGCGACCGTTAAAGAACCGAATGGCGTTGATGGATTTACCGCTGACCGCATCCACATTCAGCCCGGCCTGATCCTGATCGGAAAGCCGGATCGTGACGTCGGTTACGCCGACCGGCGCGACGTTGGCGGGCGCCGTCCAAACCCCTTTTGTCGCATCCACAAGGCTGTATACGCCCGCCATGATCCCGCTGGGCGGCAGAATATTCACCTTCGCCTGTACAATGCCCAGGATCTGTTGGTACAATTTACTGGCATTCATCAGTGCGGCGTTGTTTTCCCGGACAGTGAGTTTATTCCCTTCGACAATGGAGTCGATGATTTTGACCACAGCGGGATTTGGCGCTGAAGCCGGATTCAATAATTCCGACAAGGTAGTAACCTTTCCTCCGTTGAGGTTCCCGTAAGTAATATCATCGATTGCTGCCGCAGTGGTATTCAAAAACGGATAATACGCTACCCCCCGATCCAGGGAATTGCTGCCTGTGTTATTCCTGAAAACCTGAATATCCTGGGGCCAGAGGATAGGGTCCGGCGCCCTGCCGCCGATAACATCAAAAATGGCCATTGCAGTCTGCATATTCCCGCATTGAAGCAGGGTTTCCTCCATCAGGGTCCCGTTTTCTTCGCTGCTGAGCAAGGTAGCTTCCGGAAAAACGTATAGCGTAACATCCGGGAATTTCAGGAGGGCCTTCAGCCCCTTTGTCAGGTCGGCTAATTTCACATTGAGGTTGACGATTGCTGCCCCCGCATCCACCGGTGATCCGGACGCCGGGCCATACCCCCCCGTCGAAACGATATAGGCCTGGGTCCCGCCGTTCTCAAAAAACAGTTTTACGCTGTTGTACAGGTAATAAACGGTATCCGGGTCGGGCTCAATGGTATAGACATTCCCGTTGAACGTATAGTAATCGCCTTTTGCCGGGGCCTTCTTTTGTTGGGTAATATAATACGAAGGCGCATACTGAGGTGGTGATTGCCCGGTAACCGGATCCGCCGAAAAGCCGAATACAGCAAGGAATTCACCCATGGAATGGACCTTAACCGGCTCAAACCAGCAGGGCTTCCCGTTCAGAGCGGCCTGCGGCGTATACCCGATAAAGGCCGGTATAGCCGTTTCGACCTGCGCAACCGAATTCGGGAATGCATCCAGTTCCTGAATATAAACGCCCGGTGTTTTCCGATCCGTAGCCATATTTTATTGGTTTTAATTTCCCGTCCCAAAGTCCCCCCTCTCACCCTCTCACATCCGCCGTAGTGACGCCGCAGGCGTTACGAAGGCGGGCACCCACTCACCCACTCACCCCAACAACCTCCTCGCCTCCTCCAAACACCCCGCCATCCTTTCCGCTTCCCTCCTCGTATTATACGGCGCCAACGATACGCGCGTCGTCCCAGGCAAACCGAAATAATCCATCAGCGGTTGCGCGCAATGGTGGCCGGCCCGGATGGCCACCTGGTCCTGGCCCATAAAGGTGGCGATATCGTGGGGGTGGATGCCTTTAATATCAAAGGAGACGATCACCGAATCCGGCAGATCCCGGGCAAGGATCCGGATGCCTGAAATATCGGCCAGCAGATCCACCGCGTATTGCCGCAATCCGGTGGTGTATGCCAGCGCCGCCGGCCGGTCCATCGCCGTCAAAAAGTCGATCGCGGCGCCCAGTCCGGTCACGCCGGCTATATTCGGCGTACCGGCTTCAAACCTGGCCGGTGCGGGTGCATATTCGCTGTGCGCAAAAGTGGCGTCCAGCACCATTTCGCCGCCGTATTGCCAGGGTCGCATAGCGTCGAGGCGCTCTTTTTTGCCGTATAAAACCCCGATCCCGGTCGGCCCGAAGATCTTATGACCCGAAAATACTAAAAAATCGCAATTCCAGTCCTGCACATCGATGGGATGCAACAGGGCGCCCTGGGCCGCATCGACCAGCACCGGGATGCCTTTGCGGGCAGCTTCCCTTGTTATTTCCTTGACAGGGTTGACCGTTCCCAGCACATTGGAGACCTGGGTTACCGCCAGTAAAGCCGTATGTTCATCCAGGCATTCCGACAATGAGTTCAGGTTGAGCGTACCGTCCGGATCCACCCGAACCACCCGCAGGTAAGCGCCGCAACGGGTCGCCAAGGCCTGCCAGGGCAGCAGGTTGGAATGGTGCTCCATGGCCGTAACCACGATCGACCGGCTGCTGTCCAGTTTGTCGGCCAGAAAAGCTTCCGCGACCAGATTAATTCCGCCCGTAGCGCCGGAAGTGAAGACGATCTCTTTCTCCGATCCCGCATTGATAAATTGAGCTGCCTTTTTCCGAACCCCCTCGTAAGTCCTGGTTACCGCATCCGCAAGTGCGTAGGTCCCCCGGTGAACAGAGGCGTATCCGTTCGAGTAATAACCCGCAATGGCCTCAATAACCGCAGCGGGCTTCTGGGTGGTTGCCGCATTGTCCAGATAGGCCAATCCGGGTTGCGCCGAAAACAGGGGAAAATGGTCCCGGAAGGATTCAACGTCCCACATAATGCTTCAGGATTGCTTCCATTTCCTCCGGTTTATTGGCATTCAGCATGCTTTCCGGAGTCGGCGGGTCGATCACATGGGTACAGGAATTGATCAGTGTCTTTCTGGGGCACGAGTACCCCTGCGACAGGAACCGGAACAGCACCGGATAGCTCCGGGGTTCCCAAATAGCCGCCAGCGGCTCCGGAAACCCGGATTCGGGGCTGCGGAAAGCCGTCGCCGCGGCAGAAGGGCGGCGGTTGCCGATCAATACACGAAGCACCTGCTCGTCTACCAGCGGCAGATCGCAGGCCAGCACCAGCCAGGCGGTATCGGGTTCTTCCCGAAAGGCGGATAAAATGGCGCCCATCGGCCCCAGGCCGAGAAAGGTATCCTGAATGCTCCGGAATCCGGGGATTTCCTGCCCTGCCGCCACCGACAAAACGGGCTCCAACCGCAGGTTGTCCATCATGTTGTACAGATAATCCCTTTGCGGAACGCCGTGGTAATCGAGCAGGCTTTTGTCCGTACCCATGCGGGTGCTTTGCCCGCCGGCCAGGATCAGGCCTTTTACCGGGGCGATGGCGCTTTCCAATTGTGCCGATAGCCAACGGGCTATACCGCTGCGATCATCCAGCCGGAGCCTCGGAATTTCCTTCAGCCGGTCGCCCAAATGGTCGAGGACTGCCTGGGGAACCGGGTGTTCTTCCGGTAATTCCAGCACCAGGTCCACCTGGGTCAGCCGGTCCAGTTTCCGGCTCAACGAGTCAAATTTGCGCGGATCCAGGATCAGAACCTGGCGGGCAGCCGTAAAATGGTTGCCGTTGATCAGTACGGCGTCCGCGTCGTTGAACCACTCCCGGTATTGGAACGCATTGGGTTCGTCGCGCCGGTCCAGCCGGTGGTATTCGAGCTTGTTGGTGTAAACGGCATTCGCGCCCCCGGCCAGCCACCCGCTGTCTTCCGGTTGGCTGTGGTGGTCGGCATCCATACAGGCAAGCCGGTATCGGGGGCTCAATTCGCGGACCAGGTCGGCAAACAATTCGTGGATACCCCCGCAGGGCGCTCCCATAAAGGCCCATTCCCTTCGCCCGAAATGCCCGGCGGCAGGCCGGGCCAGTTTGGCGTGTTTCTGATGTCTTGTTGTTTGCATGATCTCAAAGGTAAGTCACCTGCGATACGTAAGGTTACAAACAAAAAACAACTCCAGGAAAAGAATAGCTCAAATTCAAACGGGTTTTTCCCATTTGATCTCCTCCGCGCCGAAATGATGGGACAAAAAGCGGCAAAGGGTGAAGAGATAGTCGGAAAGCCGGTTGAGGTAAGTGATCAGGATGGGCGGCACCGGTTCTATTTCGGATAGCGCTACGGCCAGTCGTTCGGCCCGGCGGCAAACCGTGCGCGCCACATGGCATTGGGAAACGGCCACATGCCCGCCCGGCAGGATAAAACTGCGCAGCGGGGGCAGCTGCTCCGTCATTTCATCAATGGCTTTTTCCAGGATCTCCACCGCGCCTTCCGGCATTTCCGGGATATGCGGACTGGGTTTGGCGCCGGCAGCCAGTTGAGAACCCACTACAAAAAGGAGGTGCTGGATGGACAACAATTGGGCCCGTACATCCCCGCGGTCCGCCTGATCCCGGAGCAGGCCGATATGAGCGTTCAACTCATCGACCGTCCCATAGGATTCGATGCGGATATGGTGCTTGGGCAGGCGGCTGCCGTCAAAGAGGGAGGTCTGGCCCTTGTCCCCGGATTTGGTGTAGATTTTGAATGCCACTATTGGATTGAGGAATCGAGGAATCGAGGAACTGAGTATTCGATTCCTCGATTCCTCAGTTCCTCGATTCTTCAATAATTCACATAGGTTGTCTGCTCAACACCCTGACCGGGTTATCATTGGTCATATCGCTTTCGATGAGGCCGTCTTTGAGACGGACCACGCGATGGGCATGCTCGGCGATATCCGGTTCGTGGGTGACCAGGATCACGGTGTTGCCCTGTTCGTGGATCTCTTCGAAAATGCCCATGATCTCGATCGAGGTTTTGGAGTCGAGGTTACCGGTGGGTTCGTCCGCCAGAATGATGGACGGACTGTTGACCAGCGCCCGGGCGATGGCCACCCGTTGGCGCTGACCGCCGGACAATTCGTTGGGCTTGTGGTCCATCCGGTCGGCCAGGCCGACAGACTCCAGGACTTCAGCCGCCCGGCTCAGGCGCGCACTCTTGCTGGCGCCGGCATATACCAGCGGCAGCGCTACGTTTTCCAGGGCTGATAGCCTGGGCAGCAGGTTGAAGGTCTGGAAAACGAAACCGATCTCCTTGTTGCGCACTTCGGCCAGTTCCGAATCTGTCATCGTACTGACGTTAGTTCCATTGAGGATATAATCACCCGTGGTCGGCGTATCGAGGCACCCCAGCAGGTTCATCAGCGTGGATTTACCCGAACCGGAAGGCCCCATCAGCGCCACAAATTCGTTCCTGTGGATGTCCATCGTAATGGATTGAAGGGCTTTCACCAGGGTATTACCCATCTGATAGGTTTTCTGGAGGTTTCTTACGGCAATGATTGATTCCATGAAATGAACGGATTGTTCGGTTAATTAATGCTCAAAACGCCGTCCGGCGAAGTTGATCTGTCCTGCTAACCCTTAAAAGACGGTCGATCCCCCCAAATGGTTTCACCCTCTCACCCTCTCACCCTCTCACTCACTCACCCTCTCACTCACTCACCCTCCTCCTCCTCACTCAATCACCTTCGGCGTCCTGAAGTGTACACCATCCGCATCCGGAGCATTGCTCAGGGCCGCTTCGCGGTCGATTTCGCCCTGCACCTCATCCGGCCTCAGTACGATCGGTTCATCGTTCAGGTATGTTAGCGGTTCGACACCCTGCGTGTCGAGGCCGTTGAGCTGATCCACCATTCCGAGGATCTTGTTGAGGTCTTCCAGGATATGTTCGCGTTCTTCGGGCGACAATTCCAGCCTGGTCAGTTGCTCAAGCTTTAAAACTAGGTTTTCTGTGATCACCATTGGAAAAAAATCGAAGTTTGGGCGGTTTTTTTCGGCAAAACGCCAGTTTCCGGCCGGGTCATGCAGGTTGATAACGCAATATTAATAAAAAGTAACATAACGCAGGGCGGAAGAGTTGGATAGATTCTTTGGCTATTAAAAAGGGATGTTCTATTTTCGTGCCGCCGACCTGGAAAGGCGAATAACATAACTATGAGCATTTCGGAAAAGATCAAACACGTAGCCATTGCGGGCAATATCGGGGCCGGTAAGACCACCCTGTGCGAAAAACTGGCCAAAAATTTTGACTGGGACGTTCACTACGAATCCACAGACAATAATCCCTATCTGAGCGATTTCTATATCGATATGCAGCGGTGGTCCTTCAACCTGCAGATCTACTTCCTCAACAATCGCTATCAGCAGGTGCTCAAGATCCTCAATGGCGACCGCACCGTCGTCCAGGATCGCACCATCTACGAAGATGCCTATATTTTTGCCCCGAACCTGCACGACATGGGGCTGATGTCCAAAAGGGATTTCGATAATTATTTCAGCCTGTTCAAGACCATGTCCTCCCAAATCCAGCCGCCGGACCTGCTCATTTACCTCCGGGCCAGCATTCCCACCCTGGTGGAGCATATCCAGTCACGCGGGCGGGATTACGAAGGCAACATGAGCCTGGACTACCTCAAGCGGTTGAATGAACGGTACGAGAACTGGATCTCCGGCTACAAGGAGGGCAAGTTGCTCATTATACAAGCCGATGACATCGACTTTCAGAATCGCCCTGAAGACCTCGGCAAGGTGGTAGACATGGTACGCGCGGAGCTGCACGGATTGTTTTGACAACGCGGCGCTACGGCGTCGGTACACTCGCCTGCGCAGGCTGCATGTCAGCAGGCTTATCCCAACCTAACCATTCTTTTACAGTCTCCGGCAAGTGATCGCGCCATTGTCCGTCGCTGGCTGCCAGCAGGCCTCCGATCAATGCGGCGTGGAACAGAATAGTGAAGACCACCGCCCTGCGGCGATTCACCCGGATTCTTCTTTCAAACAGGTACTGGCTCATGGTCATTGGGTTTTTATTTCTTTGTAACGATGACTTCCGGATATCTATTTTGGGGCTTGCGTTAAAAAAAGTTAAGGTATAAAAGCCGTAACTTTTGGGGCTTGTGTTCGTTATTGTGTTAGTAAACCGGTTTTTAGCATGTCAACAAGTGAAACGCAACAAACTAAATTGCTGGGCGTCGGCTCCCGCGTCCGCCATCCGGGCTATGGCGACGGGGTTGTCATACGGCTCCACCAGGCGGCCTATGAAGTGGCCTTTATGCTGTACGGGATCAAATCCGTAGGCAAGGACTACAACGCCTGGGAAATCATCGAAGCAATCGAAGCCGATGCAGCCGTCACCTATTCCGAAGCCGAGAAATCGCTGAAAAGAATTCTGCGGGAGTTTTCCGATATTTCGGAAGTCGTGCCCCTCGGCGACCGCTGGGACAAGGGCACCCTGATCCTGAAACCATCCGATGAAAGCCTGAAACCAAAGGAAATTCCCATCGAAGCCTTTTTCCACAAGATTGTAATGGTCAGGGACCGGCTGCGGGTCATGGAGCAACGGGTCAACAGCAGCAACCTCAACGACGAGGAAAAGGTCAATCTCCAGCAATATATTACTCGGATTTACGGGAGTCTCACCACTTTTAACGTCCTTTTCAAATATAAGGAGCACAATTTCGTTGGTGATAAAGGAGACCGGGAATGAAAAAAATGTTTTTGTTTTCAATGCTGGCAGCCCTCGCAACCCTTGCAGGCTGTTTTGTCATGCCGCATCCTTACACGGGGCTGGCGCCTGGCCCCTGGCGCGCTGTGCTCAAGCTCGATCCGAAACCGATCACCCCGAATCCCAAGGGCGAACCGCTCCCGGAAAAGGTCAATTACGAGTTTGAAGAGGTCACCGAAGGGGAATTGCCGTTCCTCTTTGAAGTGGTCTATGACAGTGAAACTGACTTCCACCTGGACATCATCAACGGAGAAGAACGGATCCGGGTCGACGACATCACCTTCGGCCGGGATATCCGCACCGCAAAGGACACCATCCTCATCCGCTTTCCGGTTTTCGATTCCTATATCAGCGCCATCGTCGAAAGCAATATCATGGAAGGCCTTTGGGTCGTCAATTACCGGGAGAACTATTCCATCCCGTTCGTAGCCTATTTCGGAAAGGATTACCGGTTCTCCTCCCTGAAAAAAGAGCCCGTCGCGGACATCAGCGGCCGCTGGGAAACCACCTTCGAACCTGAGGACGAAGACCCTTACAAAGCCGTCGGGGAATTCACCCAATCCGGCAACCGGCTCTCCGGCACCTTCCTGACCGAAACCGGCGACTACCGCTACCTGGAAGGGACCATACAGGCCGACAAGATCTACCTCTCCACTTTTGACGGCGCTCACGCCTTTCTCTTCGAAGGCAAGATCCTGAACGACGGTTCAATGATCGGCTCTTTCCGGTCCGGCTCCCACTTCAGGTCCGTTTGGGAAGCCAGGCGCAATTCGGAATTCGCGCTCAGCAATCCCGACTCCCTGACCCATTTGATGCCGGGCGTAACGGACTTTAATTTTTCCTTCCCGAATCCGGACGGTAAAATGGTGTCCCTGTCAGACCCCGCCTATCAGGGCAAGGTCAAACTGGTGCAGATCATGGGTACCTGGTGCCCCAATTGCCGGGATGAGACCCATTTCCTGAAAGAATACCTCGATGCGCATCCCGACCAGGACCTGGCCGTTATCGGCCTGTCCTTCGAACGCTACGACGACGAATCCAGGTCCATGGCAGCCATCCGCACTTTCCGGGAAAAGATGGCATTACCCTATGAGGTTCTGCTGGCGGGCAATTACAACAAGGGGGATGCCGCCGTCCGCCTGCCCATGCTCGACCGGGTCATGTCCTACCCCACCCTGATCTTTGTAGACCGAAACAACCGCGTACGACGGATCCATACGGGCTTTTCCGGCCCTGCCACCAAGGAATACGAATCTTTCAAAGCCGGCTTTCAAAAGACCATCGAGCAATTGACCGGCGAACAAACTACCCAATAAATCCAATTTCAACAATGAGTTCAAAAAACATCGTACTGGCTTACGCCGATCAAAACGAGCCGTTGGCTCAACAAATCCAAAACGAACTTGAACTGGGCGGTATCACCGTAGCCCATGCCAAAGGCGCAAAATCAGGAGATGCACCGTTGCTTTCCGAACAATTGACCGAAAAACCGGGCCCTATCCTTTTACTGATCACGGACAACTTCCTCCATTCCGCCAATTGTATGGAGGGCATGCTCTCTTTCCTGCAGGAAAGGCGCGAAGACATCATGCCCATCATCGCGGAAGGCACCCGCAGGAATGAACTCGGGGAAGACATCGCCGTGCCGACCCATTTTGAAAGGATCAGCGATATCATCCAATATATCAACCACTGGCAGGACCTTTACCTCGACCTGCGCCGGCAAAAACGAGAACAGACCGGCAAAAGCGAAGAAGCGCTCCAGGAACAACTGCGCGTGGTCCGGGAAATTTCCAGCGAGATCAGCGAATACCTCCGGCAACTGCGCAGCCTGAATTACGCCCTCTTCGAAAACCTGGAAAATGAAGATTACCTCCAGGTATTCCGCTTCCTCAATATCATGCCCAACTGGGAAACCTTCCGCGCAAAAAGGAAATCCGCCGGCGCAACGCGGGCAACCGCCGTTCAACCCGTCGGTCACGAACCGGAAGAAGCCGAAGAACCGGAAGAAGAGTCCAGCGAGGTTTTCATCGCGGAGGAACCCACCGTGGAAGACCGCCATGAACCCATGCCCCAACCGGAGGAGGCGGAAGAAGAAATGGAAACGCCGGTCGATCTTGAAGATGAAATAGCCGATGAACCGATGATCGGAGCGGAAGAAGAAACCGAAGACGCCGGTTCTCCGGATGATGAGGAGATTCCGGGTTCCCACCAAATGAACGAACCGCTTCCGGAACAGGAAGAAATCCCGGAACCCCCTGCCTACGAAGAAGAAACCACCCCGGAACCGACCCCAATGAACGGCGCCGGATATCACCCGCCGCAAAGCGATATCACGCCGGAAAGCATATTGGAAAAAGCGCTGCATGCCGATCCGGAGGATGCGATCGACATCCTGGAACAAGGCCTGGAACAATACCCTGATAATGCGGCCATGCTTTACCGACGGGCCGTACTGCTGGTCAAATCGCGGGAAGACCACGAAAACGCGATGAACGTGCTCAATAATCTGCTTGCGCTGCACCCGACCCACGTCGAAGGCCTTTTCCTGCGCGGAGAACTGGCCGAGACCGCCGGCGACCACAACCAGGCCCTGGAAGATTACCGGAAGGTGGCTTCCATGAACCCGCAGTTCCCGGATATTTTCTACCGGCTCGGGCTGGTAAAAGGCCACTTCATGGGCGACATCAGCGGCGCCCTCAAAGATTTTCAGGAAGCGGTCAAGCGCAATCGCGGCAACGTGGACGCCTATTACCAGATCGGCCTGATCCTGAACGAAGCCATGAGTGATCCGAACCAGGCGGAATCCTACTTCCGCAAAACCGTCAGCCTGGACCCCGACCACGAATTTGCCCATTATGACCTCGCCCTCATTTATCACAAGCGCGGCGACCGGGCAGCGGCCTTCGAATCGTATGTTGAGGCGGCCAGGGTCAATCCGGAAATGAAAACGCCGGAGAACGACCTGGCTTTTTCCTTCGATCCCAATAAAGCTTCCGGATTGCAGCACGATACCATCAGCGCGCTGAAGGAAAACCTGGCCAGACTGGAAGAACTGATCCGGGTACGCGAAGAGGAAGAAGCCAGGAACCAGCCGGCCCTCAAGGGCGAAGGCAAGGTCGCGCTCATCACCGGCGCAACCTCCGGCATCGGATATGCCACGGCCCGGGCTTTTGCCGGGGAAGGTTATCGCCTCATACTGACCGGCCGCCGCGAAGACCGGCTGGAGGAGCTCAAATCGGCGCTGGAATCCGAGCTGTCCGCTCAGGTACTCACCCTCGCTTTCGACGTTCGCGACCAAAAAGCGGTAGAGGATGCCATCAGGCAATTGCCCGCGGAATGGACGGGTATCGACATCCTGGTCAATAACGCCGGCAAAGCCAAAGGCCTGGATCCCATCCAGGAAGGCCACCTCGACCACTGGGAGGAAATGATCGATACCAACCTCAAAGGCTTGCTGTACGTCACCAGGGCCGTTGCGCCGGGCATGATCGCCCGCCGGGAGGGCATGGTGATCAATATCGGTTCTTCCGCAGGTAAGGAAGTCTACCCCAAAGGCAATGTGTATTGCGCCACCAAATCGGCCGTCAATGCCCTTACAGAAGGAATGCGGCTCGACCTGCATGCCCACAATATCCGCGTAGGCATGGTGAACCCCGGCCATGTGGAAGACACCGAATTCGCGCTCGTCCGGTTCGACGGCGATGCCGAACGGGCCAGGATCTACGAGGATTTCCAACCGCTGAAAGCCGGGGATGTCGCGGAAGCGATCCTGTTCATGGCTACCAGGCCGCCGCATGTCAATATTCAGGATATTTATATGCTCGGCACACAACAGGCCAGCAATCTGGTGATCAACCGGTCGGGGAGAGGATGAGAGAGTGAGGGGGTGAGAGGGTGAGTTTCTTGTTCTTCGTCAGCGGCAGGTTTGCTTTTTTCATGGTCCCGGATGCCAAAATCGTATTTGCCGTTATTCCGTTCATGATGGTTCATGCGTTCGCAATTTTTTGCATCTTCTATTGCATGTATATTGCAGCAAAAACCCTGAAGTCGGTTGAATTACAGCGGAATGTCGTTTTCGGGGATTTCATCGGGGAATTTGTCCTGATCTGGTTTCAATTCACCGGCGTATGGTTCATCCAACCCAAATTGAACAAATGGGCGGACAAAACGGAAACCAACGGCCCATTGGATTTGGTGTAAGTCCATATTTTTTCAAAAGAAATTGCAACAAATACGAAAAATGTTGAAATTTGCGTTTGTTAGAAACGTAATCAGCAGCAACTGTACTATTCCACGCTTCGCAACATTAGTCTCGAATCTTCCATTTCCCTGGAACTTAAGCACCCTTAAGGAGGAAATGCTATCTTCATACCAAAACAAAACTTTTTTCACCATGAGAATGCTTACCATCTTATCGTTGGCCGCCCTGTTTCTGATCAGCGGCCAGGTACAAGCCCAGGATGCCAAACTGACGAAAGAAGAGAAGAAGTACTGGAAAAAACAGCTGAAGGATTACAAGAAAAATCCGGAAGCGCTGAAAGATCTGACCCTGGATGTAGAAAAATACAAGCAACAGGCGGATGATTACCAGCAGCAGCTGAATTTCCTGGAATCGGAGAAAGCCCAGCAGGAAAGCCGCGTTTCCCAATTGGAAGCCGACAATATCCAGCTCAATAACCGGCTCCTGGAAGCGCAAAACCAGATCCAGCGCCTGTCCGACGAAAATGACACCTTTGCCTCCAAAGGCAACGACATGGGCGAGGACATGAACGGCATCGTCTTCAAGGTCCAGATCGGCGCCTACGAGAAGACTTATATCCCCGAAAACCTGGATACGTCCGAAAGCATCACCTTTGAAGCCGCCGACGGCATGCAGAAAGTCATGGTGGGTTACTTCCGCGACTACGGCCAGGCCAAGGACCTGATGAAGCATATGAAGAAGATCGGGCTGAAAGACGCCTGGGTAGTCGCCTATCAGGACGGCGTGCGGGTGGACCTGACTTCGGTTGTGCCGAAAGAAAATCAGTAGTAAGTCGTAAGTCGTAAGTGGTAAGTCAAAAGCGGCAGCCGACTTACGACTTACCACTTTTGACTTACGACTATAATCGTCACCCCAGCTTTTTAGCAAAAGAATCCTTCAAGCCGACCGTCAGGTTGAAAACCGGTTTTTCGGCCGACGTATCCGGGTCTGCACAGAAATAGCCTTTTCTGATAAATTGGAACTGCTGGCCGCCCTGTGCGTCGGCCAGGCTCGGCTCTACGTAGGCTGTGATCACGTTCAGGGATTCCGGATTGAAAAATTCCAGAAAATCCTTGTCTTCATGGCTCGCCGGTTCCGGATCGGTGAACAGCCGGTCGTACATGCGCACCTCCGCTTTTTTGGCATGCGCTACCGAAACCCAGTGGATGGTGCCTTTCGCTTTGACGCCCGATGTATCGGCTCCGCTGCGGCTGTCCGGGTAATAGGTACAGTGAATTGCGGTGATTTCGCCGGTAGCGGGGTCTTTCACCGCCTTTTCACAGTGCAGGATATAGGCGCTTTTTAACCGTACATCCTGCCCCGGCGCCAACCGGAAGTATTTTTTGGGCGGATCTTCCATGAAATCATCCCTTTCGATGTACAGCTCCCGGGAGAACGGCAGGCTGCGCATCCCCGCATTTTCATCTTCCGGGTTATTTTCCGTTTCGAGGTACTCTACCTGCCCTTCCGGATAATTGGTGATCACGAGTTTCACAGGGTCCAGGACGGCCATCACGCGGTTCGTTGTCCGGTTGAGCTCCTCCCGGACGCAGAATTCCAGCAATTCGATGCCGATCAGGTTGTCCCGTTTGGCAATGCCGGCCCGGTTGCAGAACTCCCGGATAGCGGCCGGCGGAAAGCCCCTGCGGCGCATACCCGCAATAGTCGGCATGCGGGGGTCGTCCCAACCGGTGACGAAATTGTCCTCAACCAGTTTGAGCAATTTGCGCTTGGACGTGATCATGTAGGTGACGTTCATCCGGGCGAATTCGATCTGCCGGGACGGGAAGATCTCCAGGTTCTGGATAAACCAGTCGTACAACGGCCGGTGATGGATGAACTCCAGCGAACAAAGCGAGTGGGTGATCCCTTCGATCGAGTCCGACTGACCGTGGGCGAAGTCGTACATCGGGTAAATGCACCAGTCGTCGCCCGTCCGGTGGTGGTGTTCATGCTTGATGCGGTACATGATGGGATCCCGCATATGCATGTTCGGATGGCTCATATCGACTTTGGCCCGCAGGACCCTTGACCCGTCCGGGAATTCGCTGTTTTTCATGCCTTCGAACAGGCGCAGGTTCTCCTCGATGCTCCGTTCCCGGTACGGGCTGTTGGTCCCCGGTTTGTCGGTGCTGCCCTTCATGGCGGCGATCTCCTCGGGCGTGGAGTCGTCTACGTAGGCCAGGCCTTTGCGGATGAGCAGGAGGGCGTATTCGTACAACTGCCCGAAATAATCGGAAGCGTAATACTCCGTATCGTACCATTGGTACCCCAGCCAGCGAATATCGTTCTTGATGTTTTCTACATAGTCGGTCTTCTCCGTGGTGGGGTTGGTATCGTCCAGGCGAAGGTTGGTCAGGCCGCCGTATTTTTTGGCGATCTCAAAATTCAGCACGATGGCCTTGGCGTGTCCGATGTGGAGATAACCGTTGGGTTCCGGCGGGAAGCGCGTGTGTACCCTGCCGGCGTGTTTTCCGTTCCTGATGTCCTCTTCGATGAATTCCTCGATAAAATTCAGGGATTCTTTGCTTTCTTCGCTCATAATTGACTGGTTTACATGTATTCCGGCATATCAATGCCCAAAAGGTCCATCCCTGTTTTCAACACCTTGCTGACGACGGTGCTCAGCACCAGACGAAATGATTTGGCGGCTTCGGTGTCGGCATTCAGGATAGAATGGTCGTGGTAAAATTTATGGAACGATTTGGCCAGGCTGTAACAAAAGTTCGCGATGGTGGAAGGATCATAGTTCTCCGCCGCTTCCAGGATCAATCCCGGAAAACTGTACACGGCGTTGACCAGGTCCTTCTCCTCGGGGTTCAGTTCGGCATATTCCCTGCAGGCGTCGGCCGGGAAAGCCGGCGCGTTCCGGATAACCGACCTGATCCGGACGAATGCGTTCTGTATATACGGACCGGTTTGCCCTTGCAGGTCGACCGATTCCTTGGGGTCAAAGGTCATCCGTTTTTTGGGATGGACCTTGGTGATATAGAACTTCAGGGCGGACAATCCGATATTGCGGATGATATCTTCCTGTTCTTCGGCCGTGAGGTTGGCTGTCCGTTCCCTTTCCCGGGAGCTCTCCCTGGCGTCGGCGATCACCTCTGCGATCAGGTCGTCGGCGTCCACCACAGTACCTTCCCTTGATTTCATTTTGCCGGTGGTCAGGTCCACCATGCCGTAGGAGAGGTGGAACAAGCCGCCGGCATAGGGCTCACCCAGGCGTTTGATCAACTCGAACAGGACCTGGAAGTGGTAATTCTGTTCATCGGCCACCACATAGATCATTTTATCGGCGCCGTGGTCGAGATAGCGCTGGTGAGCGGTGCCCAGGTCCTGAGTGACGTACAGGGAGGTTCCGTCGCTCCGCAGAATGGCCTTTTTGTCCAGTCCGGCATCCTCCAGGTCAGCCCATACGGAGCCGTCTTCCTTGCGGTAGAACACGTTTGCATCCAACCCTTTCTGCACCATATCCTTGCCCAGGAGGTAGGTTTCGGATTCGTAGTACAGCTTATCGAAAGCGACCCCCAATGCGGCGTAGGTCTGTTCAAAGCCTTCATAGACCCAACCGTTCATCTGCTTCCACAGGGCAATCGTATCCGGATCGCCGGCTTCCCAGCGGCGCAGCAGGTCTTTGGCCTGGGCGCCGAGGGCGCTGAATTCGTTGAAATATTGGTTTTTGTAGGCTTTGAAGAATTCTTCGGCGGTCTGTTCCGGCTTTTTCTTATCCGCCAGGATGCCGATGCCTTTTTCGGACTGCTGCCAGGCTTTGTATTCCTCCTGGAATTGTTTTTCGAACAGCACGTAGTATTCCCCGACGAAGTGATCGCCCTTTTTGCCGGTCGAACCGGGTGTAGCGCCGCCGGCATACTTCTGCCAGGCCAGCATGCTCTTGCAAATGGCAATCCCCCGGTCGTTGATGATCTGGATGCGAACCACCTCGTAGCCGGCGGCCTGCAGGATCTTGTAGGACGACCATCCCAGCAAAATATTCCGGATATGGCCCAGGTGAAGCGGCTTATTGGTGTTCGGCGAGCAAAATTCCACCAACACCTTTTTACCGTTGGACGGTTGTCTGCCGAAATGATCGTCAGCGTAGACTTCCTGGATGAAATCCACCCAGAACCGGTCGCTGATGACGAGGTTCAGGAAGCCGTTCACGACATTAAAACGCGCAACTGCCGGGATTTCGCCGAGCAGGAAATCGCCCAGTTCCCGGCCGATGTCTTCCGGTTTTTTCCTGGCAACCTTGGTATATGGGAAAACCACAATGGTATAATCGCCTTCGAAGTCCTTGCGCGTCAGGTTCCAGGTGACCTGTCCGGGTTCGGTTTCAAAGCCGTAAAGGGATTTCACTCCATTTACTACACCATCGAGAATAACGTCAATAACCTTCATACAGACAAAATGGATTCGGCGGCCAAATATAAGACCTTATTCTGTTATTTAATTGATTCGATTGGTTGGATTGGTTGGATTGATTCGATTGATTCGATTGGTTGGATTGATTCGATTGGTTGGATTGGTCTTGCCTTCAGTTCCTCAGTTCTTCGGTTCCTCAATAAAAAATCAATCCAATTGGCAGGGTCAGGCGCGGGGGATTTCCTTCACCAGGATGATCCGGCCGGGAATGCAGGGGCCGTAGGCGGAAAAACCTTCCCAGGGGCCGACCAGTTTCAACTGGCCCAATTCCTTGACCAGGGTAAGTTTGCCGCTCTTGAAGCACCATTCCAGGTTATCCACTTTTTTGCTGTCCACGATTTTGACTTCTGTGAACTGGATGGTCTTATCGTCCATCACAAAAGCGGTCAGTTCCATTTCGGCGTAGATCTCATCCACTTTTACGTAGGAACGGCCTTCCAGGTTTCTGCCGACCTGTCGGAAATACATTTCGAAATCGTACAGGGACCGGTAGCCGCCGTCGTTTTGGGTGATCACGCCTTTCCATTTCCCGACAAAAGCTTCCTGGGCCCGAACTTCCTGCGGGTTTGCCGTCAGCAGGATAAAAAGGACAGGAAGGGATGCGCAGGAAGCGCAGTGGGTCAAAAGCCGGGTAAAGAAATTCATGTTGATGAAAGCTTTCATTACAAAACGAAAAAAACAGGGTTATAGTTCCTGTTCGAAAATGCTGAAGATGGTCTTGCCGTAGTGCCGATCCTGAATAAAATGGGGATGGGTTTTGAAATCGTGGTGCGGGTTATGTTCCAGCACGAGCCATCCGCCGGGCTTCAGGAGTTTGTGTTCAAAGATCAGTCCGGGGATCTGGTCGAGGTTGGGCAGGCCGTAGGGCGGTCCCGCAAAAATATAGTCAAACTGATCGCGGCAACCGGCGATGAATTTGAAGACGTCCGAACGGAAGATTTTCAATTCACCGGCCAGGCCTAACTGGGCGGCCGTTTTTTTGACGAAATCAACGCAGGAACCGAATTTGTCGACATAGGTTACGTCTTCACATCCTCTGGAGATGAACTCATAGCTGTGGTTGCCGGTGCCGCCGAACAGGTCCAGCACCTTGATCTCCTCAAAATCAAAGGTATTGTTCAGGATGTTGAATAATCCTTCCTTGGCGAAGTCCGTTGTCGGGCGGGTGGGCCATTTATCCGCCGGGGGATAAAAACGCCTGCCTTTGAATTTTCCTCCGATTATCCTCATAATAATGGGCGTTGAACGGCCTGCAGGGCATTCGGTCAACCGAATTGCCGGGTAGCGAGCAGGTCGGCAAAAAAATAGGACGGCAGCGCTTTCACCTTATCTCCCAGCACAAGCGAGGTTGGGGGTACCCAGAAATGGAGCTTGGGCATATACCGTTCCAGCCTCCGGTAAATTTCCGAATCGGCCATGAGCCGGCCGGCCAGATAGAGCGGGGTGTCTTTGGGTTTGACGCCGACCTGTTGGCAAACCAGCATGATATAATACAGAAAATCATGAGCCGAATAAAAGGGGAAAGAGTTGATAAAATGCAAAGCTCCCCTGTCGAAGGCCATGATCTTCAACTGCTTGTCCTTCACCAGCACCCAAAGGTGAAATCCGGGCTGGTTTTGTCCGTGCTGGTTGAGGGCTTTCAGCAGGCAGGCATTGAGATGGGTCCATTCCGCCTCCGGGAAAGCTTGTTCGAGGCGCTGTTTGATCTCCGGCAATACGCTGTATACCAGGACGGCGCCGAATCCGTCGACTTCTTCGACATCCACCTCCGGAGCGGCGGCAGCGGAGGAGAGGTGAGCCAGGTAGCTCCATTTTTCTTCTTCCCGGAACAAGCGTTTGGGAGACAGGGCCATTCTCGAATCGTCGATGGCGATGCGGGTATGGCTATAACCGGCCTGAAGCCATTTATCGGCGTTCAGGGTTTGATCCAGCCAGCGGTGGCGATGGAGCCTTTTGTCAAAATCGTATTCGCGGATGACCTTGATGTGGTTGTGATCGTCGGTGACCATATACGCGAAGCTGTCCACCCCGACCAGGATGGACAGCTTGCACGATAAGGTATCATTTACCGAAAATCGGTCTTCTACAAGGTCAAATTTGATCATTCCCAGTTGCCTGACAAGTTCGGTGCGCCCATATTGCCGAATTTGATCGGCTTTTTGGGATCGTACTTCTGATCATAACGCGCGAAACGCTTGTCTTTGTATGGCCCCATGAATTTTTCCCTCGGAACGCCTACTTCCACAACCGGCACGTTGGTGCTCTGGTAGGTAATGGTATCGGCCTGAATGTCGAAAGTGGCGTGATTTTCGCCGTAAGGCACATAGCGAAGGGAATCGAGGTTGATACCCAGCCGCTTGATCGAGTCGATCGCCGGCGTGAAAATGGTATCAAACTGAACAGTACCGGTAAAGTTGGGGTCATCGGGGTCGCCGATCACCTTTATGGTGGCGAATTTTTCGGTTGAAAGCACTTTGATCAGGGAGTCGAAAGAAGGCGCGAAACCGCCTTTGATGGACCGGAACATTTCCTGGGTGGTGCGGATTTGCCTTAAACGTTCAATTACAGCATCTTCCCGCTTGGTCCTTTCGGCCTGAAAAGCAATAGGTTCGCGTATGCTTTGGATGAGTACCCAGCCAAGCAGTACGATAATTAGTAATAGGACGATGTTTACGACTAATCTCATTTTTCGATTTGTTTTGGTGCAATATTAAGCAATCCGTTTGAAACAGTGGCGCGCCTTTAACCAGAAATTATCGAAATTTGCCGGTCCGGACAACCATTATCCCTGTAAAGATGCCATTTTTACCGGGTTTGGCGTGTAAAAATTGAATATGCAGACCACAATTTTGGGAATAGAATCTTCTTGCGACGACACTTCGGCGGCCATTCTGCGGGACGGGGCAGTGCTGAGCAACCTCGTTGCGGGCCAGGAGGCGCACAAGTTGTACGGCGGTGTGGTGCCGGAGGTCGCCTCCAGGGCGCACCAGGTGCATATTGTCCCGGTGGTGGATGCCGCCCTGAAAAAAGCCGGTGTTGGGTTGGAGGAGCTTTCTGCGGTGGCCTTTACCCGCGGTCCGGGTCTGGCCGGCTCGCTGATCGTAGGGGTATCCTTTGCCAAAGCCCTCGCGCTGAGCCTGGATATCCCGTTGGTGGAGGTCAATCACATGCAGGCCCACGTATTGGCCCATTTCGCCGAACCGCCGTACCCGGCATTCCCGTTCCTCTGCCTGACGGTATCCGGCGGCCATACCCAGATCGTACTGGTAAAAGACCACCTGGAGATGGAAGTCCTGGGCCATACCCTCGACGACGCGGCCGGCGAGGCCTTCGACAAAACCGGGAAACTGCTCGGCCTCGATTATCCTGCAGGCCCGCTGATCGACAAACTGGCCCGGCAGGGGACCCCCCGATTTCCCTTTCCCCGCCCGCAGATCCCGGGGTTGGATTTCAGTTTCAGCGGTCTCAAAACCGCTATTCTTTATTTCCTGCGACAGGAACTGGATAAAGACCCTGAATTCATCCGCAACAACCTGGCGGATATCTGCGCCTCCGTGCAACAGATCATCGTGAACATCTTAATGGACAAACTCGAAAAAGCCGCCGCTGAAACCGGCATCCGGGAAATCGCCGTTGCCGGCGGGGGTTCCGCCAATTCAGGCCTGCGCAGCGCCGTTGAATCCGCCGGCAAGCGCCTGGGCTGGAATACCTACATCCCCAAACTGGAGTACTGTACGGACAATGCCGGCATGATCGCCGTAGCAGGGTATTTCAAATACCTCAAAGGCGAGTTCTCCGGGCAGGAGGTGGGGCCGCTGGTGCGGTGGGGTTTGTGATGGTTTATTTTGGTTTATGATGGTTTATAGGTTTATGATTGTTGATTCTTGTCGGCCGCCAACTATAATCAACAACCATAAACCCGCCTACGCCGAGGCTACGGCGGGCGGAGCAACAACAACAAACAACAACAAACAACAATAAACAACAACAAACAACAATAAACAACAACAAACAACAACAAACCTATAACTCCCCCTTCAAAACCTTCCACACATTTTCCAATACGATTTTCTGTCCTTTCACGTTGGGGTGTATGCCGTCCGGCTGATTCAGTTCGGGATTGCCGCCGACGCCTTCCAGGAGGAACGGAATGAGCCGGACGTCAAATTCTTTGGCCAGGCGGGGGTAGATGCTCCGGAATTCGTCGGTGTAGGTTTTTCCCATATTGGGCGGGGCTTCCATGCCGGCGAGGATGATCTTTGCTTCGGGAGCGGCCTTTTTGACCTTTTCGATGATCGAAACCAGGTTCTGGTAACTGACCTTGGGGTCGATGCCGCGGAGGCCGTCATTCCCGCCGAGTTCCAGGACAAAAATGTCAACGCCCTGGTCCAGGACCCAATCCACGCGTTCGTTGCCGCCGGAAGTGGTTTCACCGCTCAAGCCGGCATTAACGGCCTTGTACCGGAAGCCGAGTGAATCCAGCCGTTCCTGGACAAGGGCTACAAACCCTTGGGCGGGGTCGAGTCCGTAGGCGGCGGTCAGGCTGTTGCCGAAAAAGATGATCTTGGCGGGCGCCGCTTCAGGCGTTGCGGATTCAGTTGTGGTATCGCCTTCATTTCCAACAGCTTCCTCACCGGGTGTTGAACTGTTGTTGCAAGCCCCCGCAATGAGGATCAACATGAGCCAGGTTAATTTTTTCATATTTCCGGAATGATTCGAAAAGGTTGTTTTCATGAATAAGGATTAATATTGCCTGGAAGTTCAAATTTGGGGCAATGTATTCAAATTCCGCAGCACCGCTCCAACCCGAAAAGCATTCCAAAACCGACGGCCAATGAATTTTCCAGGACTCATCGATCTCCAGATCAACGGATATACCGGTATTGATTTTTCCTCTCCCGACCTGACCGAAGCGGACGCGATCCGGGCATTTGAAGCCATCGTCAAAAGCGGCGCCAGGGGCTTTTTCCCGACCATCGTCACCTCGCCCCTTGCGCTTTTCGAACGGAACCTGCCCATCCTCGCCCGTGCCATGTCGGACCGGATCTGGGGAAAACATGCCTTGGGCATCCATGTCGAAGGCCCGTTCCTCTGCCCGCTGCCCGGCTATATCGGCGCCCATAAACCGGAATGGGTTCTGGATCCCGACCCGGAGCTGCTGCAACAATTTCAGGTCTGGGCGGACGGCAAGATACGGATTTTGACCATGGCCGCCGGCCAACCCGGCGCCGACGAACTGGCAAAAAAAGCTGTTTCAATGGGTATTTCCGTCTTCCTGGCCCATCAGAAATGCGAAACCGCGGACCTGCTGGAGATGGTTGAACGCGGCGCAAAGGCCTTCACCCACCTCGGCAACAGCATTCCGCACGAGCTCGGCAAACACAAAAATCCGCTCTGGTCGGCGTTTCTGATCGACGGACTGTCAGCTACCGTGATACCGGACGGTTTTCACCTGAGCCTCGAACTGCTCCGGGTCATTATCAAGGTAAAAGGCCCCGACCGGGTCGCCGTGATCAGCGATGCATCGCCTTTTGCAGGGCTCCCACCAGGCCGGTACGCCACCCCGAGCAATGAGATTTCCCTGGAAGAGGACGGCAAGCTGTGGAACCCCGTTAAAAATTTCCTGGCCGGTTCTTCGTTCAGCATGTTGCGCTGCATGAACTACCTGGCCGCCAATGTCGGTCTCCGGCCCGAGGACCTGTTGAAAACGGCCTTCCTCAACCCGCTTCGCCTGACGGGCCTGAACCCGGAATCCGTTCCGGAGACCGACTACCGGATCGAGTACGACCCGGCTCAAAAGACCTTCCGGTTGATCGGGCCATAACTTTAGGGCAAAAGTTGCGTTGAACTGCGGAGGCTTTTATCTTTGTCGCCAACTACTTGTCATGAGCAAACCCAAGAAAAAATCGACCGCCAACCAATCCAAAAAGGCCGGCCCTTCTTCATCCCCGAAGGCCGCTGCCAAACCCGTGCTTCCAACCGGGTTCTGGAAAAAGAACTGGCCCGCAGCGGTCATCTTGTTCATTTTGCCGTTCGTGCTGTACGGCGCTTCCCTGAAATACGGCTACGTGCTGGACGACAAGATCGTCCTATCGGAAAACAACTACGTTAAAAAAGGTCTGGCCGGTATCGGCGAGATATTTTCAACTGAAAGTTTTACCGGCTATCTGGGCGAACAGCAAAATCTGGTGGCCGGATCGCGGTACCGCCCGTTGTCTCTTGCCACCTTTGCCGTTGAGCACCATTTCTGGGGGTTAAACCCGCGCAACAGCCATTTTCTGAATATCTTCTTTTACGCACTGACCGGGTTGTTGCTTTTCAGGGTCCTGGCCCTTTTTCTGCCCCAGTCCAAGGATCGGAAATGGTACCTGACGCTTCCCGTTCTGACGGCTTTTTTGTTCATCCTCCATCCGATCCATACCGAAGTTGTAGCTAACATCAAGGGCAGGGATGAGATCCTGGCGCTGTTGCTGTCATTGGGGGCATTTTATTTCAGTTTCCGGTACGCGGTTTACCGTAAAATAGCGGACCTGGCCCTGGCGGGTCCCGTATTCCTGCTTTCGCTGCTGGCCAAGGAGAATGCCCTGACTTTTCTGGCGTTGATCCCGGCGGCTTTGTACCTGTTCACGAAAACGCCCTGGCGCCGGATCCTGACCGCGATGGCGCCGTTGTTCGCCGCGTTCATTGTTTACCTGGTCATCCGGGTCAGCGTCATCGGTTTTTTGCTGGACAGCGGCCAGGAGATCACCGGGATCATGAACAATCCGTTTTACGGGCTTTCGCCTGGGCAGCGATCGGCCATGATCACCTATACCCTGGGCAAATACCTGCAATTGTTGTTCTTCCCCCACCCGCTGACCCATGATTATTACCCCTATCAGGTTCCGGTCATGAATTGGGGAGATTGGCGGGCGCTGCTTTCCCTTTTCCTCAATCTGGGGTTGATCGCTATTGCCTTGCGGGTATTCCGGAAAAGGCCGGTCCTGTCCTGGTCCATATTTTTCTATTTTGCTACGCTTTCCATTGTTTCGAATATCGTTTTTTCGGTTGGTGCGCCCATGAACGAGCGTTTCGTTTATTTCTCATCGGTGGGTTTTTGCCTGGCGCTGGCCTGGCTGGCTGTTGAGTACCTGCCGGAAATATTAAAGCTCCAAGCGCCGCGCAACGCCTGGTTCAGCCTGGGGATACTGGGGCTGATATCGGCCGGGTATGCCGTAAAAACCGTCACCCGCGTGCCCGCCTGGGAAAACGAAATGACCCTCAACCGGGCGGCGATCAAAGTGTCCGTCAATTCGGCGCGCGCCAACAGCTATATGGCCTATTCCCTGTACCGCGCCGGGGTGGATGAAAGCGATCAAACCCGGAAAAAAGCCCTGTTTGACGAAGCAACCCCATACGTCGACCGCGCATTGGAGATCTACCCGGAATATACCGATGCGCTGACCTGCAAAGGCGGCCTTGTTGCCGGTTATTACCAAATGGACAACAACATCGATAACCTGCTGGACGGCTTTTACCAGCTCCTGGCGGCACGGCCGGTCGGTTTTATCACTCAGTACCTGGAATACATCAACAACCGGGCGCCGGCCCGGAAAATGACCGATTTTTACCACCGTGCGGCCTACCAGTTGTTGGCGGTGGAAAAGCGAAATTTTCCGCTGGCGATCCAATACCTCAATTACGGCCTGAAGATCGACCCGAACAACATCCTGCTGCTGGAAGACCTGACGGAAACCTATGCCATGGCCGGACAGCAAAACGATGCCGTTCAGACAGGGCAGCGCGGACTGGCGATCCAACCGGAATCTGCGCGGATCAGGAAAGTTTTAAATAAATGATTCAATTGGGTCGATTGATTCGATTGATTGGATTGATTCGAATTTGAGCATCCGTCAGTTGGTTTGCAGAATCGGATCATTCGGATCCATCGGCAAATCGATTCATTGGATTGATTTTGTATTTTTACACTGGAATTAATAAAAAGAACACCATGCTTAAGCGACTAATGAACTGCTGCCTGTTCCTTGCAGCAAGCGTTTCTCTTTGGGGCCAGATCCTGACAACGGATCCGACTTTTCCCACCCAAAACGATCAGGTTACCATTTACTTTGACGCCACACAAGGCGCCGGCGGCCTGGCCAACTGCAATTGCGACGTTTACCTCCATACCGGCGTGATTACCAACCAGAGTACGGGTACGAGCGACTGGAAACACGTGGTGACCACCTGGGGTCAGGCCAATGCCGCCTGGAAAATGACGCCGGTAGCCGGGCAGCCCAACAAGTACAGTTATGTGCTCGGGCCCTCCGTGCGATCCTATTACGGCATTCCGCAGGGAGAGGACGCGCTGAAGCTGGCGTTCGTCTTCCGCAACGCTGACGGCTCAAAAGAGGGCAAGGGCACGGGCAATACCGATATCTTTTACGACCTGTACCCCGAAGGCACCGGCCTGACCACCAACCTGTTGAGCCCGTCGGGGTCCAACATTGATGTGGCACTGGGCCAAACCATCCCGGTGAACGGCGCCGCCTCGATCGCCTCCAACCTGTTCCTGTACGACAACGGCGAGTTGATCGCCCAGGCAAGCAATTCGTCCAGCCTCAATCACGACATCTACGCCGACGAATCCGGCAGCCATCTCGTTCAGTTCATCGCGGTCAACGGAACGGCCTCGGATACGGCTTCCTTCACCTACCAGGCGAGCTTAAAAGCGGCCTTTTCGCAGCCCGCCGGCAATTTCCTGATCGTCAATCCGGGTCAGCAGATCTCCGTAGCGGGCACGGCTTATATTCCAGCCGATCTGCGCCTGTTGGACAATGGTGTTGAAGTGGCGGCCGCGGGCAATTCGGCAACGGTTTCTTTCAATTTCACCGCCAACGGCGCTATCCATCAAATTGACCTGGAAGCGACCTATAACGGCGAAACGGTGACCCGGAGCCTGGTTTACCTCAGTACCAGCCAACTGGGCACCCAAAACCCGCCTCAGGCCTATCGGGACGGGGTCACCTATCTCAGCGACACGAGCGTATTCCTGCAATTGCATTGCCCGAACAAGGCGGTGACCATGGTCCTCGGCGACTTCAACGACTGGCAGCCTAAAGCCGATTTTGTCATGAAAAAGGGCAACGACGGGGCGACCTACTGGCTGCAGGTGAACGGTCTGGAACCGGGCAGGAACTATACCTTCCAGTACCTCGTGGACGGCAACATCAAAGTGGCCGATCCGCACAGCACGGTCGTACTGGACCCGGACCAGGACCCTTATATTCCGGCGGTTACCTATCCGGATCTGCCGCCATACCCCGCCGGCAAGACCACCGGCATTGTCACCCTGATCCAACCCGGCGCTGCGCCGTATGAATGGCAAAGCAACGATTATCAGGCGCCTGAGAAAAAGGACCTGGTAATCTACGAATTGCTGATCCGCGACTTCATCGCCCGCCACGATTACCAAACCCTGAAAGATACCCTGGATTACCTGCAAAGACTGGGCATTACGGCGATCGAACTGATGCCGGTCAGCGAATTCGAAGGCAACCTCAGCTGGGGTTACAACCCGAGTTTTCACCAGGCGCTGGACAAATACTACGGCCCGATCCCCGATTTCAAAGCCTTTATCGATGAGTGCCATTCCCGGGGGATCGCCGTTATCCTGGACGTCGTGTTCAACCACGCTTTCAGCCAGAGCCCGCTGGCGCAATTGTTCTGGGATCCGGTCAATTTCAGGCCGACGGCCGCCAATCCGTGGCTCAACCCCACGGCGCGCCACCCATTCAACGTAGGATATGACTTCAACCACGAAAGCCCGGCCACCAAGCGCTATGTCGACCAGATCCTGGAATACTGGCTGGAGGAATTCCGTGTGGACGGCTTCCGCTTTGACCTCTCCAAGGGTTTTACCCAGAAATTCAATACCGACGTCGGCGCCTGGGGGCAGTACGACGCCTCCCGGATCGCCATCCTCAAACATTACGCCGATGTGATCTGGAATGTCAATCCGTCGGCTTACACGATCCTGGAGCACTTTGCCGAGAATAGCGAAGAGACCGAGCTGATCAACTACGGCATGATGTCGTGGGGTGGTGGCGGTATTCAGAACCAGTACCTCGAAGGTTCATTGGGGTATGCCAGCGACCTTTCCGGCGCTTCCTATACCTCCCGGGGTTGGACGCTTCCGCACCTCATCCCGTATATGGAAAGCCACGATGAGGAACGGATGATGTACAAGAACGAGAATTTCGGTAACAGCTCCGGCAATTACAACGTCAGGGATTTCATCACCGGCCTGCGCAGAGCTGAGCTGGCGGCGACCTTTTTCTATCCGTTGCCCGGTCCCAAGATGCTCTGGCAATTCGGCGAACTGGGGTACGACTATTCCATCAACACCTGCGAAGACGGCAGCATCAGCAACGATTGCCGCCTGTCGAACAAACCCATTCGTTGGGATTATTACCAAAGCCCGAGCCGACGGAAACTGTTTGAAACGGTGCGTTCACTGATCTACCTGAAAACCCATTATCCCGTATTCAAGACCGAAGATTTTGACCTGTTCCTTTCGGCTTCTACCAAGCGGATCTTCCTGCACTCCAATGAGATGGAAGTGGCCGTTCAGGGTAATTTCGGGGTAACGGCCGCCAACATCACCTCTGCATTTCCGGCAACCGGCTGGTGGTACGAATACTTCACCGGCGACAGCCTAATGGTGGAAAATACCGGCCTGGCCCTGAATTTTGCCCCGGGTGAATACCGCCTGTATACCAACGTCCGCCTCAATGAACCGCCGGGCGGATATGTCGGTACAACCGAACTGGTCCGGGATTTTTTCCGGCTCCAACTGGCCCCCAATCCGGCTTCCGGTCCGGTCAATATCCGGTTTAGTCTGCCCGCGGCCGGCGAAACGCGGATTGAGATCTACAACCTGAACGGCCAGTTGGTGGATGTCCCGCTGAGCGGCAAATTGCCCGGCGGCGAGCATCAAATCACGTGGAGCGAAAAAGTGGTCCCTGGTGTTTACGTCGTGCAATTATGGGTAGGAAGGAAAGTGGAGATCGGGCAATTAGTCGTAAGTCATTAGTCGTAAGTCATTAGTCGTAAGTTATTAGTCGTAAGTTATTAGTCGTAAGTTATTAGTCGTAAGTCGTAAGTCGTAAGTCGTAAGTCGTAAGTCGTAAGTCGTAAGTC
>CALMYQ010000068.1 GCA_937873655.1 uncultured Lewinella sp. | reverse complement strand
GGGGTTGGGATGGAGGAATCGAGGAATTGAGGAATCGAGGAATTGATTGCGGCAGGTTATGGGATCTGATCGGATTCCAAATAACTTTTAGGGTTTGAACCACTGCCGGCCAGGCGGTCCGGACGGCTTCGTAGTACCAGTCCCAATCTCTGCCGGATCGGTAGCCGTCCTGGCAGAGGTAAATTTCGGTATCCTCGCCTATGGGTGCGGCTTCCACGGTCAGGCTCATCGGCCCGAGAAAGGATCTTTCCGGGTTGAGGTAGACGAGGTATTCGATGCGGATCATCCGGTCAGGGTGGTATTTCGCCACGATCCCGGTCGTGACGTAGCCGAATCCTTTGTCCGAAATATTCCAGGCCAGGGTGTATGCGCCTCCGGGGCGTTTTTCTACGAGGGCGCGTTCGACTCCCCACCAGTCGGCCAGCATTTGGGGGTCGGTGAAGGCGCGGATGACCTTATCCGGAGCGGTGCGGATGCAGGTGCGGACTTCTACTTTCTTCATGGCGGATAATTTTGAAAACAAACAGGAATTTTACCTAATTTTAGGGAATTATCCGACTAATCGTGAAGGATTTATGAAATCAACCGCAACACCCAATGGTACAGGGCGTATCCAGTCTGTCGACGTCCTCCGCGGCCTCATCATGATTTTGATGGCCATCGACCATGTACGCGTATATTCGGGGATTCCTGCCGGCAGTCCGGACCCGGGTATATTCTTTACCCGCTGGATCACCCATTTCTGCGCTCCGGGCTTTGCTTTCCTGGCCGGTACGAGTGCCTTTTTATACGGTGCAAAGATCGGCGATACGGCAAAGCTGGCCCGGTTTCTGGTCACCCGGGGCATTTTCCTGGTGGTGCTTGAGATCACGGTCATCCGTTTTTTATGGGCTTTCCATATCAATTTCTCGGAGTTTTTCCTGGCCGGCGTGATCTGGATGCTGGGTTGGTGCATGGTTTTGCTGGCAGCCTTGGTGCGGTTGAAACCCAAAGTCGTCGGTTGGATCGGGCTGGGGATCATTTTTTTGCAGCAACTCTTCAGCTATGTGCCGCTCATCGTCCCGGAATCCGGGCGCGCGGCGTTCGGGAAGATCTGGGAATTCGTTTATCCGGCGGGATTGGAGACGTTCAGCAGCGTTTCGGTGTTGTATGTACTGGTTCCCTGGATCGGGGTGATGGCTGCGGGTTACGGTTTCGGGGTAATTCTTCAAATGGACGCGGAAAAGCAGCGAAAGATCAAGTTTGGCCTTTCGCCATATCTCCAACCTCACAGCGCAGAGTAAGTCCGAAAAGGTGATGGCCGTCTTTTGGCACCAGCAGTGGCATTAGTTTGTACAGGTTGGTGCTGGCGCAACGTGTTTGCCATCAGGAAAAAGCGCCATCAGACAGGGAGTGATCGTTCAATGGCCAGACCTGACCATTGTCGCTGAGTTTCAGGTGTGCTAGAGGAGCCGCTAAACAGGTTGCCTGCAGAAATGTTTTGGAACCTGAATCAAAAAAAAGTCCCCTGCTGGATTCAAACAGCAAGGGGCCTGACAGGTTTTTTTAACCTGTGAAAACAGAATGCATTATGGTAGAATGACCGTATTAATAGCGTGGATAATTCCGTTTTGAGCTTGTACATTCGCTACGACAACCATTGCCGAATTAGATCCTGCCTTGATGCCGACGCCTGGTGTCCCCGTCCCGAAGCCGCTGCCGGTCTGAATTACCGGGTAGGACGACCAGGCAGCTCCTGGCAACAGCGTGTTGACCGTACCCCCCCTCAAGAGGAAGTTGCTCGTATAATTACCCGTCGTAACATGGTATTTCAACACCGCATCCAGGGTTGCGGCAGGGATATCCGCCAGACTGTTCCAGGCCGGATTGCTGTCGAGCAAAGCCTGAAATGCGGCATTCGTGGGCGCCAGTACGGTGAACGGGCCATTGCCGCTCAGGGCGCCGATAAAATCGGTCGGCAGGTCCGGACGGGTGAGTGCGGCTACCAAAGTCGAAAACCCAGGGTTGGATGCGCCCAAAGCAATAATCGTGCTGGGTGCGATAACCGCATCAATGACATGGATAACCCCGTTGGAAGCATCAATATCTGTAGCCACAACCCCTACACTACCGTTGATGGATACGCCGTTCATCGTGTTGATGAAAATATCCGTCGGGCGGCTGCTGGGGCCTGTTGCAAGGGTTTTGAAATATCCCGTACTCAGGTTGGCTGCAAAAAATTCACCATTCAGTACATGGGTCAACAAAATGGTGCGGAGCGTAGATACCGGTACGTCACTTAAATTGTTGATGCCTGCTGCATCCAGAAAGTCGGTGAAAGCGTCGTTAGTTGGGGCGAAAACAGTAAGGTTACCCGGGGCAGAAAGCGCATTGGCAAGGCCTGCCTGGACCACAGCTTCTACCAGGATGCTAAAATTGGGATTGCCGACGGCGATGTCCACAATCGTATTTCCGCTATGCGTGTTAGCGACGGGGCGCTCCAGGCTTTCAATCGTTTCGAAATCTGCGGATTGCGTCAGGTCACTATCGCGTGTACAGGAACTGAATACCCATAACATGGTCAGGGCCATAGCGGCCGGATAAAAAAACCTTTTCATAATGGTAGTGGTTTACAGGTTAAAGAATAATTTTATTGACCGGACAAAAGTCGGACCGGCATCTTTACACCTGAATATATGCGGATGGTGGCTATAGGGTTGCCTGGGCATTCCATTTTTTTCCTGTGACTTCCATCCCGGATGCATTCCGGTGGAATCTGGGGTTGCTCTACCTGGTCTATGCGGTGGATGTGGGGATTTTGTATTTTATCTGCAAGTGGTATGCGGGATATAAGGCGGCTCATCCGGGGAATTGGTGGCTTAGGTTTTTGTAGTGGAGCATGAGGCTGTCTGTTGTTTCTTCCCCTCTCATAGCGATGTAAACCTGATTAATCCTGTTCTGTTGGAAGAAATCAAGAACCGGTTTCAGATCATTCATCAAAACGCTTTGATCTGCGAAAATCACGTAATTGATTTGATTCCAATGCTGTTCCGGCACCTGCTTTTTCACTTTTTCATTCCATTGCCCCAGTTCTTCAGCAGTCGCAATTGCATGGTGCAATTCCAGGCTTATATCCGTTCCATTGGATTTTTGATATTCCGGCTTTGGCCGGCCAAGGTAAATTAGCTGCGCCAGACTGAGGTCAGGGATTGATTCGCACGATCCAAAATCCCGACAAACCGGCAAGTCAATCGCAACTTTTTGAGGTAAAAAAAACTCTATCTGTTTATCACAACAGCCGATCCCGCATTTTTCAGCGATAAATTCAGTATTGGGTTCCGGGTCATTTATTTGGGTCAGCAACAATTTCTCTCCTTCTATTTTATAGTGGACTAACACATAAAAACATTCGCCCCCGAACCATATTTCTTTTGTTTCCGGGCTGTAATGTCCATAGAAACCCGAACTAAATCCTATGTTTTTACCGAGTATAGCCAATGTATCATTTTCAAAATCGATAACACCGAATTCTGAAACAAATTCCCGTCCTTCTTCCGAGACTGCTTTCAGGTGCCAATGGCCGGTTAAGTTGGCCCGGTCGTTCTGACAGGATATGGACTGAGTTATTAGAAAAAACAAAACCGCCTTTTTTATTTCAGACATGATTTCTTTTAATTTAATTTCATGATTTTTTCGCCAATAATTTTTACAACATTATAATACCCCGGGCAATAACTTGAAATCTTTTTATACCGATCATCTTTCACCCCTTCAATGGTCCAGTTTTCACCATCAAAACAATCCCTTGAAAAATGATTTACCGGAAAATCCCAATACGCTGATTCGCGGATCATATCGGTAAATTCGGTCCACTTTTTTTCATCGATTATATTCTCCGCAGAATCAACAATTTCAAAACAATCCTTTGTCAAAGGCTTCCCTGAAATTATCGGAGGTCCACATAAAATTTGAAGTTTCTTTTTCCTGATCGCCGCATGTTGTTTATCTTGCTCAATTTCATATACTCTTATCCGATTTTGCAATTCAGAAAAAACAATGAGCCTATATTTCTCCAACTCTTTATCTCCCTTTCCAAAAACAGGTTCACTAATTGAATGCAATAAGACGGAATCGAACATCATCTGGTCTTTCGCCGACCTTATATAGCGCTGGATTTCACCCTCAAGGCGGTCAGTACCACTTATCAGTTCTTTCAAAATTTCGGTTTTAATTTTTTCATTCTGATAGTATTCCGGAAGCGAAAGGTATTCTGATATATTTTTCGCCAATTTCCGGTCCGGAATAAAGTTAATTTCAGAATTCCCTCCTCCTTGATGGGTGCAATGGGTAAAAAAAGCTAAGATGGCAATTCCGGTGAATATTCTCATCCCTGATTTCTTTTCCTATGATTACGCTTACAAAACCCCAAAGGTTTCACAAACGTTATGCGGGAACCCAAAAAATCCCTAGCTTCGTCCTCCACCTGCAACCGTCACCGTTATGGCCAGAAAAACATCGCCCACAAAGGAAACCGCCGCCAAAGCCGTCTTCGCCGCCTTCGAGATCCTCAGCGAAGCGGGCGGGGAAATGCGCGGCCGCGATGTCGTCGACCAGGTCGGAAAACTGGTGCCGTTCACCGAATGGGAACGCGAACGCTATGAAAAAACCGGCTACGTTCGCTGGGAATCCATCCTCCACCTCTATTCCATCGATTGCATCAAAGCCGGCTACCTCCACAAGGACAAGGGCGTCTGGACCCTGACCCCTGAAGGCGAGGCCGCCCTCCAGCTCGGCCCCGAGAAATTGCTGGACAGCGCAGTGGTCAAATACCGCGAATGGAAAGCCCGAAACGCCCGCGAGCAAGCCGGCGCCGAACTCACCGGCGTCGACAATACCCAGCAGCAAAAAGCCCTCCTCAACCAGTTCGAGGAACAGGCCATGGACGGCATCCTCACCTTCATCAAAAACAAGAATCCCTACGATTTTCAAGACCTGGTGGCCGCCCTGCTCCGCACCATGGGCTATTTCGTACCCCATATCGCCAAACGCGGAAAGGACGGCGGCATCGACATCATCGCCTATACCGACCCCCTCGGCACCCGCGAACCCCGGATTAAAGTGCAGGTCAAACACCGCCCCGACACCGGCATCTCCGTAGAAGATATCCGCCAGCTCATCGGCATCCTCAGCAAACCCGGCGACGTCGGCCTCTTCGTCACCTCCGGCCACTTCACCTCGGAAGCCGAACGCACCGCCCGCGAATCGCACAAGCATATCGAACTCATTAACTTCGAGCGGCTCATCTCCCTATGGCTCGAATTCTACCCGCAAATGACCGACGAAGACAAGAACCGGCTGCCGCTGTATCCTATTTATTTCCTGGGGGTGAATGAGTGATTAGGCTTGAGTTGTAAGTCGTAAGTTGTAAGTCGTAAGTTGTAAGTTGTAAGTCGTAAGTTGTAAGTCGTAAGTCGTAAGTTGTAAGTCGTAAGTTGTAAGTCGTAAGTTG
>CALMYQ010000067.1 GCA_937873655.1 uncultured Lewinella sp. | reverse complement strand
TCGATCAGGAGCTAAAAAGCACAGGATGAAATAGGTATCAAATTGAACAGCCTACCATAAGACCCATGTAGCGACGCATGATCATGCGTCGGCGATAATCATGCGTCGGCGATAATCATGCGGCCTTTCAACCGCCCAGAGGGCCGTCAGGACCTCCATATCTGCAGCGCCCCGGCAACGACGGAAGCCCCCGGCCTGTAGGGCCGGCATATGAATTTGTTTAACGGCATTTGTGATCCATGCCATTCATTTTTAAAGCCGATGCGTCAACCCGGACGACGTAACTTTCACCTGTATCATGGTAGCAATGGACAACGCACGGGTTTTGGCGTTCTCCGCAACCGGGCCGGAAAAGAGTTCATCACAGGTGGCGTGAAAGAGGGCGAGCCACCGGTCGAAATGCGGCTTTTCGAGTTGTTTTTTCCGGTTCAGCTCGATATGCGCCTGCATGGTGTTTCGGCGGTACAAAGACTTGCCCAGCAGGACCGATTCCCAGAAATCGTACATAATGGGGAGATGGGCGTCCCAATCGAGTTCGGCGATTTGGGTAAAGAACGGACCGATCAGCTCATCCTTTCTGACCTTTTCGTAGAAGGTATTGATGAGCAAGGCGATATCCTCGCGGGATTGGATGTCTTTTACAATAGGTGTCACAAAATTCGATTAAACGAAAAGCGCGGCAATATCCATTTCAAAGCCTTTTATCGACCGGCTTTTGATAATGCCTGATCCCGCAAACTTGTTGTGAATCAATCCATAATATTCATCCCTCTTTTGCTTTTCCTCCGCAAGTCGCGTACGTACTTCTTCAACCACCAAGGCAGCATCCGGCTTGGCCAACAATTCCTCCACAATATTTTGATGCCCTTCCTGGGTCGACATATTGGTTATTTTTATTAACAAATATAAGTAATTTTACTGAATTCACACATAAAACCAACGCATGAAAACCTGCCTGATCGCCGCCCTTATCCCGCTGTTTTTCGCCTGTTCACCCGATAAAAAACCGGCTCAAACACCCGCCCGGCCCAACATCATCATCCTGCTGGCCGACGACCTGGGGTACGCCGACCTGGGTTGTTTCGGCAGCGATATCGCCACGCCCAATATCGACCGGCTGGCGGCCTCCGGGCTGGTTTTTACCCGCTTCCATACCGCTGCCACCTGCGCGCCGACCCGCGCCATGCTGCTTTCCGGCAACGACAACCATATCGCCGGCATGGGTTCACAATTTCGCAAAACCGGCGAGTGGGGCTACGAAGGCCACCTGACCGACCGCATCGCCACCATCCCGCAACTGCTCCGCGACAACGGCTACCACACCTATATGGCCGGCAAATGGCACCTGGGCGCGGCGCCCGAATTCAACCCGCACAGCAAGGGGTTTGAGCAGTCCTTTGCCCTGTTGCCCGGCGCCGGAAATCACTATGACAACAAGAGTGTCCTGGGCGGCACGGTCTCCCGTTACACCGAAAACGGAGAACCGACCGACTGGCCCCAAGGCGCTTATTCCACCCAATTCTACACCGACAAGCTGATCGAATACATCGGGCGCAACAAGGGCGACGGGAAGCCGTTTTTCGCCTACGCCGCCTTCACCTCGCCCCACTGGCCGTTGCAGGTGGACAGCGCCTACTGGACCAAATACCAGGGGCGGTACGACAGCGGTTACGAAGCCTTGCGGCAGGAAAACCTTCGCCGGTTGCAAAAAACCGGGTTCATTCAGCCCGATGCCGTGCTGCCGCCGCTGCATCCCGGCATTGCCCCCTGGGACAGCCTGACAGCGGATCAACAACGGACCGAGGCCCGGAAAATGGAACTCTACGCCGGCATGGTGGACAACCTGGATCACAACATAGGCCGGTTGATTCAATACCTCAAAGAGATCGGTGAATATGACAATACCCTGATCGTTTTTATGTCGGACAACGGCGCCGCCGGGGAGGATTTTTTCTACAAAGGCCAGTTTGCCGAATACGCACAAGCCAATTTCAATAATGATTACGACAATATGGGCAAGCCGAACTCCTACGTGTCCTACGGTCCGCAATGGGCGGAAGCCGGATCGGCGCCGTTCCGCTACTACAAGGAATACACCACGGAAGGCGGCACCACTGCCCCGATGATCATTACCGGGCCCGGGATCAAACGGCCGCACGAAATGGTCAACGGGTTTGCCTCCCTGCTCGACCTGGCGCCGACGTTCTACGAGCTGGCCGGCGTCTATTATCCGGATACGTTGGCCTACCCGCTCAAAGGCCGGTCGATGGCCCCGTTACTGGCCGGCAACTCGGACGTCATCCACCCGGATACCGACGTTTACACCTTCGAGCAATCCGGTCACCTCGTTATCCGGCAAGGCGACTGGAAACTCGTCAACGAGGGTTACCCGTTGGATACGGCCCGGTTCCGCCTCTTCAACCTCGCCGGCGACCTGGGCGAAACGGTCGACCTGTCGGATCGATACCCGGAAAAACGGGCGGAACTGCTCCGGATCTGGGCAGCCTACCGGGCGGAATGCCGGATATTGGACGGGGAAGCGGGGGAGTTGGATTGAGGATTCGTTGATTATTCCCTTCGGTCATGTAGACTTCGACGTCGCTCAGCCTATCACTTCGTGCTCGTTGATTTGCCCTGGCAAATTAACGGCTCGAAAACTTTTGTTTTCTTTTGTTCCTTTTGTGGTTTAAATTTCTCAGCGGCTCAAGGGTTGGGCCCTCCCGTCAAATTCACCGTACAACCGCCAATCGCTCCACAAAAAACCGCTCCCCGTCGCGCACTTGTACCAGGTATACGCCCGGCGCCAACCCGCCCGTATCCAACGACCAGGTTTGGAGGCGACCCGCCGCCGATTGAAAACGGAAATCCCCTTCTACCGCACGACCGTTCAGATCCATCAACTGCAGGTCCACCTGGGGCGTTGTCGCCGCCCGGAAAGTCACCGTTGCTTCCCCTCGGACCGGATTCGGGAAAACCTTCAGTTCCCGGTCCCCGTATGGCGCTTCGACGATAGCCGTTGTGCCCGGCAGCAAGACGACCACCATGCCCGTATCCACGCCGCCTTGCGTATCCACCAGTTGATACAGGATGGTATCGGGGGCTGTCAGGCCCGTATTGGGCTGGTAGGAGATCTGGTTGTTGCGGATGCCGGCGCCGCCTTTCGGGTCGTTGAGGATGACCGCCAGGCGCAGATCGCCGCCGTCGGGGTCAATATCGTTCTGCGCCGCCAGAATGGAAACCGGAGAGGTCAGGTTGTTGAGCACCACGAAATCGGGAACGGCCGTGGGCGCCTGGTTGTTCTCCGGGTTGAAGCGGCCGGCCCCGTTCATCGCCAGGGCCGGTACTTCTTTTGCCGCATCAGCTGAATACGTGTAGAAACCGGATGGGTTAAAGGCCGTACCATTGGTCTGGTGGTCGCCGGTAGTGTATTCGAAGATATTGCCGGTGGCCACGAGATCGGGGTCTTCAAGTCCCAGGCCGACATCGTCGATCTGGAGAGGGTTTTTGAGGTTGCGGAAGTAGTTGTTTTCCACCACCACGTCCGATTCGATGCGGGCGGCGATGCAGTAGGAGCCGACCTTTTCGTAATAGGTATTGAACACGTGCACATCTCCGTACCGGACCCGCGGCATGCGCTGGTTGACGCCTTTGTCCAGCGTACCGTCGAACCAGCAATGGTGGAGGGTGATGCGCAGGTGATCGCGGTCCCAGGTATTGTCGTCGCTGGCCCCGAAGAGCATGACCTTGTTGTGGTCGGAAAAGCGCGTCCAGGAGATGGTCACCAGGTCGCCGAGGTTGGAGGCGCCGTTGCTGCGCACATCCAGGAGGCCGTCGGCGCTGGTGCGAAGCCAGCAATGGTCGATCCACACGCGCGAGGCGCCGTACACCGTGATGGCGTCGGTAGAGTGGGTTTTGCCGTCCCAGTCGCCGTCGTAGGTGTCGTAGATGAGCAGGTTCTGCACGATGACGTTGTCCCCGTTGATGCGCAGTCCGCCGTAGCGGATGGCCGCGTCCGTTCCCAGTCCGACGATGGTCTTGTTGTCGGCTACGGGCACCTGTTCGTAGAGCGTCAGATTGATGGCCCCCTGCACCTGGATGACGTAGGGCGCCGTGGCCGTAGCATACTGGATGAGCTGGCTCCGGTTGGTGACCGTGACGGTGGTCCCTGCGCTGCCGCCGGTGACGCCGCCGTTGGTGGAGGCCCAGCCGGTGGGTTGGGTGCGGGCGGCGGTGGCGAGGAGGGAGATCAGTACTATGTATGCGATGCGATTCATATCCGGCATTTTGGTTTTGGGTCCCGGCCCTGCGGACCTTACAGACATTGCGGTCCTATGGACCTGGTTACAGATGTTGCGGTCCTATGGACCTTACTTGCATTTCGGTCCTACGGACCTGGTATCTTGGTTGTTGATTTTGGATGTGTTGATGCGAACTGCTAATCCAATCAACAAATACCCAAATCAACATCCCAAGTTCGTTTGCAAAAATAACCGCACCCGCTCCAACCGGGCCTAGCCTCGTTTAACAGGATGGACGCATAAATTCACATAAAAAATGGTGTCCTTGGTGAAAACACCTAACAGGCTTTGTCGCAATACACCTTTCCCCT
Source organism: uncultured Lewinella sp. (assembly GCA_937873655.1). GTDB lineage: Bacteria > Bacteroidota > Bacteroidia > Chitinophagales > Saprospiraceae > JACJYC01. The sequence goes on along the minus strand of CALMYQ010000067.1, from coordinate 20,587 downwards.
TATATCTTTACGAAAGGCAGACAAAATAAACGGCAAGGGATATGCGGAATAGGGTAACACAAGTCAAGGACTTGGAGGTATCCGCTGCGGGACAGCGTCCCTGGCGAACGATTCATGGACCGTTCGCGAGAGCCTCTGCTCAATGCGGCTACTTTGAAAGTCTTCGACTTGCGATAAACCGCTACGACGACGGGGCACAGGCAGGCTCAGTTCCTCGATTCTTCGGTTCCTCAGTTCCTCATCTCATTAAAATCCAAACACCCGAGGCAACCACATGCTCAAAGCCGGAATATACGTCACCAGCATCAAAGCCACCAGCATCGCCAGGAACAGCGGCAGCAGCGGTTTCAATACTTTCTGTATGGACGTATTCGCCACGCTCACCCCGATGAATAACAGCGAGCCCACCGGCGGCGTACACAGGCCGATGCACAGGTTCAACACCATGATGATGCCGAAATGGATGGGATCGATGCCCAGTTTGGTAACGACCGGCAGGAAGATGGGCGTGAAGATCAGGACCGCAGGCGTCATGTCCATGAATACGCCGACGAAGAGGAGCAGCAGGTTGATGATCAGTAGGATGACCACTTTGTTGTCGCTGATGGACAACATGAAATCCGTGATGTTTTGCGGGATATTCTCGTAGGCCATGATCCAGCTCATGCTCATCGAGGCGCCGATCAACAGGGTGACGATGGCCGTTGTGCCGACCGACCCCAGCAGGATATCCGGCAGGTCCTTGATCGATACTTCCCGGTAAATGAAGGTCAGCACCAGGCAATACAGCCCCGCTACCGCCGAAGCCTCCGTGGCCGTGAAAATGCCCACTACGATGCCGCCGATCACGACCACCAACAGCAGCAAACTGGGAAAGGCATGTACGAACGCCCGCACGACTTCCTTCAACTTGGTCCGCTCGCCGGTCGGGAATTTGCGGTAACGGGCCCAGAACGCCGCCACCACCATCAGCAATACGCCGGTGAGGATGCCCGGAATATACCCCGCCAGGAACAGCGCCGCAATGGACGCCCCGCCGCTGGCCAGCGAATACACGATCAGGATATTGCTCGGCGGAATGACCAGCCCGGTAGTGGAAGACGTGATGTTGACCGCCGCAGCAAATTGACGGGAGTACCCCTCCTTTTCCATCGTCTTGGTCATGAAGCTGCCGATGGCCGAAGCTGCCGCCGCCGCCGAACCCGAAATGGCGCCGAACAACATGGCTGCCATGATGTTCACGTGGGCCAGGCCGCCCGGTAACGACCCCACCAGAGCTTTGGCAAAATCGATCAATCGCCGGGCAATACCGCCGCGGTTCATGATCTGGCCGGCCAGTACGAAGAACGGAATGGCCAGCAACGCAAAGCTGTCCAGGCCGGTGGCCATGCGCTGGGCGACGGTCGTGAACGACGGGATCACCGGGATGCTGACCAGCATGGTGAATACGCTGCTGATGCCGATGCTCCACGCGATGGGTACGCCGATGGCGATGAGGATGACGAAGGAGAGGACGAGTATCAGGATTTCCATTGTGAGCTCAAGGTTAAAGGATAAAGGTTAAAGGTTAAAGAGGGGTCAGGCGGCCTCAGGGCGCTTCAGGTCGACGATCTTGTAGTAGATCACGAGCAGGCCGCTGAGGGGCATAACGGAGTACACCACGTACATGGGTACCCGCAATGCCGGCGAAAGCTGCCCCAGCACGTTGGTGATGTACATCAGCCGGGCGCCGCCGATCACCAGGACGGTCAGGGCAAACAGGATGATGAGGGTATTGATCAGGACCTTGAGCCGTCGCTGGTTGGTGTCCGTGAGCTTGGGCATCAGCAGGTCGATGGCCAGGTGCATGTTCTGACCGGAAGCGTAGGCCGCCCCCAAAATGCCGATCCAGATGAGGAGAAAGCGGGCGAGTTCTTCCGACCAGCTGGCCTGGTTGCCCATGGCGTAGCGGGTAAAAACGCCCCAGAGCACATCCACGGTCATGACGCCCATAAGCAGGGCCAGGAAGCGGCCCAGGTAATAGTCGATTTTGGTCTTCATTTTGTCGTGCTTTTGCTTCCCGCAGCCGGAAGGCTTTTGGGAAATATTCCGGTTGCGCTATTGCGCCGCCTGGATTTCCTGGATCAGCTGGTACATTTCCGGCCGGTCCCGGTAGTTTTCGAAAAGTTGCTTCGTTTTTGCGGCAAACAGGGATTTATCCGGGCGGATGATCTCGACGCCGGCTTTTTCCACCTGCTCCAGGGAGTATTGTTCGAATTCCTGCCAGAGTTTGCGCTGGTAAATGGTGGCTTCGTCGGCCGCTTCCTGGATCCATTGTTGTTCCTGCGGGGTCAGGTTGTTCCAGGCTATGGTGCCGATCACGAGGATATCGGGCACCGATGTATGTTCGTTGAGGGTGTAGTATTTGCAAACCTCGTAATGGCGGGAGGTATAGAAACTGGGCGGGTTGTTCTCTGCGCCGTCTACCACGCCTTGTTGCAGGGCCGTGTACAGCTCACCGAAGGAAATAGGCGTCGGCGCTGCGCCAAGCGCCCGCATCAGGTTGATGGCCGTGACGCTCTCCTGCACCCGGATCTTCAGGCCCTCAAGGTCTTCCGGGGTCCGGACGGGTTTTGTCTTGGTGTAGAACGACCGCTGGCCCGCATCAAAATAGGTGAGGCCGCGCAACCAGTATTTCTCGCTTTGCCGAAGCAGTTTCCGGCCGATCTCGCCGTCCAGCACGTGGTAGGCGTGTTCCTGGTCCTTGAAGATATAGGGCAGGCTCAATATCTCGATATTGGGCGCGAAGTTCTCCATTACGGCCGCCGACACTTTGGTCATGGCCAGGCTCCCGATCTGGAGCAATTCCAGGCATTGCCGTTCAGTTCCCAGTTGCTGGCTCGGATAAATCTCGATCTGCAGTTTTCCGCCCGATTTCTCGGCCACCAGTTTCGCCATATACTCCATGCCCTTGTGGACAGGGTGGGTCGTATCCAGGCCATGCGCCAGCTTGAGGTATTTGACGGAACTGAGCTTGCTGCATCCCGGGTTGAGCATCACCAGGATCGCCAGCGAAAAAAGGGAAAGAAAATGCAATCGATTTCGTTTCATGATAGAACGGTTGTAAGTCATAAGTTGTAAGTCATAAGTTGTAAGTCATAAGTTGTAAGTCATAAGTTGTAAGTTGTAAGTCGTAAGTCGTAAGTCATAAGATGTAAGTCATAAGTCGGGTAGCGACGGAAGATTTTCCGCCGTGCCGCCCCTAATATAAGCGCCTAACAATAGAGCAATGAAACAATGAACACCCTTCAACCCTCACCTCAATTCCCGGATCAAATCCAGGGCAGCCTTCACATTCGCCTCCAATGTAGCAAAATCTCCGCTTTTGAGGATTTCCGATGAGATCAGCTTGGAGCCCATCCCCACGCAGGTCACACCGGCATCAAACCAGGATTTCAGGCTTTCGCGGGTAGGTGAAACGCCGCCCGTGGGCATAACGCTCGTCCAGGGTTGCGGGCCTTTGATGTCCTTCACGAAACCGGGGCCGTATACCCCGCCGGGAAATAGTTTCACGATCTCGCACCCCAATTCTTCCGCCCTTGCGATCTCCGTCAATGATCCGCAGCCCGGCGACCAGAGCACCTTTTTCCGGTTGCAGGCGATCGCGATATCTTCCCGGAATACGGGCGTTACGACGAAATTGGCCCCCAGTTGGAGGTACAGGGCCGTCGTGCCCGCATCCGTTACCGAGCCCACACCGAGGATCATCTCCGGGAGTTCCTTCGCACAAAATTTGTTCAGCTCACCGAACGCTTCGTGCGCGAAATCCCCGCGATTGGTAAATTCCAGCAGCCTGGCGCCGCCCTTATAACAAGCCGTCAGCACCTTTTTGCCCAATTCCACATCCGGGTGGTAAAACAGGGGCACCATGCCGGTTTCGGCCATTTTTTGCGCTACTTGTATTCTTGTGAATCTTGCCATTTTTTAGTCTTAAGTTTTTAGTTGTAAGTCGTAAGTGGCAAGTCGTAAGCCATAAAATACTATCCTACAACTAGTTAAAGTCAACGCCCCTGCCTTTTCGCTCTAATCAAAGGGGTGGTTTGATTGATTTAATGAGACCTCGGATCACCTTGGCAACTTCAGAAGAAAATCCCAATAATTCCTCCTGGTCATTTTGCGGGATATACCCCAGTTTATTTGCCAGATAAATCATTGATTTTACTTCCGAATTCGAGCCCAGACCGATGTAAAGGAAATAAGAAAATTCCTTATCCGTCCTTCTGTCAAACCCTTCGGCAATGTTATTGGAAATAGAAATTGCCGCTTTACAAATCTGGTTCCTGAAAGTCCTATCTTCCAGTGTGCCGAATTTTCGATAAATCCTTACAGCCAGGTCTTGTGCCTTTTGCCAGGCAATAACCTCTTCAAATTTTTGAATTTTCATTGCGCGTTATTTTTAGTTGAACATCAGAGCTTATATTTAGTCGAGAGTAGCTAGTTGTAAACTGTAAGTGGACGGGCTTTAAGCATCTGATTGCAAGATGAACAGAAAAAATCCTATTAGAAATCTATTTTTTCTGAATCTCAATATCTCCTCTTTCCACAAATATGCCCCCTTACGACTTACGACTTACGACTTACGACTTACGACTTACGACTTACGACTTACGACTAAAGACTGACCACTCTTACCTGCTAACCCGCCCGCTGGCATCCCCCTTCATCAGCTGCTCTACCTCGGCTACCGTTGCCAGGTTGGCGTCGCCATAGATGGTGTGCTTCAGGCAGGAGGCTGCAACTGCGAAATTCAGCGCTTTCTGGTCGTCGCCCGGGTATTGGATCAGGCCGTAGATCAGGCCGCCCATGAAGCTGTCGCCGCCGCCGACGCGATCGACGATATGGGTGATCTGGTAGGTCGGCGCTTCGAGGAGCTGCTTGCCGTCGTAGAGGACGCCCGACCAGGTGTTGTGCGAGGCGCTGATCGAACCGCGCAAGGTCACCACGATCTTTTTGGCCCGCGGGAAGCGCTGCATCATCTGGCGGCAGACGGATTCGTACGCCTTGGCGTCGATCGTGTCGCCGTGGGTAACGTCAACCCCTTCCGGGTGGATATCGAAGTGCTTTTCGGCGTCCTCTTCGTTGCCCAGGATGACGTCGCAGCCTTCCACCAGTTCGGGCATGACGTCCGACGATTTCTTGCCGTACTTCCAGAGGTTCTTCCGGTAATTCAGGTCGGTCGAAACGGGCACGCCCAGCCGGTTGGCTGCCTGGATCGCTTCGAGGGTGGCATCCGCGGCGCCCTGTGAAATGGCGGGCGTAATCCCGGTCCAGTGGAACCATTGGGCGTCCTTGAAGACCTCATCCCAATCAACCATACCGGCCTGAATACTGGCCATCGCGGAATGGGCCCGGTCATAAATGACCTTGCTGCCGCGCGCTACAGCACCCATTTCCAGGAAATAGATCCCGAGTCGTTCACCGCCGCGAAGGATGTATTGCGTACCGACATTGCGCTTCCGCATTTCCATCAAGGCCGCCTCGCCGATCTCGTTGTTGGGAAGACGGGTAACGAATTCCGTCGGCAGGCTGTAATTGGCCAGGGAAACGGCTACATTGCTTTCCCCACCGCCGTATACCACATCAAATGCGCTCGCCTGGGAAAACCGCTGGAATCCCGGCGGCGTCAGGCGCAACATGATCTCACCGAATGTGACTACTTTTTTCATTCAAAAAATTGAAGTTTTATTTTTAAAGTATTGGTCAAAAATCAACTTCCCGCTTTTAATTCAGTCGTTTAGCTCGAATAAACTCATTGCCAATCGCTTATATCTTCGCTAAAAGACTGAAATCGGGAATTAATTATTTGACCGTTGCTAAAAATCGAAATATCGCTTTGCATTGCCGTAACAAATATCCGCAACAATACCGCCCAGCCATTGGGTATCATCGGGCAGTTCGCCGTTGTGGACATCCCGGCCTATGAGGTTGCACAACAATCGCCGGAAATACTCGTGCCGCGGGAAAGACATAAAACTGCGGCTGTCCGTCAGCATGCCGATGAAACAGCTCAAAAGCCCCATGTTCGACAGGGCGTTCATTTGTTTCTCCATGCCGTCCTTCTGATCGAGGAACCACCAGGCACTGCCAAACTGCATCTTGCCGCGCACCGATCCGTCGTTGAAGTTGCCGATCATCGTGGCCATAACCTCGTTGTCCCGCGGGTTGAGGTTGTACAGTACGGTTTGGGCCAGTTTGTTCTCGGTATCGAGCCGGTTGAGGAAACGGGCCAGGGCAGCTGCCTGATCGAAATCGCCGATGCTGTCGAACCCGGTATCGGGTCCGAGTTCCCGCAGCATCCGGGAACTGTTGTTGCGCAAGGCGCCCAGATGGAATTGCTGGGTCCAACCCTTTTCACTATACAGACAACCCAGGTGATACAGGATGGCCGACATGAATTTGCGGGCTTCTCCTGCCGTGACCGCCGCGCCGCTGAGTTTTTTCCGAAGGATCTCATCGGCTTCCTTGTCCGTAAAGGGCTCCGCATAGACCTGCTCCAGACCGTGATCGGAGAGTTTGCAGCCGTTCTGATCGAAAAAGTCGGCCCTTTTACGGATGGATTCGAGCAAGTCCGCCAAATTTTTGATCTCCACACCGGCAACTTCGCCCAGTTTTTCAATATAGCCGTTGAACCCTTCCCTTTCGATCAGGATGGCCTTATCCGGACGAAAAGCCGGCAGGATCTTCACTTCAAAACCGTCGGCGCCGATTTGCCGGTGATATTCCAGGTTATCGGTCGGGTCATCGGTTGTACAAACCACCGACACATTCATTTTCCGGAGGATATTCCGGGTACTGTATCCTGGCGTATTCAGCAGGGCTGAACATTGTTCGTAAACAGCGGATGCCGAGGCCGGATTGAGGATGTCATGGACACCAAAATAGCGCTTCAGTTCGAGATGGGTCCAATGGAAAAGCGGATTCCGCAGGGTATAAGGTACGGTTTCCGCCCATTTCGCAAACTTTTCAGCATCCGTTGCATTCCCGGTGATGTAGCGTTCAGGGACGCCAAGGGTTCGCATGGCCCGCCACTTGTAATGGTCGCCGTACAGCCAGATGGCGGTCAGGTTCGGGAATTGCTTGTCGGCAGCGATTTCGTCCGGCGGCAGGTGGCAATGGTAATCGATGATCGGCTGTACCTTGGCATATTCGTGGTAAAGGATCTCAGCCGTGCGGTTTTCAAGCAGAAAGTTGTCGTCAATGAAGGGTTTTATTTCCTTGCTCATGTTGATTAAGTTCAAAAGTTGGTTATCGCTTGACGGGGGGCTATTTCAGATAATCGGCCAGCGGCAATTCCATGGCCTTTATCGCATCCGTCGCCAGGCGCGCAAACTCCCTTGCTCCGCGAATATTCAGGTGGGTATCATCCTGCTTTCCGTCGGGGAAATAATCGTCCTGTCCCGGGTCCAGCCAAAGATAGAGTTCTTTTGACTTTTCCGGCCCCATTGATGCCACAAGATCCTCAGTTTTCAGTTGCAAATCGATAAAAGGCACGTCCAGGTCGGCTGCAACCTGCCGGGCTACGAACGGATAAACCCCGTGCGTATCCTCCAGCGTACCGTTTTCGTTGAATTTCCGCCGGACGATTGAGCTCAAGATCACCGGTACGCCGCCCTTTTCCCGGGCTTCCTTCACAAATCTTTCCAGGTTCCGGCGGTACCCCGTCCAGGGGTTGGTATACCGCTTGGGGTCGTTCACTTTCTGGTCATTGTGTCCAAACTGGATGAATACGTAATCCCCCGGTCTGAGGTCCTTCAGCACATTGTCCCACCGCCCCTCATCGATAAAGGACCTGGTACTTCTGCCGTTGACCGCGAAATTCCGCACCTGCACCTGATCCGTAAAGAATTCCGGCATCACCTGCCCCCATCCCACTTCCGGGTTCCGGTCCGGATCGGCCTTGTCCGCCATCGTGGAATCGCCGATCATGAACAGCGTGAGCACCGGATCGGGCGCCTTCCAGGAAATGGCCGCGAGCAGGGTTAAAATAAGGCCAATGACAGGTGGTAATCGTTTGAACATCATGATTGATTTCTTTTAAGTTCGTCAGTTGGCAGTTGGCAGTTTTTCAGTTGGCAGTCTTTCAGTTGGCAGTCTTTCAGTTGGCAGTCTTTCAGTTGGCAGTTGGCACTCGCCTAGCATCTTTACACTGAGTGAAGACGAAGTGCAGCATCCAGCTCACTCCTCCACCACCACCCCATTCACATACAGCTCAGCATACTCGGCGCCTTCCGCAAATTTGACCGAATTGCCCTTTTCCACGCCGTCGAAACGGCAGTTCTTCAGGTGCAGGCCGCTCACCGGGTGTTCGGCATCGTATCCGTCGACCAGCAGGCCGTATTTGCTTTTTTTGGAGGTGACGTTCTCGACATAGATGTTCCGTATGGTCGGAATGTACAGCACCGTGGTGTCCGAAAAAACGGAATAGTGCATGTTTACCCGCACAACGGCCTCCTTGACCTCTCCGACGGTGATATTCCGGAAGAACAGGTTCTCGATCACGCCGCCGCGCGTTTTGTTGGTTTTCACCCGGATGGCACGCTCGAGGTTGGGGCTGTCCATATTGCAGTTTTCGGCGAATATGTTGCGGGCCCCGCCGGATACTTCGCTGCCGATGACCACTCCGCCGTGCCCGTCTTTCATTTCGCAATCCCGGACGATCACATTCTCAATGGGTGCGTTGATCCGGCGGCCGTCCTGGTTTCTGCCCGATTTCAGGGCGATGCAGTCGTCGCCGGTATCGAAGAAGCAGTTCTTTATGATGACGTTCTTACAGCTTTCCGGATCGCAACCGTCGCTGTTGGGGCCATGGCTGATCACGCGGATGCCGTCAACCGTCACATTTTCGCACATCAAGGGGTGGGTAACCCACATGGGAGAGTTCTTGACGGTCACACCCTGGATCAGGACGTTCTTGCACTTGAACGGCTGTATGAAATTCGGCCGCAGGTAGCCGCCTTCCCCGAAAACGCGTTCTTCGAGCGGCGCTTCCGCCTGGTTGAGTGCGTAAAGGCGCGGACGGCAGAGGCTGTCTTTCTGGCTGGGTACGCCTTCCGACCACCCGTATCCCCTGCCTCCAGACCATGGCCACCAGTTGGTATTGTCGGCCTTACCGTCGAGGGTGCCTTTGCCGGTGATGCCGATATTCTCCTGTTCGTAGGCATAGATCAGGGCCGAATAATTCATGCATTCTACGCCTTCCCACCGGGTGTGTACCACGGGCAGGTAATCCTTCGGATTGACGCTGAACCGGACCGTAGCGCCTTCCGAAACATGGAGGTTAACGTTGCTTTTCAGGTGGATCGGTCCGTTTGCGAGGTATTCGCCGGCGGGGATCACAACCCGGCCGCCGCCCCCGGCATTGCATTTTTCAATGGCCTGGCGGATGGCGGGCAGACAGTCGGTCGCACCGTCGGCTACAGCGCCGAAATCAGTGATGACAAAATCCTTGTCGGGAAAAACCGGCGGCTGGATATTGGCCAGGATCCCGGTCATGGCAGCCCAGGGATCCGCTTCGGCAGCTTCTTTGGGCGCTTGCTTGCAGCCCAGGGTCAAGGTCAGTAGGGCAATGGCCCGGAGGGTGGTTCTCATGTTTTTTTATTGAGGAATCGAGGAATCGAGGAATTGAAGAATCGAAAGCCTTTTGATCAGTTCCCCGGTTCTTCAATTCCTCGATTCCTCAAAATGATTTACCATTCATTTTCATAACCGGGTTTGTTGTAGATCTCTGCCCAGTCGCGGTGCCCTTCCGTAAAACTGGCGAGGCACCAGGTGAACATGAAGTCGACCGATGGCGGTGCGATGGTATCGTGATAGGTCGGCGTTACGTTGATGGCCGTTTCGTCGAAGATATGGGCGTAAACATTGACCTTTTCTTCCGGCAGGGCGCAGTTTTGCAGCACATAGGGTACATCGCCGGAAATATCCGTTTCGCAGCGGAAATGGTAAATTTCCTCTTTGGCGTTTTTGCCCAGGCCATGCGGACCGTCCGGGCCGTGAAAATGCGGCGGATAACTCCCAACCCCGCCCTTTTGGGCCATATAGGTATCGCCGAACAGAAGGCGGGATGCCTGCACGTTCTTGTCGACCAGCTTAAAGACCGTCCGCTTCGACATCGGTCGGCGGCTCCCCAGGTCGGCGGCCAGCTCGGTCCCCTCAATATCGGTATGGCGAATGAGTTGGACCGGATGCGCAATATGGCAGTCGACGGCCTTGAATTCGCTGACGTCGCAGAAATCCGGAGCCTGGATGCTTACCTCATTGTTGATCCCGGCATACAGCACATCGCCCTTGCCGAGGGTATACGATTTGCCCGCAACGGTGACGACCGCGCTTCCCCGGTTGACGTAGTAAACCGCTTCTTCTTCTCCCAGCGTGCGTTCGGCCTTTTTACCGGTCTTGAGGGTTATCCTGGCCAGCCGAAGGAACCGGAAGGTGGAATTGTCGGCCGTGATAATCTCCTGTACGCCGTTCTCGGCAGGAGTGGCGTCGAAGGCTTCCACTTTCCGAATCTCGTTCTTTACCGGCACCATGACCTGCAGGTCGTATCGGCGCTCTTTCGGCGTTTTGGGCGCAGCGCTCTTGTCGGCGCCTATGGTTTTCGGTTGTATCATTCTTACAGATATTTCGGTCCTATGGACCTGTGGTTACAGATATTTTGGTCCTATGGACCTGTTCCTCGATTCCTCCTCCGACCGCCGTAGCCTTGGCGGAGGTGGTAATTCCTCACTCCTTTCACCGGGCCATCCACCCGCCGTCCACCGTCAGCACTGTGCCGTTGACATAATTGCTGGCGGGGGCCGCCAGGAAAACCACGGCGCCGGCCAGGTCTTCCGGTTCGCCCCATCGTTCGGCAGGGATCCGTTTGGAGATCTCAACGGAGCGAACGCTGTCTTCCTGGAGCTTTTGGGTGTTGTCGGTGCGAAAATACCCCGGGGCGATAGCATTCACCTGGATATTGTATTTGGCCCATTCGTTGGCCAGCGCTTTGGTGATGCCGGCTACGGCGTGCTTGCTGGCGGTATATGCAGGCACCGTGATCCCGCCGGAGAACGACAGCAGCGATGCGATATTGATGATCTTGCCGCCCTTGTCCATCATTTGGCGGGCTGCGAGTTGCGCCAGCCGGAAGGAGGCCGTCAGGTTGACTTCCAGTACGCGGTCCCACTCTTCCATCGGAAAATCCGCAGCAGGATAACGCGCGATGGTGCCGCCGTTATTCACCAGGATATCGATACGGCCGGTTTGCTGCATGGCCGTTTCAAAAAGCCGGTCCACCGAGGTGCGATCCGAAAGGTCGGCTGCGATCCCGGCCGCCTGACCGCCCGCATCCTGTATCCGGCGAACAGTATCTTCAGCGCCGCCCGGTTTCGAGCTGCTGCAAACGGCAAAAGCGCCTGCATCCGCCAGCGCTTCCGCCATCGCTTTGCCCAGGCCGCGGCTGGCCCCGGTGATCAGGGCAGTTTTTCCCTGCAGGGAGAAAAGGTCTTTCATAATTCAGCTTTCAATGACCCATTTTAAATGGGACACCAAGGTAAATCAGCCTCGCAGATCTCGGGGTCGCAGAATTTAACAAATGCGCACCCATATTTAACATTTTGGCCAATTCCGTATTTTTATCATCATTAACAGCAGTACGGCAAATTAAATTTTAATCCCCGTTTTGTCTGCGGCAATCGTATAAAATAATGCTTAAGTTAAGTAAAATGGTCATTATTTTATATTTTAGCATGAGAATTCCGACACCATAACCCCTGCCCATACCTTTTTGACAGCACTCACTGGAGACACTTGTTCCCAGCAACATCCAAACTATGTTCACCAACCGATATCGCCAAATTAAACTATTGTCCGTCCTATGCCTGCTGCTGTTGGCCGCAACCGGCAAGTCTTCAGGGCCATACCAACCGCAGGTGGTCAACCCGCTTTCAGAATCCTGGCGGTGGAAGCCGTTCCCGGAGCTCGAAGGAAAAGGGGTCCGGTACATTATGGAAGGCCGGGACCAAAAGGTCTGGATGAGCTTCAACAACGGCATTTTCGAATACAACGGCTATTCCTGGAAGGTCCATAATGCCGAAAACGGTTTGACCTCCTACCCCGCCGAACAGGTTTTTGCCGCCCGCAACGGCTATATTTACGCTACCACGCCCAAGGGCATTTTCCGCTATGACGGCGCCCTCTGGGAAGCCATTTTTTCCGCTGAGGGCGGCATCACCTTCGACTTTTTACAGATCAAGGAACTTTCCGACGGCAGCCTCATGGCCTGTTCCGACCAGGGAGTCCTCCATTTTTCGAAAAAAGGCAGGCCGGATTTCTACACTTCGTCCGCCAAAGTGTCCAGACTGCGCAACGAGGTCGAAGGGGTCAATTGGAAAATTATCCCGTCCAAAATACTGGACGGCGGCGATTTCAACGAGATTTCCGATATCCTGGAAGACCATACCGGCACGTTCTGGTTTGCCCTAACCCTGCCCAATGAACTGGGCCGGATCCTCAAATTCAGGCCGGAAGGCCAACCCGAATCTTCCATCGGGAAATACGAACTGATCTCCTCCGATAACAACATTCACCTCGGCGAATCTCAGGAAATGATCCAGACGGCCGACCACAAGATCTGGATCATCAATACCTCCTACAAAGTGGGCATCTCCGTGTTTGACGGCGCCAAATGGGAATACATCTCCATGGGAGCCCTGTTCGGCGGCGACGAATACATGACCGATATCATCCAATCCACAGACGGCGCCATCTGGATCGGATCGCTGGGCAAGCTGTACGCCTTCCGCAACGGCGAATGGCAGATCTACGCCGCGCCGGATTACGCCATACCCGCCAACCGGCTGATGCTGCAAAAAAGCGAAGGGAACAAGCTCTGGGTCGGCGGTTACAAATCCAAGATCTTCCTGCTTGATTTTTCGACCGACCGCTGGATGACCTACGCCGACCTCAACTACCAATGCGAAACCGGCCTGGAACAGTGGTTTCTGGACGTGCACGGCAAAGCCGTCTGCCGGAAAGGCAATACCTGGACCGCCTACGACACCGCGGACGGCCTGATGGATGCGCCTATTCGGATTTTTCACACCTCCAAAGGCCAGGTCTGGGCGGCGGGATCGCACAACGGCGTAGCCGCAACCGCTTTGCTGAAAGGCGGCCGGTGGGAACTTCAGACACACCCTAAACTCTCCTGGGGGATCGACTACCGGGCAGTTTTTGAATCTACGGACGGCAGCCTCTGGTTCGGCGGCAGCGTAGACGCCGAACCGGATAAAGGCCAACTCGGCGGCGTACTCCAACTCCCGGATCCCACTGCCGAAAACCTCAACTGGATCCACCATATCTATCAGGAAAACGGCCTGCTCCAATCCAACGCCTACGGCATCGGCCAATCCCAGGACGGACGCATCTGGCTGGGCGGCGGCAGCCTCTACTTTTACAACGGCTCCGTTTGGGACCGGCCCGAAGACCAGCGGCTCCGCCAGTATGTCAACGTGGTTTCCAGCACCGGAGACTGGCTCATCGTCGGTTCCCGGTACTACGGCATTTTTATTTACGACGGCAAGGAATGGAGAAATTACGACACCTCTTCCGGCCTTTCCGGCAATACCATCATCAGCATTGATGCCATATCGGATACCTGCATCCTGGTCGCCACTGAAAACGACATCTGCCGGTTCGACGGTTCCACCTGGATGTGCGGAATCTTCCCCAGGGAACTGAACATGGAGTTCGAAGGCGGCACCATATTCCACGACAAACAGGGCGCTATCTGGTTCAACAAATCCAGCCGGAGCTGGAAACGGCGGTCCTTTTCCCACAACAAAACCCAGGACAAGATCTACCGGAATTTTGTCACCTTCCGCTATTTCCCGGATGATAATCCGCCGGAAACCAGCATCACGCTCTACACCCCTACCGTGCCCCAGGACGGCAATACCCTGATCAAATGGCAGGGGCTCGACTTTTTCGGCGGGTCTGCGGCCCCCAAACTGACCTATTCCTTCCGGCTGAACGACGGCGAGTGGTCGCCCTTCAGCAATGAACAGCATTATACCTTTACCAGCCTGCCCAGCGGCGACTACCGCCTTGAAGTCAGGGCCCGGGACCTCGATTTCAACATCGACCCTACCCCGGCCAGCGTCAGCTTCCAGGTGCAGCCGCCGGTCTGGAAACAACCCTGGTTCATCCTGCTCATGCTGGCCTTCCTCACCACGCTGGGGATCTATGAATACCGCATCATTTCCAAAAAACAGAAACTGGAAAAACTGAACGTTTCGCTGCAAAAAGTCAACGAAAAACTGGAAGATAAATCCCGGAAAATCGAATCCCAGAACAGGGAGATCCTCCTCCAACAGGAACAGATCCTGGCCCAGGCCAAAGAGCTGGAGGCCAGCAACAAAAACCTGGGAGAACGCAATCATGAAATCCAGTTGCAACGGGACCAACTGGAACAAATGGTCGGGAAAGTGGAAGAACTCTCCAAGGCCAAACTGGGCTTCTTCACCAATATCTCCCACGAACTGCGCACCCCGCTGACCCTCATTCTGGGGCCCGTTCAGCAATTGCAGACTCAAAGCGTACGCGCATCCGAGCCCGACCGCAGGCGCCTGTACGATATCATCGAACGCAACGCTTCCAGATTGCTGAAACTGATCAACCAACTGCTGGAGATCCGCCGGATAGAAAATAGTTCACTGGAATTGAACCTGCACGAAATCCGGCTTTCCGGGTACCTGGGCGAGATCATCCACCTGTTCGAAAACCTGGCGATCGAACGGGACATCTACCTGCATTTCAACAGCCATTGTCAGGACGTACCGGCAGCCCTCGATCCGGACAAGATCGAGAAGATCATGGTCAACCTGCTCTCCAACGCCTTCAAGCATACCCCCGACGGCGGCAGCATCACCGTTACGCTGGATCTGGGGTCCAATTTTGAATATGACCTGCCCGCCGTTTACGAACGCTATTTCCGGATCACAGTGGAAGACACCGGATGCGGCATCACCGAAGAGGACATGCGCAGGATATTCGACCTGTATTTCGCCTCCGCCAAGGATAAAGCCGATCCGCTCAGCTCGGGAATCGGCCTTTCCTATATCAAGGACCTGATCGAGATCATGCAAGGCCAGGTCAGGGTGGAAAGTAACCTGGGAGAAGGAACCCGGTTCTTCATTTTCATCCCGGTGGAACTGCCCTACGAAAAACAGGTCCGGCACCTGACGGTCAACGGGCCGAACCTCAAACTGGCCAAGATGGAAGTGGACACCCTGTTGTCCTCCTACACCAGCCAGCTGGCCGTAACCCAGGAATTCGAACTATCCAACGGCAAAATGGAACGCGTTCTGATCGTTGAGGACAACCCGGATATGCTGAGCTTTCTGGAAGGCCTGCTCAACAAAAAATACCACGTACT
Source organism: uncultured Lewinella sp. (assembly GCA_937873655.1). GTDB lineage: Bacteria > Bacteroidota > Bacteroidia > Chitinophagales > Saprospiraceae > JACJYC01. Next base: position 5,136 of record CALMYQ010000067.1, on the reverse strand, counting down.
CCAGGCCGATAACGGTGAAAAAGGCCTGGCCATTGCCCGCAATCACTCCCTGGACCTGATCATCAGCGATATCATGATGCCTGAAATGGACGGGCTTGAATTCTGCGAACTGATCAAAAACGACCTCGTCACCAGCCATATCCCCGTGATCCTGCTGACCGCCAGAAACCTGGAGGAAAACAAACTCTCCGGTTACCTGAAGGGCGCCGACGATTACATCACCAAACCGTTCAACCCCGAATTGCTGGAAGTGCGGATCGAAAACCTGTTGTCGCAACGGCACAAACTGCGCCAGATCTTCAACCGGGACTTTTTGCTGACCCCCCAGGAAGTGCAGCTCACCTCGCCCGACGAAGAACTGCTCAACCGCCTGGTGAAGATCATGAAGGACAACCTGGAAGAACCCGAATTCAACGTCAACAAAATGTGCGAAATGGTCCACCTGAGCCATATGCATTTCATACGAAAAGTGAAGCAGCTCACCGGCAAAAAACCCATCGACCTGCTGCGATCCTTCCGGATGAAACGCGCCAAGGACCTCCTGTGCCAGAACAAGCTGACCATTTCGGAAGTAGCCTATAAGGTGGGATACGACCTGCCAAACTCCTTCAGCCGCGCCTTCAAAAAGGAATTCGGCATCAGCCCGACGGAATTTGTGGAGCAACCGGAGATATTGGAGTCGTGAGAGAGTGAGACAGCGGGAGCGCATGTCCCACTCCCGCCCCGGTCACCAGATCGGGTCAAGTTGATAACACGTCACCCGCAAGTTCTCCACTTCACCGCCTTTGCAGACCACAGTAAGCCGGTTGAAGTCTTCGGTTGGAAAGAACAGGTCCGTCAGGTTGATCCGACCGTCAGCGGCGAACAACTCTGCACTGCTGACGTCAAAAAATACGCGCATGGATTGGTTTTCGCGGATATCGGGCGCCGGCGCGTAGTGTACGGCCTGGGCGAAATTGGAAGAAAATTCAGTATCCCCCGCAAGACGCCGGTCGCTGAACCAGGCATTTTTGGTCCCGTCGTATCCGATCCGGTAAATCTCGCCTTTGCTGTTGGACAAAACCAGGCTGAAAACGGGTCTTGAGCCGTTGCTCAATTGAAAATCACAGGCTATTTCCATCGGCCCGACGGGAAAGCCCAGGTCCGCGGTCAGTTCCTTTTCGTCCTCCAGGCTCCCGATATCAAAAACCTTTTCCCCTTTGCGCAACGATTCCAGCTCCTTCACCGGCTGGGCGGCAAGTCGCAATCCTTCTGGTGTTTCCCGCAGGGTCAGTGAGCGGGGAAGGGTTGAAGCGCTGCGCCACACGCCGGTGGGTACGCTCTGGGCATAATCCCAGTTGCTCATCCAGCCGATGAAGATCCGCCGCCCGTCCGAAGGGGGTATATCCGACCAGGTGACCCCGGCGTAATTATCGCGGCCGTAATCCAGCCAGACCGCCTGCTCCACGCCCGATGAATAGGGCCTGACCGCCGGTGCGAACCCGGGGTCCAGCGTGAACTTCCTGCCGTCAAAATCACCGACGAAGTACTGGGTGCCCGACCCGCCGTTGTAAGCGCCGGGATTGATGCTTTGGAGCAATACCCATTTCTGTACGCCGGAGCCTTCCACTTTGACGGGAAAGAAATCGGGACACTCCCACACGCCGCCGTGGCTTCCCCATTCCTGTCCGAAATCGCTGAGGTGTTCCCAGTGTTTGAGGTCCTTTGAGCCGTAGAAAGTGGCATGATCCCTGACGGCGAAGACCATGATCCATTGGCTGGATCCGGCATCCCAGGTCACCTTGGGATCGCGAAAATCGCGGAGGCCGGGATTGGGGATGACGGGGTTGCCCTCGTATTTGGTCCAGGTGCGCCCTCGGTCGTTGCTGTAGGCGATGCTCTGGTATTGAAAGTCGTTCCGGCCCGCTTTTTCGCCGGCCATCAGGTGCTGGGTAAAAATCGCGATCATCGGCGGCTGTCCGTTTTGTCCGAATCCGCTGGTGTTGTTCCAATCCACTACGGCGCTGCCGGAAAAGATCAGCCCCAGCGAATCGGGGTACAATGCGATGGGCAGGTGCTCCCAACGGACGAGGTCGCGGCTCACCGCATGGCCCCAGTGCATCGGCCCCCAAACCGTGCTGTCGGGGTAATACTGGTAAAAAAGGTGGTATTCTCCGTTGTAATAGACCATGCCGTTGGGGTCGTTCATCCACATGCTGTCGGGAGAAAAGTGGAATTGCGGCCGGTGCGGTTCGGTGTAATAGGCGTTGCCGGATGAAGGATTTTTGTCGTCAGGTACGGCCGGATTGCACGCCGCCAGGAGCAGGCAGCCCCCAAGAGCAAGCATCAGCGCTCCTTTTATTTCAGATCGTTCCATTGCCAGGTTTTTATTCAAATGATTTGCCGTTAAGCTGTTTCGGCGCCAAAAATTACCAAAAAAATTACATCCACGACATCAGCAATCCTCCACAAGGAAAAGAATGGTCGTTTCCAGGCTCCGGTAATGCCGGTGACGGCTACCCTCCCCATCGGGGATCAACAGGGCTTCCCCGGTGCGAAACCGCCGGATGCCGTGATGGGCGAACTCGATTTCCATATCCCCGGAAAGCACGTACCCCGAATGGCCTTTTACGCACCAGTCGGGTTCAATGAATTCAGGAGAGAATTCCACGATCCGCAATTTCTTGTCGCCTTGAATAAAGGTTTTTGTCCTGACCCCGGGGCCGGATTCCTGCCAGGGCATTTGTGCAAAAGGAATGTTGAATTCATCCATCAAGCGGGGATTTGCACAAAAATAGCCGGATTTCAGGATTTTTAAAGGATGGGCTGGGGCGCTTGTTTTATTATTATTCTATCACCGGCAGACTGCTGGTGCAGCCCAGTCTGCCGGTGAAATTGCTGAACCCGGAATTACCCCGGTCGACATCAACCCTTCCGGATATAGATATCCCCCATATGGGTTTCTACCCGGAATTCGGGCCCGCCCCCGTTGAGTTTGCCGGTGATCCAGCCTTCGATGATCTTCTTGAATCCGTTTTTATCCTTGGATTCCTCGGTGGATCCGCTGCGTTGCAGGTCCATATCAAAGGAGGTATATACGTCGCCGTTGCCGGATTTCATTTTGAACGAAGCTTTGGTAGAAGCCGGAAGCGTAAGGTCGATCTTCCCGGTATAGGTTGCAAAGGCCATGGGCTGATCGGCGGAAATGGATTTGAAGGAGGCTTTGATGTCCCCGACGTAGGTTTGGGCAACCAGGCACCCGGAAATGTTTTCAGCGGTTATCGGGCCGGTATAATTGGAGGTTTCGATCTCTCCGTTGATATTCTGAATAATCACTTCCCCGCCTTTGTAGGTCGAAACGACCAGGTCAAAATCCAGGGGCGTCTCCACTACAATGTCGATGTCCTTCAGCCAGTTTTCCGCAACCACCCTGACGGTATTGCCGTTCGAGGAGATCTCAAGACCAGGTATATTGCCGGAGATCTTTTTCAAGCCGCCGCCGGCATCTTCAACCTTGAGCCCGCCGTCATTTCCCCGGGCGTTGTACTGCACCAGCACGTCTTTTCTCGGCACCCCTTTCACCGTCACATTTCCCGACTTATTGTCCACCACCAGCTTGCCTCGCTTACCGGCATCTTCCAGCGGAACGGAAACCTTCTCCTGTCCCAACACACTCACCGCTCCCGCAAAAAGCATTATCATCAGCATAATCAGATTTTTCATTGCGTTTGTTTTATTTTTTGATTTTTAATTGATTTTGATGGTCAGCATGAAGTCTCCCGGCATCCGGATTCCAGTCTTTCAGTTGGCAGTTCCCAGTTGGCAGTTGGCAGTTGGCAGTCATCCAGCATCAAGCATCCAGCATCCGGATTCCAGATTCCAGTCCTTCAGTTGGCAGTCACCCAGCATCAAGCATCCAGCATCCGGATTCCAGTCTTTCAGTTGGCAGTTCCCAGTTGGCAGTTGGCAGTTGGCAGTCATCCAGCATCAAGCATCCAGCATCCGGATTCCAGATTCCAGTCCTTCAGTTGGCAGTCACCCAGCATCAAGCATCAAGCATCCACCACGCCGCGGCGTGGCAGCATCAAGCATCCAGCACCAAGCATCCGGATTCCGCCCCCTGCTACCCCTTCGTCCGCAAATAAACATTCCCGTTAAAGGTTTCAAACTTCAGTTTGGTTTTCCCCGAACCGGTCTTGAAGGCCGATCCGCCGGGGTTCGCGTATTTGAACTGGCCGTCCTCCGAGGATTTTTCCACTGTTGTAGGAATGGGCGTAACGTTTTCCAGGTCGGTATAAAATTCTCCGCTGAAGGTTTTGAAGAAGCATTGCGCCGAAAGGTCGGGTTTGAAATAGGCGTTGATCACGCCGTTGATGGTGTAATAAGAGGATTCTTCCTCCGGATTCCGGTCGTAACGGATATTGACATCGCCGTTGACGGTGCGCACCATCGAAGGGCCGGTAACCCGGTCGAGGGCGATGTTCCCGTTGACGTTGCAGAGGTTTTGCCGCCCCCGGATATTGGTCACCTTGATGTTGCTTTCATTGACCGTTGATAATTTCACGTCGCAATTCTTCGGCACTTTGATCTTGTAATCCAGGCGGAAACTGAAATCCTTTTCGAGATCCCAACTGCATTTTTGGTTGCTCCAGTTGTTCCATGAGCCCTCCCAGATCCTTTCGCGGGTCAGGTTGGCGTCGTCAAAGTTCTTGCACGGATGGTCGAGGTACAACAGGATGGCGTCGCCCAGGTTGACCATTCCCGATTTGACGGATTGTTTGATCTTATCCCGTCCCTGCGCCGTCCTGGCATCGATTGTCCTGGTCGTTTCAATGACGATCTCATCACCATCGTACCCCTCCACTTCAATATCGCCCCAGATGTTTTCCACTGCGAGCATACGCCCCTTATCGGAAGCTTTAAAGGGGAAGGTTTCCCGTTTTTTCTCCACCTCCGGCTGCGCCAACAGGAATACAGGCGCCGCGAAGGCGATCAGCATAATGATCCACTTTTGCATATCGGATGATTTTTAGGTTTTCAGACGACTTATACTTCGGCTGGGCTCAGTATCCCCACTTACCACTTACGACTTACCACTTACAGACTTACGACTTACCACTTACGACTTACCACTTACGACTTACCACTTACGACTTA
>CALMYQ010000066.1 GCA_937873655.1 uncultured Lewinella sp. | reverse complement strand
TCGAAAAAATAGCCTCCCGAAACTTAGGCGCCACTTAGATTTCGCGCCACTAGTGACCCTTCAATTTTCCAGAATGCATTGGCTTTATTCCAGTTTCAGCCCCTCCAGGTCCTGGAACCGGGCCTGGATGCCCCAACCTCCGAAATTTTCCGTAACCGCCATCCAGATCTCATTCCGGCCTTTTTTGAGGGGCAGGTATACCGCGTCGAAATACCCGATGGAGCCCAGGAAACGGTAATCGCGCGACGTGAAGGCGTCATTTCCCTCGTAAAGGATCTGGTCATTGCAGAATACCCGCACGTAGTCGCTGAAGCCGAAATCCAGCCTTTTCACCTGTGCTTTGTCGGATATTACCGTGACGGCGGCGACGATGGTCGTTGTATTTTCACCGATCTGCGCCATCCTGGCCAGATTAGCCACCCCGGAGTATTCCACCCCCATTTGCCCCCATTGGAGTTGGCCCTTCCAGCGTTTATCCAACGAAACCTTGCCGTCGATCTCCTTTTCGGCAAAGGCCTGGGAAACCCGCCATGCCGGTACGGTGAGCGGGTCGGGAGCCGGAATTTTGACGGGCGCGCTTTTCAGGGCCGGGTTGTCCGACGGCTCAAAACTGAAATTGGCGAACCAGGCGCCGCCCCGATTGGTCCAGAAGGAGATGCCGCCGGCCGCAACCATTCTTTTCAGGTCGAAGGCATGCAACAGGGGCTTTTCCATATCGACCAGAAAGACCTCCATCCGGTTGTTGTTGATCACCAGCCGGACGTGCATCCACTCACCGAATGCATACGCTACCGGGACCGAATACCCGTCGCCGAAATACAGCTGCCAACCGGCAAGGCCGTTGAAAACCGGCGTGTACTGGGTAGCGTCCGGGTTGCCCGATTGGTGGGGCCTCAGGTAGAAGTCCTCGGTATTGCCGTCGTCCTGCCGGCGAAAGTGGATGCCGACAAATTTCCGGCCACTCTCAAAGGCCACGTCAAAGTCGATGGTGCCGTTTTTGAGGCTGCCGGATTTCATTACCGCTTCGCCGTTCTCCAGCGCCAGGGCCGGGTAGCCTTTAAAGGTTTCAAAACGGTATTTGGCGTCCTTGAGGTCCCAATGCGCTTCGTCCATTGGGACGCTCGTTTTTTGTGCGAACACCAGCAAGGGCCATACCGAAACAAACAGGAGTGATTTGATTTTGCGATTCATATTTCTTTTTCCGGCAAAATAGCGCCGCACAGGCCGGAAAACCTGTACAAAGGCGGTACAATGCTGTACAATTTCGCTACTGACCGGAAATGAGCAGAATAGGAATCAGTTGGCCGGGATCAGGTCCACATTCACCGCACTGTCGCCGGATTGGAAGCGGGCGGAATGAACCGCATAAGCGCCTTGAAACCGGTAGGTCACGCCGACAACTTTGCCGGGATCGGAGGTCAGATCAGCGGTATAGGCCGGTTTGCCGTTGACAACTGCAATCGCCCGGCCGTCACCGACCTTCAGCTGCAAATGGACCCAATCGGAGAAATCAACGCCGAACCCGGACAGGTCGTGGGTCCGGCCGCCGATCTCCCGGTCGTCCAGGATCAGCCCCAGTTCTCCCACGCATCCGGGAATGCTGAACGGGATGATATATACCCCTTTGGAACACCGGATCAGGACGTGGACGAACTGGCATACGCCGTCTCCCCGGCTGAAATCGCTCCTGAACTCGGTATCGAACGCAAAATCGAGGGCTGATAATTCACCGAGATCTTCCACGTAGTTCAATCCGGTACGCGGCGCTGAAAGCAGGGTATCGAAACCGGCTTCAGCCAACTGATGGGCTGAGAACGCGATGCCTTCCCGCGTTTCCAAAACGCTCTCGGGATAATAGAGCGGCAATCCGTCCCTTTCCACCGTGCCCAGCCAGCCGCCCGACGGGATATACAGATCGTGTTCCCGGATAATGCTGTCATTCAACACCAGTTTGGCCCTGAAGTATCCCGGATAATAGTAGGTAGAGGCGTAGGTATGCCCGTTTTTATCCACCCGGAATCGCAGCCGGTCATTCCAGGACTGCTGTATGAATACGCTATCGGCGTTGGAGTGGGCAGCGTTGTAATGAAAGACCACCGTATTGGGCAGCCCCTGCGTCAGGGGTTCGCTGGTGAAGGCAATGCTGCTGTAAACGAGGGGGGCCGGGGTTTTGCCCAGGCCGAAAATAAACAGGAAACCGATCCCGGTCAATCCGAGCAGGGCGGCAGGCCACCTGAGCGCGGATAATTTGCCTGCAACCAGCCGGGCGTCGGTCGGGGACTCATCCTTTCGGCTGTGCGGATCTGCTGAAAAACGGCAGGTGAAATCCCGCCAATGCGGGCAAGGGTATCGAGGGTAGCCATGGAGGGAGAGGCCGTATACCGAACGCGCCCCCACACTCGTTTGAGGGTGGTATGGCTCAATCTGACACCCGTTTCGTGGAAGATCTGGTCGGACAAATGCTCAAAGTCCCGGTTCTGCCACCGGGCAGGGCTTCCCCAGTCCAGTTTCTGCTCAATTGCGGAGAGGCAGGAACGAATTTGTTCTTTTGTATTCGGGTGATGCATAGGACAGGCCGTTTAATGATTAACGCCGGGCCCCTGAAAAAGATGTCAGTTCTGGCTGACTTCGAAACTGGCCGTATGTTCAAAATCCCGGAAATCGACGGGACTGACGCCCGACACCCCTTGCTCGGCCATATATACCCCGTAGATGGTATCCACGGCGGCCATGGTGAGTTTGTTGTGAGTGACGATGATGAACTGCGAGTCGGTGGAGAACTTCTTGATGATGCGGTTGAACTTGTAAATATTGGCATCATCCAGGGGCGCGTCCACCTCGTCGAAGATGCAGAACGGCGCCGGCTTGAGCAGGTACAACGAAAAGAGCAGCGCGGTAGCCGTCAGGGTCTTTTCGCCGCCTGAAAGCTGGCTGATGGTCTGCGGGCGTTTGCCTTTAGGCTTGGCCACGATCTCGATCTTGGATTCCAGCGGATTTTCAGGTTCCAGCAGGATAAGGTCGCAATTGTCGTCTTCGGTGAACAGGCTCCGGAAAACGTCGATGAAATAGAGCCTGGCTTTTTCAAAAGCTTCCAGGAATTGGATGGTGGCGGTTTCTTCGATTTCCTTGATCGTTTCCAGGAGGGAGTCCTTGGCCTGCCGGATGTCGTCGCGTTGTTTGGAGATGGAATCGAAGCGCTCCTTCATTTCATCGTACGCCTCAACGGCCATCGGGTTGATCTCCCCGTAGCCTTCGATCCGGCTTCTGACCCTGCCGACCTTGATTTCCAGTTCATCCAGGTTCTCCGCCGGTACCGGATGGGAATTGATGATATCGTTGATCTGGATATTGAATTCGATGCGCAGGCGTTCGGCGATGGAGGAAACCTCGAATTTGAGGTCTTGCCGTTTTTCTTTCAACTGGTTGACAAGGATCTGTGCGTCCTGGCGCAGGCGGTTGACCTTGCGCAGTTCGTCCTCCATTTCATTGATCCCGCCCCTGGCCTGGAAGTAACCTTGTTCGGCTTCGGTCAGCAGGGCTTCGCGGGTTTTGCGGTCCTGGTAGGCCGTCTGCAGCTGTTGTTCGAACTTATCGATGGTTTCCTGGATGCCGATGATCTCGCCGTCGCTGTCGATCAGGTTTTTCTGGTTGTTTTCCAGGGAATGGCGGGTTTCTTCGAGTTGCCGTTCGCGGAAGTTCATTTCCCGCTGGATGGCGGTCACCTTGTTCTGCTGGCGGATGAACTCGATATTTTTCTCGTTGTAAGCCGTTGAGGCCCGGCTGAGCTGTTCGGCTGCATCCCGGTAGGAGCCGTCCATATTGGCGATCTGCTCCTTGACGGCCGCGATCTCGCCGTTTTTGCCGTTCAGCCCGGTTTCAATGGTCTGGTTCTGTTTTTCGAGCTCAACGATCATTTCCCTGAACCGGTTCTGTTTGGCCTGTTCTTCGGCTACAAAGTGGTCGTAGCTTTCCAGGCGGGTGGCCACGCTGACGCGCTGCTGTTCGATCTGGTTGAGCTCGTGCCGTTTCTGCTGGATCTGGGAATGGGTACGCTGGGCCTTGAGGCCTTCCAGGCGGTTGCGCAGGTTGTAATATTCCGTTGACAGGCGGTTGGCTTCCCTTTCGCCTTTCTTAATGGCGTTGTCCAGCACTTCCAGGTTTTTCTTTCGGCCGATCCGTTTGCCTTCAAACAGGCCCACCGACCCGCCTGAAATGCTGTACCGCCGTTTGATGAACCGCCCGCTTTGCGCCAGCAGCACAACGCCTTCATCGAGGCTGGAGGCCGCCAGTTCGTCATTTTGGGTGACCAGCACGTTTTCCAGGAGGTAGCTGACCAGGTTGAAATAGGCGGGCTCGGTCTGGACCATATCGATGGCCTGGACGGTATCCGGCAACAGGCGCATGGGCGCCGAATAATCCCGGAAAGCGTCGAGCATAAAAAAGTTGGCCTTGCCTTTCTGGCTTTTGCCCAACAGCTGGATGGCGTTGGCCGCATCTTCCAGGTTCTGGACCACGTAATAGTTCAGGTACGGCTCCAGGTAGTTCTCAATGGCCACCCGGTAGGCTTCATTCACATAAATGATATCGGATAGCAGGGGCGTTTCCTTTTTCCACTCCTTGCTGCCGCTGAGGAACCGGATGGATTCGGGGAATCCCTCCAGGTTTTCGATCATGCTCTGGGTCAGCTTGAACTCGTTCCGTTTGGCATCCAGTTCCCGGTTGAGCTTGGAGATTTTGCCGTTCAAGTCCTCTACGGCGGCTTCGGTGGTCTGGAGATCCTGTTGTCTTTTCTCCTCGGCCTGTTCGAGTTCGGCCAGTTCAGCTGTTTTGGCGTCCAGGGCTTTCTGCAGTTCGGCTAGTCTTTCCTGGAAGCCGCCGGCCTCTTCGCCCCTGAGCTGGACGGCCAGTTCGCTGCGTTCGATCTCCTGGGTGTAATTGGCCGACTGGTTGAGGTTGACGGCTTTTTGCTTTTCGAGTTCGAACAATTCGCGTTCGAGCCCCTGTTGCCGGCTGACGATCCCTTCCAGTTCGGACTTGATGGAGCCGTGGCTGACCTTGATCTGTTCGAGCCCTTCCTCGGCCTGGATCAATTCCTGTTCGAGGCGGGCTTCTATGCGTTTTTCGAGGTGGAGATCGGAACGGAACTGCTCGATATCGGCCTCAAAGAGTTCGATCCGTTTTTTGGCGGAGGCGATATCGCTGTTGAGTTTTTCCTTGTTCTGGCGGATGAAGTTCTCCTTCTGCTGCAGGATTTGCTTGTCGTTTTCCAGCCCGCGGATCTGGCCGATCAGCTGATTGAGGTCGCGCTGCCGGTCGGAGAGGGCCTTTTCCTTGTCCAGGTTTTCCTTTTTCTCGGATTCCAGTTTGGATTCCAGTTGGTGGATCAGGACTTCGTGTTGCCGGAATGCGTCCTCCTGCTGTTCGAGCTGGGTGCTCAGGGTTTGCTGCCGTTCCTTGACCATGCTGATCTTCAGCACGGCCATATCAATGCTGAGGGCCTTGTACTCGGCTTTCAGTTCCAGGTACTTTTTGGCCCGTTTTGCCTGTTTTTCCAGGGAGACCAGGTTGGTATTGATCTCGTAGAGGAGGTCTTCCACCCGGTCGAGGTCCTCGGAGGTGCTTTTGAGCTTGTTGAGGGTTTCCTTTTTCCGGATCTTATACTTGGACACGCCGGCGGCCTGTTCGAACATGCGGCGGCGGGAGTTGTCCTTGTCGGCCAGGATATCGTCCACCATACCCAGGGCGATGATGGCGTAGGAATTGGAGCCGATGCCGGTATCGAGGAAAAGAGAGGTGATGTCCTTGAGCCGGCAGGGCACCCCGTTGAGGCGGTATTCGCTTTCGCCGGTGCGGTATAGCATCCGGGTGATGGAAACCGTCTGGTACTCGGTCGGCAGGAGGTTTTTGGTATTCTCGAATGTAAGGGAAACCTGGGCAAGCCCCGCGGCTTTGCGTTTTTTGGCGCCGTTGAAGATCACGCTGGTCATCTGATCCAGGCGCAATTCGCGGCTGCTTTGTTCGCCGAGCACCCAACGGATCGCGTCTACGATATTGGATTTACCGGAGCCGTTGGGCCCGACAATACCGATCACATCCGCGTTGAAGTTGATCAGGGTTTCGTTGGCGAAACTCTTGAAACCTTTTATTTCCAGGCTTTTTAACCTCATTTAGTATCTGATGTAAGCCACCTCTTTAACTGCTTTCACAATCTTATCGGCGTTCGGCAAATAGGCATCCACAAAAGGTTGGGAATAGGGCAGCGAAGTGTCGGCTGCGTTCACGCGGGTTACCGGAGCGTCGAGGTAATCGAAGGCGTATTTCTGCACTTCGTAGGCGACCTCGGCGGAGATCCCTGCAAAAGGCCAGGATTCGTCGATCACCACCAGCCTGTTGGTTTTCTTGACAGACTCAATGATGGTATGGTGGTCCAGCGGGCGGATGGTCCGCAGGTCGATCACTTCGGCGGAGATCCCTTCGGAGGCCAGGATTTCGGCCGCTTCCAGGGTCGGGAGCATCATTTTATTGAAGGAAACCAGCGTAACGTCGGTACCGGGCCTTCTGACGGCGGCTACGCCGATGGGCACCAGGTATTCGCCTTCGGGAACCTCGCCGGTATGACCGTAGAGGATCTCGGCTTCCATCATGCAGACGGGGTCGTTATCGCGGATGGCCGATTTGAGGAGGCCTTTGGCGTCGGCGGGGTCGACACAGGAAATGACCTTGAGGCCGGGCGTGTTGGCCATCCAGCTTTCAAAGGTTTGCGAGTGCTGTTGGGCCAGCTGGCCGGCAGACCCCGAAGGACCGCGGAAAACAATGGGGCAGTTGAATTGCCCTGCGGATTGGGACAAGGTCTTGGCGGCGTTGTTCACGATCTGGTCGAAGGCCAGGATGGCAAAGTTCCAGGTCATGAATTCAACGATCGGGCGAAGGCCGTTCATGGCGGCGCCTACGCCGATGCCTGCAAAGCCCAGTTCGGCGATCGGCGTATCGATCACGCGCTTGGCGCCGAATTCTTCCAGCATCCCTTTGCTGACCTTATAAGCGCCGTCGTATTCTGCAACCTCCTCTCCCATCAGGAAAACCGTTTCGTCACGGCGCATTTCTTCGATCATGGCTTCGCGCAAAGCATCGCGAAGAGCAAGTGTTCTCGACATTCGTTTCTTTTTTGAAACCGCAAAAATAATAATTCCCCGGGATATGGGTAACGGTTCTTTTCATTGTTGCCCTACAAAAACTTAAATATAATCCTTACCTTTGCGCCTTGAATCAACAATAAACCTTTCCGGGTTTGCGTTGTTGCATTTATTCGGTTTACATATTAACAGAAACTCCCATGAGAAATCTCAGGCATTTAATCACTGCATTCTTACTTCTGGCATTTGCCGCTTCTATGTCTTCCTGCAACCGCGGATACGGCTGTCCGAGCAAATTCAGCGTTCAGCCCGTCATCCAGGTTGTACAAACGGCTATCCAAGCGATCCGATAGATCAGATTCCTGGGCCGGGATTTCGCCGCCGGAAAAAGTTCAACAAACCGCTTCCAGATGGGCAGCAATGAAATTTTCACTACCCAGGATGGATCCCATTCCGTTATTTCTCCGGTTTACGGGGTTAGTTATCACTCCCGGTACGGGGCCATTCAGGAATCCAGGCATGTTTTTCTGGAATCTGGCTTGTTTTACCTGTTGCCGCAGAAATCCGAGGTGGTTGTCCTGGAAATGGGTTTTGGTACCGGGCTCAATGCACTGCTGACCCTGCTGGCTTCGGCCAATCGCGGGGTTAGCGTCCATTATACGGCCTACGAGCTCAATCCGCTGGCGCCTGACGAGGCCCTTTCCCTCAACTACCCTACCCTGCTCCAGGGGCCGCTGGCAGACTCGTCATTCCGCGCCCTTCACCAGTCGGACTGGGAAAAAACGGTTGACCTCCTGCCGGGATTTCAACTGGAGAAACGGAACCGGGATTTCCGGACACTGGCGGAGTCCGGTCGCTATGATCTGGTGTATTACGACGCTTTCGCACCTGAAGCGCAACCCGAACTATGGACGGATGAAACCCTGGAAAAAGTGGTAAAGGCCATGAAGCCGGGCGGGGTGTTCGTCACCTATTGCGCGAAAGGCGCCCTCAAGCGGACATTGAGATCGCTGGGCCTGACTGTGGAATCGATCAAAGGCCCGCCGGGCAAGCGGGAAATGACCCGGGCGATCAAGCCTTAATCGCCGCGCTCTTTTTCTTCCCCTTTTTTGGTCTTGAGCACATTGATCTTGCCTTCTTCTCCGTACAGCTCCCTGGATTTTTTGTTGTAGGCAATGGCGGCCTCTTCGGCTGTGCTGAACATGCCGATATGGATGGACTTTCGGCCGACGGAAATGACGGCGCGGAACCGGTTGTTTTCCTTATACACTCCGGTATACCCCGCGCTGCTGCTGGTCTTTCGCTTTCGGCTGGCAACGGATCGGGAGCGATAGATGAGGTTTTCCAGCCGACAGTCCAGCTTATTGCCGTTTTTAGCCCCGACCAGGTTCCTTTCCCTGGTCCGGGTATCGTTCAAAAATTTTTCGGCAACCAGTTTGTGGAGGTAAATGGTTTCGGTCTTGTACCCGCCGTTCGCCTTTTTCCAGGTTTTTTGAAATACAGCACATCCGCTGGAATGTTTCCGCAGATTGTTGATAAAATCAATTTTAACCAAATAGGGATCGGTGGTAAGATACTCATAGACCTTATCGTCCAACAAGACCTCATCGTCGGCGTTTTTCAACTTTATCTTGTATAAGGCCATTTGAAGGTAGGAATGTTCAAAAAATGAAGAAACTCCAGAATTGCTATAAATATAAGGTAATTTTGCTATTTATGCAAATCGGGCTTCAAAAATCTGCTGTATGGATGAAGGCTTCTTCATGAAAAGATGTTTTGAACTGGCGCGCGCCGCGGGGTCAGCCGTGTTGCCGAATCCTCAGGTTGGAGCTGTGTTGGTTGCGGGCGGCCGGATCATCGGCGAGGGTTTTCACCGGATGTACGGTCAGGCCCATGCCGAAGTCAACGCCGTGGCATCCGTACAGCCGGAAGACCGGGCGCTGATCCGGGAAGCAACCCTGTACGTGTCGCTGGAGCCTTGTTCGATATACGGCAAAACGCCGCCCTGCACCGATCTGATCCTCCGGGAAGGCATCCGCCGGGTGGTGATCTCCTGCATCGACAGGACGCCGGGGGTAGACGGCGCCGGAGTGGCCCGCCTGCGCGCTGGGGGGGTCGAAGTGACAGCAGGATTGCTGCGGGAGGAGGGCGAGCAACTGGCGGCGCCCCGGAATACTTTTGCCGGTATGGAACGCCCCTACATACTGTTGAAATACGCTGTTGACCGTCAGGGATTGGCGGCAGCGGTGGGCGGGCGGCAGGTCTGGATCACCAATCCGGTCAGCCGGCGGCTCGTGCACAAATGGCGGAGCGAAACGGGGGCCATCCTGGTGGGATCCCGAACCGCTGCGCTCGACGACCCGGCCCTGACCGTTCGTTACGGTTTCAACCGGCAACCCGTCCGCATAACCATTGACCGGCGGCTCAGGCTGCCGCGCTACTTGCAGCTGTTCGACGGCTCAGCCCCTACCCTCGTTTATACCACCCATACAGGCCCGGCGCCTGAGTATCCGGAAACGACATTTGTCCGGGCCCCCGAGGAGGCGCCTTTGCTGGATTTTATCCTTGAGGACCTGTACCGACGCAAAATTTCCCACCTCACGGTTGAGGGCGGCCCGACATTGCTCTCCCGGTTCCTGGATGCCGGCTGCTGGGATGAAGCGCGGGTTTTCACCGGAGAAACGGACCTGAAATCGGGCATGCCCGGCCCGATATTGCCAGCCGAAGCCTCCCGGGTCCTCAACGTCGGGGGCGATATCTTAAGGATTTACCACCGAAAATCGCCGTTTAGTTAAACTTCTATTAAAGTAGCCCGGGGAAATAGGAAGATGTGCCTGGAAATTGTTTTTCAGATACTAATTTTGTACGGAGAAAATGAAGAAGGGCATGAAATATAGATGGCTGTTCATATTTGTCTTAGCAGTAAGTCAATTATGGGGACAGGGTAAAGGCGCCGGCATCCAGTGGATGAGCTGGGAGGAAGCCCAGACGCGGCAACAGCAGGAAAAACGACCGATCTTCCTGGATGTATACACCAACTGGTGCAGCTGGTGCGCCCGCATGGATGAGACCACCTTCAAGGAAGGGGCCATCGCCAAATACATCAATGAAAAGTTTTATCCGGTCCGGTTCAACGCCGAAAAAAAGGAATCGATTGATTTTCGCAACCAGGCCTACGGGACCGTGCGGATCGGCAAGAAAGAATACCACAAACTGGCGGCCGAATGGCTCGGCGGCCGGATGAGCTTCCCCACCCTCGTCTTCCTCGACGATGAATCCAACCTCATTCAGGCCATTCCGGGTTACCGCTCCGCAAAGGAACTGGAAGTGATTGCCACCTATTTCGGCAGCGGCGAATTCCGGAACACGCCATGGTCGGTGTATGAGAAGAATTATCAGCCTACTTTGGTGACGGATTGATTTGCAGCCTTCGCTCTTTTGGAGCTGCGGCCGCCGGGGGTTGATTTGCTGCCTTTGTCCGTTCGCAGCTTCGGTTCCTCGATTCCTCCTCCGACCGCCGTAGCCTTGGCGGAGGCGGTAATTCCTCCGTTTAAACTCCGTTCAGGCAAGCAGGAATTCAATATCCGACCTGGTAAAATCCATTTTTCCGGTATTGCCGATGATGTCTTCTGCCAGTTGGCTTTTCTTTTCCTGCAATAGGACGATCTTTTCCTCGATGCTGTCGCGGGTGATGAACTTGACGGCGATCACATTCTTTTCCTGGCCGATGCGGTGGGCGCGGGCAATGGCCTGCTGTTCGGTGGTCGGGTTCCACCAGGGGTCGAGAATGAAGACGTAATCGGCTGCGGTCAGGTTGAGGCCGGTGCCGCCCGCCTTGATGGAAATGAGGAATGAAGCGACGGCCGGATCGGTTTCGAACCGGCGGACGGCTTCCTTGCGCGCGTTGGCCGTCAGGTCGCCGGTCAGCCAGGAGAAGGGCTGTTTTTCGTGTTCGAATGCTTTTTTAAACAGCTCCAGGTATTGTACAAAGGAGCTGAAGAACAAGGCCTTGTGACCGCTTTTCCGGATCAGGTCCCAATGTTCGAGCACATCCGTGAATTTCCCGCTTTCCTTGTTGTAATCGTCGTGGACCAATTGCGGGTGATTGACCAGCTGCCGCAACCGGGTCAGGGTCTGGAGCACCTGCAGGCGGTATTTCGGGTCGTTCAGGCTGAATTGCTCCAGCAGCTGGTTCCGGGCGGCCGATTTTTCCTTTTCGTACAGTTTTTTCTGGTCCGCCGTCATTTCCGAATAAAAGATCTTGGTCGTCAGCGGCGGCAGGTCCGGAGCAACTTCCTCCTTGGTGCGCCTGAGCAGATAGGGGCGCACGAGGCTTCGCAGGCGCACCTTGGTATCCTCGTCGCCGTGCCTTTCGATCGGGGTCATGAACTCCCGTTTGAAAAACTGGAAGCTGCCCAACAGGTCGGGATTGATGAATCGCATCTGGGACCAGAGGTCGGAAAGCGAGTTCTCGATGGGCGTACCGCTCAGGCTGACCTTATGCCTGCCCTTCAGCCGGTTGACCGCGTGAAAAAGTTTGCTCTCCTTGTTCTTGATCTGCTGGCTTTCATCCAGGATGATGTACTCGTATTCCAGCTTTTCCAGCAGGTCCACGTCCTTCAGTGCGGTTTGATAGGTCGTCAATACTATATCGAAGCGGGAAATAATCCGGATATCCTGGTGCCGCCTGGGGCCCGTATGATTGTACACGGTCAGGGCCGGCGCAAATCGCCGGATCTCCGCTTCCCAGTTAAAAACGAGGGAAGCCGGCATGATGATCAGGGCATTGAGGGGCTGCAGAAAGCCGATGTCGGAGGCCTGTTCAAACAGGTTGAGCTGACCCTGTCCTTTCTGGTCGCCGGAAGCGGCCGCGGGCCGGGTGTCCTTGGCGTGGGTCAGCACGGCGATTGTCTGGAGGGTTTTGCCAAGGCCCATATCATCGGCCAGGCAGGCGCCCAATTGCTGGGAGGCGAGTTGAACCAGCCATTTTACGCCGTCCACCTGATAGGGCCGCAATTCGGCCTGGAGCAGGGAGGAGGGTTTGTATTCGACGTCCTCTATTTCCGCAGCCAGGGATTCCCCGGATTCGATGTTCAGGTTTTCCAGCAGAGTATACTGGCTTTTGGCCAGTTTGAGCCGGTTGCGTTCAAAGCGCGCGAACAGGGTCAATTCCCGGTAGCGGGTCATCCACTCCAGCGGGATGAGGAAAAAACTGCCGTCAGGCAAAGGAAAAAAACGGTTGCCTTCGCGGATGTAGCGGGCCAGGGCCATAAAAGGGAAGACGTGCTCCCCTACCCTGATCTGTCCGTGGAGGTCGAACCAGTCCTTTTCCGGGCTGGCCTGGACTTCCAGTTCCGATTTGCAGAGGCTGACGGTTTTACCCTCTATTTCCGGACTTTCCACTTCAAATCCCTCTTCTTCCAGTTTCTTGCGCCGGGCGGATAGCCATTGGACGATCTGATAGGGATCATCCGACGGTTTTGCCGCGGTGAAGTAGCTGCCGTCGGAAGCGGCCAACCCCCATTTTTTCAATTTGGCGATGAAAATGGACTCTGCTACCTTATCGCGTTTTACCCGGAGGATGCGAACATTTTCCTGGTCGTCGATTTCGAGTGCGAGGCGCTGATCGCGTTTGTCTGCCCAGTTGAAAAAGGCCTGGTGGTAGCCCATCTGGACGGAAAGCACCCAATCCTTGCCAAACAGGTGCTGGACCGGCGACAGCCTGCAGATCCGGATCCGGTTGAAATCGAGCATTTCAAAGCCTTCAGCCTCGAATTCAACCTTGGCTGCGATCCGGAGGATAAATTGCCGGAAGTAGGCGTTCACATTTTTTTGCGGGATGAGGACCTCGTCCTTTTTCAGGAACGGCTTGATCATATTCCCGTTGATATGGGCCAGGCGATACAATTTATGTTTGCAAACCAGCCAGGCGTCGTTATTGGTCAGCGGGATAAAAGGCTGTTTACTGATGGTCCAGCGTTTCGGCCCGCTGCGCAGTTTGAGTTGATAGACAACGTTTTCCGGGTTTTTCTTAAAGTAAAGTTCCGGCTCCAGCGGATCGGGTACGTATTCAAGCAAGTGATCCTTGACCAGGGTTTTGCGCTCAACGCCCCAACTGACCGGCAGTTGGTTGCGCACTATGAGCTGGAGCCATTCGTGCAACAGCCGGTGGATATGATTGCGGACCGGCGCAGCAGTTTCTTCCTGGGTGAGCAGGGTTTCAAGCGGGACGGCCTTTTTTTTGGCGGGGGTATATTTTTCCTCCAGGGTTTTGGGGAGCAGCAGTTCGTGAATGGCAAAAAGGCGTTCGCGCACCACGTTCATCCGCATGGAAAAGGCGCCGATAGTGGTATCGAGGGCTTTCTGCTGGATATAGGTCAGCAATCCGTCCGCATCCACGGTGACGATATGCGCATTGGGCAAATACACCCCGTCGGCAAATTCGTACAGATTGTAAACGACCTCAAAACCCTGGTTACTCTTCATCATTCAACGGACGATCCTTTGGTAAATATTCGGCGGTGCAATTTTAAGGCTGTACGGGAGATTTTTCCGCTATTTGGCCGAATAAAAATCGGCTTTTAACCCAATTTGGGTATTTTGCGGCCCAAATAAAAGCTAAATGCTGGACTGGCTTTTGTCGTTGAAAGGTTTCCAGCCCAATTGGGGCGACCACATATTGTTCTTACTGCTTGGCGTCATTCTTCCATTTCGTTCGACCCGTGCCCAAAAGGGGCTTTCTTCCATTCGGTTCACTTCCAATCTCCGCATCCGTCTTTTCCTGGCCAACAGCCTGGGATTATGGGCCATGGCGGTCATCGTGCTGGTCTATTGGTGGATGATGGGCCGGCCGCTCGGGGGGCTTGGGCTCGGGTTTCAGGTGAGGTCTTCCTTGCTGGGTTGGACGGCCTTCGGGATATTTGCCCTGCTGTACCTGATCGATTTCGCGGTTGTTTTTGCCACCCGTTCGGGTATGGAAAAATTCGAGAACAAGTTATCGGGCGAATTGGGGCTATTGCCGCGCAACCGGCGGGAATACCTGTATTTTATCCCGCTTTCACTAAGCGCCGGGGTTTGTGAGGAGATTGTATTCAGGGGTTATTTTATCGCCTATTGGCTGGGCCTGACCGCGCCATTCCAGCTTGGGTTTTGGTCGCCTTTCATCGCCATTGTCCTGCCTGCGGTCATCTTCGGCATTGTCCACCAATACCAGGGAAACTGGGCGGTGGTCCGGATTGTCCTTATGGCGGTCTTGTTCGGTGTCTGTTACCTCGAATTCGGCGTGCTCTGGCCGCTGATGGCGCTGCACTTCGGGATCGACCTGGTCGGCGGTGTTGTCGGCCTGTGGTTTCCGGAAGAACCGGAACCGGTACCTTTCCACGATTTCACCTGGGAAGAGGAATAGATCCGCCCGCGGAAAGTTAACTATATATGATCTTTTCCGCAACGGAGAAACCCCCTTTCTGGGAATTGAAGGAAAAAGACGTATTTTTGCGGGTCTTTAAAACGGGGGAGGTATGATCCACTACTACACCAAACACGGAGGACGCTTGCGGGAACTGGAGGGACCGGAAATAGGTTGCTGGATGAATATCACCCCTCCTTTCAGCGAAGAGGAACTTGAAGAGGTAGCCCAAAACCTGGACATTCCCCTTGATTTCCTGACCGACTCTCTGGACGTTGACGAACGCTCGCGCTACGAAAGGGAGGAAGAAACGCGGTTCATCCTGCTCAATTCCCCTTTCCTGAATACTTCCACCGAAGAGAACGATACCATCTATGTCACCATACCGATCGGCATCATCATCACCATTGATACGGTGGTGACCATATCTTCCGAAGAAAACCCGGTCCTGCAGCTTTTTCTGGACGACAAGGTGAAAAACTTCGATCCTACCGACGATTCCCTTTTTGTGCTGCAGATCATGGAACAAAACGTATTTCGTTTCCTGACCTGTCTTAAAAAGCTCAATCAGCGGCGCAACCAGATCGAAAGAGAGTTGTATGATTCAAGCCGGAACGAGGAGCTGAAGCAACTGCTGAGCATCGAAAAAAGTCTGGTTTACTTCATGAACTCCCTGAGCAGCAACGAACTGCTCAAAATGAAGATGAAGCGGGTCGATTTTCTGCACATCCGGGAAGATGAGGATAAATCGGACCTGTTCGAGGACATCATCATCGACAACAGCCAGGCCATGGAAATGGCCAAGGTGTACGCCGACATCCTCAACGGGACCATGGACGCCTATGGGTCCATCATTTCCAACAACCTCAACCTGACCATCCGGCGGCTTACCCTGATCACCATCATTTTGATGGTGCCTACGCTGATCGCCAGTTTTTACGGAATGAATATCCAACTTCCTTTCATGAACAACCCATACGCCCTGGTGGGCATTGTGCTGTTGTCCATTCTCCTGAGCGCCTTGCTGGGCTGGTATTTTCAGCGCAAGCGCATGTTCTGACCAGTGTCAATCCTTTTTGGTAAGATCGAGCGACCGGATAGCCTGCAGGTAGGTTTTGGCCAATTGCGGCTGCCCGGAATAATCCAGTGAATTGAATGGGAAGTTCAGCCGGCTGTACGCCGGTTTATGGCGGTCAATGACCCGGGTGACGGCTTTTTTGATGTTCCGCTTGTTAAACCCGCCGGTTTCAGGGTCGTGGTACGGCGAGGGGATGCCGAGGGAATCAAAATAGGCCGGCTCCGTGAACCTGAAAAACAGTTCCAGCAAATCGCGGTCCGGTTTGGGGGGCGCGTAGAGGAAGAGGCTGTAGCTGACGATGAACCCCGGTACGGCCATGGCAATTTCGGCATGCCCGTTGTCGAGGTACCAATCCATCTGGTGCAGGTTGGCGTCGATCATGTCCACGATCCGGTCGTGGCCGACGGGTATGGTGATCCCGAAGGTAGCGGGCACCTGGTACATTTCCTTGAAGAACTCCTCTTTGGATCGTTTGATCAACTGGCGGAATTCCTTGCAGATCTCCTGGTTGAGGGCCGCCATGCTCTTATTTTCTTCCTTGGTGGAATACAGGCGGTTGATCCGTTCAAGGGTTTCCATCATATACCCTTCGGGTTTGACCAGATAGTCCAGTTTGTAAACAAGGTACAACAACAGGTAAGCGATGCCGGTGGCGTACTGATCCCGGTTGAGTTTGCCGCTTTCAATGATCTCCAGCACCTGATTGATCTGCCGGATGGTGAACTGGTACTTGGCCTCTTTTTCGACATCGGGGAGATGGATGAGGTGGTTGACCTCTACGGGTTGAAGGGCTTTTGTGAATTCGTCGAGGAGCAGGTCATCCTGCTTATCCGCCTTGGTGGCCATTTCCTTGAGGGCGTGGTAGAGCTTGTAAGGCGAACCGTCGACGAGGTAAGTATCGAACACGATGGTCAGGGTATCGGCATGGTCGAGTGCGAATCGGCTGTATTCGAGCTGAAAATTCAGTTCGACGAGCTTGCGCATGAAGTTTTTTTCCAGCTGGCGGGTCTGGGCGATCTTGGCTTCGGCTTTCAACTTGGCGTCATTGACAAAGCCGCAGATCTTCTTGGAGCCCTGGTAGATCTCGAATTTCAGTTCCTTGTCTTCAACCCAGAACCGGACGTTGTCCTCCTGATCGTCGCGCAGGTATTGAAAAAAAGCTTTGTAGGCTTCCATAAATTCGCCTGACTCAAAAGCTTCCAGGGCCCGATCCCAGGCTTCGTAGTTCTGAGGTTTTTTGTAAGAATCGCTGTACCGCCCCAACCGGACGGGGAGTTTCTCATCTTCCAACTCGCCGTTGCTGCCGAAAAGGCGCTCAAACCAACTCATGATATAATCCTTTTTTGGACCCCGCAAGATAGGGCTTTTTTGTCAGCCCCGATTCATTTTGGAATGTCCAAATTTTACTATCCTGCCTGATTGCGGCGTCCTAATTTTACAGGGTTGCTAAAAATCGGGTCATTAACCGCTCCGCCCGGCCAGGGTCGGAACGCGGCGCTTTGACCCCGACAGCCGGCCGACTGTATTATTTGGCTGAAAACCCGGCAAAGCGGCGCCCCTTTCATGATTTCCGGGAGGTTGCACCGGGTTTTCTTTTTTCCATTTGGTCAGTCGGCCTGCCGTTCTGCCATCCAGCTGCGCAATTCGAGGAAAGTCTGCTCCAGCTCCTCCATTTCTTCCGGCGGGCTGCCGAAAACACGGCATTTCCGGCGGAACACTTCCAGGACGTCGAGGTCTTCCAGGCTTTCGGAAAGCGCGGCATCGACGGCCTTTACCGCTTGTTTGCGGTGCAGGCGGATGCGCATCAGGACCAGGTTCATTTCCGCTACAAATTCCTGCAACTCCACGTCCAGTTGAGGGATCACCTGATCTGTTTCAACGATGACCTCCACCCAGGGGGTCAGCTCACGGTCTCCTTTCCGGTCGAAAGCCAGCAGTTTTTCGCGCACCTCGTCCAGGGTACCCTGGATGGTTTTCAGGCGTCTGAACTGCGGCACTTCCACGGTTTCGGCCCGGGTGATGCTGCGGCCGTCAAAGTCGAGGAGGCAGACGGATTTGACATCGGCGGTTTCGCTGAAGCTCAGCGGTATAATGGAGCCGGAATAGCGGATATGGGATTGGCCGCCGACGGCCTGCGCCCGGTGTATGTGGCCCAGGGCAATATAGTCGAACAGGTCCGGAAACTGGTCCGCATCGATGTTCTCCTCGTTGCCGGCGTAGATATTGTTCTGTTTTTCGCTGGTGGTTGCGCCGGTGGCGTACAGGTGGCCGGTGGCGATGACCGGTACGTCCTTTGATTTTTCGGCGGCCAGCAAACCGGCCAGCGCGTGATAATGTGCGGAAATGGCTTCCTTGACTTTAGCCTGGCGCTGGAAACTGCTTTCGCCGGCCTCGCTGTAGCGGAGGTCGCGGTCGCGCAGGAAAGGCACGGCGGCGATGATCGCTTCGGTTTGCCCGCGGGCATCTTTCAGCCGCAGGATCTCGTCCTTCAGCTCGCCGGGGAAAGCGCCGACCACATGGATATTGAGGTAGCGCAACAATTCACCCGGCGCATTCAGCATAGCGGGCGAATCGTGGTTGCCGCCTACGATCACGACATGGCGGCAGCCGGTGGCCAGGAGGCGGGGCAGGAAGTTGTAATAAAGGCTGCGGGCATAATGGGGCGGATTGCCGGTGTCAAAGATATCGCCGGCCACGATCAGGATCTCTGCGGCCTGTTCCCTGACCAGGTTCAGCAGGAAATCCAGGGCCATTCGGTGTTCCTCCTCCCGGTCGAAGGCGAGCAAACGCTGCCCCAGGTGCCAGTCCGACGTGTGTAAAACCCTCATTTTCCGGGCATTACCGGCCCATTATTTTTTATCGACTTCATAAAATTCATATGCCGCTCTTGCGGGGGAAAGGGCGGCCGTTTTGTCCCCTTCCGCGATGATGTAGTATTGAATGCCGTCGGCGGGTTCGAGGTCAAAGGCCCAGATCTGGTCGGAATTCTGTCCGCTGTTATTGGCCATTTCCGACCTGGTGAAGGGGCCGTATTTCCCCACCCGGTAGCAAAGGTAGACCTTGTCGGCGCCGTCCACTTTGGCGCTGATGTTGACGCCTTCCGCATTCTTGCGGTGGATCACTTCGCTGATTTTCGGGGTATCCTTCTGGAACAAAGGGTGTTTTTTCAGGAAATCCGCCCGTTTGCTCATCAGCTTGACGACGCCGACGATGGGGGCATTGTCCGCCTTGACCGTTTCGTGGATGTTTTTATGAAAGGACTCCATGTCGTAGAGCCGGTTGGTATCCTGTTCGACCAGGGGTTCGATCATTTTCACGATAGCGGATATCCTTTCCAGGTAATTCCCGTTGGTGAAGTTCTCTTCCAGGATGGTCTTCATATGTGCGATATAGACCTTCCGGAACAGCGGCACATTCAACAAAGCCATGATGAGGGGCCGCTTCTCGTTTTTTTCCTTGAAGTGGGTGAAGGGGCTGAGTTCCGTCATCTGGGCGTCAGACAGTGCCGGCCCCAGGCCGGTATACCGGAATCCGCCGAAACAAAGATTCATGTCCCACACCAGTGGGTGGAACCGGCCGAAAGTATCCTGGTACAGGTAATAATTGTGGCACAGGCGGCCGATATAGCTGTCCAGGTTCACCAGCACATTGTCGAAAGCCAGCATCCAGAGGGCCATATCGACATCCAGGATCGACTCCAGGCTGTCGCGGTGTTCAGTCAGGATGCGGGTCAGTTCGATGAGTTTGGCCCAATGGCCCTTTTCTTTGAGCTCGTAGAGCGATTTGTAACAAAGCGAGTCTTCGCCCAGGTACATGAGGGAAGCCTTATCGCTGATGGGGCAATCCGGATCCTGTTCCTCATCCCAGTAGGGGTCGCATTTGATGAACGGGCCGGTGTTTTCGTTGAAGTAATTTTGGAGGAAGAACTCGTCAATGGATTCCGAGCAGTTGTAAAGGCCGAGGTATTTGCCGTCGGCGTAGACCTTGGCGAAATTGGCTTTCGGGGCGGGCATGTACTTCCCGGCGATCTCATAGGCCAATACTTCCCGGACAAAGCTGGGATCCCGGAACACATTGGACAGTTTCAGGGTTGTCACGCCGCCCGGCAGGCGCAGGTCCTTATCGGTATGGTTGACCTTGATGTTGAAGGGCAACTTGCTGGATCCCAGGTTCCTGACACTGAAGTAGGAGCTGTTGCCTTTGTACCGGACGCCTGAACCGGGATATTTCTTTCCATCCACTTCCACATCGGCAACGAGCCGCAATTCATCGCCCTCCTGTTTGAGGGAGTCAAGCTGGCCGTCCCAGTTTTCCTCCAGGAATTTGATCCTGACCTCTATGATATGGTCAAGCTTGTAGATATCCTGCGCCGAAAGGCCCAGGCAGCAGATAGCCAACGAGGCGGTGAATAAATACTTCATCGGATCGGGATTTAAACCTTATAACGGCAAACGGCCGTCAATTATTTAATTCAGCAAGGGTAACCATACGGTGTTCGGTCGTGTAATGGGCCGGCATAAAGCTCACCAGCTTGGCGTTTTCCGCCATGACATAATACTCAAGCGCATCGGTACCGCCGCCCGGTTTGATGGTAATGCCGAAGACGCTGTCGCCGGCCTGATCGTCATTGCTTTTGCCGTCGTCCATCATCTGGGCTTCCATGAAGGGCTGGTCTGGTGAATACCGATAATAGACCATCACTTTTTTGGTAAACCGGTCGACCTTGGCCCTGACCTTGAAATCGGTCACATTTTTGCTGGAGAAGCGCTCTCTTTTTTCAACGGACACATCCGAAATTTCGGGCGGAGCGATCCTGAAGATCTGCTGGGACTCCACCCAATTTACGCGGCGGCTGACAAAATCGGCAAGGCCCGGAATCCGGCTTTTCTCCCCGATGATGGCGGTCAGGCTGCTGGAGAATTCCTCCATGGTGTAATATTTGTTCTCATCCTTTTCAAGGGTTCCTTGGATGAGGGCTTGAAGGGCTTCGGCGCGTTTGGTAAAGGCGTCGTTCTTGAAATTATCCTCCAGCATCTGCCGCATGGCGGCGTAGTATTTTTTGCGCCACAGCTCGTTGCCGAGTATCCGGACGATCAGGGGTCTGGTGGGTTCGTTATAATGCAGGTCCAGCGGCATGGCCATCATTTCCCGGATGCCGAGGTCGGAGCCGTTTCCGGTATTCTTGTAGCTGCCGAAGCCGAAATTCAGGTGGGTGACGATCGGCGCGAATCGGCCCTGGCTGTCTTTGTACAGGTAATAATTCGGGCTGAACTGGCCGGTATAGCTGCTCAGGTTGACGGTCAGGTTGTTGAATGCGAGCATCCAGATGGCCTTTTCGACATCCAGCACCGAGTCCATTTTCTGGTATTCCCGGTTGAGAACATGGATCATCTGCATCAGCCCGTCCCAGTCATTGCCCTGAACGGCTTTGAAGTAGTGTTGGTAGCAATAGAGGCTGATGTCCTTCTGCAGGGAACCGAAAACATTGCTCATGCACCCATCCGGTTCGTCATTCACCATGCTCGGATCACTGAGGAACAAGGCTCCGGAAGCCGATCCGAAATTCCGTTCCAGGAATGCGGGTCCGACGGGTTCGATATTGACGAACAAGCCGTAGAAGGCATCATTGATAAAAACCCTGGCAAAATTGGCTTTGGCCGCGGGCACGTATTTTCTGAGGATCTCCAGGCCGAGCACTTCGCGGACCATGCTTGGGTCCCGGATAGCGGAGGACAGATCGACATTGAAATAGCCCTGGTAATGCTGATCCGGGTTGACCTTGTTCAATTGCAGGAACAGGCCGTTGCGTTTGGCGCCCGGGGTGTGGCCGCGGCCTTCCCGGTAGCGGACGCCGACATCTTCCAGTTTGGCGCCGTTGATATCGGCCGTACCGAGGAGCAGTTCATCGCCGTTATAGCGAAGCGAGTCGAGGAGGTACCGCCAGTTGTCCTGGGTAAATACGATCCGGATCTCCTGGATGGTATCGGTCGCATAGAAATCTTTCTGGGCCTGGGAAGACAAGCTGAACAGGAATGCCGCAACAGCCCAAAGTAAAAATTTTTTCATATTTTATCAGAGCGATTTTTTGATTCGAGGTTGAAAATTGCGTTGCAATATTAAGAAATAAAATTTAGACGGCTTTGACAAATGACCGCTAAAGACCACTTTTATGGAAATGGTCATTTCAATTTAGTTTCCGGTGTTTTCTGATGGGTTGATCACGGCTTGACTACTTGCCCGAAGCGCCGTTTACCGCGTGCGTAGTACCGCCAGACGATGCTTCCGGGCAGGATGCCGTAGCGGTTCATGGGCCTGCCGCCGGACAGGTTTTCGATCAATCCGGTGTTCTCCCTGCGTTTTCTCCAGGTTTTCGCCAGTTGACGGTAGAAACTGCCGTGCGCCCGGAAGATGGAAATGATATGGGCGAATTTGCCCTGGCTCAGGAACAGGAGGCCGGCCACCCCGTCGAGCAAAAGCCTGACGGGTAACAGCCAAAGGAGTTTCGGCAGGGATTCGTTCTTGAAGGAGGTGAAAAGGGTATTCCTGAAGTTGAGGTAGGCCTTGCGCGGCGTTTCGTAAGCGAGGGTCCCGCCGCCGACATGAAAGACAACTGACCGCGGCTCGGCCAATACTTTGAATCCGGCTCTTTTCAGCCGCCAGCAGAGGTCTATTTCCTCCGCGTGTGCAAAATAATTGGCGTCAAATCCGCCGATGCGGTGAAAGAGATCCGCCCGGATGAACAGGGCGGCCCCGCTGGCCCAGAAGATCTCCTCCGGCTCGTCGTACTGGCCGGCATCAATTTCGGTTTCCGCGAAGATCCGGCCGCGGCAAAAAGGGTAGCCCAGGAAGTCGATCCAGCCGCCTGCGGCACCGGCGTATTCAAAGCGGTCGCGCCGGTTATAATCCAGAATCTTGGGTTGAACGGCTGCGATCAGGCGGTCATTTTCCATCATTTGCACCGCGGGATCCAGCCACCCGGGCGTTGTTTCCACGTCTGAATTGAGCAGGACGTAATAATCCGCATCGATCTGGTCAAGGGCCCGGTTATAGCCTTCAGCGAAGCCGTAATTCTTTTTCAGCGGCACCTGCCTGATCTCCGGAAAATGGTCGGACAACCAGGCCAGGCTATCGTCGGAAGAGCCGTTGTCGGCAACGTAGATCACCGCTTTTTCTCCGGAATCCCGGATAACGCCGGGCAGGAATTTTTCGAGCCAGGCCCGGCCGTTATAGTTGAGGATCACAACAGCCAGGTCAGACCGGCCGGCTTTTTTTTTTGACTCCTCCGATTCGACCCTGGCCAGGAGGGCCTGGACCTGCTCGCGGTCCCGGGTCAATTGCATTTTCAGCTGGTCCAGGTTCTCCATCCGGGCGTCATGGCGGATGAAGCCGACGAATTCGATGCGGATATCCCAGCCGTAAATATCGCGGTTGAATTTGAAGATATTGACCTCGATGCGCTGTTCGCCTTTACCGGGTACGGAGGGGCGGTTGCCGATGTAGAGCATGCCGTCGAAGGGTTCGTCACCCAGGTGAACCCGGACGGCGTAAATGCCGTCGGAGGGGATGAGCTTATTCCCTGCGCCGGGTTCCACATTGGCGGTGGGGAAGCCCAGGCGGGTACCGATCTGTTCACCGTGAACGACCTTTCCGGTAAGGGCGTAGGGCCGGCCCAGGAGTTTGTTGGCCCCGGCCACATCGCCGCTTTTGATGCAGTTGCGGATCTTTGTGGAGCTGACCGTGATCTCATCGGCCTCTCTGGCCTCGATCTCCACCACTTCGTATCCGGCGGCCTCCCCGTGCCACCGCAGGAAACTTACGTCGCCCTGGCGGTTGAGCCCAAAGCGGTGATCGTAACCGATAACGATGCACCTGGGGTGGAATTTTTCCACGATGAAATTGTGGATGTATTCATCGGCGTTGAGCTGGGAAAACTCTATGGTGAACGGGACGATGACCAGGTTGTCGATGCCGCAGGAAGCGATCAGCCGGATTTTCTCCTCAGGGGTTGACAGCAGTTTTATCGGTTCGTCCTGCGGATAGATCACCTGACGGGGGTGCGGGTGAAACGTGATCACCACGCTCTCACCGCCCGTATTAAGCGCCAGCCGCCTCAATTTTTCAAAAATAGCCTGATGCCCCAGGTGAACCCCATCGAAAGAACCGATCGTGATGACGGCTTCCCGGAATGCGGGCAGGGACTGCAAATCGGTAAAGACTCTCATGACGCTGCAAAAGTAGTTTTTTTGGTTGTAACTTTGCCGGCTAACAGAAAAACTAGCTCATGATCGATAAATCGGAAATTGCAAAAGCCCTCAGCAAGGTCACGGACCCCGGCAGCGGCAAGGATCTTGTCACGGCGATGCTGGTCAGCGACCTCTCTGTTGACGGAAATAACGTGAATATCACCCTGGAATTGCCCGATGCCTCCGGCAATTACAAGAGCGACCTTTCCTTTGCCGTCATGCAGACCATCCAGGAAGTCTACCCCTCCGCCGAGGTCAATGTCCATACCATTTCCAGGACGCCCCAGGCCACGCAGGAAACGCCTGAGGTGCTGCCTCAGGTCAGGAACATCATTGCTGTGGCCTCAGGCAAAGGCGGGGTCGGAAAATCTACGGTTTCGGTCAATCTGGCCCTGGCCCTGAAGCGGACCGGCGCCAGGGTGGGCATTATGGATGCGGACCTCTACGGGCCCTCGATGCCTACCATGCTCGGCCTGCAGGGCCAGCGGCCGAAGGTAGAGCAGGTAGGCGGTCAGCCGAAAATAATCCCGCTGCAGGCTTACGGCATGCCGGTCATTTCCATCGGCTTCATCATTGAGCCGGAGCAGGCCGTAGTCCTTCGCGGCCCCCGGTTGTCGAGCATCATCAAACAATTCGTCAACGATTGCGTCTGGCCTGAACTGGATTACCTGGTCGTCGACCTTCCGCCGGGCACGGGCGATATTCAGCTCACGCTGGTGCAGACGGTCCCGCTCACGGGCGTCGTCATGGTGACCACCCCGCAGGAAGTAGCTGTAGTGGATGCGGTAAAGGCGATGAATATGTTCTTCCTGCCGCAGGTCAACGTACCGATCCTGGGTGTGGTGGAAAACATGTCATGGTTCACCCCGGCCGAACTGCCCGAAAACAAATACTACCTTTTTGGTCAGGGCGGCGGTCAGAAACTGGCCCGGATGGCCAATTCCGTCCTGCTGGGGCAGATCCCGCTGGTGCAGGGCGTCCGCGAGGGCGGCGACACCGGCAAACCGATCATCCTGGAGGATGCCGGCAATCCTGCCGTGGATGCTTTGACGGCGGCGGCCAGAGAACTGACACGCCAGGTTTCGCTGCGGCATCAGACGATGGGACCTACGATGAGGACGCGGATGGATACTTGATGGTGCCCGACTACGCTGAGGCTTCGTCGGATGGGAGATGCTGGATGGTGGATACTTGATGCTGGATGCTGGTTGCTGGTTGCTGGTTGCTGGTTGCTGAAAAACTGCCACTCTGCCGGGGTCTCAGATCAACGAATCCACAACCCTTAGTTCTAGGCTGTTCAATTTGATACCGATTTCATCCTGTGCTTTTTAGCTCCTGATCTA